>NZ_CP012544.1:1398591-2097887 GCF_004803815.1 Campylobacter showae | reverse complement strand
ATTTTTGCCTTTAAGATTAATTCGCTAGATTTTATCTTAAATTTGTTAAAATGGCGTTGAAATTCGTTTTTCACGCCGTGAAAAAAGCGTGAAAAACCGTTGAAAAGGATGAGATGAAAATTTTAGGAATTGATCCGGGATCGCGAAATTGCGGCTATGCGATCGTCGAAAAGACTCCCGTGAAAACTGTTTTAATCGAGGCGGGACTAATCAAAATAAAACCGAATTCTTTGCAGTATCAAATCACCGAACTTTGCGAGGGACTCGACCTGATTTTTAAAAATCACAAATTTGACGAAGTGGCGATCGAGGACATATTTTTCGCTTATAATCCAAAAACGGTTTTAAAGCTCGCGCAGTTTCGAGGCGCGCTTAGTCTTAAAATTTTACAGCTTCACGGCGATTTTGCAGAGTATACGCCGCTTCAGGTCAAAAAAACCGTCACGGGCAAAGCTAAGGCAGATAAAGAGCAGGTGGCCTTTATGGTTAAGAAAATTCTGGGTATAACAAAGGAGATCAAACCGCTTGATATCACCGACGCTATCGCTATTGCGCTGACGCACGCGAATAATTTACGCTTAAAATAAGTTCAAATTTTTGTTTGTTTTTTAGTAAAATTTGACCTCAAATTTTGCCCTTTTTAGCGCAAAATTTGATGGCTTAAATTTTATCTCCGCGCTCAATCAACTACCGTAATCCCCGCATCCGTTAATGCTTTTCGCGCCTTTTTAGATATGCCGATGCCGGTCGTCTCGATTTTTTTAAGATTAACGAAGGGCGCAAGCTCGGCGGCGTCAATGTTTTTGATATCGAAAAGCTCGTCCTCGCCGTCCCAATCAGGCGCGATTTGCAGGTAAATTTCGTTTCCGCCGTCAAGGTAGAGTTCGCTCACCTGCTCCGCCAAATTTGCGGGGACCGGATAGTCCTTAAACCACTTTTTGGCTTGCGGCAGGGCGCCGAAGTCCGCATATGGATCGATACCGCGCTCCTCGCAGTACTCAAACACGTCAAATTTGGGCTGTAGCAGGGATTTTTCATACATCAGCTCGTTCATTACGGCGATTTTGAAATTGAAATTTTTAAACGCTAGCGTCTCGCCCGCTGCGCGCGGAAGCTTAAATTTATCGCTCGGCTTTCGTTTTACCTTTTTCGCCTTTTGATTGATGCAGACGCGCCCTATCGGCATTTTCGCAGCTCGCACGATGTCTGCGATCTCGTCGGTGTCACGTTTAGCGAAGCGCTCGGCAAAGTCCATTTCGTCGATTTTTTGTTGCACGGTCTCGGCAAGAGCTAGCGAGACTTCGAATTTACCAAGGTTAAGCTCCAAAAATATATATGCGCTGCGCAGCTCCTGCTCTGGCACGGCCTCAAGCGGCGGTCTGCCCTCAAGCGTGAACGCGCCGCCGTAGAGCTTGCGCGGAACCTCGTGCTGCACGCCCTTTGCGACCTCAAGCATCAAAACTATCTCGGAAAGCTTTGGTTCTGCGAGCTCGCCTGCGCGCACGAAGGCGAAAATCCCC
Organism: Campylobacter showae; assembly: GCF_004803815.1. Classification (NCBI taxonomy): domain Bacteria; kingdom Pseudomonadati; phylum Campylobacterota; class Epsilonproteobacteria; order Campylobacterales; family Campylobacteraceae; genus Campylobacter; species Campylobacter showae. Next base: position 2,096,367 of record NZ_CP012544.1, on the reverse strand, counting down.
GCCTCATCCCAAAAATAGCGGCTTTTGCCCTCTCCGTCATCAACCACGCGCGGTTGGCCTAGGGCTTCGTTAAACTTAGCTAGATCAAACTCGCAGTTTACGCCGCCGATAAAAATGTCGTCCGAGCGCACGTCGACGTCAAATTTTTGCTTTTTAAAAATGTCAAACAGTCCCATTTCGCCTCTCCTGATTTTGCCTTAATTTCGTCTTAAAATTTTCACACAGCATTCCTTTTATTTTGGAGGCGGCACAAAGCGCTCTATTATTCCTGATTTACGTGATCCTCGAATATAAATTTATGCTCCTGCGGTAGCGACTCGTAAAGCTTTAGCGAGAGATTCCTAATCTCCCAAAGCGCTGATTTTGAGCTACGAAGCGAGAGGAAATTTTGCAAACTACGCGCGTTTACGCTCCACGCGAGTTCAGTTTTGTAACACTCGGGTAGGCAGTATTTGACGATGTCGAGGCTTTTTGTCGTGTTTGCGAGGATTTCGCGCAGGTTTTCCAGCGCTTTGATGCTTGCGTTATCGACCGTTTCGTCGCCCGTTAATACTATAAATCTCGCCGCTCGATCAAAGTCGCCAAGCTCAAATTTAGCCTCTTTTTTTAGCTCTTTTAGCGTGTAGCGTGTTGATTTGACGCTGAGGCTCGCCACGCGGTGACGGGCTAGTTCTTGTAGCAGGGCGCGCGAGATGCCTTGGATGTAGAAGTTGTATGAGAGGTGTTCAAGCGTGCTGGCGTGTTTAAATTTATTGCCGACGCGCTCGATGAGCTCGACGTCTTTTTCGCCGCCGTTATCGCCTTTTTCAAAGCTTTGCCAACACGTGCGGATCGCGTGCGAGCAGATATTTAGCGGGGTGTAATTTAGAAGCGTTACTTGCATTTTTGACTCTTTTAGTTAAATTTAGCGGTAAATTTAGCTAAAAATTGATAAAAATTTGATTTTAAACTTGTATTCTAGCTTTTACCAACAGTACGGTAAAATTTACAAATTTAGTTTTAAATAATATCAATACAATTATTTATCTCTATAATGAGAGTCGCACTGAATGATTTTAATAATGTCGTTTTCTATTTTGTAGACTATCCTGTTTGCACCGTCTATGCGTCTACTATGATACTCACTTAGATTGCCCGTTAGCCTTTCTGGTTTGCCAATGCCTTCATAGCCGTTTCTATCGATACCTTTTATGAGCTCTAAAATTCTTTTTAAGACTTTTTTATCATTTTGTTGCCAGTAAATAAATTCGTCCCAAGCATCGTCCGACCAAGCCTTAATCATTCAAAACCTCATGAATTTGACCGCCCGTAGTTTTCATTTGCTCCGCATTTTTTTCGAGCCTTTTTAAATTTTCTTGTGAAAAAAATGGGTCGACCTTGAGCTCAAACGGTATACCTCGATGCATTATAATTTGTTTATAAAATGCATTCGTAGCCGAACTAAGAGTGAGACCGATATCAGCTAAAATTTGCTCGACAGCTTTTTTATCGTTATCGTTTACGCGAATATTTACGCTTGCCATTTTATATCCTTTTTGATTTGCATTGTATCATTTTGTATTTACTATGTAAAGGATTATTGTATTTTTTAGATAGAATAAGACGCTAAAATTTAGCGTCTTATTTGGGTTATTTTATTTTAGTTGAAGCAGCGTGTTTAGCATTTCGTCGCTAGTCGTGATCGTCTTTGAGTTAGCTTGGAAGCCACGCTGTACGACGATGAGCTGAGTTAGCGAGCGAGATAGATCGACGTTACTCATCTCTAGGCTTGAGGCTGAGATCTTACCGCGTCCAGCCGTCTGAGCTGCACCGATGATCGGATCGCCCGAGTTTGCTGTGCGGGAAAATAAATTTCCGCCTTCGCCGGCTAAGCCTTGATTGTTTGCAAATTTAGCTACGCCCACTTGCGCTAGTCCTAGGCTTCGGCCGTTCGTAAATGATCCTACTAGCGTTCCGCTTTGATCTATCCTAATACCGTTTAGTTCGCCGCTAGCGTAGCCGTCTTGACTGATGTCCGCGGTGCTTGAGTTATTGTCGGTGCTGGTTAGTCCGTCGGTGGTCTGCGTAGTGCCGAATTTTAGCTCGATATTTTGACCGATAGCCGAACCGTTTTGCGCGCCGAAAGTGATACTGGCAGGACTATACGTCGCTAGCGAACCGTCCGGGTTAAATCTCACGTAACCTGTTACTACGTTTCTAGGTTCTACGGTATTTATAGAGTTTGGCTCGGCCACTTGGATGACCATCGTCCACTCTGTTCCTCCGTTTTCTGTATAGCCGCGTTTTATAAAATCCATTTTTACGTTATGTTTTGTGCCTAAGCTATCGTAAAGATCGGTACTTGAACTATGGGCAGCCATATTTAAGCTATCGGTTACCCTAGTCGCTCCGCCTGCACTTAAAGATCCTGAAATAGGCGCCATAGATGCTGTAAATTTGACGTTTTCGGTTACGTTTTTGGTGGCGTTCGTTAAACCGGTTACGGCAATATTCATGTCTTTGGCACCAGCAGCGCTAGGATTTTTAAATTGATATTGGCCGTGTTCGTTTACGATAACTTGTGCACCGTTATTTTGATTTGCTGCCGGTAATGGGTTAGTTCCGGTTACTGCTGGATTTTGCACATGATCATAGTTGGTAAATTCTCTAGCATCTTTTTGCATAGCTTCACGTAAATCCTCAGTAGTGGTTACTTCTCTTTCTTTTGTATCGTCGTAAGCATGCGTAGCAGATACGTGTGTTTTATTATATACGTATTGATACGCAGTTATAATTTTTATATCGGTTAATCCTGTGTCATCTGCAGGAACTCCACCTGTATTTACGGTCATTTTTATATTTTTCATATTTGCCGTAGTACCAAGATTATTTCTATTAGTTAGCACTAGTTTATTGCCGTTTACTACGCTAGCTTCTACGCCGGTTTCGCTATATTTACCGTTTATTATACCTGCTAATTGACCGATAGTTAGTATATTTTCACCAGTTATATTTTTCCCATTTAGCGTTATATTGAGTTTTTTGCCAGGAGCAGCGAAAGACCCATCAGCTCCTACGCCAGCTACGGTTAATCCATCGGTTTTGGCGTCTGCATAGCTAGCCCATATGCCTTGTCCGCCGGTTCCCTGGGCATCTCTTAGGTTATATGCATCGCCGTTGCTATTAAACAATACTCCTAAATCGGCTCCGCGCTCCGTCATCCTTTGTTCGCCGTTTTTATTTACGTAGAATCTATTTGCACCGACGTTATTTTCGTCGTGTACTTCGCTACCGGCTATAGTTCCGTCGTTATCTAAATCTACGCCGTTGTGATGCTGATCTAGCTTATAGATAGGTATCTTTTTATTTCCTACGTCGTTACCGCTGTCTAAGTTTCCTTTTAGCGCGATGTTTGTCGTAGCGCGAGCAGGCACGGTTAGGCCGACTGGGATCTTTATATCGCCGATAGGTCTAGTAGGATCTATCTCTCCTGTTTCCTCGTCCCTCATCCAGCCTTGGACGATATTTCCGCCGTTATCGACGAAGTTACCCTCGCTATCTCTTGAAAAGTCACCGTTTCTAGTATAGTAGGTAGTCTTGCCGCCGTCGGAGCTCACCATGAAAAATCCGTCGCCTTGAAGCGCGATATCGGTTTGTTTGTCGGTGGTTTGCAGCGAGCCTTGCTTAAAAATCCTCGTAGTGGAGTTTATCTGCGTGCCTAGGCCAACTTCCATGTTATTTACGCCGCCGTGTTGATTTTGCGGTGCGGTGGCGATACGCGAAGTTTGGTAGATAAGGTCGTCGAAATTTGCGCGGTTGTATTTGTAGCCGACTGTGTTGACGTTAGCGATGTTGTTACCCTCAACATCCATAGCGATCTGGTGAGCTTGTAGTCCCGTAACGCCCGACCAAAGTGATCTCATCATAGCTTTATCCTTTTTGAAAAGTGAATTTTAAGATGACTTAAGCAAAAGACGTTCCAAATTTAAATTTGATTTTAGTTTAGTCTTCGCGAAGGTAGTGGCGAAAAAGAGTTTATGATTCAAATTTATAAATTTGACTTCAAATTTGAACGCAAAAAGCCAAGGCGAAGTATCGCGAGATGGATTTAAGGGTTGCGACGTAAAAATTTAGCGAAGATAAGACATGTAGTCTATCAAGCTAAATTTTTACTAGCTCCGTTAAAGACGCTCGCGAGACAAGCTGCCAAATTTACAAAATCATCGCGCCGATTACGCCGCCGATTAGCAGCGGTATATTAAAGAATATAAAAGTCGGCACGCACGTATCGTAAATATGATTGTGCTGGCCGTCAGCATTTAGACCGCTCGTAGGCCCTAGCGTGCTGTCGCTAGCGGGACTGCCCGCATCGCCCAGAGCCGCCGCTATACCAACTAACAAGATGATCGCCGCCGGAGAAAATCCCAGCGAAAGCGAAAACGGCACGTAGATCGCCGCGATGATCGGTATCGTACCAAAGCTCGTGCCGATACCCATAGTAACGAGCAAGCCGATAGCTAGCATCAGTATCGCGCCGCCTATTTTGCCGCCCACCACCTCGCTAGCAAAGCCCACTAGCTGCTCGATACCGCCGCTCTCGCGCAAAACCGAGCCAAAGCCCGCGGCAACGAGCATAATAAATGCGATAAAGCCCATCATCGCTAGGCCGCTATCCATGATTTTGTCGATTTTACGGTACTCGATACCGCCTAAAACTATCATGACTAAAAGCCCTAAAAGCGCGCCAAGAGGCATGCTTTCTGTGTAAATTTGCACTCCAAAGGCTACTACCGCGCCGCCTAGCACCGCCCACTCTTTTTTAGTCATTTCTAGGCTTGCGGCCAACTGCGCCTCTTGCTCCTCGCTGCTTTCAAATTTGGTGTGAGCGTAGTCGCGTCTTTTGCGGTAAAAGATGAAAACGGCCAAAAGCAAGCCCACTAGCATAGAAAGGCCGCCGATCCACATCACGCTTGAGATCTCGCTCATCTGCACCTCTACGCCGTTGTTTGCGAGCTCTTTTTTGATAATGCCGTGAAAGATAAGGCCAAAGCCGACGCTAAGGCTCACGTACGGCGCCTTTAGTCCGAAAGTAAGAGCGCACGCGACGGCTCGGCGGTCGATGCCTAGGCGGTTCATCAGCGGCAAAAGCGGAGGAATGAGAATCGGGATGAAAGCGATGTGAACCGGAATCAAATTTTGCGATAAGCACGCGATGGAGGCGATTATCAGAGCAAAATAGGTGCTGGTTTTCGCTAGAGCCTTGCTAACGGCGTTTATGAGGATCGCGGTTAGGTTCGTGTTTGCTATCGCGGCTGCGAGAGCGCCTAGCAAGATATAGCTGAGCGAGGTTTCTAGGTTGCCTTTCATGCCGGTTATCAGCGTCGATGTGGTGGCCGTTAGCGCGTCGAAAAAGGCCCCTACGCCGGCAAATCCGCCGTGATAGATGAGACCCGCGACTAGGGCGGAGACGAGGATGGAAAGCAGGATGTTAAATCTCAGCAAACAAAGCGCAGTCATCACTAGGATACTGATCACGACGGGGTTGGTTAGCATTATTTTCCTTTTTGTAAATCAAATTCGTAAATCAAATTTCGCCGCCGGTCAAATTTGACGACTAGCGGCGAACGGGCGTCAAATTTATCTAACGCGGATGCCTACTTGCGGGCGAGGCGAATAGTAATAATCGTCGCGTCTATCGCGGTATCCATCGTCGTATCCGTCGTCATAGCCTCTCTCGTAGCTTCGGTCGTCGGATTTGCTCGAGCCGCCTTTTTTTATGTTATTGTTTTTTATGTACTGATCGACTAGTTTGTCGCGGTAGTCTCTGCCTCGGTCGGTTTGTCTGTAACCGCCGTATGGAGGGTCCATATATATCACTACGTCGTCGTCGTATCTATCTCGGTGGCGACGTTTTTTGTATTTGTAGCTGTTATCCGGGATGACTATTAAAGATTCGTTTGAATAACGGTCGTAAGCGTTTGCCAAATTTAAACAAAACGCTGTAAAAAGAGCGATTAAAACAAGTTTTTTCATGTTAAATCCTTTCTGGTTATTTCTAAATCATTTTATAACATCAAATTTAAAATAAAGTAAATTTTTAGCGCAAATATATTACAATTTTGTAAATTTCTCCAAGGAGTTATAAATGAAAAAATCGTTTTTTAACGCATCGAAGATTGCGGTTTTGGCTCTGCCTTTTCTTTTGACGGGTTGTATGTCGTCGATGAGTATGGGATCGCCTGGGGCTAAAACGACGGCTACTGGCTCAGCTGCGGGTTCAAGCGCGCACAATACTAACTCTGGACTAACCAGATGTACCGAGTCTATGGGTACGGTTACGATTTATGAGGATAGAAATAGCGACTGGTACTCCGTCGTAACCGGGCAGTACAAACTAACATCTACTATCCCGGTTCTTAGGCTCCTAGCTCAGCAGTCAAACTGCTTCGTAGTCGTCGAGCGTAGCAAGGCATTTAACCAAATGCTAGAAGAGCGCGCGTTGATGGAGTCGGGCGAGCTTAGAAAGAACTCAAATTTCAAAAAAGGTCAGATGGTCGCCGCGGACTATACCTTAACTCCTACGATAACATTTAGCGAGAGCAATACTAGCGGACTAGGCGGCGTCGTAGGCGCATTTTTCGGCTCAGTCGCGGGCTCAGTAGCGGGCGGATTTAGCACGAGCGACGTGAGCACTGTTCTAACCCTCATCGAAAACCGATCGGGCGTACAGTTAGCGGCAGCCGAGGGAAGCGCTAGAAACACGGACTTTGCAGGACTTGGAGGCTTATTTGGTAGTAAAGTAGGCGGAGGACTTGGGGCCTACGCCAACACGCCTGAGGGCAAAGTCATAGTAGCAGCCTTCACCGACTCAATGAATAACCTAATAGAAGCCGTCAGAAACTACAAAATGCAAACCGTAAAAGGCGGTTTGGGCGCGGGCGGCGCGATGAAAGTAGCGGATTGATTTACTTCGCTAGGCTAGAGCGACCAGAATCGCTCTAGCCATTTTATAAGCGCGAGGCAAGCTCCGCTTTGCGCTTAAATTTTGAGTTTTTGGGCTCAAATTTATCTCTTTTACCGCATCAAAATTTACTTTAAAAATCTTAGTTCTAAAAATTTAGTAGTGAGTAAAATTTACTCAAATTTGATCTAGCAATAAACTAAAAGCTCAAATTTACGCTTGTCGTTAGTTAATATCAAATTTTACTTCGCGTGTAGCTCTTTTGCGTATTTTGACTTTTCGAGATTTTCGATTAGCTTTTGCGTGCGCATATCTCTGGCCTCGGGCACTAGATGAAACCACGTGTCGTGCAGAAATTTACGCGGAAAATAGCTATCTTTATAATCGCCGATCATCTCAAAGCCGTTATCCTCGATGAGCTTTTTTACGTCTTTTAGAAATTTTTGATTATCCGCGGCGTGCGGGTCGTTTAGATCGTAGCAATCATCGCCCGCGACGGCCGGGTAGGTAAAGATAAATTTGATCCCTTTTTCGCGCTCGAGTTTTTTCATAAAATTTAAATTTTCTTTGAAAATATCGCTTATACCGATTTTGCTACCCGAAAAATCGGTGAAAAATATGTATTTTTGGCACGGCATCTGCGTGTCTTTGGCTTCTTCTACTTTGCCGATGTATTTATAATCGCCGCGTTCGCCGTTTCTAAAATCCGGCGAAAAATTGTGCACGGCTTGAGGCTTTTTGTTGATAAAGTTATCGAAATTTATCTCAAATGCCGCTATTTCTTTATAGTCTCTTATTAGCGCGTTTATAAATGCTTGAAACGGGATTTGCGAGATAGTTTTTAGCTTTTCAAAAAACGGTAAATAGTCGTAAAAATGGTGAATCTCAAAAAAAAGTCCGTAGTAATAAGTATCGGGCGGAACATCGTTGATGTAGTACCTGTACTCCAAAGGTAGGATAAAAATATCTCCTTTATGCGCTAGCTTGGCCGCTCGGTAGAGTCTGTGGCGTAGCGGATAACCGCCGTGATCGGCTAAATTTATAACCAGCTTGCCAAAGTGCTTTTCAAGCATCTGGGAGTTGATACCGTGATAGGAGTTTGAGCCGCTTTCGACGATGATACGGTTTTGTTCAGTCGCGTTTGAGATGAGGTAGTTTTTATACGCGTAGTGATGAGCCGACGAAACCCTGATGAGAAACATCGCAAACGCCATATAAAACGCGATCATAACTAGCATCAAAATAGGAAGCGTCAAAAGAAAAATTTTATATTTTTTCAAATTTAATCCTAAAAGTTAAAATACAAAAACGGTGACTCCTGCGCACCGGAGCTAAAAGCAAAAACCAAAGCCAACAAAAACGCCGTAAAAAGTGCGGTAAGAAAGCCAAATTTTGCTCTAGCGGCCATTTCGTTCGAGTTTCGCCCGAAAATCGTAACAAAAAGCGTAATACCCATAATAGCGCAGAACGTACCCATGGCTATTTGCGGTGTTTCCATAAAATTTATTTGATTGTATCCCAGAGAGTTGCTTATGTACTCTAAGTAGTTAAAATTTATCTTAACCGAGCTAAAATCAAACATGCCTTTTAGCACTTTCATCGCGCTATCTAGGTCTCTGGCGCGGAAAAATATCCAAGTGATATTTATAAAGTTAAACGTTATAAACCAAGCTAGAAATTTATTCATCGGGCGAAAATGCGCGCCGTAAAATCTACAAACCATCATCGCTAGTCCGTGCAGCGCGCCCCAGATGATAAACATCCAACCTGCTCCGTGCCAAAGTCCGCCTAGCAAAAATACTGCAAAAACGTTGGCGTAGGTACGGTATTCGCCTCTGCGGTTGCCGCCTAGCGGGATATAGATGTAGTCGCGTAAAAATCTCGAGAGCGTCATATGCCATCTGTGCCAAAAGTCTTGGATATTTAGCGCTTTGTAGGGGGAGTTGAAATTTAACGGTAGAACAATGTTAAACATATATGAAATGCCGATCGCCATATCGGTGTAACCGCTAAAGTCAAAATATAGCTGAAAAGTGTAGCTAAGGCTCGTGATCCATGCCTCGCTCATGCTAAGAGTCGTATACACGTCAAAACCGTGAAGGGCAAATCTAGCGAAAAAATCGGCCACTACGACCTTTTTAAAAAGTCCGATCGAAAATAAAAAAAGTCCGATGCTTAAATTTTTATAGTTTATGTGCTTTAAACGTAAATTTGCAAACTGCGGCATCATCTCGGCGTGGTGGATGATAGGACCGGCTAAAAGATGCGGGAAATACGTAACGAAAAGCGCGTAGCGAAGGAAGCTGGGCTCTTTTACTTTTTCGTGATAGCAGTCTACTAAAAACGCTATTTGCGTAAATGTAAAAAAGCTGATGCCAAGAGGCAAAACGACGTGATGCAGCGGCACGTCGGCGCCGAAAAATCCGTTAAAATTTTCTATCAAAAAGTCGGTGTATTTGTAGTAGGCCAGTAGGGCTAAATTTGCCGCGACGCCCGCCCATAAAATAAGCTTTTTGCGAGATGGGTGAGCGCAGAGCAGATGACCGACGTAGAAGTTAAACGTGATCGAACATAAAATAAGCGGGATATAAATAAAATTCCAATATCCATAAAAAAATAGCGAAGCGACCGTGAGCCAAAAGATACTGAGTTGAACGAATTTGAGTTTATTTAAAACAAAATAAACCCCAAAAGTAATCGGTAAGAAAAAAACTATAAACGCAAATGAGTTAAAAAGCATTTTTACCCTTATTTTAAAAGAGTTTAAATATACTCAAATTTGATTTAAATTAAGCTTTTTAAAGCTAAATTCGATAAAATCGCCCAAATTCCACTAAAAGGATCAAATTTGAGAAGCGACATCATCAAAAAAGGCTATACGCGCGCGCCGCACAGAAGCTTGCTAAGAGCGACGGGGCTAAAGGACGAGGACTTTGAAAAGCCGTTTATCGGCGTGGCAAACAGCTTCATCGAGATCATCCCGGGGCACTTTTTTCTCAACAAATACTCCGAAATTTTAAAAGACGAGATCCGCAAAAACGGCTGCGTGCCCTTTGAGTTTAACTGCATCGGCGTGGACGACGGCATCGCGATGGGGCATAGCGGGATGCTCTATAGCCTGCCTAGCCGCGAGCTAATCGCAAATTCGATCGAAACGGTGATGAACGCCCATGCCCTAGATGCTCTAGTTTGCATGCCAAACTGCGATAAAATCGTACCGGGCATGGTTATGGGCGCGCTTCGCGTGAACGTGCCGACGGTTTTTGTTAGCGGCGGCCCGATGAAAAAGGGCTACACCAAAAAAGGCGAGCCAATCGACCTATCCACGGCGTTTGAGGCGGTGGGTAAATTTGAAACCAAAGAGATCAGCGCCGAGGAGCTAAAAGAGATCGAGTGCGCCGCCTGTCCGAGCGGAGGCAGCTGCTCGGGGATGTTTACGGCAAACTCGATGAATACGCTGTGCGAAGCGATGGGTATCGCGCTAAAAGGCAACGGCACCGTGCCCGCGCTTACGCCAGAGCGTGAGGAGCTTATCCGCGAGGCTGGACGTCGTATCTGCGAGATCGCGCTGGATGAAAAATATAAAATCCGCAACATCGTAAACGAAAAATCTATCCAAAACGCCCTAGTCGTCGATATGGCGATGGGCGGTAGCAGCAACACCGTGCTGCACATCCTGGCTATCGCGCGCGAAGCTGGGGTAAATTTGCAGATCGCAGGGCTCAACGAGATCAGCCGCAAGATCGCGCATATCGCCAAAATCAGTCCAAGCCTGCCAAACGTGCATATGGAGGACATCGACCGCGCGGGCGGGCTAAGTGCCGTGATAAACGAAATTTCGCGCCGCGATAACGGGCTGCTAGACCTTGGCGCGCCGACGGTCACGGGCGAGAGCCTAGGCGAGCGCGTCGGAGCAAGCGTCATAAAAGACGAAGAGGTCATCCATAAGGTCGAAAACGCCTATTCGGACGTGGGCGGATTGGCGATTTTGTTTGGAAATTTAGCCGAGCAGGGCTGCGTCATCAAGACCGCGGGCATAATCGGCGAGCGTAAATTTAGCGGCAAAGCCGTGTGCTTTAATAGCCAAGACGAGGCGATAGAGGGTATCTCAAAGGGCAAAGTCGGTAAAGGCGACGTGGTCGTCATCCGCTACGAAGGGCCGCGCGGAGGCCCGGGTATGCAGGAGATGCTAAGCCCGACTTCGCTCATCATGGGGCGAGGCCTGGGCGCAGACGTGGCGCTCATCACGGACGGCAGGTTTAGCGGAGCTACGAGAGGGCTAAGCGTCGGACACGTGAGCCCGGAGGCTGCCGAGGGCGGCATGATCGGGCTGCTGCAAGATGGCGATATCATCGATATTGACGTGGATACATACGCGATCAATGTGCGTCTAAGCGAAGAGGAGATCGCCGAGCGCAGGGCCAAATTTAAACCGCTTGAAAAACTGCTACCGTACCGCTGGCTGCGAATGTACCGCAAGCTAGTAACGAACGCTAGCAACGGAGCGATTTTGGAGGCGTAGAAAATTAATGTTAGAGAGATATTTTACTGAAAAAGACCTATCGGATATAGAACAAGAGCTCAAGCACATCAGTGATTTACAAAGTGATAAACTGCATATAAAAACCGGGCTTGAAAGACTACTGAAAAGTGAAGATATAATAATAAAATCTCAAAAAGTGTCAATAGATAAGGAGAAATGCAATAGATTATATATAGATTTTCTAAAAACTGAAAAATCTATATATAATGCGTATGAGAGAATGGGAACAAAGGCTTACAATAAGCCTGAGTACAAAGACTTTTTAAAAAAACATTCTATAAATACTATGGAGTATGATTTAAGAAATACGATAAAATTTTTGATAAAGCATAAAGTATTTTCCATACTAAATCTCGTATTTCTCGGTGCTTTGTTTTGCGTACCATATTTTATAAAAATAGCAAAAACCCCAGATATTTCATTAGACAGTATGCCCATGTCTTTAGTTATAGCTGCCTTTATAGGTTTAATTTACGGATTATATTTTTTATTTTTCTATGTTTCGCAAAATATCTTTTTATTTAGAGCTTTTAATGGCAATTCCAACGCTTCAAAAAAAGTATTTATAACGATAAATATATTGTTATTTGTAATTATGGCTCTTGCTCCTTTTATCGTCGATAAAATAACGTCTATCAAGTGGCTATCTTTAAATACAGAATCTGCTATGAATTGTTTGATTTCCATGTACCCTATTTTAACAATATTCACATTCGTGTATATATTCAAAAAAAGCGACAAGAAAGAACCTAGTAGTTGTATTTTATCTTTTTGCTTAATTTTTATAACTGATTTATTTATACTATTGATAGTGTACTATAATTATAATGATACATTTATGGTATTTATAACAATATTATTATATGTATGGATTATTTTTATGCGATTTTTGACATTGTTTAGAAGCTTATTAGATTATAAATTCACCTTTGGATTAGGCATTATTTTTACAATACTTATTATGATATTTTTAAGCGGAGCATTCGTGCGAATTGCCGGTATAGGAAACTATCAAACCGATCTTGATATCAAAAAAGAGAATATCCCTGGGTATATAAATTTAGAGAACATTAAATGCAAAGATAAGCCAAATGAAGATATAAATTTTATAAAGTATACCTGCATATCTGACGAAAGGTCAAGTTCGACGGTAAAATTTAAAAACATCCTCGTAAAAGTAAAATCAGACGGCAGATATTGGCTAGAAGTCGTAGCAAAAGATCAAAATAAAAGCAAAATAGATGATTATAGATTTTGGATTTCCGAGAAAAATATTATAAATTAAATAAAATACTGTTAAAATTTGATGCTAATTCTATGTAACATCAAATTTTAACTATATCTTCAAATTTATCTAGTTTGCCAGCTCAAAAATCTCTTTGATATTTTCTTTCGTGTAGAGCTTGTCTTTGCGCCAGTTTACCGCATAGTCGTAGGCTAAATTTACCACCTCCTCTAGCGTCTCGCCCTCTATGCCGACGGCTTTTAGGCTAACCGGAGCACCGATTTTACTAAGCCACGCTTTAAACGCCTCGATACCCTCGTCCGCTGAGCTTACGCCGAAAATTTCTCGTGCAAAACGCTCGAACGCGCTTAAATTTCGGCTCTTATACCACTTCATCCACGCTGGCATTATGACTGCTAGACCCGCTCCGTGCGCGCAGTTTACGACAGCGCTCATGGCGTGCTCGAGCATATGGTTTGGGTAGGAGTAGCCGTGCGTACCGACGTAGGTTAGGCCGTTTAGCGCCATCGTCGCTGCCCACGCAAACTCGGCTCTGGCGTCGTAGTTATCGTGATCAGCGAGTAAAATTTCAGTCGTTTTCATCACGGTTTTGATATTGGCTTCGATGTAGAGGTTGATGATATCAGGCTGCACTTTAGCCGTGAAGTATCCCTCGATGCTATGCGCGATAACGTCGGCGGCGGAGTAGGCTAGGTACTCGCGGCTAACGCTAGCTTGTAGCTGCGGGTTTACGACCGAGACTAGCGGATATAGCACGTCGCCGTGGATGGAGAATTTTTGCTTCGTAGCTTCGTTTGTCACGACTGCGCCCGAGTTCATCTCGCTGCCGGTCGCCGCAAGGGTGATGACGTCAAAGATTTTTAGTGCGCGGCTCGGGTCTTTGCCCGTGAAAAAGTCCCACACGTCGCCCTCATATAGCGCGCCTGCGGCGATGGCTTTGGCGCTATCTAGACAGGAGCCTCCGCCTACGCTTAGTACGCTGTCGGCGTTAAATTTCCTAGCTAGCTCGATGCCTTCGTAAACTTTGCTTAGCACGGGGTTGCTAACTACGCCGCCAAGCTCTATAAACTCTATGCCGTTTTCTTTTAGGCTCGCTGCGACCGTGTCAAAGAGTCCGTCTTTTTTGATGCGTTCGCTGCCGTAGATCAGTAGGGTTCTTTTAGCGTCAAATTTGCGCATATAAAGCCCGATATTTTGCTCTTTGCCTCTGCCGAATTCTATTTTTGTGGGGTTGTGAAAAGTGAAGTCAAACATCTCGTTCTCCTTAAAATTTTAGCCTCATTATAGCGACAAAAGCTAAAATTTAAGTAGAACGAGATTTACGGATCAGCGCTTATTCGTGCAAATTTCCAAAGTATTTGTCGTCGTTTTTCTCGACATGTTTGATGTTAAAATGGACGAATTTGTATCCGCCAAAAAGCGCCAAAACCCAAAGAAAAAGAAAAACTATCGCTTCTATCATTTTTATCCTTAATATGCGTGATGATCGTGCTTGATCTCGTCGGCCGTGATCTTTTTGCTGTCCATCGCGCGCCAAACGACGAAAATATAGCCCAAAACAAACGGCACTAGTAGGCTCACGTAGGCCATAACGTTTAGCGTGTAGTGGCTAGAGCTTGCGTTTTTGATCGTGAGCGAGCTTTGTAAATTTGAAAACGACGGATAAAACGCCGTATCGGCAAGTCCGGCCACCAAAAATAGCCCAGTAACGGTTAGCACTACGCCCACGCCGTAAGGCACTACGCCGTAGATACTGGTCGTAAACGCACCCTTAAATATACCGAAAAGCACGAGTCCGACGCCTATAACTATCATTGCAGCTACAAGCGGCATCTGGAGTAAATTTAGAGCGTATTTAAAGCCAACTAGGCTCACTACGCCGCTCTCGTCGTATGCAAAACCGGCTTTGGTAAATATCCAAGCGATGAAGATCAAAAAGAACGGCAAAAACAAAATCGTATTTTTTAGCGCCGCTTTTTTGGCGTTGGCTCTTATCTCGGCATCGTCGATGTTGTTGATGAGGTAGAGCGCTCCGCCCACGCGAGCTAGGAAAAACATCGCGATACCGAGTGGATAGAGCATGATGTTGCCCAGCGCTTCAAGTCCGCGAAACGGCGTCTGCCACTGTACGAAGTTGTGTTCGTTTAGTAAAAAGTCGCTACCCGAAAAAAACGTGCTAACCGCCATACCGATGAGTATAACGCCCAAAGAGCCGTTTATGAAAAGGAAAATTTCATAGGTTTTTTGGCCTAGGAAGTTGTCCGGTTTTTTGCGGTATTCGTAGCTTACGGCCTGGAGGATAAAGCAAAACAAAATCGCCAACCACACCCAGTACGCACCGCCGAAGCTTGTCGCGTAAAACAGCGGAAACGCCGCAAAGCACGCGCCGCCAAACATTACGAGAGTAGTAAACGTAAGCTCCCATTTGCGCCCGATAGAATTTATCACCATGTCCTTTTGCAGCTCGTTTTTGCAAAGTCCGAAAAGTAGCGTCTGTCCGCCCTGAACGAACATCATAAACACCAGCAAACCGCCTAGCAAGCTAACTACGCACCACCAGTAAATTTGTAAAAATTCTAAACTAAGCATGGTTTTCAAATCCTATTTTTATCTGTTTTAGCATGATTTTTATCTCGGCTATCAAAAGCGCCGTAAATAAAACGGCAAATAGCCAGAATGAAATTTTGATGTTGGTGTCGGCTAAATTCGTAGCTCCCACGCCCACGGTCATGAGGTCTTGCACGACCCACGGCTGACGCCCTACTTCGGCTACTATCCAGCCCGCCTCGATCGCCACTAGTCCTAGCGGGATACTAAATACGCACGCCCACAGCAGCTTTTTGAAATTTTCGATATCGTTTGCCATCGTAAGATACGTAACGACCAAAAATAAAGCCAAAAAGTAAGTACCAAGAGCCACCATTAAGTGAAAGCTATAAAACGTAATACCGACCGGCGGCACGGCGCTTTCCGGGGATTTTAGGTATCCGTAGCCTAGAAATTTCATATTTTGAGCCAGAGTTTGCTCGGCTTGCTCCATCGCGGCTTTATCGCCCGATTTTTTAGCGGCGTTGTAGCTAGCTAGCGCGCTAACGGCTAGCGAGCCTTTGGCCATCTTGCTTGCGACGCTCTCTATATTTTGCGCTTCGTTGCCGTAGACTAAATCCTCGATGCCCGGAGTAAAGCTATCAAATTTTCTAGTAGCCATTATTCCAAGCGCGTAAGGCACTTTTAGTTCGAGTAAAAACGCGTCCTTGCCGTCGCCATGTTTTTTAGACGGATCTAGTACGCCCATCGCGACTAGGCCGGCATTTTGTTCGCCTTTATAAAGGCCTTCCATCGCGGCTAGTTTCATAGGCTGGGTGCGCGCGACCTGATATGCGCTCTCGTCGCCGCTAAACATCAAAAACAGCGACGTAACGAGTCCAAAGCTTGCCGCTACGACGATTGATTTTTTAGCCATGATTAGGTGGCGTCCTTTTAGGATAAACCACGCTGAAATTCCTATCACGAAAAGCGCACTAGCAACGTAGCCGCTAGTTACGGTGTGTAAAAATTTGATGATACCTACCGGGCTAAGAGCGACCTCGAAGAAATTTTCCATTTCCATTCTTGCGGTTGCGGGGTTAAATTTCATACCCACCGGATATTGCATCCAGCCGTTTGCGATGAGGATCCAAAGCGCGCTCAAATTTGAACCGACAGCCACGAGCCAGGTTGAGATGAGGTGAAATTTCTTGCTAACCTTATCCCAGCCAAAAAACATAACGGCAAAGAACGTCGCCTCCATAAAGAACGCGAGCAAGCCCTCGATAGCTAGCGGTGCGCCGAAGATGTCGCCGACAAACCAGCTGTAGTTCGCCCAGTTGGTGCCGAACTCAAATTCCATTATGATACCGGTAGCTACGCCGATAGCGAAGTTTATACCGAAGAGTTTGAGCCAAAATTTGGTGATTTTTAGCCACTGCTCGTTACCGGTTTTGACGTAGATACTCTCCATAATGGCGATGATAAAGCTAAGTCCCAGCGTGAGCGGAACAAACAAAAAGTGGTATATGGCGGTGAGCGCAAACTGCGCCCTAGACCAATCGACCGAAGCGATTTCAGACATTTTATTCCTTTGTCAAATTTGAGATAACGAAGTTCGCTTTGGCCTCGTCGCTCTCAAATTTTGAATTTAAACTTTCATCAAAGATAAATACTTTTAAAATCCCGAACATTATAAGCAGCTTGATAGCTATCACGAGCCACAAGCTCTTTCCGAGCTTCATGTTCCTAAAGCCGTCTATATACAAAGACGAGATATTTTTAATATATTTTTTAATCATAACTTAACATACTACAGAAATTTAACTTAAAATATAATTTTAAAGTTTTGATTTTATAAAATTATTTATGCTCTCAAGCGTTTATAAATTTTAAATAAGGTATAATCTCGCTAAAAATTTAAAAGGCACGATATGCAAAAAAATCTAAACGAAACAAAGTATATTTTTATAACGGGCGGCGTGCTAAGCTCGCTGGGTAAGGGCATTGCGGCGGCTTCTATCGCCACACTTCTTAAAAATACCGGACTAAAAGTAAGCATGCTAAAGGCTGACCCGTACATCAACGTAGATCCCGGCACCATGAGTCCGCTCGAGCACGGCGAGGTTTTCGTCACCGACGACGGCGCGGAGACGGATCTGGATCTGGGACACTACGAGAGATTTTTGGACGAGAGCCTAAGTCAAGACAACAACTTCACGACCGGCCGCGTCTATAGCTCCGTCATCGAAAAGGAGCGCAGGGGCGACTATCTAGGCAAAACGATCCAAGTCATCCCGCACATCGTGGGCGAGATCGTGGGTCGCATCAAAAAGGCGGGCGAGGGTCGCGACATACTGATCGTTGAAATCGGCGGTACGGTAGGCGACATCGAGGGATTGCCATTTTTGGAGGCTATCCGTGCCCTTCGCATTGAGGTCGGCCGCAAACGCGCGATGAATATCCACCTAACGCTCGTGCCGTTTATAAAAGTCGCAGGCGAGCTAAAGACCAAGCCTACTCAGCACAGCGTCGGCGAGCTACGTCGCATCGGTATCAGCCCGGATATGATCATCTGCCGCGCCGAGCAGCCGCTAAATCGCGAGCTAAAAGATAAAATAGCCGCGAGCTGCGGCGTAGAGCGCAACTGTGTCATCGAGAGTATCGACTCGGCCAGTATCTACCAGGTGCCGCTCGCGTTTTATAACCAAGATGTCTTAACGCCGATCGCCGAAATTTTAAATTTGGGCGAGCTAAAGCTTGATATGCGCAACTGGGACAGCCTGGTTAAGCGCATCATTGCTCCTACGAAAGAGACCACGATAGCATTTGTGGGTAAATACGTCGATCTAAAAGAGAGCTACAAGAGCCTGACCGAGAGTATCATCCACGCGGGCGCGAGCCTTGACGCGAGGGTAAATTTAAAGTGGATAGATAGCGAGAAGATCGAGCCCTCAAACGTCGAGGAGCTACTAAAAGACGTAGGCGGCGTGCTAGTTGCCGGAGGATTTGGCGAGCGCGGCGTGAGCGGCAAGATCGAAGCGATCAAATACGCCCGCGAAAACGGCGTGCCGTATCTTGGCATTTGCCTAGGCATGCAGCTAGCGCTCATCGAGTTTGCCCGCAACGTACTAAGGCTCGAGGACGCAAATTCGGTAGAATTTAAGCCCGAGTGCGTAAATCCTATCATCTATCTCATTGATAGTTTCATCGACGCGCACGGCCAGACTCAGATCCGCACTCACCAAAGCCCGGTCGGCGGTACGATGAGGCTTGGCGCGTATGCTTGCGACGTGAAGCCTGGCTCACTGCTAAGTCAAATCTACGGCGGCGCTAAAAGCGTCAAAGAGCGCCACCGCCACCGCTACGAGGCAAATCCGAAATACAGAGCCGAATTTGAAGCAAACGGCCTAATAGTTAGCGGCGAGAGCGACGGGCTGATCGAGGCCGTCGAGCTTAGCTCGCCCGCAGCGGGCGCCAAAAATTCGCATCCGTGGTTTGTAGGCGTGCAGTTTCATCCGGAATTTACCAGCCGCTTAACAAACCCAAATCCCGTAGTTTTGGGCTTTATCAAAGCTAGCTTAGGAAACCCGAAATAATCAAATTTAGAGCCGATCGGCTCTAAATTTTCTTTTCCGCGACAAATTTATCCAGGATTACTTTTACGAATTTTTCGGTAGAGTTTTTGCCGTAGCTAAAATAAAGGCTAGGCTCGATAAGCTCGACTTCGTTGATTAAAATTTTATCTTTTGCGCCGATTAGATCTATCCTTGCGTAGACGGGATTAAAGGCAAGCCTAGCTAAAACGTCTCGCGCGACGTTTAGAAAGGCTGCAGTCGGCTCTACCGAGCTAATCTTAACACCGAAATTCGAGTTTGCCCTATAATCCTCGCTAGCAGGCGAGCGGCGTACGGCGTGAGAAAAAACGCCGCCTAAAAATATCAAGCAAATTTCGCCGCTAACGGTGATCTCTTCGATAAAAGGCTGAAGCAAAGCTCCGTTTTTATATTCGCTTAAATTTGATATTTCGTCGATTTTAGCTACGCCGTTGCCGCTCTGTCCGACGAGCGGTTTTATCACGCCGCCCGAGCAAATTCGCCTTAGCTCTTCTATATTTTCATCGCCGTTTAAAAGCGTGCTAGGGATCGCGGGAAGTCCTAAGGCTTCAAGTTCTAAGAGGTATTTTTTCGATAAATTCCAGCGCACGATCTCGGCGCCGTTTATTATCTTCGCTCCGCTTTTTTCAAGCTCGCTTAAAAACGATAAAAATTTAGCCGCGTCTAGGCTGTAATCCCAAGCCGCAAGCGGCAAAATCAAAGAATCTTCGTCTAGCGAACCGACGTCTAAATTTTGCCACGGCACTATCTCGCACTGTGCGCCGCCGTCGCTAAACGCGCGGCTTAAATTTCGCAAGTCCTCGTTGCCCTTTGCGTAAGCAAGGCAACTTAAGATAAAAATCCTCACGCGCTACTCTACCCCGAACGCTGACTTTGCGACTACGGCCGGTACGCCGGCATCGTCGTAAAAAATATCTACGTTTACTTTATAAAGCTCTTGTATTAGCTCTTTAGTTATGGTTTCTTTGGCTTCGCCCTTGGCTTTTATCTTGCCGTCGCTCAGTAGCAACACCTCGTCGCTAAACTGCGACGCTAGCGATAAATCGTGCAGTATCATAACGGTAGTTATACCGTGCTCGCGCGTAAATTTTCTAACGCAGTCCAAAAGTACGCATTGATGGTGCATATCAAGAGCCGAAACAGGCTCGTCCAAAAGTAAAATTTTAGGCTTTTTGATAAGCACGGAGGCAAACATCACCATCTGGCGCTGGCCGCCTGAGAGCTGCATCACGTCGCGACCGGCTAGGTGTAAAATCCCTAGTTTTTTCATTATCTCTACGGCCGAGTTTATTTGCTCGTCTTTTAGATAAAGCCCAAGACTATCCATAAGCCCTAGCAAAACGACCTCAAGAGCCGTTAAACTAGCGTCTACGTAGCTATCTTGCGGCATGTAGCCGATTTTCTTTTTCCACGAGAAATGGTTTTTGAAATTTAACCTCTCTTCGCCGAATTTAATCTCACCCTCATAGCCCATCTCGCCGAAAATTGCGCTTATGAGCGTAGTTTTGCCTGCGCCGTTAGGCCCTAGTACGGAGTAAACCTTGCCTTCTTCAAAGCTAGCATTTACGGCATCTGCCGTGCAAAGCGAGCCGCGGTATATCGTTAAATTCTTAAGCTCTAGCATACGTTTTTCCTTGAGAGGATGATCCAGAAGAAAAACGGCACGCCCACAAACGCCGTGATGATGCCGACCGGAAAGAGTCCGCCCGGATTTATAACCTTAGAAAGTACCGAAGCTATCGACAAAAATGCTGCGCCGACGAAGATAGTAGTGGGCAGGAAAAATCTCTGATCCTCGCCGACTAAATTTCTAGCGATATGCGGAGCGACCAGGCCGATAAAGCCTATAACGCCGACGAAGCTAATAACCGTAGCCGTCATAACCGAAACTATAAGCAAAATTTTAATCCTAAGGGCGGATAAATTTACGCCCATGCTTTTGGCTCGCTCTTCGCCCAGTTTTAAAGCCGTTAGCGCCCAAGTATTTAGCATCAGTAGCGAGATGCATACGACCGTTACGACCGTAGCGACGGCCAGCGTACTCCATTTAGCCTTTTGGAGGCTACCAAACAGCCAAAACAAAATCGCCTGCGAAATCTCGGGCGCGGACAAAAACTGCACCAAAGAGAGCATAGACTGAAACAAAAACAAAAGCGCGATACCGACTAAAACCAAAGTAGCCGACCCAAATCGCCTCATCATCGAAAACAAAAACAGTATAGACGCCGCTAACATCGTCATGATAAATGCACCGATA
The DNA here is from genome assembly GCF_004803815.1 of Campylobacter showae. NCBI lineage: Bacteria > Pseudomonadati > Campylobacterota > Epsilonproteobacteria > Campylobacterales > Campylobacteraceae > Campylobacter > Campylobacter showae. The sequence goes on along the minus strand of NZ_CP012544.1, from coordinate 2,075,238 downwards.
GGTACGGCGTAAATTTGAGGCAGTCCAAACGAACCAAACGCCATCACCAGCGATGCGCCAAACCCTGCCGCCGCGGCAAGTCCCAGCGTATAGGGGCTTGCCATAGGGTTGTTTAAAAGCGTCTGTATCTCTGCGCCGCCCGCTCCCAAAGCCGCGCCTACGACTAAAGCCATAAGCGCTACGGGAAGCCTGATATCGTAAACGATGTGGTATAAAAATTTATCCTGCTCGCCGCCTAAAATCGGCTGCAAAAGCGTATCTACGACTTCTTTTGGCGAGAGCATCGCAGGCCCGGTACCGATATCAAACACCATCGATACAAGACCCACGGCTATAAAGCTCAAGATGATGATTAAGCGTTTAAATTCGCGCTTTCTATGAGCCTTTACGACCTCTTCGGAGCTTATTTTATTCATTTTTCGTCCGCTTGGATGGCTATAGTTCCGACGGGAACGACAGGCAAGTACTTTTTGTGAAAATCAATGTAGGTCTTTATCGGATCTACGTCTTTAAATAGCTGCGGATACAAAGCTTTTGCGATATATTGCACCATCGCCATATCCGCAAGCGTTCTTGACGCGCCCATATACAGGCCGTATAGGCGGTTATTTTTGATAGCCGGAAGCTCTGACCAACCGACGCGTTTTTTAAACCCGTCCAGTCTTTTTAACGCTTCGGCTTTATCTATATTTATGCCCATTACCATCGCAGTCGGTTCTTTTTTTAGTTCGGTTTCGCGGCCTGCTATCATTATAACGTCGGGTTTTGCGGCTATGACTTGCTCGGCGTTGATGGGTGCCCACTGCTCGACTAGATCGGCTGCGATATTATCTCCGCCGGCCAAATCTATCAGTGAACCCCACATATCTTTACCGTAGGTTATCCCTGTGTCGTCAGGACCGCCGCGGCCGAATTCTATATAAATTTTAGGTTTAGGCAAATTTGCTTTTGCGATGCGGTCACCCACTTTTTTTACGGTGTCTTCGTATAGTTTAGAGATCTCGTCCGCTCTTTTTTCCTCGCCTAAAATTTCGCCTAAAATTTTAGTGCTTTTTACGTGAAGCTCAACCTTCTCGCGGTTATAATCAAGCACGACTATCGGGATATTTAGATCGGCCAAAGGCTTTAAATCAGGCTCTAGCACGTTATACTGCCAAGATGCGAGTATTAGTAAATCGGGTTTTAGAGAGATAACTTTTTCTACCGAGAACGTACCGACCTCTACCTCGCCGAAGTCCGCAAGCTTATTTAGCTGCGGTAGGGCTTTGCTATATAGATCCCAGCTAGCAGGCGTCCAGTCCGTCCAAACCTCTTTTGAAAAGCCAACGACTTTATCTAAAGCCTTAGTGCCGCCGACGGCTAAAAAGTCGGTGTAGTAAAAACCCAAAGCTATGCGTTTAACGGGCAAATTTACCTTTACCTCGCGACCTAAGACGTCTTTTATGACCTTAGTTTCGGCCGCCGCTTGGGTTGCCGAAAATACCGCAAAAAGCACCAACAGCGCTTTTAAAAAAGTTTTTTTCATATCGTTCCTTTTTGTTGAAATGAGGGCGCAATAATACAAAAATGCATCTTAACCTAGGTTTAAATATAATAATTAATATCATTTTAGATATAATTTCGACTCGTTTAAAATTATAAGAAATTAAATTTCAAAAAGCTATAATTTGCGCATTAGAAAATAAAAAAGAAGGAAAAAGATGAAATTTGAACCAAAATTTAGCCTTTTTTGCGGCGCGGCGTGGGTAAATTTAACTCCAGAGGCGAGCGAAAATTTAGGCAAAAACGGTGGCAAGGCGGCGAAATTTGACGGCGAGGCTTACGCAAAAGCCCGTCAAAACGATGTTGAATAAGGAAAAAATAAAGGAATTACTGAATCAAAGATTTGAAAAGGACATTCACAAAAAACTTTCAGAAATTCCTACGCCCGATGCATTAAAGGACGTATTTAAAGGTGCCGAGCGCATAAAACGCGCGATCGAGCGAAACGAAAAGATCGTCGTCGTCGGCGACTACGACGTGGACGGCGTGATCGCCAGCGTCATAATGGCCGAGTTTTTCGATGATTTGGGCGTTAGCGAGTATTTCGTGCGTATCCCAAATCGCTTTAGCGACGGATATGGGCTAAATCCGCAAATCGTCGAGGAGATAGCAGACGCCAGTCTCATCGTGACCGTAGATAACGGTATCTCGGCAAACGACGCGGCTCAAATTTGTAAACAAAAGGGCATCGATCTCATCATCACCGATCACCACATGCCGCCCGACGTCCTGCCCGAGGCCTACGCGATCATAAACCCGAAGCAAAAGGATTGCCCTTTTCCAAACGTCGAAATTTGCGGTGCTCAGGTCGCGTGGTATCTAGTGGGTGCGCTAAAAGACGTGTGCCGCATCAACTACGATATGGGTAAATTTCTCGATCTCCTCGCTATCGCGATAATCGCCGACATGATGGAGCTTCGCGACCTAAACCGCATCCTGGTTAAGCTTGGCGTAAACCGCCTAAACAGCTCGCGCAGGCCTGCATTTACGGCGATAAAGCAGCTTTACGGCAAGGATAAATTTGAGTGCGACGATATCAGCTTTCTCATCGCGCCGCTCATAAACTCATCGGGCCGTATGGACGATGCGAGCGTGTCTTTTGAGTTTTTGCGCGCTAAAAGCTTAGACCGTGCCTGCGAATGCCTCGACACCATCGTGAGTTTTAACAACTCGCGCAAGGAGGAGGAGCGCACGCTTTTTGAGTGCTCGCTAAAGGACGTGCGCGAGGACGAGCACATCATCGTGACGTGGGGCAGGGGCTGGCACGAGGGGGTCATCGGTATCGTCGCATCGCGTCTGGCTAAGCAGTTTAAAAAGCCCGCCATCGTCTTTAGTATCGACGAAAATCGCGCCAAAGGCAGCGCTAGAAGCGTGGGCAAGCTAGACATCCTCTCGCTCATCGCTAGCCACGAAAATTTACTCGCAGGCTACGGCGGGCACAAGGGAGCGGCTGGCATCGTGATAGATCCGGCAAATTTAGAAGCGTTTAAAAACGCGATAAATAGCTCGTGTATGCTGATGGATCTGCACGAATTTAGCGCGTTTGACGAGCCTCTAGGTGAGATAGAGGCGGGCGAGGTGGACTTTGAGCTGCTTGAAATTTTGGAGCATTTTGAGCCTTACGGACAGAAAAATCCGCGCCCGCTCTTTGAGATCAAATCCGCCGTCGTCAAAAATAAAAAACTAATCGGCAGGGAGCAAAATCACCTAAAGCTCATCTTGCAAAAAGATGGCAAATGCCTTGAAGCGCTGTTTTTTAACTTCACTCGCGAGCCGCATGCGGGCGAGAGTATCGACCTCGTTTTTTCGGTATCGAAAAACTCGTTTCGCGGACTCGTTACGCCGCAACTACTGGTAAAAGAGATATCGTGAATTCGGCTGGTTTTACCTGGATTTTGGATTAAATTTAGAGATTTTTCGGCGGTAATTTTATGGCTAAATCTAAACAAATAAAAGATAAATCTAGCAAAAAGAAAACTATTTTTAGCCAGTCGGTAATCGAAAAGATTTTATTTTATACGTTTATCGCTATCGTCGCCGTTATCTTATATATCATTAGCACGTTTATTCATAAAGAGAAAAAGATAGTCTGTGAAGAACAGCCGCCCGAAGTCATGCTAGCAGCACTCAGAGAAGGTACGCCAGACGCGATAAAAGAGGCAATGAAAAAGGTAAACTGTAGAGAAGTAGAAGTATACAGGCATTCTCGCCATAAACGATTTTTCTCAAGAAGAATGCGCTAAATAAATTTAAATTTAATATTAACATTTAAAATTTGCGCTTAAATTCGGCAAAGTCATGCGATAAATTTTCAAATCGCACCACAAAACGGTAATTTATCGCAAATAAAATAGAAATTTAAAAACCTACGAGATAAATTTAAGATTTTGTAAAAATTCATTTTTGATATTTGCCGTCTTGTTTAAGGCATGACTCTAGTTTCATATCGAATTTAAAAGCAAAATGCCGCAATTTAAACACGCAGTCGTCGTCACGGGCAGTATCGGCAGCGGCAAGAGCGCGGTTTGCGAGATACTCGCGAGCCGCATGCGGGCGAGAGTATCGACCTCGTTTTTTCGGTATCGAAAAACTCGTTTCGCGGACTCGTTACGCCGCAGCTGCTAGTAAAAGAGATTTTGTAAATTTAACCTCGGTTTCGCTAAACTCAAATTTGATGAAGCCGAGATTACTTAAATTTATAATTCTAGTCCGTTAAAGTTACTTTTCTACACACTTAACGCAAACGACCGAAATATCAGGATTTGAGCTAAATTTCATACAAAATAATTAACATTACATAAATATTCATACTTTATTTAAGTCGATTTTTGCTTTAATTTCAATACTAAATATTAATTTTGCAGGAGCGAAAATGAAAATTTCTTACGTTTTGGCGCTGGCCATGGCGTCAAATTTGATGCTTAGCGCCGAGGAAGCGATAAGCTTGAGCCCCGTTACCGTCTCGTCAAAAATGCAAAAATCAGCCCTCGACGAGCCGACTAATGCGCAAATAGTCGGCAAGGGCGCGATACTGGAAAACAGCGACATCGCCAAATCGCTTTCAAATTTGAACGGCTTTACGATGGAGCGTAAGGGCGGAGGCGGCAGCGAGGTTTATTATCGTTCGCAGACGGCGGCTAGACTGCCCGTACTTATCGACGGTAGCACGCTAAACGGCGGCTGCGGCATGCGTATGGATACGCCCATCACCTACATCTCGGCGCAAAACTACAGCTCGGTTCGTATCGTAAAAGGCCCGCAAGACGTCAGATACGGCGCACTCATTAGCGGCGGTATATTTTTCGATAGAGAGATAGCAAGGCTGTCAAAACCGAGCTTTGGAGGAAACGTAAGCGTGTTGGGCGGCAGTTTTAAGCGGTTTGAAACTACCGCGGACGTAGCGGCGGGTAACGAGCTGGGCAGTATAGAGGTTTCCGGCGGACACTACGAGAGCGGCGATTATAAAAGCGGCGGCGGACAGAAAATGCATACACACTATAAACGCAACAGCGTCTCGCTCGTGGGTACGCTAACGCCCACGGAAACTACCGCCTTGCAGTTAAGCGCGGATCTGGGCGAGGGCGAAGCGGCTTATGCCGATAGGATGAGGGACGGCATACAGTTTGACCGTAAATCTTTCGGACTCAAATTTGAACAAGACGTCGGCGAGCACAAGATCAGACTAAGCTCGTATTATCACCAGATCGACCATATAATGGACAACTTCACCATGCGTCCGGTGGTGCCGGGCACGGGGCGCGGCAAGGGATACAGCATCAGTCACCCGATACGCGATATGTACGGCTTTAAGCTAGAAGGCGAGTTAAATTTCGATAATCTAACCAGCTTCATCGGCGCGGGCTATTCGCAAGACTCCTTTAAATGGCGAGGCGCCGGAACGGGCGGGGCCGGCGTATCTAAAGCTGAAATGGATGCCGCCGTATCAAAGCCCCACGTAAAAGAGCGCAAGGTAACGTATAAAACGATATATACTCAAAACGAATACGTCCTAGAAAACGACTACGGGCTTTTTGGCGGACTTAGGCTGGACGCGGGCGAGAGAAAACTGTTAAAAACGCATAAGAGCAGGAAAGAAAATTTATTCTCAGGGTTTTTTAGATACGAAAAATATCTGCAAAATTTAACGCTTTATGCTGGGTTAGGGCACGCACAAAGACTACCTGATCACTGGGAAACGAACAAGGACGCGAACTTAGAGCTACGTAAAGAAAGAAATACTCAGCTGGATTTTGGCGCAGTGCTAAAAGATCAAAATTACGAACTAAGCGCGAATTTTTTCGTCTCAAAGATGGATGATTATATCATGCTAAAATATAATCCTATGGGCATGTCCTCAGACGCCTTTAATACCGACGCCCTGCTATACGGCGGCGAGATCGAGGGCACTACGCTGCTAGCCGATATGTTTAGGCTGGGGGCGGGAGTATCCTACGTCTACGGCAAAGTAACTAAGAATGCAGGAGGCCTAAAAGACGGCGACGCGCTACCTAAGGTTTCGCCTCTAGCGTTTAAACTAAGCGCCGGTTTAGAAAAACCCGACTGGTTCGTCAAAGCCGACTTCTACGCTAACGCGTCGCAAAACCGTGCGCAAAAAGGCTACGGCGACGTGGGCGGCATGGACCTGGGCAAGAGCGATAGCTTTTGGACGCTGGGGCTAAGCGCGGGCTATAAATACAAAAATTATCAATTTTTGCTAGCGGCAGAAAACCTAAACGACGCCAAATACGCCTATCATAACTCAAAAGGCGGCTACGGCGGCGGTATCGCAGGCTACGAGACTATCCCCAACGGCACGAGGCTTTATGAGCCGGGCAGAAGCTTTTGGGTGAAATTTAAGGTGCATTTTTAGGGCGTAGCTCGGTTAAATTCGGCGCGGTTTTGGCTTTATGCTTTGTTTTTAAGCCGCGCCGAATTTATACCAACGTCAAATTTGCCGCGCTAGGCTTTTATGGCTCTTGCCGGTTTTTGGATTTGTAAATTTGAGTACGTTTTTGCCGCCTGGCGTTTAAATTTGAAGTCAAATTTAAACGAGGCGAGCTTGCCGCGCGGTACTTATCGCAAAATAGTCTAAAATTGACGGCTACAAACGACGACGCGGATGTAAATTTGAAAACGAGAGAATAGTAGAAATATTTGGAAAAGCGGGAAATTTGGATAGAAATTTCGGGGAAAGTCCCCCGAAATTTAAGCTCTTTTATTCTCCAAGCGATTTAAAACAGGTTTTAAAAACTCGTCAAATTCATCTTGCGTTAGCACTCTTTTGCCTAGTTTTTCCTTGCACTCTTTACCGAGCTCGCAAAGCACCTCGCGGTTTGCGATGCTTTGGGCCTTGCCGTGCCTTGCTAGCACCGTATTTAGCTCGTGTTCCTCTGAGAAATTAACCAATTCGCGATCTGTTGCCATTTTAGCTCCTTTGCTAAGAATTTGTATGACGATTATACAGTTTTAGGTTTAACGTATGGCTAAATTTGCATGATAAACGAGTTTGCGTAGTTAAATTTAAAAGCGGAGTTTGTAAAAATAGCGGTGTCAAATTTGACGGCTCGCGCTACTCTATCCCGCCCAAAAGCGGTACGAATAAGCACTCGTCAAGCGCTTTTTGCGTTATCTCGCCGCGAGCGTCCTTTGTAAATTTGACGATAAACTGTTTGCCGTCTTTTTTGATAGGAGCTACTAAAATGCCGCCGTTTTTTAGCTGATTAAAAAGCATCTGCGGTACCTGCTGCGCCGCCGCCGAGAGCAAGATCCTGTCGTATGGCGCATAGCTCTTCCAGCCGACGTTTCCGTCGTCAAAACGCACGTGGACGTTGTGGATTTTAAGCACCTCAAAGCGTTTTTTGGCTTCGCTTGCGAGCTTTTCGATGCGCTCGACGCTAAAAACCCTGTGCGCCAAATGCGACAAAATAGCTGCCTGATAGCCGCTACCGCAGCCGATCTCTAGGGCGTTGTCGATGTCTTCGGCCTCAAGCGCCAGCGTCATTTTGGCTACCGTTAGAGGCGAGCTGATCCATTGGTTGCCGCCGATGGGCTGGGCGTCTAGGCTGTACGCGTGGCGAGTGACGGGTGCAAAGATCTCGCGCGGAGTGTCGCAAAGTGCCTTGTAAAGCGAGGGCGTCAGAGTGAGTATATCGCCGATCTCATCGGCCATGTTTGCGCATTTTGATTTTTCTAGAGCGGTCATAAAAGCCCCAAATTTCGTTTGGTTTCAAGGATCAAATTTGAGTCAAATTTAGCCTCTTTCGCAAATTCGCCGCTCGGCAAAAATACGCCCGAAAACTCTAAATCAAGCGAGCTTGCGGCCACGACGTAGCAGCTGTTAGCAAGCGCTAAGGCCTTGCAAAGCGTAAGATATGCGTCCTCGCGCGCCTTGCCCCACATTGCGGGCGCGAGGATGATATCGCAGCCCTTTAGCTGCTGCCAAAGATGGGCAAATCTAAGCTCAAAGCAAATGAGAACGCCGATTTTTAACCCTTTAAAATCAAAAGGCTTTATCGCCGACTCGTCGCCTGAGGCGAAAATTTCATGCTCTAAATTTGGGCAAAAAAGTTTTGATTTATTTTGCGTGTAAAAGACGTTTTGGCTGTTTAGCAGGATAAATTCGTTGTAAATTTCGTTTTTTTGCGCCTGCGTGATTGAAATTTGTGCTAGACCTTTAGCGCGGTTTAGGCTCGTTAGATGAGTGAGACCGAGGAATTTATCGGGACTTAGCGCTTCTTGTAGCGCTTCAAAAAGTATGGCGTCGAAACTGCCGATCGAACCGCCCAGCATAGCGCGGTTTGCGCCGCTAAAAAATCCATCGAAATCATACCCGCTCACACATAGCTCGCTGGCTAAGATGACCGAGTTTCTGGGTGCGGCGGCGATTTTTTCTAGTAGTTCGTCCTGTCTTTGCTGGCAGGTTGGTGCAGTTAGGACGATAGGGCATAAATTTGGACTAAAAGTCGTCAAAACTGATGCTTCCTTTGCTATAGTTGGTCACTTTTGCCTCAAAGAAATTTGACTTTTGGTCGTTAAATTTAGCAAAATCATCGACCCATTTGATCGGATGAGGGACGTTGTAGCGGCGTTTTAGGCCGATCGCGACTAGGCGCTGATCGATGAGGTAGCGGATGTATTGCTCGATGATGTCGTCGGTAAAGCCCATGATCTGGTTTTGCGTGATGTATTTGCCCCATTTGATCTCAAGCTCGCCCGCACGCTCGAACATATCGTAAATTTTTGCCTCGGTTTCAGGCGTGAAAAGATCCGGGCGCTCGGTGCGAACGCTGTTTATCATATTTTGGAAAAGTAGCAAATGCGTGATCTCGTCGCGCTGGATAAAGCGAATCATCTGCGCGCTGCCTAGCATCTTGCCAGCACGTGCCAGAGCATAAATCGCCGTAAAGCCGCTGTAAAAGTAAATGCCCTCTAAAATTTGATTTGCCACCATGGCTAGTAGTAGCTTTTCGTCTGTGACTTCGCCTGCAAGCTCCTCGTAGACGCTTGAGATGTAGTCGTTTTTCTCACGCAGCACTTCGTCGTGCTTCTCCATCTCGTAGATCAGGTCGGTGTTGTCGCAGATGGCCTCGACCATGACGGCGTAGGACTTGGAGTGGTTGGCCTCCTCGTAGGCTTGGCGCGCTAGGCAGGCGTTGATCTCGGGCGCGGTGATGTATGGGTTGATGTTGTCGGCTAGGTTGTTAGTTTGGAAGCTATCCATCGAGATGAGCTGGCTCCAAACCAGATCGTACATGCGTTTTTCGGCCTGCGTGAGGTTGTAGGCGTAGTCGCGTACGTCGTCGGTTGTGTCGACCTCTTTTGGAAACCACGTGTTAGCCTCCATCAGGTCCCAGAGCTTGAGCGCCCACTGGTATTTTGCTTTGGTGAAATTTAAGATGCCGTGCGGATTGCCGTTAAATACGCGGCGATCGGTCAAATTTTCATTTGAGCTTGGATTGTAGATTCTTTTTCGGTTCATAATTTTTTTCTTTATTCTGTAAATTTTTGGGGCTGATTTTAGCTAAAAAATTATTTATATATCTTGAAGTAGACTATTTTATCGCGTTAAATTTGGCTTTACGGTTACAGCTAAATTTAAAAACCCGCATCAAATTTGCGGGTTAAATTTAGCGCTTTAGCTCGATTGCGCGCTGGAGCATTTCGTTGCTAGTCGTTATGCTCTTGGCGTTAGCGTCGTAGGCTTTTTGCGTGACGATGACCTCGGTTAGAGCCTGGGCTAGATCGACGTTTGACTGCTCGAGCATGCTGCTAGCTAGTTTGGCGCCGTAGATGCTTTTGCCGCCTGCATCTTTATAGAAAAATGCCGCGCCAGAATTCGCGCTTTGCGAATAGATATTATCGCCCATTTTTGCAAGGCCTTGCTCGTTTTGGAAGTGATAGAGAGCGACTTTGCCGACGGAGCGGACTTGACCGTTTGTAAACTGCGCCAAAATATTTCCCGAATCGTTGGTGTAATAATCCTTTAAAATACCCTCTCGTACGCCGTCTTGCGCGATCGAGATACTTTTGGCTTGAGACGTGCTAGTGACGCCTGAGTAAATTTGACCCGCAGCCACAGGAGTGCCGAAGTCTAGCTCGACTTGCGAGCCGTTATTATCTAGAGCGCTTAAAGTAGAGTTAACAAGTCTACCTTCGTGATCGAAATTTAGCTCGCCGTTAGTATTTGAGACTACTGCGCCGCTTGCGTCTTTTACGGTCGCCGCCGCATCCCAAACCGTACCGTTAGCGCTCTGAGGTACGCGTTTTGTTAGCGTTAGCTCGAGTTTATTTTTCGTGCCGTCTGCATTTAAAAGCTCGGTTACGAATTTTTCTTGATTTGCCGCTTCTTTAGTAGTGTTTATTTTTGCAGTCAAATTTGGAGCGGTCGTTAGGTCAAAATCCCTTTCAAATTTTTGACTTATACTCCAGTTGCCGTTTTCGTCGATTGGAGCGCTAAATTCAGCCGTTTTACCGTTTGCGTCGGTTACCGTTACGGTAACCATATCGCCTTTTCTAGGGCGGGTTATCGTATCGTCAGCCGTGACTCGCCCGCGTAAATTTATGGTTCTAGAGGGGTTATCTATGCTGCTATTATATGTAGCGTTATCGACTGGCAAAGTGGTTGGCTCGGTTTTAAAAGATGAGTCGAGATTTCCTTTAAAAGTCACCTTTGAAGTCGGTTTGGTTGGTAGATACAAAAACTCAGGCAGGCGGATCTTGCCCTGAGAGCCGATGTCGCCGACATCAAGGTCTGTAGTATCGGCGCCCAGAGTGTAGGCCTGCGTGACTGCGGCTCGTCCGTTTACTCTACCGAAAGCCTCTATCGCGCCCTGGCTTGGAGTCACCTGCGTTAGCGTATTTTGCGTGCCTAGGACGTAGTTGCCTTGATTTGTTACGAGATATCTTTCTTTATCTACACCAAAGCTTCCGGCGCGCGTATAGTATGTGCCAGAGCCGTTCGTTACTCCGAAAAACCCCTTGCCGCCGATCGCCATATCTAGGACGTTATCGGTTTTCATAAATGGGCCCTGCTTGTAAAAGCTAAGCGCCGTCGTCATGCCTGTCGCACCCAGGCCTACTTGGTCCTGCGTCGGATTATTGCCCGCGGCAAAGGATGTTTGATAAAAAATGCTCTTAAATTCGGGTATCGAAGCGGTAAAGCCGACGTTGTTTATGTTGGCGATGTTGTTCGCCCAAACATCCATGCTAAACCCCTGTGTTCTGACTCCGCTAACGCCGTTATATAGGCTTCTTACCATGGATTTATCCTTTTGACGGCTCGGTAAATTCTTTGACTTTGTCGATGCTGACGTATTGTCCGCCGACCTTTACCTGTGCGACGCCGTCGATAAATTTGACGCCCTCTACGAGATAGTTGCCTACGCCGCCGCTTTTGGCTTTGCCTGCTTGATCGACGTAGTTTATCTCTACCGAGTAGGTGCCTGCTTTTGCGTCGTTGCCTGCGCTATCCTTGCCGTCCCACTCAAAGGTATTTGCTCCCGCTTTTGCTTCGCCAAACTCCAGTGTTCTTACAAGTTTGCCGGTATTGTCTCTTATGTTTATCGTGCCGCCTTTTGCCGCGCTTTCTAAAAATCCTGCAAATTTGACGCCTGCGCCTTCTTCTTTTACTATGCCGCTGTCGCCGATTTTAGCCATCTTGCCGAGCACTCCGACGGCGTACATATTTGTGCTATTTTTTAGCTGGTCGGCTAGCTTTTGCATCATTTTATTCGTATTTTCTTGCATCTCAAGCGAGGCTAGCTGGCTAGTTTGGGTTAGCATTTTTTCCGTGTCCATAGGACTTGTCGGGTCTTGATACTGAAGCTCGGTCAAAAGAAGTTTCATAAAAGCGTCCTTGTCTAGCTGGGCGTTTGGATTGGTGCCTGCGGCCTTTTGTAGGGCGTCCGCTGATTTTTTAGCGGCTTGGTTGTTTACCGTAAAGTTATTGGTTTCTAGTCCGTTTGACATCTTTTATCCTTTAAATTTTTATATCTCAAGCAAATTTGATTCCAAATTTACACGTAGCGCGGAACTACGAGCTCTAAACTAGGCGCGGACGCTTCGCTTTGCTCGGCGTCGTCGGAGCCAAATTTGGAGCCTTTGTAGCTCTTTTGTCCTTGCTCTTTTTTGGGCTGATTTTGATCGCTAAAGTTCATCTCAAGCTCGGTAAAGCCCATATTTACGAGGCTGTTTTTAAACTCGGCCTGATTTTGTAAAAAGAGGTTCATCGTCTGCGTGTTTGAGTTAAAATTTATGTGCAGATTGTTGCCGCGATTTACCATCGTGATCTCGACTTCGCCCAAATTTAGCGGATTTAGCGTGATGTTAAAGCGCATAAACGGCGATTTATATGCTGCGACTTGCTCTTTCAAATTTGAGCTAAAGTTGTCAAACGTCTCGCGCACGGCCTGGAAATTTCTGCTTTGCGCTTTAGCGTTTGATATAACGTCTTTTACCATCGCGTTTAGCTCGCTGTTTTCGCTGTTATCGCTTTGGGTCTCGGTCAAAACTTGTTCCTCGGCGCTCTCGCGCTCCGGAAATAGTAAATTTTGTAAATTTATCTTTTTAGAGTCTTGGTCGAGCACAGATTTTTCGCTTTTTGCGGCGGTTAAATTTAGATCGCCTTCGGCTTTGAGGTTTGGTTTCTCGTCTTTTAAATTTGTCTCTTTTTCGCCATCGTTTTTTACCGCTTCTTTTATGATTTTGGAGTTTTGAGCCAAATTTTGTGCGTCTTGCGCTTTTGCATTGGCGTCTTTGGGCTGGGCTTTGTTTTGCTCTTCTTGTACGGCGGCGAGTAGTTTATTTAGCGTATCTTTGGGCTCCGGCTCGCTTGCGCTTATCGTCTCTTCGACCTTGTTTTTTAGTTCGCTAAATGCAAAATTTTTCTTAGGAGTTACGGGTTCAAAGAAATCTTTTTTCGCCAAATTTGGAAATTTCTCGCCCAGTTCGTCAGCCTGGGCTTGCGTCACTTCGATATTTTCTAGACCCAAATTTAGCTTATTTGCGATCTCTATTAGCTCGTTTAGATTTTTGGCTCCCCTTAGCTCGTTTAGCGTCGTTTCGCTTGAGAGCGCTTTGGCTAAGCGGTTTTCGAAATTTGGAAATTTGCTGATTTTCTCGCCGCCGCTAAGCATCTCCAAAATTTGCAAAAGCTGCATAAAAGTCGCGTTTTCAAATAAATTTTCCGCCGCTTCCTCGCCTAAAATTTCTTTTACGTCTGTGCTTTGGATGGGCGCTTTGGTTTGCTGATTTTGAGCTGTTTGAGCGGATAAATTTACGGCTTTTGCTATCTCTTTTAGATCTTTTTCGCTTAAATTTTCGCCCTTTTTAGCGGCCGCGTCTAGCACCATAGAGAGAAATGCGCCGTCTTCTCTACCGCCTTTTTGCGAGCTTTTGCTCTGCTTTTTCACGCCGCCTTTGATGCTCGCGTCAAAGGACAAAATATCGTTTTGAGTAGTCTGCATAAAAACCCTTTGAAATTAACTTCTATAAACCATGCAAGAAACGTTCCAAAGTAGCTTTATTATTTTTATAAGGAAAATTTGGCTAAAATCAGCCCTATTTTAATAACGGAGAAAAACTTTGGAAAAGATACGAAACATCGCCGTCATCGCTCACGTCGATCACGGCAAAACTACGATGGTTGACGAGCTTTTGAAACAATCGGGTACCTTTAACGAGCACCAAGCCGTCGGCGAACGCGTGATGGACAGCAACGACATCGAGCGCGAGCGCGGCATCACGATCCTATCAAAAAACACAGCAATCCGCTACAAAGACACTAAGATCAACATCATCGACACCCCGGGCCACGCCGATTTTGGCGGTGAGGTGGAGCGCGTACTAAAGATGGTCGATGGCGTTTTGCTACTCGTAGACGCACAAGAAGGCGTAATGCCGCAGACTAAATTCGTCGTGAAAAAGGCGCTCTCGCTCGGTCTTCGTCCGATCGTCGTCGTAAATAAAATCGACAAACCCGCAGCCGATCCCGATCGCGTGATAAACGAGATTTTCGACCTTTTCGTAGCGCTTGAGGCAAACGACGAGCAGCTAGAGTTCCCGGTCGTTTATGCAGCAGCTAGAAACGGCTACGCGAAGCTAAATTTGGCCGACGAAAACGTAAATATGCAGCCGCTTTTCGAGACGATCCTGTCTCACGTTCCAGCTCCTAGCGGCGATATAAACAATCCTTTGCAGCTTCAGGTTTTCACGCTTGATTACGACAATTACGTCGGTAAAATCGGTATCGCACGTATATTCAATGGTAAAATTTCCAAAAACCAAAACGTGATGCTCGCTAAAGCCGACGGCACGAAAACTACGGGCAGAATTTCAAAACTCATCGGCTTTTTGGGTCTTGAGCGCCGCGACATTGACGAGGCGCAGGTGGGCGATATCGTAGCGATAGCGGGCTTTGAGGCGCTGGACGTCGGCGATAGCGTCGTAGATCCAAACTCCCCTATGCCGCTTGATCCGCTAAAAATCGAGGAGCCTACGCTTAGCGTCGTATTTAGCGTAAACGACAGTCCGCTAGCAGGCACCGAGGGTAAGCACGTAACCTCAAACAAGATCGACGAGCGCTTATCGGGCGAGATGAAAACCAATATCGCGATGCGCTACGAAAACATCGGCGAGGGTAAATTTAAGGTTAGCGGCCGCGGCGAGCTACAGATAACGATTTTGGCTGAAAATATGCGCCGCGAGGGCTTTGAGTTTTGTCTCGGACGTCCTGAGGTTATCGTTAAGGAGATCGAGGGCGTGCGCTGCGAGCCGTTTGAGCTACTAGTATGCGACGTGCCGGACGAGTTTAGCGGTACCGTGATCGAAAAACTAGGACGTAGAAAGGCCGAGATGGTCTCGATGAACCCGACCGGCGACGGACAGACCAGGATCGAGTTTGAGATCCCTGCGCGCGGACTCATCGGCTTTAGAAGCCAGTTTTTGACCGATACGAAGGGCGAGGGCATCATGAACCACAGCTTCCTTGAGTTCCGTCCGCTCATCGGTAGCGTCGAGCACCGCAGCAACGGCGCTTTAGTGTCGATGGAAAACGGCGTAACGCTAGCATATAGCCTCTGGAACCTACAAGATCGCGGCATACTTTTTGTCGATCCACAGACCAAGACCTACGTGGGTATGATCATCGGCGAGCACAGTCGTCCAAACGACCTAGACGTAAACCCGATCAAGGGCAAAAACCTAACCAACGTACGCGCTAGCGGCTCCGACGACGCTATCAAGCTCGTACCGCCTAGAAAGCTAAGCCTAGAACGCGCTTTGGAGTGGATCGAGGAGGATGAGCTAGTCGAAGTCACGCCGACAAACATACGCGTACGTAAACGCTATCTAGATCCTACTATGCGCCGTAGAATGGCAAAAACCAAAGAATAAATTTTATAAATTTAGCCTGCAAATTTACGCTTTTTGTGGGCTAAATTCCCCTCTTAATTTCCCCGCAATATTTTTACTCCCGCTTTAAATCTGCTCAAATTCGATGTCAAATTTTAGTTTTAAATATAAGAAAAAAGTAAATTATATTACATTTTAATATAAATAGAAAATAATAAATATATAAGAAATATAGTGATACAATTTCATATCAAATATTATTTTCAAGGAGCGATGATGAAGAAAATTTTACTTTTAGCGGCGATTTGCGGCAGCGTTTTTGCGCAGCAAACCTACGAACTAAACGTACCGAATATGAACTGCGGCGGTTGCGCCAAGAAAATCGAAGATGCCGCAAAAGGCGTCAAGGGCGTCACCGCAGTGAGCTTTGACCTAAAAAGCAAAGACGTAAATATCACAGCAGATAGCGGCGTAAACGTGATGGACATCGTGCACGCGATCCAAGCCAAAAAATACAAAGTCGGTATCAAAGAATGAAAAAGCTAGCTCTAGCGCTGGTGCTTTGCACGGCGGCATTTGCGGACAAGACTTTGGTTTACGAGATCCCCAATATGGCCTGCGTGAGCTGCTACGAGGTCATCACGCAGACGTTAAATAAGCTTAAGGGCGTAAAGAAATTTGATGTAAATTTGGAAGCTAAAACGGCCGACATCGTCGTCGAGGACGACTTTGCCGAAAATACGGTCGTAGAAGCGCTCAAAAAACAAGGCTATCAGGCGGTTTTAAAGTCTGAAAAATAACGCCCGCGCTGGATAAATTTAGCTCTTAGCGCGGTTTTTAGATTTTTAGCAAAAGCGGCTTTAGAGCTTAGCAAACCTGCTTGGCGTAGCTTTTTTAAGCGGCGAATAAATTTCGGCGGCGTTTTTATTTAAATTTGCGGTTTAAACGCGTGTTTAAAAAACAAAGCCAAATCGCTGCGGAGGTGAATCGCAAATAGCCACCTTTTTACAAACTTTGCGGCGTAAATTTAGCCGAATTTAGCAACCGTTCAAAGCTAAAACGTAAGGCGAGTAAAATTTATCGCCGCCTAAAATACGCGGTTTTGACGCAAACGCCCAAAACCGACAAATAAATTTAACTAAGGATAATTATGAAAAAAACGGCTAGCCTTTTGGTAGCGGCCGCGGCGTTAAATTTGCCGCTTTCGCATTGGGCAGCGAGTCGCGACGCTAATCAAGACTCTTTAAATTTAACCGCTTTAAAGGCGTTAAATTTAAGTACGCTAAACGCTGCGGAGGTCGTGCTAGATAAAGTCGAGGTCAGCGCCGACGCCAACGCTACGAAAGAGCCCGGAAAACTAACGCGCGCGGATATGGATCTGATAACGTCTAAAAATCACGGCATAACCGATCTTTTAAAAGGCAATCCAAACGCCGCCTTTAGCGCAAAAAACGCCAAAAGCGTGCGTGCGGGCGAGCTGGCTCCGCAAGATATCAGCATAAACGGCGCGAGCTACTATCAAAACAACTTTACCCTAGACGGCGCAAGCATAAATAACGACCTAGACCCTAAAAAACGCACGTGGAATAACCACAACAACATCTGGAGCGACAGCACGATAGGCTCGCAGGCTATGAGCGTAGATACGGATCTGTTAGGTAGCGTCGAGGTGCTAGATAGCGCGGTCTCGGCTAGGTACGGCGGCTTTCAAGGAGGTGCCGTAAACGCTAAAACCAGAGACCCTAAAAGCGGCTTTCACGGCGTGCTTAGCTACTCTTATACGGGCGGGGATTGGAGCAAAATTTATAAAGACGCCTCCGCCGAGCAAAGATACGACGACGGCGATCTAGCCGATATGAGCGACTTTAAAAAGCGCAGGTATAGAGTCGGCGCCGAGGGGTATTTGACGCAGAATTTCGGCCTTTTGCTAAACTACTCGAGGCACCGCTCCGTCATAGAAAACCACTACAACAAAAAGCAGATAAATCAAAATTTATACTCGTTTCCAAACGACAGGCAGACTAATGATAATCTTTTCGTAAAAGGCGTTTGGGGCGTGAGCGATAAATTTACGCTAAAGCCGAGCTTTTTGTACTCTAGGCTAGATAACTACACCTCCGCCAAGCGCTACCTAGACTCTCAGCTCACGCTAAAATACGGCGGTTACGTCGCGACTCTCGAGGCGCAGGCCGATCTTGAGGGGGTATTTTTAGAGCAGACGCTTAGCTACTCCGCCTCGCAAAACAGCCGCGACTATGAGCATGATACCGAGTATTATACCTACAAATCCTCAAACGTCAAAAACTGGAGTACGAGCGGGAGTGCGGGCATCGGCGGGTATAACGACTTTACCCAAAAGCAGAATACTCTCTCGTATAAATTTGATGCGAGCATGAAAGAATTTGACGCTTTTAGCGCGGTGCATCTGATAAAATCGGGCTTTGAGCTAACTAGGCAAATCGGCGGTTACGAGATACCCAAAACCTACGTTCACAACAGCATCCCAAAGTCGCTAACGGGCGCGTGCGAGCCGGGGGATAAAACTTGCGTCATAGACGATAGCTTCGCATCCCAGGGCGCGGTCGGTCAATATCTATCGAAAAAAATCTACTACTACGCCGTAAAAACCAAGGCTACGCAAACCAATCTCGCCCTTTATCTCGAAGACGAGATGAGGTTTGGCGCGTTTAAATTTCGCCCCGGACTTCGCATCGAGCGAAACGGCGATAATAACGACGTAAATTTGGCCCCGAGGTTGCTAGCCGAGTATGAATTCGCGGATAAAAATTTTGTAGGACTCGGGTTAAACCGCTACTACGGACGAAATTTTTTCGCGTACAAGATGTATAACGGCATCTATAAAATGAGTAAAACTTGCACTAGAGGTTCATACGGCGCACCCTACGTGTGCGGCGATTACGATAGCGACCGTTACCCGATCAGAGGGCTAAAGACGCCTTACGACGACGAATTTAGCGCGTATTATCGCGGCGACGTCGGCAACGCGAGGCTAAATCTCAAATACGTAAGACGCCAAGGCCGCGACGAAGTAGCGATGAAATACGTAAGAGAGCCGCTAGCAGGCTACGGAAACGGATATTCTATATTTACCAACGAGGGGCAAAGCAAGCGCGACATCGTAACCTTAAGCGCGGCAAACATCGCTCCGATCGAAATTTGGGGCGTAAAAAACGATTTTGAAGGCTCGCTAAGCTTTACTAAGCAAAGCAGGAGCTTTATGGATTACGAAGACGACGAGATGAATGACGACGTCTCGTATAACGGTAAAATCATCAAAAAAAGCGAACTACCTGTCGTTGATTACCATGTGCCTTTTACCGCCAAATTTCGCCACTCGGCTAAATTTAGCGGCTTTAGCGTTTCAAATTTCATAAACTATACGAGCAAAACGGACGCGCTACTAGGCGGCTGGAATAGGGCGCGCGGGATGTACGTCTACGAGCGCCAAAAGCTACCCGCATACGCGACGTGGGATATGCGTATAGGTTACGAAAGGCGGCTGGCCGGCGATTTTCGAGCGTTTATAAATCTTGACATAAATAATCTTTTAAACAAAAAATTTATCGCCTCAAACGAAGGTAGCTACTACGAGTACGGCCTTGGCCGCAACTTTTGGCTGGAAGCGGGTATGAAGTGGTGATTTGCTAGGATTTATCCCGCAATTTATCGCACAAGACGCGGTAAAAGCGGGTTTGCGGCAAACTTTGCGAGCTTTAAAAGGCTAAAGCGCTTTGGTTTAGTTTTTATGCGCGCCTTAAATTTGCGCCTTTTGGCTAGTTTTGGTTTTTGCCTTACGGCGCAAAGTCGCAAATTTGCCGTTTGTGCGCGGCGCAAATCCGCGCTTTTGCTCTCTAGGCTTACTAGTAAGCGTAAATTTGCCTACTTGCAGCCGGCAAAATAGCTAAATTTTGCATAGAGTGCGAGCGGTAATTTCCTTGCCTAAACGCAAAACGCGCGGGGTGGATTTGGCGGCTCGGCGATTTGCCGTTTAAAGTCAGTTTTGCTCTTGCGGCTTAAAACTCTGAAGCTGCGAGAAAATATGTTTCGCGCTTTTTTGGCGTGCTTAAAAACGCTATTTTTTATCGCTGCTTAAACGGCGCTAAATTTGCGATGATTTAGCCGTTAGGTCGCGTAAAATCGCCCTCAAAAGATACGAATTTATCGCGGCAAAAGGCCGTGCCGCCCGTACAGGCGAAATTTATAGGCTAGATTTTATTCGCCGATTGCCGCCGCACGGCAAGGGCTTGCGCCGAGCCGTTTTGCCTACGCATATCTTTTATTTTTGTTTAAAAATGGGCTTAACCGCCCGTAACGTAAAGCTAAAAGCGTATTTTGCGTTTTTAAGCCTAAATTTAAGCGTAAAATCGGCCGCGCGTCTTTATTTTGCGGTAACTAGCCCTTGTGTCCGAGATTTGCTCGCAAAGCGGCTTTTGCAAAGACAAGCGAAATTTAGCATTTTGGTAGCAAATCCCGAGCGACCTAGCATCTAGCGCGTTAAAAACGAGTATAATTTTCCGGCTTCAGCGGTTTTTTGATATAATCAAAATAAAAGTTAAATCAAAGGAGCAAAAATGTACATCGTCCTAGGTATCATCGCCGTTCTCGCACTCATCGTCATCTCGGTCTACAACTCGCTAGTGGGCAAGCGCAACCAAGTCTCAAACATCAGATCGGGCGTCGATACGCAGCTAAAAAGGCGCTTTGACCTCATCCCAAACCTCGTCGCCACCGTCAAGCAATACATCACGCACGAGCGCGAGCTGCTAGAAAACATCTCCGCGCTTAGAAGCGGTATCCAAAAGGCAGCAGGCGACGAGCAGAGATTTGCACTCAACGGCGAGCTGTCAAACCTCATCTCAAAGCTCAACGTCGTCGTCGAGAACTACCCCGAGCTCAAAGCCAACGAAAACGTCATGCACCTGCAAAAGACGCTAAACGAGATCGAGGAACAGATCTCCGCCGCGCGACGCGCCTACAACGCCGCAGTGACCGACTATAACAACGCCGTGGAGATGTTTCCTTCAAATCTCGTCGCTAGCTGGGCGAGGTTTAATAAGGCGGCGTTTTTCGAGGTGCCGAAAGGTCAAGACGATCCGCACGACGTGCACGAGCTTTTTAATCGCTAAATTTGAACTCGCTTCATCAAATTTGACGTTAAATTTGAACGCTTAACCGCACTCTTGAAAATGCAGGCGGGCTTTGTCGGTTCGTCAAATTTGAAGGTAAAAGCGGCAAATTTGATCCAAATTTGAGCGTCGCCGCCCACAGAAAAGAGCTTAAATTTAAGCGGTTTAAAACGCAAATTTAAAGACGAAAGCCCGTAAAATAGCCAAATTTATAAAAACGGCGTTAGATTAAAAACAGGAGCATAAATGGACGATCTGGTCTTGCTAGAGCTTGAGCGACAAAAGGTTTTGCGCTCGCTTTTTAGGCTAAAGCTCACCTGCGTCTTTGTCGCCGCCGCGGCGGCTTGGCTGCTATATCTAGCCGCGCAAAACGCCGCCCTTAGCGCGGTCGCGTTTGTGGTCTGCGGGACTGCGATGTACTATTTTTTCGAGAGTATTTTTACCGATAGCTTTACGTTTAAATTTAAGCGAAAGGTCGTGAGGAGCATCGTGGAGGACTGCGGTCTCACGTATTATCCGGGCGACTACGTAGAGAGCGATTATCTTTATATGATTTATGATTTCGACATCGACAAATACTCGGGCAACGACCTGATTTTCGGACAGATAGAGGGCATGCGGGTTAAATTTAGCGACGTAGAGGCGATAAGTATCAAAGAGGATCTACACGGAAACAAGACGCATAGAGTACTTTTTGCGGGGATTTTATTTGTCGCGGATTTTCCTAAACGGCTAAAGGGTGTTACGCAAATTTGTAGCGGGACGGATGATTTTAAGGACTACGGCGGCAAGCGCGCGAGGATGGACGACGCGGAGTTTGAGCGGCTATTTCGCGTCTATACGACCGATCAGATCGAGGCTAGATATGCGCTCACGCCTAGCCTGATGGAAAATCTAAAGCTACTAAAAACGAGATTTCATCGCCCGATAAACATCGTGCTAATAGGCGATAAAATCTGCATGGCGATCCGTACGGGGCGCGATAACTTCGAGCCTGATCTGCGCCGTCCGCTCGTTGGCAAAGGGGCGAATAGATTTTACAAAGACGAGATCGGCGGCTTTTTGCGTATCGTCGAGGAGCTGCGGCTAAACCGTAAAATTTGGCTGGACTAGGGAGCGCGGCGTCAAATTTGACGGGCGGCATAACCCGTACCTCAAAAATGCAAACGAGCGGGTTAATCTGAAACAGGGCGGCAAAAACGCAAAAAGGAGAGTTGGTGAAGGGCGTAGCGATAAACGAAACGACGATAATCGGCGATGACGGCAAATACTATAAATTTAGCTTCGAGGACGTGCGCTCGGGGCGACCTAGCGGCGGCGAGCGAGCGGCGTTTCGACCTGACGGGGCGTTTGCGAGAGATGTGTTTGTGATCGCAGACGAGGGCGAAAAGCGCGCGACGAAAGACGTCAGAAGCGAGGAGACGAAGGCTGCACTAAAAGAGAGCGCGGCGTTTGACCGAGCTAGGACGCTAGGCATAGCATCCGGTATCGTGCCGGCCGTGATCAAGATCTACGCGTATTTTATCGCGAGTTACGCGGGACTAGCACTACAGATCGCGGACAATCTCGCCGTCATATCAGCCGCACTGCTAACCTACGCGGCGCTAGGCGGAGTCGCCGGGCTCGCTCAAAGCGAGGATCTGCACGTAAACTACGGCAAGGCGATGATCGTGATGTTCGTCGCTCACGTCACGGCGACGCTGGCGTCCTATATGGCGGACGCGGCTCATCCGCTCGCTAAGCTTGTCGCCATCATCGCGCTACTGCTGCTTGGCTACGTCGCGTTCGTGTGGGGGAAGGTCTTTTTCGAGCTAGCAAGACTAACTAGAAACGGGCTTTTTCGCGTCTACGTTTGCACGTTTTTTGCGGGAGAGCTGTTGTGGGCGAGCGGCGTTTTGGCGGTATTTGGCTTCTTTTTACTCGTGGCTTCGTTTTTCATCTATATCGCGGCTTGGGTGAAAACAGACAAGGTCGGCGAAGCAAAGGACGCGGGGCTTTTTATTTATTAAATTTGACTTGGGCTTGGGTTTTAAATTTGCCCAAATTTGAGTTATTTCGCAAGGCGAAAGCTAAACGGGTAAACCGGCCGATATCTGGCGGTTTACCGAAAACTAAATTTTAAACCGAGCGGGTTTGGGAGGTGGCCCAAGCTGTCGCCGCCCGAGTCGCCGCTACCAGACGGATAAAGTCGGTATCGTCAAAACTCAGGTAGCCATGCACTGGCTACTGCAACCTCTCTAGCGCTCTTTTGGCGTATTCGTTACCTTGCGCCGCTCCGCGTTTGTAGAACTCTATGGCTTTATCCATATCCCTTGCGACGCCGTAGCTGTTCTCGTAGCATATAGCTAGATCGGTTAGAGCCTGAGGATCGTCATCGGCAACGCCTTTTTGGATGTAGACGAGCGCTTTTTTATAGTCTTTTTTAAAGTGTATTCCGTTTAGATACATATTTCCTATTTGGATGTAGACGAGCGCTTTTTTATAGTCTTTTTTAAAGTGTATTCCGTTTAGATACATATTTCCTAGCGTTGCGTCCGCGCCCGTGTCGCCTAGTTTGCTTGCCTTTTCAAGGGTCTGCGCGGCTAGTTTATAGTCCGTCATGCGGTAATAGATCCGCGCCATATTCGAGTGAGCGAGCGAATCATTTAGTCCCATGGCTTTTTTGTACCACTTTACGCCTTCGCCGATGTTAGACATCCTCACCTCGTATAGGTAGCCTACGAGCGTGACGGCTCTAGCATCGCCGCTATCGGCCTTTGGCTTGATAAATGCCAACGCTTCTTTGTATTTTCCGCTATCATCTAGCACTATAAATTTATCGTAATCCTCGTTAGAGAGCCCAAACGCCGCAGTGATCGCAAACGCGCATAGTGTTATTACCGTCTTTTTCATCTTAGTTCTCCAGTACTAGCAGGTCTTTAAATTTATGCTTGACGCTCCTTATCGCGTCGCCGTCCTCGGTGTAGTCCGTGATATAGCCGTCTTTGTCGGTAGTAAAGTAAACAAAGCCGTAGGTGCTGTAGTTCACACCCGTTACGCTGCAGCCCCAGAAGTTGCACGATCTTTCTACCGATAGCACTTCGCGCGGTTCGTGCTGCATATAAAATTTGTTCGAAAGCACACCTATCTCGATATGCGACCAGCCGCCGGAGTATTTTTCCATATCTAGGATATGGCGGCCTTTTAGCTGAGTTAGCTCTTTGTTTTCTAGAAATATATTAGAGGGGCCGACGCCGTACGTAGTGCATCCGCCTAGCAGGAAAGCGCATAAAAGCGGCAGGAAAATTTTCGCATTTTTGATCTCTTTTGATTTTTGCGCCCGATTTTATCCAAAGGTACGGCGCAAGTCAATATTTTGGGTTTGCGGTTAAATTTACAGCCTTGCGGAGTTTTAAATTTGACGCCAAATTTGATCTATCTTGCGTCAAATTTGGCTTCGTTTCGGAGCAAAAAGGCGGGCAAATTTCGGCCATAAATTTAACTATGCCGTTAAATTTACCGCACGGCGGCAACGATTTATTGCCAAGCAAGCCGCTTAGTCCGCTAGCCCATCTTGGCCGCATTTTGCGATTAGCTCGTCAAATTCTGCCTTGCTAAACGCGCTTACTACGATATTTTTAGCATCGATAAATTTGTATTTATCTCTCGGCAAATTTTGGATGAAACTTTCATATTTCAGCGTCGCTAGGATCTCGTATTTTTCGTCGTCGTTGCCATCTCCGCCAAATATCGCGACCGACCACCGCGCGACTTTCTCATCGCCCAGCATTTGCAAATTTTTATACTCCACGCTAGGTTCATACGGCAGCACGGTAACGACGTCTTGCGACAGGACGTACTGCCCGATGATCTCGCCGCTATCGTTCCTGCGGTAAAACATCTGATTTGCAAAATATGCATCCAAATTTTGGATATCGGTTACGAATTTGCCAAATTCGCCCGCGGGATCCTCCGCGCCTAGTATGCGAGCTATGATCTTTTTATCAAAGGACACTTCGTTTCTTATGCCGTAAATAGTGCTGATTTGCGCCTCTTTTTGCAAATTTTGCTCTATCGCCTCTAGCCCCGCGCGTATATCGGGCTCATAGTTAAAGCTTTCGATATTTTGCGCGCTAAATTTCTCCCCGTCCTCGCTCACGATTTCGCCGTCCATTTTTATGGCTAGGTTTTTTAGGTACTCTAGAGCGATTTTCCAGTCCGTGCGGGTGCTGGGCGTGCCGATGCGGACGTTGTAGGCGCCGTCCTCGTATCCGATCTCAAAGCCGCGTCCGCTAAGCCCGTTCGTGCCGGCAACTAGGCAGTCAAACTCGTCAAGCTTTGCGCCGTAAAAGCCCTCGGCGTCAAACTCCTCGTCGTCCTCGTCGGCGTTAAACTGCGATAAATTCGGCACCAACCGCAGCGCCTCCTCCACGCTCATCACGGGCGCAAGACCGACTAGAAACTTCTTTTTATTTTTAACGAAAAACGTGATGCTCATTTTTGATCCTTTGGAGTTAAATTTGACTTTCGCGGCGTTTTGGCGGAGTCAAATTTGAGCGCAAATTTATCGCGTTAAATTTGCCGCCGTTTGTAGCAGGTAAGTAAAATCCGGGCGCAAATTTAACTAAATGCGCCCGAGCTTAGCTCACTCGTCTTTTTTCTCATCCTCTTTTTTGCCGATCTTTTCTTTGGCGGTTTTTATGAGATTTTCGGCGGCTTTGTAGAGCTTTTCGCCTAGTTCTTTTGTTTTTGCTTTGAGATTTTCGCCGATCTCGCCAGCACTTATCTCGGTTAGCTTCTCCTCGGTTCGTTTTTCAAAGTCGCTGATCTCTTTTTTGAGCGCTTCTATGCGTTCTTTGGCGTTAAAATTTTCTTTAAGTTTATCGCCGGCTTGACCGACTTCGCGCTTTAGCTCCTCAAATTTGGCTCCCGCAAGGCTAGCGAATTTATCGATATTTTCGTTAAATTTTAACTCCTCTAGCTGAAGCTCGATCTGGCGCGAAACGTCGTTTTGCAGGCGCTTAAATTTGGCGAAGTAGCTATCTATGGACTCGTCTAGGATTTCGTTTATCACGGCAGCAGATGGCTCCTCTGAGCGCGCCATATCGCGCAGCATCGCTACGAACCTCTCCTCGAGCCTTATGAATTCTTTGGCTTCGCCTAGCAGCGTCTGGCCGTCCGGGACAAATTTGATCTCCTCGATAAACTTCTCCGTCCTTTTGCTAAGCGCCTCTTTCACGCCCCCGATCGTGCCGCTGATTAGCTCCTTGGCAAAGGCCTGATCGACGTCGGCTATCTCGCTCGCCGCCTCGCAGACTGTCCTTGCGATTTCCAGGATGCGCTCTTTGCTCTCTTCGCCCTCGTTTATCGCGCTAAGTACGACGTTTTTGGCGATTTGCTCCACCGTATCTTTCACGTCGTCGCCCTTTTCGATCGCGGTTAGAAACGCCGCCTCGGTGGTTTCTTTTAGGATGCCCAGCATTTGTAGCTCGCAGAGCATTTTTTCGTCTATCGCGGTTAAAATTTCCTCTTTATCCGCCAGGTCGCTATTTTTTATGAAATTTTCCATATTTTCAAGCAGCGCGCGAACGTCGTTTTTGATCTCGTCTTTTTGCGCGTAAATTTGCCGCTCGATCTGCTCTTTTTCGTAGATTAGGCGGTGGATATACTGCTCTTTTGCCTCGCTGAGCGCGTCACCGGCGCTTTGGATGAGGTTGGCGACGTTTTGACGGTTTAGCAGATCCTCGCCTTTTAGCGCTTCGCAAATTTGCTCAAATTCTTTAGCTAGAGCCGCGTTTGCGTCGCCGTTTTTTGCGCCTTTGACACTTTTTCTAAACTCGCTTAGCGCAAATTCTCTGATCAAAACGGAAATTTGCGGGTCGTTTTTGTTCTCTTTTATGGTTTGGATGAAGACTAAATTTTGCATGAAAGTCCTTATAGTACGTATTTGCAAACGCGTCTTAGCGCGGAAAATATCTCTAATCGCTCCTCGTTAGAATTAACCAAAACGCTTAGATTGTAGCTTTTGTATTTGCTCTCTTTGCTCGATTTTGACGGCGTTATCTTGTGTTGCCTCTCGCCTACGACGCCCTGCGCGATAGCTTCGGCGTTTTCACTATCAAGCACGATGATTTTGTATTCCCAAAAATTTGGGTATGAGATTTCAGGTTCTTTATTTAGATCGCACATAGTCGCCACTTTTGCCTCCGCTCTTGCTTTCTAGCGTGATATCTGTTATCTGCATGGTTTTATCTATCGCTTTTATCATATCGTAAATCGTTAGTAGCCCGACGCTAACGCCTGTTAGCGCCTCCATCTCTACGCCCGTTTTGCCGTCTATCTTGACGCTAACGGTTAGCTTGTAGGCACAGATTTCGGTTAGCTCCTCGATGTCGCAGTTTATGCTGCTAATTAGCAGCGGGTGGCACATCGGGATGAGTTCGCTCGTCTTTTTCGCACCCATTATCGCGCCTATGACGGCGGTTTGCAAAACCGGGCCCTTTTTGCCGGTGTTGTTTTTGATCGCGTCAAAGGCTTCGCGCGACATTTTTATGATGCCGCTTGCTACGGCTATGCGCGTAGTTGCGCCCTTGTCGCTTACGTCGACCATTTTTGGGCGGTTGTTTTCGTCTATGTGAGTTAGCATTTTCGTCCTTTCGCCTGAAACGCTAAATTTGCTTAAATTTGAGTTAGGCAGGGTAAATTTATGAGAAGGATTATAACTAAAAAAGCTTAATGAATAAGACAAAAACGCCTCGGCAGGGGGAGCCGAGGCGCCGTTACAAAAAGGAGGTTTTCTTGTCGGACGCGCAAATCATACCAAAAAGGTCTAAATTTTATCCCAATTTTTCGTAAATATATTATTCCCTGCTTTTTACGTAGGCTAGAGCGCCTGATTTTAGGCGTTTTAGCCCCTCCAGCACGCGCGATCTTTGCGTGGCGATGTTAAGGCGCAGGAAGCACTTCTCGGCACCTCTATACGCGTTGCCGTCGTTTAGCCAAAGCCCCGCTTTTTGGCGTAAAAACTTATGAAAATCGCTCGCGTCGTCGCAAATTTCGCGGCAGTCAAGCCAGAGCAGATACGTGGCGTCCTGCTCTACAAGCCTAATCTGCGGCAGTTCGTTTTGCAAAAACTCGCTTACGATTTTGCGGTTTTGCTCTATGTATTCGCGCATCTGCTCGAGCCACGCTTCTCCCCGCTCAAACGCCGCGATCGCCGCGATACAAGAAAACGCATTGCCCTCGCCGACCTCGTCGTCGTTGATGGCTTTTGCCATTTTGGCGCGCAGTTTTGGGTTTGGCACCACGGCGGCGGAGCTTTGCAGGCCTGCGATGTTAAAGGCTTTAGTCGGCGAAACGCAGGTGATCGAGATGTTTTTGCAAGTTTCGCTCGCGCGGATAAAGGGCACGTAGCTTTTGCCGGGGCTCGTGATGTCGCAGTGTATCTCGTCAGATATCACCAAAACGCCGTGTTTAGCGCATAGTTCGCCGATTTTGGCTAGCTTCTGGGCGCTCCAAATTTTGCCGACGGGATTGTGCGGGTTGCAAAGGATAAACATCGTCGTTAGCGGATCAGCGAGCTTTTCTTCGAGGTCCTTAAAATCAATATCATAGCCGCGCCCGTCGTAGGCTAGCTCGTTTGTGAGCGCGACCCTGCCGTTGTTTTCGATACTGCGGTAAAAGACGTGATAGACGGGGCTTTGGATCACGATTTTATCGCCCACGCTCGTAAATTTGCGCACCGCAGAGCTAATGATCGGTATCACGCCCGTGCAAAAAATCAGCCAATTTGGGTCAAATTTGACGTCGTGTCGTCTGCTCCACCATGAGCAAATGGCCTCGCTCCACTCCCGCGGCACGTATGAGTAGCCAAAAACTCCGTTGTCTAGACGCTTTTGCAGCGCTTCTAAAATTTCTGGCGCGACCTTAAAATCCATATCCGCCACCCACATCGGTAGCTCGTCGCCGATTGTTTTCCATTTTGACGAATACGTCCCGCCTCGCTCTACAGGCGCGTCAAAATCGTATTTCATTTGCTCTCCTTGCGTGATTTTTGCGGATATTTTAGCGAATTTGACGGGTAAAATTTGAAATTTCGCCGCATTTTTGCGCAAAACCGATTTTTAATGCGAGATTTTTTATAATTACGTCTAAAATTTACTAAATTTAAGGATAAAAATGCTCATAATAATCTCACGTTTGCCGAGCGCAAATTTAAAAATATCAAGGGCATTGCCTCAGCTCATCCAGGGCTACATCTACCGCTATCTGCCAAGCGCCGAGCACGATGGGTACAGGCACGAGCCGAGCGGCAAAATTTTTAAACGAACGAATTTTGATTTTCGTTTAAATGGCGCAAATTTGCGGATTAGATTTACCTCATATGAGTCGGAATTTGAAAAAATAATCGCGCTTGCCGTGCTAAAAGACGGGTTAAGCTTGGGTGAGCTTTGCCTGTGCGATACGACGGTGGCTGTTAGCGAACACAGAACCTCGCAAAGCGAAGCGGTGTTACAAGGCTGCGTAGCATGCGCTATAGGCGGGCTTTTGGGGCATAAAATTTATCTGCAGCCGCAAGACTCCAGGCATCTTGAGATGATGAAAACAAACGCGCTGCAAAGATTTGAAACTCTTACCGGGCGCAGATACGACGGAGAATTCGAGCTAAATTTGCTCTGGCAAAATTTGCAAAATCCATTTAATTTTTATTACGGCAACAATCGCTCGCCGGTTCAAGCTTGGCAAGCGAAATGGAAAATTTGCGCGCAACCGGAGCTGATAAATTTGATCCTTGACGCCGGTGTCGGAAGCGGATGTATGAACTGCGGAGCGGGGTTTGTGGAGGTGGTGGAGGAAATTTAAGGGCAAGATATGCAATATTTTAAATAACAGTTTAAAACTCCAACGGAGGAAGTCTTGCCCTTAAGAATATTATAGTGTAATTTTGCTGTATATGCAAGATATCTTTAATAATTTAAATAACATAACTATTGACAAAATATTCTTTTTTCTATATACTTTCAAGAACTTATTTATAAGAAGAAGAAATATGAAAAATGTTCACAAGTTTTCAACCGAGATCGAAATAGTAAATAAAAGCTTCTTTGACGAAATCGGACGTAGATATAAAGAAACTAAAATTAGTATTACTTTAAATATTTTTAAAGCGTCAACCCTATTTCTTATCATATTTTTTGTTTATAAATACTTGATTTAATCTTTAAAAAGTATTATAATTTTGCTAATAAATATTTAGCAAAGGGAATATTTTGGGTGATATAGTTAAGATTTTCGCCGACATAGGCGAAATATATCAAAAAGATGAAAAGCGTCTCAAAAACGATGCCTACAAATACGATACAATCAAAGTATATCTCTGCGACATAGAAACCAAGCGAATAGAGCCGAATTTAAACATAAGCAAAGACGATCTGATAATATGTAGATTTGGCGTAGGCGCAAATTCCGGTAATCTTTTTCCAAATTCTCAATTTTTATCCAAAGAAGCAAATAAAGACGAAGCTAAATTTATAAAAGGCGTTTTGAGATCGGTTTCAAATTTGCTCTCGTGTTTTGAGCCGAGCGATATAGAAAAAGACGCTATTTTATCTATGTTACCTAGTATAAATGAAGGATATTTTGCCGATATTATAGATGAGATCAAAGGTCTTGATGAGCTAAAAAAGGAAAAAGGCAAAAAAGTCGCTACTTTTTTCTCGCTCTCATACAAGGGCAAGCCCGTTTCTGCCTATTTTAAACAAATTTTTGAAAATCGTATCAGCGTAAAAGAGCAAAAATCGTCCTATGGATACGATATTTTGACAAATGAAAAAGGTATAGGCGGCGATGCAAATTTAGCATTTTGCTCGGTAAATGAGATGCCTGCTAATATGCAATTTATCAAGTCAAAACTTTTGCCGCTAAGCGCCGTTAGCGCAAAAAAGGTAGAAAACGGCTTTAAAGCGATAAAAGATAAGCTATCGCACAATTTTTACGGTATGAAAATGGCGATTTTACCGACGATTTTGGGTAGCTCGGTAAATCTAGAAGAGATTATAAAAATACTAGAAGAAACTTCAAAAAGTGATATGAAAAATATTGAGATGGCCGAAGAAGTTATAAAATTTAGCATAAATGATTATCTTGAGATCGCTGCTAAAAAACAGGAAAATTTACCGGTTTTAAATACGATTTTATTTTATACGCAAAGCAACGCAGCTATCGATTTAAAGCTTGCGATAGATGACGTTTTGCCCTCTTTTATCTCTAAAATTTCAAATTTAATGGGCAATTTTGATATTAAAGCTTTCTATGAAAAAAACAGCGGAACCGATGAGACGATATATCTTCAAAATTTGTTTGAAGATAGGCTAAGCGTGATGAGCTTTTTACTGTCGCGAAATAAATTTGATTTAGAGATTATGATAGAAAGATATAGCGATTTGATTTGCTATGGTAGCGCCAATAAGGACTATGCGGAGAAATTAGAGTGGGGTAAATATTTTAACGATTTTTACAGGCAAAGAACGATTGATGTTATTAAAAAATATCAGAATTTTTTTAATGAGATCGACGTGTTAAATAAAAAACTAGTGTTTCAAAAGGAGTGCGATTTGGAAAATTTAATCGATAAAAAAGAACTGATTAGAGAGCTAACCAAAAATAGCGAATTTTTAAATCAAGATGACGCGCTTGCAAGCGCTTATTTACTAGGCATGCTAAGCGCAGCTCTGATAAACTGGCAGCTCGGCGTTAATGGCGGCGTATCGTTTAGCAACTGGCTTGATAACTGCGGCTCGATAAGCAGGGAAAATTTGGAGCGAATTTGGACTAAGTGCGATGAGATGATTAGAAAGCTTAAGGCAGCTTCCGGCAAACCAAATCCAAATGTTGAAAATATAAAAGAGTGTTTGATTGAAATTTTACCGCAAGTCTTTTTTAAAGAAAGCAAGATAGTAAAAAGCTCTCATACTACGCTTGCTTTTGCTATGGGCGGGAGTGATTATCGCAAATTTTTAAAAGATAAAACGAAATAAGTAAGGAGAATAATATGCAGAAAAAAGAGATACTTTTTTTGTGGGACGGAGAGAATTGGAATCCAAACGGCGACATGCTAAAGGATAACGCTCCAAGATGCGATGATGAAACCGGCATAGCCGAGGTGACGGATGTGCGCATAAAAAGAACTATCAGAGACGAGATTATGAAAAAAGACGAGGCGTCGATTTTTATAAAGGAGTATAGGATAGAAGACGTCGTACTAGATGCTAAAACGGCGATCAGACAAAGCATAAACATAAAACAAAGCAAAAGCGAACTGCAAAAAGAAATTTTGTCTAAATTTATCGATATTCGCGCATTTGGCGGCGTGTTGCCTATTTCGGATAGAGACGAAAAAAAACAAGACAAAGAGATAAAAACCGCTGGCGTTCAGTTTACAGGGCCGGTACAGTTTAGACTAAGTAAATCTTTAAATAAAGTAGAGATAGAGTATGTAAAAGGCAAGGGCGCTTTTGCTAGCGATTATGATCCAAATATTGAAAAAAAACAAAGTGCGCAGGCGACTTTTAGAGAGGAAAAATTTTTAAGATACGCTATTTTCGCTACTTACGGCATTATCGATAATTATAATGCGGCAAAAACGGGCTTTAATGAAGCCGATGAAGCTAAAATTTTAAAAGCTTTGTGGCACGGTACTAAAAACTTAACGACTCGCTCCAAAATCGGCCAGACTCCAAGGTTTATGCTAATCATCACGTATAAAGACGATACGTTTGCGGGCGATCTAAACAATAGTATAAGCCTAAAAAGCGAAAAAGAAGATAGAGCGATAAGAAGTATCAACGAATACACTATCGACTTTACAAATTTAAAAAATAAACTCACAAGATATGCCGCAAATATAGAAAAAATAGAGTATATGAGCGATTATGATTTTGAAGCGATAAACAAAGAAAATTTTGATAGTAGTTGGAAAAAGATAGAGGCGTAAAATGAGCATTATTGCTTTTAGATTATTCGGCGATTACGCTCATTTTTCGCATCCGGCAACGATTTATTCTAGCTTAACCTATCCGGTGCCGCCAAAGACCGCTATAATGGGCTTTTTAGGCGCCGTTATAGGCGAGGAGGAGTATTTTAAGCTATCTAGCATCAAATACAGCGTAAAAATAGATAGGCAAATTTTAAAAAAGAGTTTTGTTTTTAACGGCATAAAATTTGCCCTCTCAAGCAATATGCACATAGAGGAAGGCTATCAAAACGCCAAGGAGAAAAAGCAGTTTTACAGAGAGCTCATCTGCTCGCCGTCTTATGTCGTATTTTTAAATTTAGAGAATTTAGAGCAAAGCTACCGGGATAAGATAATTTCAAATTTAAAAGAGCACAAAACTGCCTTTACGCCGTATCTTGGGATAAACTTTTGCATAGCCGATTTTAGCTGGATCTATATAGAAATATGTGAAAAAATAGCTCAAGACGAAAGTTTTATAGATACATTTACGCTTATGGAAGATTTTGTTTTTGATGGTATTAATGAAAATGCGAAATTAACTACGGTTAGAATGCCTTGCGACTGCGAAAATGGGCGAATTTTTAAAGATTTTAAAGACTTTGTAATGGAAATAAACGGCAAAGAAGCTATAAAATCTAAAAACCATGGAAATATATATCAGATAAACGATGAAAGAGTCTATTTTATTTGACGAGTTTTGGTCTCATCCAAATAAACTTTTAGAAAATCATATAAAAAATATGATCTCTGCCGGCGATGAAGAGCTGGATAAGCAGGTCAAGCTCTATCACGATATCGCAAAACTAAAAAATAATTTTCAAATTTACATCAGAGACACCTCAAACGACAAGCTGGATAAAAACCACTCATTTCTGTCGGCATATTTTTTCTTGCTAAACTCCAAATTTGATGAAATACCGACTCTGTTTGGCTTTCTTGCCATCGTTTCGCACCACGGCGATGCCGTAAATTTAATGACATTAGCTCGAGATGCTAATAAATTTTTTAAAAATTTAAAAGAGCTAGAATATTGGGAAGAAGTAGTTAACGCCGCTAAAAATACCCAGGTTTATTCGGGATTATCTACAAAAAAGGATGAGTTTTTAGATAGAGCGGAAAAGCTTCGTCAATACTTAATTTTATTGCAGTATAAACACAAATTTACTTATGAGGATTTCATAAATTTCAAAAGCCTATACTCAAATTTGGTTTATAGCGATAAATTTGAGGCTATCTTTAGCATGCCAAAACAGGAAACCAAAGATATACCGGTAGATGTTTTAGAGAGCGATATCAAAACATTACCGCCGAATAAAAAGCGAGATGAGTTTAGAAATTTTGTTTTAAACAATTTTGACGAAAATTACAAACTTTTTACTTTGACCGCGCCGACTGGATACGGCAAGACCTTGACTGCTCTAAATTTTGCCCTAAAATTTAATAAATCTCGCATAATTTATGCGCTTCCTTTTACTTCGATAATCGATCAAACCTACGATATAATTGCGAAAATTTATAAAAATAGCGATATTTCGGTTGGCAAGGCTCACCACAAAACGACGATAGACGAAAAAAATCTGACCGAAGATGATAGGTACTCTAAGATCAAATTTTTGATGGAATCTTTTAGCGGCGAGATAAACGTAACTACGCTTTATCAGCTTATATTTGCGCTATTTGGCAATAAAAACAAAGACAACGTCAAATTTAATCAGCTCAAAAATAGCGTCGTTATCATCGACGAGGCGCAAGCAATCCCATATAATTTTAGAAAAGATTTTATCCTGCTTTGCGAGATCATCTCGCAGCGGCTCGGCACTATTTTTATATTTATGTCGGCGACGATGCCGGTTATTAAAAGCGAAAATTTTAAAGAAATTTCAAATTTAGAGTATTTTTCAAGGCAGGATAGATACGTTATAAAATGGCTTGATATAAGCGGCGAAGAGGGGCTTTTAGAGAAAATTTGCGAAACCGCAAGAGATAAAAATACCCTCGTCGTCGTCAATACGATCAAAAAAGCACAGGAGCTGTTCGTAAAACTAAGAGATAAATTTAGCTGCTTTTGCCTAAACGGATATATGTATGATGATCACAAACGCGCTACTATCGAAGCGGTAAGGTGTGCAATAAATACAAATAAAGACGATCCGCTTGCAAGTAAAATTTTACTAATTTCCACGCAGTCTATCGAGGCGGGAGTGGATCTTGATTTTGACGTTGGATTTCGCGAAGTTGCGCCCATTAGCTCGATCATACAGACCGCAGGGCGCGTAAATAGGCATTTTGGAGAAATTTGTGGCGAGCTATACGTCTTTGCCGAAATAAGTAAATTTACAAATTTGATTTATGGCGATTTGCAGAAAGTAAGCAAAGCGATTTTAGAAATTTTCAAACAAAGAGAGGTGCGAGAGAGTGAAATTTTAGAAATTTCAAATTTGTATTTTCAGAAAATCAGCGATCAACTGGAAAATTTATATATACAAAGCGAGATAAAAAAGCTAGAATTCGAAAATATAAACCAAAAAATCGAAGAAATTATGAACGATAACTGCAAACAAACGCTAATAATCGAGCCCGAAGAAAATTTTATCAAGGATTTTGAAGCTAAGATTATCGAAATTAAAAATAGCCAAAATAACGAATTTACGATACGAGATATTTTAAAAAATCACATCAGAAAGTTATCGAAATTTAGCATAAACGTAACGTTTAAAGATAAAGAGAAATTGACGCCCAATTTAAGGCAAATACGCGGACTAAAGGATATGTTTTATCTGCCGTTTGGCTCGTCTTATTTTTATAGCACGGATTACGGGCTTAAAAAAGATACGAATTTGGACATCACGGATGAGGTATTTGACTAATGTTTTGCAAAGACCAAATTACCGGCACGCTTGTTAATTATTACGTCACCTGTAAGCGCGAGGCGTGGCTTTACGCTCACCATATCCACGCAGATCAGGAGGATGAAAACGTGCTGATGGGCAAGGCGCTAGCGGAGATCAAAGAGAGCAATTTGCAGGACTTTGCATTTTCAAATTTAAAATTCGACAAACTTTCCAAGCAGCGCGGACATTATCTCATCACCGAATACAAAAAGAGCCTAAAAAACGAGCTTGCGGGCAAGATGCAGCTACTTTTTTACGTCTATCTTTTAAAAACGGGCTTAAATTTAAAAGAGGTAAAAGGCAAATTAATCAGCGGCAAAAAGGTGATTTTGGTGGATGATAGCAGCGAAAATTTCGCTCTAATCGAGCAAATTTTAAGCGAGATAACGGCACTCACAAACCTGGAGCGGCCGCCGAAATTTACGCAGGGTAAATTTTGCACAAACTGCGCTTATAGCGGATATTGCGCAAGTTGAAATTTAGAAAAATGTACGTGATTTTATTTTACGACATCGCCGGCGCCGAGCAAAAAGAGAAAAACAACGCAAACCGCATCAGAAAGGGGGTCGAGAAGTTTTTGCCGCGAGTGCAGTTTTCCGTTTTTGAAGGCGAAATCCGCGAGAGCGATTTTAAAAAACTAAGCACAATGCTGCAAAAAGAGTGCGCCCCGCAGCTTGATTCTATCGTGATTTACACGTTTAATTCGCTGAAGTATTCCAAGCGTATAGTCATCGGACAGGATAAAAGCGGCGCGCTGTTTAGTTAAATTTGCTCGCGTAAATTTGCCGAATTTGACGGCGACACTTAAAATCCCGGCTAAATTTAAGGAACAAAGATGCAAAAAAGCGATAGGACGCATTTTATTTTGAGCGCAGGCAGGCTTCGCAGGCAAGATAACAATATCTATTTTGATAAATTTGACGATGCAGGCGCGGTCGTCGCTAGTAAAATTTTGCCGATAAATGCGATCGATGAAATTTACGTGCTTGCAAAAGTGCAGATCGACACCTACACCATGGCGTTTTTGGCGGACAACAACGTCCTTTTGCACATTTTTAGCCCATATCAGAGCTTTCGCGGGAACTTTTATCCAAACACCTCAAACTCGGTCAATAAAAGCGGCTTTGTGCTACTAAATCAGGTCCGCGCCTTTGACGATCCGCTTAAGCGCGCCTACATCGCTCGCGAGATCACTCGTGCGCACATCCTAAACGACGCGGCAAATTGCAAAAGACACGGCGTAAAATTTGACGTCTCGCCCCACATAGAGGCGCTAAACGCTGCCGCGGACGTGCCTGCGATAATGGCGGTAGAAGGGGCGTTTCAAAAGTTATACTACGAAAAGTGGAACGAGATAATCGCGGATCAAAAAAGCTTTAAATTTACCGTCCGCTCTAAGCGCCCGCCCGCCGATAAAATCAACAGCTTCATAAGCTACGTAAATACGCGCATCTATAACGTCTGCCTCAGCGAAATTTACAAAACCGAGCTTGATCCGCGCATCGGCTTTTTGCACGAGCCAAACTACCGCGCGTTGAGCCTGCACCTCGATCTTGCGGAGATTTTTAAGCCGATTTTGGGCGATACGCTGATTTTTAGTATGCTAAATAAAAAAGAGATCACGGCAAAGGACTTTCAAACCGACGCCGGGCGGATAAAATTTAGCAACGACGCCGTGCAAAAGATCGAGCTAAAGATGATCGCAAGGCTTGGCGAAACGATCTCGCTGGGCGGGCGCGATCTCACGTGGCGGCAGGTGATCCGCCGCGAAGCTAATCAGATCAAAAAATGTATCTGCGAAGATGCGCCTTACGAGGGATTTAGGTGGGGGTAAATTTGATATTTGTCGGTAGGGACAGCAAAAGGTCGCGGTTGCATTTTGATGATTTGATTTTAGTGTCGCTACTTCATTAAAATGCGGCACAAAAATCGCTACTCATTTGCGGTCAAATTTGACTTATGCATCTTTGGGTATGGTGTCGGGTTGGGGGGGCGCTAGCTTACTTTTGTTGCGGCGGGATATTTGATTTCTAAGTGCCTTTTTAAATCCAAATCATGTCGATAAAGCTTTTTCTAAGATTTTAGAAATGATGAAATTTAGGGCATTTTGTATCGATATTATTTTGCTTTTTATGCAAATTTAAGGCGTAAAAATATAGACTTTGAGTTTTTATAGTCCTAAAAATGTATATTTTGGTGCTGTTAAAATTTACTCCGTTGGAGTTTGAAACAAGAATTTAGAGCCTGAAGATGTCCCCAATGATACGCGTTAAAATTTACTCCGTTGGAGTTTGAAACGGCTTGACGGCTGGAGCTGCAATAGTAAGCGACGCGGGTTAAAATTTACTCCGTTGGAGTTTGAAACAGTTATGAAGACGAAGAGGGCGACAATAATATAGGTGTTAAAATTTACTCCGTTGGAGTTTGAAACGTCGATGCTGGCCTATGCGAAATGAAAGAGCGCTAGTTAAAATTTACTCCGTTGGAGTTTGAAACCTAGCAGGATGCGCGGGCAAAGATCCGCAGGTTATAGTTAAAATTTACTCCGTTGGAGTTTGAAACAATGCCTTAGCCGCTACGCTCGCCGCGTCCTCGTAAAGTTAAAATTTACTCCGTTGGAGTTTGAAACGGTTTTTGCCTACGGCCTGCGCGGCTAGAGCTATGCGTTAAAATTTACTCCGTTGGAGTTTGAAACTAAAACAAGAAGACGCCGCCCCTCCCGAGCTCCCGTTAAAATTTACTCCGTTGGAGTTTGAAACTAAAACAAGAAGACGCCGCCCCTCCCGAGCTCCCGTTAAAATTTACTCCGTTGGAGTTTGAAACTTTCTTTTACGTCCTCTATCCAGGACTTGTACGGGTTAAAATTTACTCCGTTGGAGTTTGAAACTCGTTTTTGAGCATACTAATAACTATCACGTGCCGCTGTTAAAATTTACTCCGTTGGAGTTTGAAACCACTATATCTTAAAACTTCCCAAAACTTCCAAAAGTTAAAATTTACTCCGTTGGAGTTTGAAACCAAACGGTGCTAAAGCTTGAGCGAAACCCATGATATAGTTAAAATTTACTCCGTTGGAGTTTTGATGCAATCAATTTTTGCGGCTTAGTATGCTGTGCGATTGATTATAGACGGGCGACAAAATATAAAGTTGCAATAAATAATTTATGATTTTCTGTTAACTTAGCTAACAGCCTACCGGTTGATTGCCTGCAAGCAGTTTTTCTAGCTTGCGATTTTTAAAGAATTTGACGACGTCAAACGCAATCTTGGCAGCCAAAAGCGCCAAAAAAAAGTGTCTAAAAGCATAAAATTTGCCTAAATATTTATGCTTTTTCATGAGCTTTAGAGCGAGCGATTTTATCGCTTCTATCGGCTTTTTGATTGCTTCGCCGATCATTTTGTCCTTTATCTCGTGGACGACGAGAGCGGTGATGGTTTTTAGGTATTTTTTAGTTTTGGGCGCTGGTAAATTTTGCGTCGCAGTTTCTCCGTAAACGCCGTCAATCCAAGCTTCAAAATTTTGTCTAGCGTTTTTGCTTTTTAAGAGTTTTTCGCCAGCTTTGCTTATCTCGTAAATCCCGCGCGAAGTCTTTAAAACGATCCTTTTTTCTTGCGGCAAAGCTTGAATTTTTGGGCTATTTGCTATGACGTTTAAAAGCGTGTCCGTTTTGCTTTGACTCGCACCAGTTTCGCGCGATAAAAACTCCGCTATCTCTTTACGACTCGCCTTTTTTCTCTCGTTTAAAAACTGTGCCAATAAAAATAATCCTTGATAATCCATCGCAAAAACTCATACTATTATATTAAAATGAGAATTATACTTAAAATATCTCAAAATAAAATAAAAGCCAGTATCATTTTGGTTTTGATGCGTCGCAAGGTAAATTAAATTTGCCGAGTTAAAACAAATGGCTTGTGTCGTAAATTTGAAATTTATCCGCGCAAAGGCCGTAAAATTTGCAGCAAATTCTACGGCAAATTTCAAAGAAAGATAGTATTTTTAGCTTTAAATTTTGCCGTTTTTACAAATCAGGCAAATTTAAAGCTCTTAAATTTAACTAACAAAAAACTCCTGCGCAGACTCTTTGCTCTCAAAAGGCTTCACGCAAATCTCGCGCTCCCCGACTCTAGCGAGCACCGCCGTATCTTTGTCTGCTCTGGTGTAGGCAAGCGCCAGCCGCACGGCAAACTCAAGATCAGCCTCGTTAAATTTAGCATCCACGAGACTAGTCGCGCCCACGACGCCCTCGTCAAATTTGATCTGCGTAAATTTGGGATTATTTAGAGCTAGTAGTTTGGCGTTGTCGTTTTCGTCGCGGCCGATGACCATTTTGGTGCCGTTTGCTAGGCGCAGATGCCGCCCGATGCGGAGTAGCTGCATATCCGCGCTAGTCATGTCCGGGTCAAATTTGATGAAATCTTTGATTTTATTTGAAAAGCTCTCTATCGTGAGCAAGCACCCGCCGCCGGGCGTCTCAAATTCGCTAAAGCCGAATTCCTTGGCGAGGGCTAGCTGTCTTTTGCGGTCGCGTCCGCTGATGCCTAGCAGCTTACTGCGATCGACCCAGCCCTCGTGCTCGGGTTTTGTAGGCTTCATCAGCTGTGCGGACATCGGGCGCAGGATGAGATCCTCCTCGTCGCCCGCGGCGTTTTTGACCTGCGCCATAGCGTCGCGCCTCTGACTCATCGGACGCTGGCCGATCACCTCGCCCGTAGCGATAAAGCTAGCGCCCTCCGCGCTCATCATCGCAAGCGCCGTTTTAAACATATATCCGTGGCAGTCGATGCAGGGGTTAAAGTGCTTGCCGTAGCCGTGCTTTGGCGTAAAAAGCACCTCGCGCAGGTATTCGTTTCTGATATCTACGATCTTAAACTCGGCTCCGGCTTCGTTCGCGCGGCGGCGTAAAATTTCCGCCTTTTTCTCGTCGCCGCTAAATCCGATGTCGATATGGATCGCCGTAACTTCGATGCCTTGGGTTGTCAGCAGCTTGATAGAGATCATACTATCAAGCCCGCCGCTAAATAAAACTAATGCTTTCATTTTTTAAGTTCCTTTAAAATTTCGTTGATTTTTTTTAGTATCGGTTGCTTTTCTTCTAGCGAGATTTGCGACGCCGAATACTTTTTGTATAAATTTTTGTAAAACCTTGTTTTAAAAAATTTTAGGTTTTGTAAAATTTCCTCCTCGTTTTTAAACGCCTCGTATTTTTCAAATATTATCTCGCGCACGGACGGATCGTTCGCGTCCGCTCCCGCTGTTATCGCCTCGTAGACTGCCCTGTGGCGCGCGAAATAATCTGGCTTTAAATTCTCTAAAATAAATTTTTTTAGACTCTCGTTTTCTATCATCGTTTTTAAAATTTGGATTTCTAGCGGATCTTTGCGCCCCGAGTTTGCCCGTAAATTTTGCATTTCGTAGGCTTGCATGCGCTCCTGAGCGGCTTGCGTATTTGTACCTCTAGTTAGCCAAAACGACCCCTCGGCTATCTTTAAAATTTTAGCCACGAGCGGCGCGTAGGAGTTTGCGACGACGGGTTTTAGACTCGAGGTAAAGGCCTGGATCGCTTCTAGCGCCTTTTGCTTTTGTACGGGGCGCGAGAGGTCAAAGCCGCTAGCTAAATGTCTGATGTAAAATTCGCCGATCTCCGTGCCGCTTTCAAAAATTTGACGCAGATACTCTATTTTGCCCGCTACCACCATATCTGCGGGGTCTGCGCCGCCCTCAATAATGACTACGCTGCCGTCGATTTCGTTTTGCGCGAGCAGCAGGGCGGACTTCGTCGCGGCATTTATGCCCGCGTCGTCGCCGTCAAAGCACAAGATGACGCTAATCTCGCCGCGTTTTAAAAGCGGCAAATGCTTGGTCGTGAGAGCGGTTCCAAGCACCGCTACGACGTTGTTAAAGCCCGCCTTGTGCAGCATGATGACGTCCAAGTAGCCTTCGGTGATTATGATTTGATTTTTGGTGAAAATTTCGCGCTTTGCCAAGTGGTAGCCGTAAAAAAGCGTGGACTTGTCAAAAACCGCGGACTGGGGCGAATTTACGTATTTTGCGGGGTTGCCGCTGATCGTACGTCCGCCAAAGCCCACGAGCCGTCCCGCGTGCGTGTAGATAGGAAAGGTGATGCGGTTTATGAAGCTAGCGTAGATGCCGTTTTCGTTTTGCTTTACGATGCCGACTTCTAGGGCTTCTTTGGGCTCGATTTGTTCGTTTTGCAGTAGCCTTATCGTCTGCGCGCTCTCAGGCGCGAAACCTAGTTCAAATTTATCGATCAGCTCGTCCGTGATACCGCGCGAATACAAATACTCTACGGCCGCGGGCGTTTTATAAAGCAGCGAGCGGTAAAAGGCGTTTGCGTTTTCTAGGATGTGCTTGTTTTCCTTCGCCGGTTCGCCGCCGCGCACGTAGTTTAGCGTGAAATTTTGCAGTCCGGCGATCTTTTCGACGGCTTCGGGGTAGCTTAGCTTTTCGTAGTCCATCACGAATTTGATCGCGTCGCCGCCGGCTTTGCACGAAAAGCAGTGAAATATCCCGCGCGACGGGCTCACGCTCATGCTCGGGTTTTTATCGTCGTGAAACGGGCATACGCACACGAAGTTCGCGCCGCTTTTTTTAAGCGGCAGATAGTGCCCGACGATATCTGCGATATCGGTTTGCGCTTTTAGTCTTTCTATTGATTTTGGATCGATCATAAGCGAGATTATACAATCGTTTTGCTATAATCGGCGTTAAATTTGACTTTAGAAAGCGGCATTTTGGATATATTTTTTATCGAATTTAGAGACCCGATTTTCGGCCTCGTGGTGCTAGTCGCCGCGGTGCTCGTGATCGCCGTTTTTAGCTATGCGTGGGGCGTTTTTAAGAGCAAGGACGAAAAGGCGGAGATCGCGGGATTTTTGAAAAAATTCGGCAAATCTCAAGGCCTGAGCGACGAAAACAAGCAGCTTTTGATAAACTCGGGCGCGGATACGGCTACGATGTGCTTTTTGGCGGGGACGTTTTCAAAAAGCGGATATTTTGAAAAGGCCATCAACGTCTATGCCGTAGCTTTAGAGCGGGCTAAAAACCGAGCGGCAAAGGAGCAAATTTTTACCGATCTGGGTCAGACTTATTTTAAGGCGGGCTTTCTAGAGCGCGCAAAAAGCGTCTTTTTAGAGGCGCTAAAAATCTCTCCGCGAAATCAAATCGCGCTAAAATCTCTAACGATAATTTTCGAAAAACTAAAAGATTATGGGGGCGCGCTACAGGCTTTGGACGCGTTGCAGGAGCTCGGCGAGGGCGTGAGGGCGCAGACGGCCTACATAAAGGCGCTGCAAATTTTATCGGATAAAAACAGAGACGAATCCGCTAAAATTAACGAAATTTTAGCCCTAAAGGACGAATTTGCGCTCGTGCGGCGTATGGCGATGGAGAGATTAAATTTAAGCGGCTCAGGACTTAAGGATTTTAGCGATTTTCCGCCGCTTGAGAACGTTTTGGATTTGGTTTATTATCAAAACACGCCCGTAAATTTAACCGATCCCGAGTATAAGAGCCTATTTTTCGTCAAAGGCATGAGCGACGAGGACGGTGCGCCGCTCGGTTTTGAGCTAGAGGTTTTAAAGAAGCTAAAAGCGGCCGACTACGACAAAGCCGCGCTTAGCTTTAACTACGTCTGCAAGAGCTGCAAAAACGCCTTTCCGATGCATTTTTACCGCTGTCCGATGTGTAGCGAACTAGGCAGCGTGCAAATTTTGCCTCACATCACGGAAAAATCCGATGAAAACAGTATGCCTTTTTAGCGACGGCTCGTGTCTGGACAACCCAGGAC
Organism: Campylobacter showae; assembly: GCF_004803815.1. Taxonomy (NCBI): domain Bacteria; kingdom Pseudomonadati; phylum Campylobacterota; class Epsilonproteobacteria; order Campylobacterales; family Campylobacteraceae; genus Campylobacter; species Campylobacter showae. The sequence continues at coordinate 2,032,007 of NZ_CP012544.1, read as the reverse complement.
CCGGCGGCTGGGCGTACATCCTGGAGTACGGCGAACACAAAAAAACGGCAAGCGGCGGGCAGGCGCACACGACAAACAACCAAATGGAACTACGCGCTGCGATCGAGGGACTAAAGGCGCTCAAACAGCCCTGCCGCGTTAAACTCTACACCGATAGCTCATACGTCGCAAACGCCGTAAATGCGTGGCTAGAGGGCTGGGTGAAGAAAAGCTTTAAAAACGTAAAAAATGTCCCGCTGTGGCAGGAGTATCTAAGCGCAAGCGAGCCGCACGAGGTCGAGGCGATCTGGGTCAAAGGCCACGCCGGGCACCCGCAAAACGAGCTTTGCGACGAGATGGCGCGCGAGCAAGCCGTAAAGATAAAAAATAGCTTAAAAGGCGAATAATGCGAAATTTGGAAGAGAAATTAGGATATAAATTTAAAGACGAAAAGCTGCTAAAAACCGCGCTCACGCACAAAAGCGTAAAGGGCGGTGCAAACAACGAAAGGCTCGAGTTTTTGGGCGATGCGGTGATGGATCTGGTGATCGGGGATTATCTTTTTCACAAATTTTCGCGCCTAAGCGAAGGCGATCTAAGCAAACTGCGCGCCGCGCTCGTAAACGAAAAAAGCTTTGCCGAGCTAGCTAAATATCTAAATTTGGGCCAACTCATCAATATCTCGCCGGCTGAGGAGCACAACGGCGGACGGGCAAAAGCCTCGATCCTATCGGACGCATTTGAGGCGCTAATGGGCGCGATCTATCTAGAAAGTGGCTTTGACGCCGTTCGCGCGGCTAGCCTAAAGGCCTTTGAGAGATGCTACCCCGATATAAATTTCGACCGCATGGTAAAAGACTACAAAACCGCGCTGCAAGAGCTCACTCAAGCGCGCTTTGCCCAGATACCAAAATACGTGCTGGTGGGCTCAAAAGGCCCCGATCATAAGAAGGAATTTGAGATCGCGCTGATGCTAAACGAGCGCGAGATCTCGCGAGCAGCGGGCAAGAGCAAAAAAGAAGCCGAGCAAAAAGCCGCTAAAACCGCGCTTGAGATTTTAGGAGAGGGCAAGTGAACACCTTTGGACGCAAACTAACGCTAACGACGTTTGGCGAGAGTCACGGAGCGGCTATTGGCGGCGTGATAGACGGCTTTCCTGCAGGCGTGCGCATTGATCTAAATTTTATCCAAAGCGAGCTTGACAAACGAAAGCCGGGCGACTCAAAATTTGCCACAGCCAGGAGCGAGGGTGACCGCGTGGAGATTTTAAGCGGCGTGTTTGATGGCCTAAGCACCGGCACTCCGATCGGCTTTATCATTCGAAACGAAAATCAAAAATCGGGCGATTATGAAAATTTACGCGAGCTCTTTCGTCCCGGGCACGCCGACTACGCCTACTACCGCAAATACGGCATCCGCGACCACAGAGGCGGTGGACGCAGCTCGGCTAGAGAGACGGCCGTGCGCGTGGCCGGCGGCGCGATAGCTCAAATTTTGCTGGGAGAGTTTGGCGTCAGCGTACAAAGCGGCGTGGCTAGCGTGGGCGAAATTTCGTGCGGCGAGCGGTTAGACTTTGATCTCGCGGCGCGCTCGGAGATATTTTCGCTAGGCAACGAAGAAGCGATGAAAGAGGAAATCCTAAAAGCCAAACAGGGGCACGACAGCGTCGGAGCTAGCGTCGTAACGGTGATCCGCGGCGCACCGGCGGGGCTTGGCGAGGGGTTATACTATAAATTTGACGCGGCTATCGCGGCTGCGATGATGGGCATAAACGGCGTCAAAGCCGTAGAGATCGGCGAGGGCGCAAATGCCAGCAAGATGCGCGGCAGCCAAAATAACGACTCGATGGGCGCGGCGTATGCGGGCGTAAATTTGAGTGTGGGTAACCCTAATCTTGACGATGCGGACGAGCTATCAAATTTAAACGGCGGCAAATTTGACGAATTTAAAAGCGCTTGCCGTGACTCAAATTCGGATGAAAAATTCAGCTTTGCCTCAAATCACGCGGGCGGAACGCTGGGCGGCATGACGAGCGGACAAGAAATCGTGATAAAGACACATTTTAAGCCGACCCCATCGATATTTTTATCTCAGCCGACGCAAAACGTGCGCGGAGAGGACGTCATCTGCGAGCTGCGCGGACGGCACGATCCGTGTATCGGAGTGCGCGGCAGCGTCGTAGCCACCGCGATGGCAAGGCTCGTAACAGCCGATATGCTGCTTTTAAATTTGAGCGCAAATCTAGCAAATTTAAAGAAAATTTACGGCTAACTCCAAGATAAACCGCGCCCCAAACTAAGCTGAGTAAAACGGACGTTACGCGCGTTTGGGCGAGTCGGCCACAAATACGTAAAATCCCGCCGCGAAATTTATAAAAAATCGGACATTTTTGCGCGCGGAAAAGACGTTTGGCAAATTTATATTTATGATATAAACGGCGAAAAAACGGCGTAACGGACACCTTTGATGTAAAAAATATCTCGTATGAAGGCTTAGAAAATTTACTCGCAGACGCCGCAAAATATCTAAAATTTATGCAAGAAATCATAGAAAAATGGAGCGCACCGATGAGACGGGAGCGCGTAAATTTAGACTTTTAATCCAAACGCCAAGCGCAAATACGTCCTCAAAAAATCGCGACCAACGAACTACGAAGCTCTGAAATCCAAGCCTTGGCACGATATTTACGCGAACGAGTCGGCTTTTTGCGTTTATGAGGAGTTTCGCAGCTTTTTAAAATATCCAGCGCAAAATAAGCCAAATTTGCTTCATTTTTGCGTTTAAATTTGCGGGATTTTTAACCAAAATTTAGAGTTTTACCGCTACGCCAAGCGGTGGTCGCCCTGAGGTCAACGGCATTGCGACAAGCGCGCGTAAATATCAAATTTACTCTTGTTTTCTTGTAGAATCAAATTCGGCAACTAGGCCGTATCGCATAATTCTGTCACTCATAAGGTCGCCGATAAAACAGTTAAATTTAAAGACATTCTAGTTTTAGTTTTTTGATATTCATATGAAAAATTCGTAAAATTTACCGTCGCGCAAATGTTCAATCTATTTTACGAAAACAAGGCTACGCAAAGTCAAATTTGTTCGTCAAACAGTCCGCGCTCAAAGCTTTTTACGCGAAAGCTGCGCCTTTGCAGCGGCGAGTCGCCAAGCCTTGCGATCGCGTCTAGATGCGCTTTTGTGCCGTATCCTTTGTGTGTGGCATATCCGTAGCCGGAGTGCACGCCGTCCCACGCCTGCATCAGCGCGTCGCGGCTTACCTTGGCTAGGATGCTTGCGGCGCTCACCTGCGCGACCTTGCCGTCGGCTCCGACCATCGTTTTTATGCCGGTGCCGTAGTTTGCGTTGCCGTCGTAGAGCAGCTCGCAGTCCGTAAAATGCGCCTTAAACAGCCGCAGCGCGCGTCTGAGGCACTCGCTAAGCCCCAGCTCGTCGATTTGCTCGTTTGAAAAATACGCGATGAGAAATTCCGAGTTTTTTATTATCTCTTTTAACAGCTCCTCGCGACGCTTTTCAGTCAGTTTTTTTGAGTCGTTTAGGCCCGCTATATCGCGCTTTAGTACGCATGCGGCTACCGCCATGGGGCCCGCTAGCGCACCGCGTCCAGCCTCGTCGATACCGCATATTTGGGCGTCAAATTTGTTTTTCATCGGCATGCTTTCACGTATTTTTTGGAGTTTAAGTCATCAAATTTCGGTTTGATTCGTATCAAATTTTGCCTTCCACTTTTCAAAAAATTGCCTAAAACAGCCCGAAATTTTGTTTTAGATACTCTTTTACGAGTTCAAGCGGTAGCGAGATCTCGCTGTTTTTACCGCCGGCCGCACCGTCAAAAAATGTAATGCCGCTTGGCGAGAGTGTAAAATTTTCGCTCGGCGTTATCTTTTCTTTTGCGAATATCGCCGCTAAATTTGTATCGTTTAGATCCTTAAAAACGTCGCTTAAATTTATCTTTTTTAGGTTTTTGAGCCAGACGGTTTTGCAGACTTTTCCGCTTGCGCCTAGTTCGCAGACGCTTCTTATTTTTCCGTTTTGGTACTCGAGGTTATTTAGCGCGTTTGCGGCGCTGTTTGAGGAGTCTTTGAGCCATGCCGATTTAAAATTTACAAGTTTTGCTGCGAGAGATTTTTTGTTATTTTGCGCAAATTTAGGCGAGTAAAAGTCGCTCGCTACGGCTTCAAATCGCGCTCCGTCTTGCCCGATCTCTTGCAGTCCGAGCGCGGCAAAATCATAGCTTGCAACATGTTTTAGCATGGCTTTTCGCGCCTTGCCTCTGATTGCTAGCTTGCCCGTTAGTTCGCCGTTATCCGCTTTCACGCTCAGATTTAGCCACTCGGTGATCGCGCTTACGGCCGTTATAGCGGCGCCTGATCTTTCGATGCTGCCCTTACTAAAGTCGTATCTGGCACCCTCAAAAAATGCGTGACCTTGAAATTTGGGCGGTAAAACGACGCCTTTATCGCTAAAATTTTCAAACTCGGCCTCAAGCTCACTGATATAGAGCTCAAATTTGCTCCCGTCCGCCTCGCCTGCAAATTTATAAATTTTACCCTCGTTTTCGTGTCTGATCTCGTAGCCTAGCGCCAAAACGCAAGCCAAAAATAGCGTCGCAACCGCTCTCATAATCGCTCCTTTATATGCCTAGCGCCCAGCGAGAAAACGGCGCGACCTCGCATTTTATGCCCTCTATGCTCGTCTTGCCCGAGTTTGCCACACTGATTGCTTGTAGCCTATTTATACCTAAAATTTTTAAATTTGCGTGCAGTTTTTTAAATTTTAAAAAGACCAAATCCGCATCGCTAAACGGCGAGCAAATGATAGCAAGTTTCCTTTTTGGCAGGAAAAAATCAAGCTCTTTTGTATAAAAAATCTGCTCGTTAAATTTGGCTAGCTCGCAAAAAATCGTGTTATTAAAATTCTTAGCGAAGTCCTTTTTTAGGCTTAGTGCACTTTTAAACGCAAAGTCGTTAAAATAAAGCCTTTTTGCGGCGTTTGGCTCGTTAAATTTCTCTACCAGGCTAACCGCGCTCATATTTTCCAGCTCGCTAAGCGCGCCGTAAACGCTATCTTTTGAGATTTTGCGGGTGGATTTTAGCGTGCTAAAAATCTCAAAAACGCTCACGTTTTGCGCCTGAGCTTTCACGCACTCTTTTAGTACGGCCAGCTGTGTGGCGGAGAGTGAGGATTTTAGCGCGGTTTGTAGATTTACCGCGACGTTTTCGGGATCGCAAAAGGCCGACGCGGGGCTCCTACCGTGAAGTAAAAAGTGGCTAAAAAGCGTCTCGGGATCGATCTTTTTCGAAAAAAAAGCGATAAACTCCTCGTAGTCTAAAAAATCCAAATTTAGCTCGCTAAATCCACTTAAATTTGCATCTTTAAACCGCGAGGCGACGATAAAATTTTGTAAATTTAGCTCTAAAATCGGCTCAAATTTATCCCAAAATCTCTGCTCGAAATCATCGATCGCTAGAGTTTTTATCTGCGGATTTTGGCGTAAAAACTCGGGCAAATTTGACAAAATATCATCCGCATCTATACGAAGGTCGCCTAAATTTACGTACAAAAACTCTTTGCTCTCAAATGCTGATAAAAAGCCCGCGATCAGCGAGGTTTTGCCGCTTCCTATGCCGCCTTTTATCAATGTTTTGGGTGCCGTGATTTCAAATTTTCTATTTATAAATTTGACGTTTTTCGGCGGGCTTTGGTAGAGCGCGTTTAGAGTTTGCATTTTTAGCCTTTAAAATTTGGAAAATTATAGCGAAGTTTCCTTATAAAGAGGAAGCTAATTAAAATTTTATCTCAAAAGATGATCTAAAATTTACCGCTTTTAAAAGAAAATGTATTAAATTTGAGCGAGAAAAACGCAGACGCTATGAAAGCAAAATTTTATTCGAACCAAATTTGCGTCCGGACAAATGCGGCCAAATTTACATCAAACCAAATTTAAATATTTCGCATCAAATTTTCAGCCAAATTTACAAAAACTTCCTTATAAAAAGGAAATAATTTTATTAAATTTCATCAAATTTGCTCAAAATATTGACATTAAAAAGCCATTTGGATAAAATCCGAGTCTCTTACACAAATAAGAAGTGTCGTATGTTTGCGACAAGTTCTATTCAAAGGAAAGAAAATGGAAAGAATCAGGCTTAAGCTTAAAGCTTATGACCATAGAGTTCTCGACCGCACAGTTGCAGCCATAGTAGAAGCTGTCAAACGAACGGGCGCCGACGTCAGAGGTCCGGTGCCGATGCCTACGAAGATCAAACGCTACACGGTCTTAAAATCACCACACATCAACAAAGACTCACGCGAGCAGTTTGAAATGAGAATTCATGCTAGAATGCTAGATATCGTAGCGGCTACGCCCGATACCGTCGACTCGCTAACAAAGCTTGACTTAGCCCCTGAGGTTAACGTCGAAGTCCGCGCGATGGGCAAATAAAGGCGAGGTGAAAGATGGAATATATCGTAGAAAAAATAGGCATGAGCAGAACGGTAAACAACCCAAGCATCCCCGTTACGCTTCTAAAAGTCGTAAACGCTAAAGTTTGCGAAGTGAGCGAATGCGGCTGCGCCATAGTAGCTTATGCTAAAGGTAAAGCAAAAAATAAAGCTATAGAGGGTCAGCAAAAAAAATATAGCCTAACGGCAGAATTTAATAAATTCGCAACCCTACAAGTCGCCAATAAAGAGGCGGGCGATCTTGACATTAGTCCGCTTAGCTCGGCTAAAATTTTAAAAGTTAGCTTCAGCTCAAAAGGTAAAGGCTATCAAGGCGTCGTAAAAAGACACGGGTTTGCGGGCGGTCCAAAAAGCCACGGTTCTCGCTTCCACAAAAGACACGGCTCTATCGGTAACCGCGAGTGGCCGGGACGCGTTCAGCCTGGTATGAAGATGGCCGGACACACCGGAAACGAAAAAGTTACCGTTAAAAACGAGATCGTAAGCTTTGACGCCGAAAACGGAATTTTGGTTTTAAAAGGCAGCGTCGCTGGCTATAACGGTGCAATGGGCAGAATAAGGATAGTAAAATGAGTAAAGTTTGCGTATTAAACGAAAAATTTGAAAAAGCTAGCGAGCTTGATCTACCGGCTGATTACGCCCAGATTAACCCGCACAACCTATATCTTTACGTTAAGTCTTATTTGTCCGGTATGCGTTCAAATTCGGCTCACACCAAAACCAGAGCTTTCGTAAGCGGCGGCGGTAAAAAACCGTGGAGACAAAAAGGTCGCGGCGGCGCTAGAGCGGGCTCAACCAGAACTAACGTCTGGGTAGGCGGCGCAGTGGCGTTTGGTCCGAGCAACGAGCGAAACTATTTCCAAAAGGTCAATAAAAAGCAAAAAAGATTGGCGCTTGAGTTCGCGCTAAACGAAAAAGCTAACGCGGGTAAAATTTTCGCGGTAGATAGCATAGAGATCGCAAGCGGTAAGACTAAAGACGCGGCTAAAGTAATCAGCGCGTTAAATTTGAGAGACGCTTTGGTCGTAAAAGATCTGCTTGACGACAACACGTTACTCGCGTTTAGAAATTTATCAAACTGCTATCTAATCGATGCGAGCGAGATAAACGCTTACTTAGTGGCGACTTACGGTGCCGTCGTTATCGAGAAGGCCGCACTTGAAACTATAATAAAAGAGGGCTGAAATGGCAGATATAACTGATATCAAAACGATTTTATATACGGAAAAAACTCTCGGTCTTCAAGAGCAAGGCGTGGTCGTCATACAAACTTCGCCTAAGATGACTAAAAACAGGCTGAAAGAAATTTTGAAAGAGTATTTTGGAGTAACGCCGCTTCGCGTAAATTCGCTTAGAATCGACGGAAAAGTTAAGCGTTTCAAAGGAAGAGAAGGACAACGAAGCGAGATAAAGAAATTTTACGTTCAGTTGCCTGAAGGCTCAAGCCTAGAAAACACGGAGGCGTAAGATGGCGATAAAAACCTATAAACCTTATACACCTAGCCGCAGATTTATGACGGGCTTATCAAGCGAGGATATCACTGCTAAACCTAGCGTGAGAAGCCTGCTTGTAAAGATCCCTGTAAGCGGCGGTAGAAATAGCAACGGAAGAATAACTTCTAGACATAAAGAAGGCGGAGCGAAGAAGCTTTATAGAATCATCGACTTTAAACGCCGCAAATTTGGTATCGAAGGTAAAGTCGAAGCTATCGAGTACGATCCGAACAGAAACTGCCGCATCGCGCTTATCGCTTATAAAGACGGCGAAAAACGCTATATCATCAGACCAAACGGACTAAACGTTGGCGATATCGTAGCAGCAGCCGAGGCAGGTCTAGACATAAAACCCGGCAACGCGATGAAACTAAGAAACATCCCGGTTGGTACTATCGTGCACAACGTGGAGCTAAAACCTGGCAAGGGCGCTCAGATGGCTCGTTCAGCCGGCGGTTACGCTCAGCTAATGGGTAAAGAGGAAAAATATGTAATGCTTCGCTTGCCAAGCGGCGAGATGAGACAAGTACTCGCAGAGTGCATGGCTAGTATCGGCGTAGTAGGTAACGAAGACTGGGCGAACGTAACTATCGGTAAAGCCGGACGTAATCGCCACAGAGGTATCCGTCCTCAAACTCGCGGTTCTGCGATGAACCCAGTAGATCACCCACACGGCGGTGGTGAGGGCAAGAAAAACTCTGGCCGTCATCCTGTTACTCCATGGGGTAAACCGACTAAAGGTGCTAAGACTCGCCGCAAAAAGGCTAGCGATAAGCTTATAATTTCAAGAAGGAAAGGTAAATAGAGATGGCAAGATCACTCAAAAAAGGACCTTTTGTCGATGAGCATGTAATGAAAAAAGTCGTTGCCGCTAAAAAAGCTAACGACAACAAGCCGATAAAAACGTGGTCTAGACGCAGCACGATAGTGCCTGAAATGATAGGTCTAACGTTTAACGTTCATAACGGCAAGAGCTTCATTCCAGTATACGTTACTGAAAACCACATCGGATATAAACTAGGCGAATTTGCTCCTACGCGCACATTTAAGGGTCACAAAGGCTCAGTGCAAAAGAAAATCGGTAAGTAAGGGGATAAGATGAGCAAATCAATTATTAAATTCGTAAGACTATCTCCGACTAAAGCCAGACTAATCGCAAGAGAAGTACAAGGCATGAATGCCGAATTTGCACTAGCTAGCCTTAGCTTTATGCCAAACCGCGGCGCCAAATTTATCGCTACGGCTATCAGCTCAGCGGTAGCTAATGGCGGATTCGAGCCTGAAGAGGTTATCGTGACAAGCTGCCGCGTAGACGCAGGCCCAGTATTAAAAAGATTTAGACCGCGAGCGAGAGGAAGCGCAAGCAGAATCCGCAAACCGACTTCTCATATCTTAGTAGAAGTATCTAAACCTGAAAAGAAGGAAGCGTAATATGGGTCAGAAAGTAAATCCGATAGGTCTAAGACTAGGAATAAACCGCAACTGGGAGTCAAGATGGTTTCCTGCTAAAGGAACTTTGGCTGAAAATATCGGCGAAGACTACAAAATTCGCGCTTTCTTGAAAAAGAAACTTTACTACGCGGGCGTTTCTCAAATTTTGATCGAGAGAACGGCTAAGAAAATTCGCGTAACCGTCGTAGCAGCTCGCCCCGGTATTATCATCGGCAAAAAGGGCTCTGACGTAGAGAAGCTTAAAGAGGATATCCAAAAGCTAATCAACAAAGAAGTAAACGTAAATATCAAAGAAGAAAGAAAAGCTCAAGCTTCGGCTCAGCTAGCTGCGGAAAACGTAGCGATGCAGCTTGAAAAACGCGTTGCATTTAGGCGTGCGATGAAGAAAGTTATCCAAGGCGCTCAAAAATCAGGCGCTAAAGGTATCAAAATTTCAGTCGCAGGACGTCTTGGCGGTGCGGAAATCGCTAGAACAGAGTGGTACTTAGAGGGTCGCGTTCCGCTTCACACCCTAAGAGCTAAGATCGATTACGGCGTTGCCGAAGCGCATACGACTTATGGAAACATAGGTATAAAAGTGTGGATATTTAAAGGCGAGGTTCTTCAAAAAGGCGTTCAACCTGAAAAGAACGAAGAAGAAAAAGCCGATAAAAAACCGCGCAGAGCAAGAAGAGGTAAATAATCATGTTGATGCCAAAACGAACTAAATTTCGCAAACAGATGAAAGGCAGAAACCGCGGTAAAGCTACTCGCGGCGCCGATCTTGCTATGGGCGAGATAGGAATCAAAGCTGTAGAAGCGGGCCGCGTAAATTCGCGCCAGATCGAAGCGGCTCGTGTGGCTCTAACCCGCCACGTAAAACGCCAAGCTAAAACTTGGATCAGAGTTTTCCCAGATAAGCCGCTAACCAAAAAACCTCTACAAACTCGTATGGGTAAAGGTAAAGCCGGAGTCGAAGAGTGGGTTATGAACATAAAACCAGGTCGTATAATAGTCGAAATGGCTGGTGTAGATGAGGAATTAGCGCGTGAAGCTCTAACCCTAGCGATCCACAAACTTCCGTTTAAGACTAAAATCGTAACGCGAGAGAGTGAAAATGAAATATACTGATATTAAAGACAAAAGCGTTGCAGAACTTAACGCGTTATTGAAAGAGAAAAAGGTGCTTTTATTTACTTTAAGACAAAAGCTAAAAACTATGCAGCTAAGCAACCCTAACGAGATTAGCGCCGTCCGCAAGGAAATAGCGCAAATCAACACTGCAATTAGCGCTTCAAAGTAAGGGGTGAGAAATGGCATTAAAAAGAGAAATTCAAGGTGTCGTTTTACAAAAGGCCGGCGATAAGACGGCTACGATTTTGGTTGAGAGGCGCGTTATGCACCCAAGATACCGCAAATTCGTAAAACGCTTTAAAAAATATATGATTCACGACGAAAAGAACGAGACAAAAGCGGGCGATACGGTCGTAGCTATCGAATGCAGACCGCTAAGCGCGAGAAAATCTTTCCGCTTAAAGACTATTTTAGCGACGGGGGTTGAGTAATGATACAATCTTTTACGAGGCTTACGGTCGCCGACAATAGCGGCGCGAAAGAGCTAATGTGTATTAAAGTTTTGGGCGGCAGCAAGAGAAGATACGCGACGCTTGGCGACGTTATCATATGCTCGGTCAAAAAGGCGCTTCCAAACGGTAAGATCAAAAAAGGCCAAGTGGTAAAAGCGGTCGTCGTTAGAACTAAAAAAGAGGTTCAAAGAGATAACGGTTCGCTAATCCGCTTCGACGAAAACGCAGCTGTCATCCTAGATAACAAACGCGAGCCTATCGGTACTCGTATCTTTGGACCGGTCGGCCGTGAGGTTAGATACGCTAACTTTATGAAAATCGTTTCGCTTGCTCCGGAGGTGTTATAATGGCTAACGTTAAATTTAAAGTAAAAAAAGGCGATACCGTTAAGATCATCGCAGGCGACGACAAAGGTAAAACAGGTAAAATTTTATCCGTCCTAGCCAAAAAAGGACAAGTCATAGTCGAGGGCTGCAAGGTAGCTAAAAAAGCTATAAAACCTAGCGAAAAGACCCCAAACGGCGGCTTTATCAATAAAGAGATGCCTATTGATATCTCAAACGTTGCAAAAGTTGAGGGCTGAAAATGAATAGATTAAAAGCTAAATATAACGAGGTCGTAAAGCCTGCTTTGGCTAAAGAATTCGACATCAAAAATCCTATGCTAATCCCTGCGATCGAAAAGATCGTCATAAGCGTAGGCGCTGGCGAATCTGCTAAAGATCAAAAGCAACTTCAAAACATCGCCGATACTATTTCGCTAATCGCCGGACAAAAAGCTGTTGTTACCGACGCTAAAAAATCGGTTGCTGGCTTTAAAGTGCGCGAGGGTTTCCCTGTCGGCGTAAAAGTAACGCTTAGAAAAGAGAATATGTTTGCGTTTTTAGACAAACTAATCTCTATCGCGCTACCTAGAGTTAAGGACTTTAGAGGCCTTCCAAAAGACGGTTTTGATGGACGCGGAAACTACAACTTCGGTCTTAACGAGCAGCTAATGTTCCCAGAGGTTGAGTATGATAAGATTTTACGCACTCACGGTATGAATATAGTTATAGTCACGACAACAAACAGCGACAAAGAGGCATTCAAATTGCTTGAGCTATTTGGTTTGCCGTTTGCGAAAGGAAAGTAATATGGCGAAAAAATCAATGATAGCAAAGGCTGCCAGAAAGCCTAAATTTGCGGTTCGCGGCTATACGAGATGCCAAATTTGCGGACGTCCGCATTCGGTTTATAAAGATTTTGGAATTTGCCGCGTATGCCTAAGAAAAATGGCTAACGAGGGACTAATCCCGGGTCTAAAAAAAGCAAGCTGGTAAGGAAGAGAAATGTTAAACGACTTAATTTCAGACGGACTAACTCGCATTAGAAACGCCGCAATGAGAAGACTCGAGACTACGAAGCTTCTTCATTCAAACGTCGTCGAGGCTACTTTATCTATCCTTGCGGCTAAAGGCTATATCGAGAGCTACAACGTCGTAGAAGAAGATAAAAAGAAATTTATAAACGTAGTTCTAAAATACGACGAGCACGGCAGAAGCGTGATTAACGAGCTTAAGCGCGTATCAAGCCCAGGCCGCCGCGTTTATAAGGGAAAAGACGAGATCAAGAGATTTAAAAACGGCTACGGAACGATCATCGTTAGCACCAGCAAGGGCGTTTTAAACAACGAAGACGCTCACAAAGCTGGCGTAGGCGGGGAAATCCTCTGCTCTGTGTGGTAATTGTCTAAAACGCTACGTGGTAGCGTTTTAGATTACTTTGAAATGAAATTTGACTAGGCATCTTTTTGTAGTTTATAAAATTTACGAAAAATTTTCGCCGTCAAATTTATAAAATTTAAAACGGAAGCTCAAATTTAAAAAGCTTCCCGAATTTAGCTCGACATGCAAATTTATCCAAATTTGCGAAAGCTAAATTTAAAAACGACTATGTCAAATTTGACGGCAAATTTTAGGAAGTAGATCCAATAAAGCAAGTCAAATTTGACGAGAAAATTAAAGTGTTTGAAGCGGTTTTTATCGCTTCGATTCATTTCTATTTTTATGGTATTGCGGTATCCATTCGTAAAAGTAGACATACCCTAGACAAGTAAAAAGGAAAAAAATGTCACGTATAGGAAAACAGCCGATAGCTATTCCAAGCGGAGTAGAGGTCAGCGTAGAAGGCAACGTCCTTAAATTTAAAAAAGGCGCTCATTCAAAAGAGCTTGACACAAAAGGGCACGTAGACGTTAAAGTCGAAGATGCTCACATAGTATTTTCTCCAAAGAGCGACGAGAGACAAGATAGAGCCTACTGGGGCACCTATAGAGCGCTTGCAAACAATATCGTCATCGGCATTACAAAAGGTTTTGTTCGCCAGCTTGAGATCAACGGCGTCGGTTACAAAGCCGCAGCTAAAGGCCAGGTACTTGAGCTTACTTTAGGATTTTCTCACCCGATAAATCACGAAGTGCCAAAAGGCGTTGAAATCAGCGTAGAGAAAAACATCATAACTATCAAAGGCGACGATAAGCAAGTGGTAGGCCAGATCGCAGCTCAAGTCAGAGCGTACAGACCGCCTGAACCGTATAAGGGCAAAGGCGTTAAATACGTAGAAGAGCGCATCATCCGCAAAGCCGGTAAGACATCTAAGAAGTAAGGGATAGATAATGACAGCAAATGTATTAAAAAGAAAACTCGCTCTTAGAATCAAGAGAAAAAGAAGAATCAGAGCCAAAATTTCCGGCACTGCGGTATTGCCTAGAATTTCTATCTTCAAATCAAACAGAACTCTTTACGTCCAAGCTATCGACGACGTAGCAGCCGTAACTATAGCGGCAGCCGACGGCAGAAAACTAGGCGTAAAAGCAAACAAAGAAGGCGCCGTAACTTTGGCTAAAGAATTTGCAAAAACTCTAAAAGCTAAAAAAATTGAAACGGCATTATTCGACAGAAACGGCTATTTGTATCACGGTGTTATAGCGGCTTTTGCGGACGCATTACGTGAAAACGGTATCAAACTATAAGGAAAATCGCTATGGAAAAATATAACAGAGAAGAATTCGAAGAAGTAATGGTTGATATCGGCCGCGTTACAAAGGTCGTAAAGGGCGGTCGTAGATTTAGATTTACGGCTCTTGTCGTAGTAGGAAACAGAAACGGCCTAGTGGGCTTTGGCTTCGGTAAAGCAAAAGAGGTGCCGGACGCTATGAGAAAAGCCGTAGACGACGCGTTTAAAAACATCATCGAGGTAAAAAGAAAAGGCTCGACTATACCTCACGACGTAGAGGTTAAATTTAACGCTAGCCGCGTTTTACTTCGCCCTGCTAGCGAAGGTACGGGCGTGATCGCGGGCGGTAGCGCTCGTCCTATTCTAGAGCTTGCGGGCATCAAGGACATCCTAACAAAATCGCTTGGCTCAAACAACTCGGCAAACGTCGTTCGCGCTACTTTAAAAGCGCTAAGCATGCTTAAAGGCTAAGGAGAAGATATGGGACTAGAAAATTTAAAACCTGCCGAGGGCTCGACTAGACAAATCAAAAGACTAGGTCGCGGTCAAGGTAGCGGTCAAGGTAAAACCGCGGGCAAAGGACACAAAGGTCAAAGAGCTAGAAAAGGCTACAACGAGAAAAGAGGCTTCGAGGGTGGTCAGCAACCGCTTCAAAGACGCCTTCCAAAAGTAGGCTTCGCTTCTAAATTTGAGAAACCTTACGTAATCAACGTAGAAAAAATCGTTGCGGTAAAAGAGCTAAGCGAGATCACTATCGCTACTATCGCTACCGTACATAAAATTTCAAGCAGCGTCAAGAAAATCAAATTGATCGGAGTGAGCGCGAAAGATTTGGCTTCGAAAATCAAAGACGAGAACGTAACCGTTAGCGGACGTGCGTAATGAATAAGACATTGACCAACAAGATTTTAATCACGTTGGCATTTTTATTTGCTTACAGGATACTGGCATACGTGCCGGTTCCTGGCGTAAACGTCAATGTTATTAAAGAGTTTTTCGATTCGAATTCCTCAAATGCGCTTGGACTATTTAATATGTTCAGCGGTAAGGCCGCAGAGCGCCTCAGCATCATCTCTCTAGGCATTATGCCATACATCACAGCATCGATTATTATGGAGCTTTTAGCGGCTACTTTCCCAAATTTGGGCAAGATGAAAAAAGACCGCGACGGCATGCAAAAATATATGCAGATCATCCGCTATGCCACTATCGGCATCACGCTTGTTCAAGCAGTGGGCGTTAGTATGGGGCTTCAGAGCCTTCACGGTAGAGGCGGAGAGGACGCGATAATGATAGATATGAATTTATTTATCGCGATTGCGGCAGCTTCGATGTTAACGGGAACTATGCTTTTGATGTGGATAGGCGAGCAGATCACGCAGCGCGGTATCGGCAACGGCATCAGCCTTATTATCTTCGCTGGTATCGTTAGCGGCATACCTTCAGCCATCGGCGGAACGGTAAATTTGGTAAATACGGGCGAGATGAACTTCCTCGTGGTTATCGGAATTTTGCTTGTTATCTTGGTCACGGTAGGCGTAGTTATCTACGTCGAGATGGGCGAGAGACGCGTACCGGTGAGCTATTCGCGTAAGGTAGTGATGGAAAATCAAAACAAACGCATCATGAACTATATACCTATTAAGGTAAATTTAAGCGGCGTTATTCCTCCGATTTTCGCCAGTGCGATTTTGATGTTCCCAAGCACCATTTTGCAGGCCAGCACAAATCCTTACATCCAAGCTATTCACGATTTTTTAAATCCAAATAGCTATTTTTTTAACTTTTTAACATTCTTGCTGGTTGTATTTTTTGCATATTTTTACGCTTCGATCGCGTTTAACGCAAAAGATATCAGCGAAAATTTAAAAAGACAGGGCGGATTTATCCCGGGTATTAGACCGGGCGAGGGCACTGCAGGCTATCTAAACGAAGTCGCATCAAGGCTAACTTTTAGCGGCGCGATTTATCTCGGACTTATCTCGACGCTGCCTTGGGTGCTTGTTAAATTTATGGGCGTTCCGTTTTATTTCGGCGGTACGTCGGTACTAATCGTAGTTTCTGTCGCGCTTGATACGATGCGAAGGATAGAAGCTCAAATTTATATGAATAAATATCAAACTCTAAGTGCGGTAGGCTTGTAATGGCTATAACTATTATGCAGCCAAACGACATAGAGAAGATGCGAGCGGCGAATAAAATCGTCGCTCAAACCCTCGACTACGTAGAAAGCGTGATCAAGCCCGGCATTTCGCTGCTCGAAATAGATAAAATTTGCGAGGATATGATAAGGGCTGCAGGCGCAAAGCCGGCATTTAAGGGGCTTTACGGCTTTCCAAACGCCGCTTGTATCAGCGTAAACGAAGTAGTCATCCACGGCATCCCGAACGAATACAAACTGCAAGAAGGCGACATCGTAAGTGTCGATATCGGCTCAAATTTGAACGGATATTTCGGCGACTCGGCTAGGACCTGGGGCGTAGGTCAAATTTCGCGCGAAGACGAAAAACTAATCGCTTGCGCTAAAGATGCGTTATATTTTGCGATAGATACCGTAAAAGCGGGAATGCACTTTAAAGAGCTTAGTTTTGAAATCGAGAAATTTATAAGAGCTCGCGGATTCGTTCCGCTAACGGGATTTTGCGGTCACGGCATCGGTAGACGACCGCACGAAGATCCGCAAATTTTAAATTATTTAGAGGGCGGTAGTCCAAAATCGGGACCGAAAATCAAAAACGGAATGGTATTTTGCGTGGAGCCGATGATCTGTCAAAAAGATGGCACCCCTGTGATCGGTCACGACAAATGGAAAGTAACTAGCAAAGACGGGCTAAGAACCAGCCACTATGAGCACTGCATGGCAGTCGTAAACGGACGTGCGGAGATCTTGAGCCTAGCGTAAAATTTTAAAATTTACAAATCGTTCGCGCGACTTGTAAATTTTAAAATTTTAATTTGTGGTGAGTTAAAATTTTAATTTCAAATTTCCGCCGAGCGGCGAAAGTAAATTTAACAAAAAGGAGATAAGTGGCAAAAGACGATGTCATAGAGATCGACGGCAACGTCATCGAGGCGCTGCCAAACGCGACGTTTAAGGTCGAGCTCGACAACAAACACGTGATTTTGTGTCATATTGCGGGCAAGATGAGGATGCATTACATAAAAATAATGCCTGGAGACCGCGTAAAGGTGGAACTAACGCCTTACAGTCTGGATAAGGGTAGGATAATTTACCGACATAAGTAAATTAAAAGCTAAATTTGGCTATACTCAGCCCTTTGCGACAAATTGCTGTATGAAGAATTGTTTTCAAAGCCCACCACTTGTTTTGAAAATAGTTGGTTTAAAATTTCGTTAAACCTGATGCAGCCTAAAAGTGGAATAAATTTTTAGGAGACTAGAATGAAAGTTCGTCCTTCTGTAAAGAAGATGTGTGACAAGTGCAAAATTGTCAAGCGCCAAGGCGTAGTTCGCATAATCTGCGAAAATCCAAAACATAAACAAAGACAAGGATAAAGCATGGCACGTATCGCAGGTGTGGATTTACCAAAGAAAAAGAGAATTGAATACGGTTTGACCTATATTTACGGTATCGGTCTTCACAAATCTCGTCAAATTTTGGATGCTACCAAAATTTCTTACGATAAAAGAGTAAACGATCTAACCGAAGACGAAGCTGCGGCTATCCGCAAAGAGATCCAAGAGAACCATGTGGTGGAAGGCGATCTTAGAAAAAGCGTCGCTATGGATATCAAGGCTCTTATGGACCTAGGAAGCTACCGCGGTCTAAGACACAGAAAAGGTCTTCCGGTGCGCGGTCAAAAAACTAAAACAAACGCTAGAACTAGAAAAGGCAAGCGCAAAACAGTCGGCGCTGCGACGAAATAAGGATAAGCGATGGCAAAAAGAAAAGTAGTTAAAAAGAAAATTGTAAGAAAAAGTATTGCTAAAGGTATCGTTTATATAAGCGCGACTTTTAACAACACTATGGTAACGGTTACCGATGAGATGGGAAATGCTATCGCTTGGAGCAGTGCTGGCGGACTAGGCTTTAAAGGAAGTAAAAAATCAACTCCTTATGCAGCTCAACAAGCGGTAGAAGACGCTCTAACTAAAGCAAAAGAGCACGGTATAAAAGAAGTAGGTATCAAAGTACAAGGTCCTGGCAGCGGTAGAGAGACCGCAGTCAAGAGCGTAGGCGCGGTAGAGGGTATAAAAGTAACATTTTTAAAAGATATAACTCCGCTTCCGCATAATGGTTGCAGACCGCCGAAACGCCGCCGCGTATAATTAGAAATTTAGGAGAATTATTATGGCTAGATATAGAGGACCCGTTGAAAAATTAGAAAGAAGACTCGGCGTTAGTTTGGCGCTAAAGGGCGAGCGTCGCTTAGCAGGTAAGAGCGCGCTTGACAAAAGGCCTTACGCTCCGGGACAACACGGACAAAGAAGAAGCAAGATAAGCGAATACGGCTTGCAGCTTCGAGAAAAACAAAAAGCTAAATTTATGTACGGTATTAGCGAGAAGCAATTCCGCCGCTTATTCCAAGAGGCCGCTCGCCGCGAGGGAAATACCGGTGCGCTTTTGGTACAGCTTTTAGAACAAAGATTAGATAACGTAGTTTACAGAATGGGCTTTGCGACGACTCGCCGCTTCGCTCGTCAGTTAGTTACTCACGGACATATTTTAGTAAACGGTAAGAGAGTAGATATTCCTTCTTACAGAGTTCAAGCAGGCGCTAAAGTAGAGGTTATCGAAAAATCTAAAAACAATCCGCAAATCGTTCGCGCGATCGATCTTACGGCGCAAACCGGCATCGTAGCTTGGGTCGACGTCGAAAAAGATAAAAAATTCGGAATTTTCACAAGAACTCCGGAAAGGGAAGAAGTCGTCATTCCTGTCGAGGAAAGATTCATAGTAGAGCTTTATTCGAAATAATAAGGGGTATAACGATGAGAAAAATTACCACATCAGCTTATATGCCTACCGAAATTTCAGTAGAGAGTATAAGCGAGAATGTCGCCAGAATAACCGCTTATCCGTTTGAGACGGGCTATGCGGTCACTTTGGCTCATCCGCTAAGACGACTTTTATATAGCAGCACGGTTGGATTTGCGGCTACGGGCGTCAAGATAGAGGGCGTATCTCACGAATTTGATTCGATGAGAGGCATGCTCGAGGACGTAGCGCAGTTTATTATAAATTTAAAAAACATCCGCTTTAAGCTAAAAAACGAGTCTGAGCGCGAGGTGGTCGAGTATTCGTTTAAAGGTCCAAAAGAGATAAAAGCCGGTGATCTAAAAAGCGATGTCGTAGATATCGTAAATCTGGACGCCTATCTTGCGACCATAAACGAGGACGCGGAGCTTAAATTTTCCGTAATCATCCAAAAAGGTATCGGATACGTCCCAAGCGAAGAGATAAGAGACAATACCGAAGAGGGTTATATAGCCCTCGACGCTTTCTTTACGCCTGTTAAAAAAGCCGTTTATGAGCTAGTAAACGTTCTAGTCGAGGATAACCCTGACTACGAGAAGATTATTTTCACGGTTACGACGGATGGACAAGTGGGCGCGATCGAGGCGTTTAAACATGCGATCGAGGCGATGTATCAGCAGATGTCGGTGTTTAAAGGCGTTTTAAATATCGACGTTTCTGCAGGCTTAAACGCTCAAACTTCAGGCAGCGAGCATGCGAAACTACTTCAAAGCGTAGAAGAGCTAAATTTGAGCGCTAGAAGCTTTAACTGCCTTGATAAAGCCGAGATTAGATTTATCGGCGAGCTTGCTTTGATGGATGAAAACGAGCTAAAAGAGCTTAAAAATTTAGGCAAAAAATCTCTCGACGAGATCAAAGCCGTTATGCAAGAGATCGGATATCCGGTCGGCGGCGACCTAGGCGGCGGCAAAGAGCAACTCAAGAAAAAAATCGCCGACCTAAAATCACAAATGAGTGCAAAAGAGTAAAAGGAAGATAAATGAGACACGGTCACGGATACAGAAAACTAGGTAGGACGTCGGCTCACCGTTCGGCTCTACTTAAAAATTTAGCTATCGCTATCATCAAAAGCGAAAAGATAGAGACGACCTTGCCTAAGGCAAAAGAGTTGAGAAGCTATATCGAAAAGCTAATCACTAGAGCTAAAAAAGGCGACAGCAACGCTCACAGAGCAGTTTTTGCCAGCTTGCAAGATAAAGAAACTACGAATAAACTAGTAACTGAGCTTGCTCCAAAATTCGTAGGCAAAAACGGCGGATATACGCGCATCGTTAAGACTCGCGTTCGCCGAGGCGATGCTGCTGAGATGGCTTATATCGAGCTAATCAAAGAATAATTTTTAGAGAGCTTCGGCTCTCTTTTCTTTTTAAATTGACATATTTTAGTTACCTCAAACTCCCTTTAGTATTCACATCAATTAAATTTATTTGTTCATCTATTGCATTGTTTGCAATTTTGTATTTAGTTAGAAAGTAACAAAATTTGTAGCTAGTTTTACCCTGGTTTCTGTCGTAGTTTGAAGTGCAAATTTGCTTTCAAAAGATTTGCTTGTACGATAGACGCTTGCCATATCAAATTTATGCATCTCTGCAAACAACATTTGGAATATTAAGCACAGGTATTTCGAGTTTTGAATTACGGATTACGCCCTTGCTACTACCGCACGTTTTCATCCTTAAAGAGCTGCTAGTATCTTTTATATTTGACTTATCAACATATAGAATCGCTTAAAATTCCAAATTTATCCAAGTCAAAAATAGCGGCCAAAACGCCAAACTCATAGCGTATTTAAAATTTTATCTGCTATAATATCTCAAAAATTTAAAAGGTTAAAAATGATCCCATTTACCGATGAAGAGCTTTTAAAGCCCGTAAAAGCCAGCCTGCAAAAGGTTTTGCCTATGCTTGAAAACGACGGCGGAGGCATGGAGCTATTAGGCATCAAAAACGGCAAAATTTACGTCCGTCTAACCGGCCACTGCCACGGTTGCGCAGCTAGCTCGACCACGCTAAAATACGGCATCGAGCGCCAGCTCCGCATGGATATCCACCCCGAGCTAGAGGTCGTAAACATCCCTATCGGCGAGGAAGTTAAATTTGATTGATTATAAAAAGATGGGCCTAAAAGCATTTAATAAGGGCGAATTTAACGCCGCCGCGAGCTATTTTTCACTCGCCTACGACAAAAAACCGGACAAAAAGCTGCTTTTTCTCATCATGCTTTGCTCGCTTGCCAAGACTCGCCGCGACGAGGCGATGACGCTTTTTGAGATATTTAAGCTAAAAGATAAGCTCGGCATGAGTCCGGACGAGCTAGAGGAAATTTTGGGCGCGCTTGAGGCAAAATTTAGCGACGATGAGAGCCTTGAGGAGCAAAACGCCATCAGCTACGCCGATTTTATGGATGCGGTTAGGCGCGGCGGATTTAAAAGCACCTTTGAGGACATCATGTTTTCCACGCGCGTGATGATCGACAACCGCGACGATTTTCTCGAGTTTTTGCAAAATCTTATCAAAAACGACTTCATCGAAATGGGGCTAAACTACATCGAGACCGCGGCCGTGATGTTTGCCGGCGACGAGCGACTAAGCGCCCTGGCTCGCGAAATCAACGAAAAGGCCGAAAGTGAAAATTTACGTTAAAGAAGGCTTCGTCACCGACAACTCGAACGAATGCGAAGCGGGTTGCTGTTTCGTAAAAACGGCGACGAACGCCAAATTTGAAGCCGCCGCCGAAGCAAAGGGCGCAAAAATCATAAATTTGGCCGAGTGCAAGCGACTACTAGGCATCGACGAGAATATCAAAATCATCGGCATCACGGGCACCAACGGCAAGACCACGACCGCAGCGCTTATCTGCGCTACGCTATTAAATTTAGGCTACGGATGCGGCCTGTGCGGCACTCGCGGCGCTTTTATAAACGGTGAACGCATAGATGATAAGGCGCTAACGACGAGCGAAATTTTACGCACGCTTAGCTACCTTAAAGCCGCTAGCGAGCGCGGTTGCGAGTACTTCGTGATGGAGGCCAGCTCACACGCCATCGCTCAAAAACGCATCGAGAGCTTGGATTTTGCGATGAAAATCTTTACGAATTTGACCCAGGACCACCTCGACTACCACGGTACGTTCGAAGAGTACGCGCGCGTAAAGAGCGAGTTTTTCGCGGATGACGCGCCAAAGCTCATAAACATAGACGACCGCGGCGGGATCAAATTTAATCCCGCAAACGCCCTAACTTACGCGCTTCATGCGAACGCGGACTTTGCGCCCGGCGAGTATTCGCTAGAGGGCGGCATTCACTGCGCGCTAAAGACTCCGCGCGGGCAGATGGCGCTAAGCTCAAATTTGCACGGCGAATTTAACCTCTACAACCTCATAGCAGCCGCCTCTTGCGTTGCGACGCTAACGGATAGGCCGCTAGAGCAGATCGCGCTTGCGGCTTCTAAATTTGATGGCGTCGAGGGGCGCATGGAGGTCGTAAGTCGCGAACCGCTCGTGATCGTGGACTTTGCGCACACGCCAGACGGCATCGAAAAGGTGCTAAACGCGCTGCGTCATCGTAAAATCGTCGCAGTTTTTGGTGCCGGCGGCGATAGAGACCGCACTAAACGCCCTAAAATGGGCGCAATAGCGCAAAAATACGCGCACAGACTCGTCGTTACCAGCGACAACCCTCGCAGCGAGGAGCCTGAAACCATCATCGCCGAAATTTGCGGCGGCCTAGAGATGAACGAGCGAGTAAAATGTATCGCAAACCGCAAAGAGGCGATAAAATACGCGCTTGAAAGCCTCGCACAGGACGAAATTTTAGTAATTTTGGGTAAGGGCGACGAGACCTATCAAGAGATCAAGGGCGTAAAGTACCCCTTTAGCGATAAGCAGGTCGTGCGCGAACTTTTGGACGCGCGCGCCTAAATTTACGGATAAAACGGCGACGAAACAAAGGCAAATTTGAGTAAAATCGCCTTTGTTTGCACCAAAAATCTGCTTATTTGCTGAGCGCCGTCAAATTTGCCGCTCAACTAAACGCTGCTAATTTCAAATTTAATCACAAATTTAACCCCGAATTTTATCGCAGCAAACAAGCAAAAATGAATCGCCGCGGCTAAATTTATAGTATAATTTTCTCAAAAAACACAAAGGACGACCGATGAAAATCGAAATTTTATCAAGCAAAATCCACCGCGCACGCGTGACGGACGCCAACCTAAACTACGTGGGCTCGGTCACGATCGGACCCGAGCTCATCGAGGCTGCCGGGCTTTGCGAATACCAAAAAGTCGAAATCCTAAACGTCAATAACGGCGAGCGCTTCGCCACATACGTGATCCGCGGCGAGAAAAAGGGCGAGATCTGCCTAAACGGCGCAGCCGCGCGCAAAGTCTGCATCGGCGACGTCGTCATTATCGTTGCTTATGCGCTTCTTAGCGCCAAAAAAGCAAGAGATTTCGAACCAAAAATCGTGCAGGTAAACGAGCAAAACGAGATCGTAAAATAATTTATGCCCAAATTTGTCGTTTCTGCGGCGGGGCATTTAAATTTACGTTTTATGGCGATGAGTCAAATTTGCGGTAAAATTTAGGCTAGTGCGGGGCGACGGTCATTTGCAAACAGGTGAAGGGCGAACGCGCCAAATATTAATTTATTTAAATTTGCCGCCGCTTGGCGTTAAATTTGATGCGGTCGGCAAAATTTGACGAAAATGGGCAAAATTTTGCGCCTAAATTTAAAAGGATTCGCAAAATGATAGCGATTTATTTCAGCTCCACGGGCAACACGAAACATTGCGTAAAGAGATTTATAGAGCGTCTGGGCGGCGATATCCCCGCGGTTTCGATCGAAGACGAGGCCTGTGCTGAGCTGTTAAAATCTCACGACGACATCATCCTTGCCTATCCAGTTTACTTTAGCGACCTGCCGCAGATCGTGCGCGAGTTTATTTGCGAAAACAGCGCGAATTTTCACGGCAAAAACGTCTTTATCATCGCTACGATGGAGATTTTTAGCGGCGACGGAGCGGGCTGCGCGGCTAGGATTTTGAGGCGGGCGGGCGCGAAGATAACGGGCGGCGCGCACGTTAGAATGCCGGCATTTATCCTTGACGTGGCGATTTTTAGCTATTCGGCGCAGAAAAACGAGCGCCTGATTAAGGAGGCAAACGCCAAGCTAGAGCGCGCCTCGGAGGCATTTGCCGCGGGCAAGCCGCCGCAAGAAGGGCTAGGCATGCTATGCCGTATCGCGGGGCTTTTAGGACAGCGGCTCTGGATGAAAATTTGGAACAAAACGCCGTTTGCTAGGCGCAAACCGACCCTCGATGCGGCGCGCTGCAACGGGTGCGGCGAGTGCGCGAAGTCCTGCCCGATGCAAAATATAAAAATCACGCACGGTAAGGCGAGATTTGGCGAGCGCTGCACGATTTGCTACAGATGTGTGAATAAGTGCAGGCAAAAGGCGATAACGATCCTTGGCAAGGCGGTAAATCTGGAAAAATCGGTCGCGGCTGAGTTTAAAGATATCTGACCTGCGCTCGTTTGCACGGGCTCCGACCTCGCGATAGTTTATTTTATCGCGTTTTATGTGTGGTTTTTAAATTTGATGAAATGACCAAAATTTAGCGCCCGCCGCACCCGCGCTACCTTAAATGCTCTTTTAGCTCTGCGATTTGCCGCTTAACTTCGTCTATTATCTATGGCAAATTTCTCAAATTTACAAAAAATTCCACGCTAGAAAACTACGTAGGCACGCTTGCAGTAAATCAAAACAGATCAAAACACGCGCAGGCTATTAAAATAAAATTTTACCCTCAAATTTGACGGCTTTTCGGACTTAAATTTATACGTCAGCGCCCGTATCCGCCGCAAATTCCAAGGCGGGAACGAAACTTGCATTGCAGGCTTTAAATAAAGTAAATTTAGCTTAAATTGGCTAAAATAACGCGAAATTTGAAAGGATGTTTATGTTTGAGGGGATTGATTTTTCAAAAATGGGACAGATGCTCGAGGAGGCGCAAAAAAAAGCGCAGGAGATCGAGCAGGAGAGTCAAAAGCGCGAATTTAGCGTAAAAAGCGGCGGTGGGCTCATCAGCGTCAGAGCAAACGGCAAGGGCGAGGTGCTCGATATCAGCATCGACGACAGCTTGCTAGAGGACAAGGAGAGCTTGCAGATCTTGCTCATCAGCGCCGTAAACGACGTGCTAAAGATGATCGAGGACGACCGCAAAAATGCCGCGTCAAGGATGCTAGGCGGCTTTGCCGGCATGGGGCTAGGGCAATGAAACGCGCAGCTTTTTCGCACCGTTTGGACGCGGTTTCGGGGCTCGCGCGGTTAAATTTTAGCGGGTCACGGGGCGATACGGCGGTAAATTTAAGCGCAAATTTGAACTCAAATTTAGCTCGCAAATTTTGCTCTCCACTTTTTGCGATTTTTATGATTTGCGCATTTGCCGCGTCGCTTAGAGCCGAGCCGCGCCCGACGCAGGATGATTTTAACGCTTGCTTTGAGAAAAACCTGCCCGCTATGGTAAACGTCGCGGGTAATGGCGGCATCGCGATCACGCCAAATCTAATCGCCGTGCCAAAAGGCGAAACTCCCGTGAAAAACTACGTCAAATTTGACCCGTATCTTGGCCTCTATCTGGTCGCTTCGGACGCCAAACTCGAGCCTGTAAAGATGGCTGACGATAACGCGACGAAAAAAAGCGACTGGGTCAGCGTTACGCACGATCTAAACGCGACCGTCTACGGCCACGTAAAGGCGCAGGCACAGGCGCTAGGCGAGCTGGACGTGCTCACGTTTGACGTAAACGGCACGGGCGCCGTGCTAAGTCCGTGCTGCAAGCTGCGCGGTATCGCCGTGGGCGGGGATAAATTTGTCCCGAGCCGCTACCTACGGCACTTTGCGGCGTATAAAGACGTTTACTACGGCGACGTCGGCGCGGTTTTCGAGGAAAAAGACGGCAAATTCTACGTAAAGAGCGTCGATCCGCTCGGACGCGGCGCGGCGCTGATGGTAGGGGATGAAATTTTGAGCGTAAACGGCGAGAAATTTGAGAGTTTGCGCGAGCTAAACGAGAGGATTTTGTTTGCTAAAAAGGGCGAGCGGCTCAAATTTGAGATCAAGCGCGGCGATGAGGTTTTGAGATTTGGCGTAGCAGTCTCGGACGACGCGGCCAAAAAAGAGCAAAAAGCGCCGACGAAAACGGATAAAAAAGCCCCCGCTAGCGACGCAAAATCGCAGTCCATGCCTCAAAGCAGCGATGCCGCAAGCGTGCAAAAGCTCTACGGCATAACCTTTGACGAGAAGCTAATAGTAAAAAGCGTAGACGCAAGCTCGGGCGCGGCGAAATTTGGCGTCAGAGTCGGCGACAAGCTGATACAAGTGGGGCAAAAAACGGTCTCAAGCCGCAAGGAAGCGCTCGGCCTGCTCGCTAAAGGCGGCGGTCAAAATTTGCTATTTAGACGCAACGGCTTTGACTTTTTTTACAATGCGCGTTAAGCTCGGGCGACAAATTTGACGCCTTTGCAGGCTAAATTTGAGAAATTTAGCCCGCACCCGGCCAGTCGGCAAAATAAAACGGAGAATAGATGCAAAATCAAAATTTAGCGGTAAAATCAAAATCTACTAGCAATGGTCAAATTTGCGTTCAAAATGCGGCGAAAGCGTCAAATTTGAGCGAGTCGCAGGCGCTGCCGAAGGATCAAATTTTAGCTCATAGTTCGTGCGCGAGCTC
This sequence comes from Campylobacter showae, assembly GCF_004803815.1. Classification (NCBI taxonomy): domain Bacteria; kingdom Pseudomonadati; phylum Campylobacterota; class Epsilonproteobacteria; order Campylobacterales; family Campylobacteraceae; genus Campylobacter; species Campylobacter showae. The sequence goes on along the minus strand of NZ_CP012544.1, from coordinate 2,005,318 downwards.
GTCTCAAAATAGGTCTCAAATTTTAAACGCGACCAAAGCTAGAATAAACTCCGAAAATCCGACTCAAGGCCCGAAAAATAGAGCAAATTTGATCTCGCTAAACGCAGCAAAAGATTCGTGCTTTACCTCCGGCTCAAATTTGCAACAAACAGCGCCCAGCGCTGCCGATCAGGACGCGCTTTTGGCTGAGTTTAAGGCGTTTTTGAACGCGCACTTGCCAAGCAGCCCTAGCTTTCATCCGTGCTTTGACGAGGCGCTTTCCTACACGCTAAAGTCGGGCGGCAAGCATTTTCGCGCGATGCTAGTCGCTGGCGTCGTAGCGGCGGTGCGTCCCGAGCGCAAAGAGGCGGCGTTTCACGTCGCGCTGGCATTTGAGACGATGCACAGCTACTCGCTCATCCACGACGATCTGCCTGCAATGGACGACTCGGATCTGCGCCGCGGACAGCCTAGTTTGCATGTCAAATTTGACGAAGTGACGGCGATCCTGGCTGGCGACGCGCTAAACACCCACGCTTTTTATCAGATAGCAAAAGCCCCGCTAGATGCGGACGTGCGCATAAAATGCGTCGAGATCCTAAGCCGCAACGCAGGCATCTACGGCATGGCGCTTGGGCAGGCGGTGGACTGTTATTTCGAGAATCAAAAACTAGGGCTTGAGGAGCTAAAATTTCTGCACATCCACAAGACCGCGCGCCTCATCGCGGCGAGCTTGCAAGCAGGCTGCGTCGTGGCGGGGCTAGACGAGGCGGAGGCTGCGCGCATCTACGATATCGGGCTTGATCTGGGGCTGGCGTTTCAGATCGCAGACGACATCATCGACGCGACGCAAAGCGCCGAAACGGCGGGCAAGCCGACGCATAACGACGGCGCGAAAAACTCCTTTACCAACCTTCTTGGCGTGGAGGGCGCGGTGCAGGCTAAAAACGAGCTCATCGCAAAGATAGAGCGCGAGCTAGGCGGCGTGCATGCAGGCATCCGCGCTATCGTGACGGGCCTCATAGACAAGCATTTGCGGTAAATTCGGCTTCAATTTGCGTTTATGACGGTCAAATTTAAGCTGCTAAATTTGATGGTAAATTTTGCCGAATTTATATTTAACTACAAAATGCTATCTGCGCGTTATAAATAAACTATCTCGCAAACCGTGCCGATCCCGCCGCAAAATCGGCAAAATTCGGTGTCCTTTTTATGCTATAATCTTTTAAATTTATCAAAAGGAGAGATAATGAAAAAATTAGCCTTATCGCTTGCGCTTTTGTGTGCGGCGGCGTTTGCCAAAGAGTACGACTACATGCTAGCTAGCACCGCGCAAAAGACTTTTGAGGAGCCGACTTCTAGCTACGAGACCAAGCAAAGCTACGACGCCAAGGCTTGCCGCCTAGAGCTAGTTAGCACCTCTGAGCTCGCAGATGGGCTAAAGGGCAAACACAAAGAGATCAGCTACTATAACAAAGACGGCAAGATGACGAAATATGAAGCCTTTAGCTATGATTTTACCGCGAAAAAATGGATCAAAGTAACCGAATACAAAGCCGATTATAAAAAAGGCGTCCTCACGCAGGAGTCTAGCTCGTTTATCCGCGGTATGCCGGAAAATGCTAGCAAAACTATCATAAAGTACCTAAAAAACGCTAGCGAGGAGATCAGATACGAGCTGGTAAAAGGTAAATGGCGAAAAACCGCGCTAACCAAAACCGTCGAGAACGCATACGGCGAGAACGAACTCATCGTGCTTAGCGTCTGGGACGGCAAAAGATGGCAGCCTAAATCAAAAACGCAGCTGCTCTACGGCACGGACGGACAGACGCGCGGCTATGAGAGTTGGGATTACGAAAACGGCGCATGGCAAAACCGCGAAAGAGGCACGGTTGCGGGTGACGTGAAAGGCAAATACGAGCAGGTAAGAAGCGTATTTGAAAACGGCGCGTGGCGCTACGCCGAGATGTCCAAGCATGACTACGACGCCTCTAGCGGCAAAGACGTGACGATAAATCTCATCTGGAATGCCGAACAAAACGCATGGGAAAACAACAGCAAAAACGTCTCGGTCGTAGAGGGCGCGGACTTTGAGACGGCGGCGTTTTTGTGGGATAAAGAGCGCAAAGAGTGGAAGCAGGAGTACTCCAACCGCAGCATCTACGACAAGAGCGGCGAGCGTCTGCTAACGCAGCGATACGACACGATGGACGGCAGCGAGAAGTTCGTCTACGGCTACAACGAGCGCGGCGATAACGTGAGCGTGGATGTCTACGAGCTATCTAGCGACGAAAACGGCAAAAGATGGGTGCAAAATAAGCGCCTGGAGACGACCTTTGATCCGCATATACTAGCCGACGACGTCGGACACGGCGGCTCGCTGATGTCCTTTGAGATGCCTAGCAGATACGCGGTGAAGAGCTTTAAACAGTTCGTTGCGGCGGACGGTAAATTTAAACTCGCTTCAGAGCAGACGTGGAAGTATAAAAAGGTCAAATGATATTTTGTTAGCGACCGCGAGCGGCCTAACTGCGGTAAATTTGACGCGGCTGGGCGATCTGAATTTTGGTTTACGCCGTTAAATTTGACGGGTGCCCGAACGTAAATTTAGCTCGTCAAATTTGACGCCGTTTGGCGGCTAAATTTACGCACTGCTCGCGGTCAAATTTAAAAGGAGCGGCTATGAGGCGTTTTTGGACGGTAGCGATTTTTGCGGCGATTTGGACGGTGCCGTTATCTGCGGCGGGCGAAATTTGCCTAAAAAAGACGAGCTATAAAACGCAGGGCGGCGCCGTACCGCGCTACGAATACGAATTTAGTCAAATTTACGATGCGAAGACTAGCGTACTAGAAAAAATCTACGACGAAATCAACGACGACGGCAGGCGCAGGACGAAAAGCGCGGTTAAATTTGACGAAAGAGGCGAACGAGAAATCGGCAGAACCGAATACGAGTGGGACTTTAGCGCCGACAAATGGCGCAAAGTAGGACTCTCAAGAATTGAAAGAACAAAAGACGGCGCGTTTGTTTACGTCAGTGTCCAGGGTCAAAACGGCAAACTAAACCAAGGTCAAAAAATCGTCGAAAAGCGAACGGGCGCGACCGAAATCTCTCAAAATTTCACCCTAAAAAACGGCAAATGGACGCCGAATTATCTAACCAAAAGACTTTATGACGAAAACCACAAAACCACGCTCATAACAACCTTTGAGTGGAGCGCCAAAGCCAAAAAATGGACGCCGTACGAAAAATCGATATATCGCTATAACGGCGACGTTTATGCTAGCTCCGAGGGTTATAAATGGCGCGGCAAATGGGTGCCGCAGACGAAGCACGCGGCCTTTACGGCTGCGGACGGAGCGCGTACCGAGATAAATTTTACGTGGAGCAAGGACGCGTGGCAGCCGCAGGAGAGGACGGTGCAGAAAATAGAGCCCGAGTTTAGGCGCTTTACCGATCTTAGATGCCGCTGGGACGCTGCAAGGAGCGAGTGGAACGGCTGCTACAAAAACGTGCGCGAGGAGACCGAGCAAGGTCGGCAAAAATACTCCGCTTCGTCGTTTTGGCGCAAGGAGTCGCAACGCTGGGAGATAGTGTTTGAAAATGAGCTTAGCTACGACGCGCGCGGTAATTTGATAAAAAATCGCGAGACGTCAGACGGCGAGCGGCGCGAGTACGTCTACGCCTACGACGAGGCGGGAAATAACGTATCTTCGGCGCTTCGCGAGCCTGATGAGAGCGGCAAATGGCGCGAAACGCAAAAGACGGTAAACGTCTTTGAGCCAGACATCTTGGCGCGCGACGTCATGGATCGCGGATTCATCGGCGACTACGTAGCCGCGGGCGAAAACGCGATCAAAAGCAGCAAGCAGTATTTTTTAGACGGCGATGAGTTTAAGCTAAACGAGATGCTCGAGTGGTTTTACGAAAAGTGCGAGCAGTCTCGTGAATGAGCCCTATATCGTTCAAATTTCGCGCGATGATGCGATGACGTTTGGCTGTGAGGTGGATTTTGGCGTCTAAATTTGACGAGCGGCGGAGTATGGTTTTTAAATAAAATTTAGGAGAAAACGTGAAAAGTTTGGACGAAATTTTACTCTCTTTCGACGAAAGTACACAAAATGTTTTATTTCTAAACGGCAATGGCGCTAAACACCCGATTTGGGACGATGCGGACGAGGTTTTCGCAAAGGCGGTGGAGCAAATTTTAGATAAAAGCCTAGGGCTGCAAAAGGGCGTGGACTATAGCAAAACGCCTAAATTTTATGGTGCCCGGCCGGTTGCTTTTATCGGTGTACATGCACAGATGATCGGGCGAAAAAGCATAGGGTTTTTGCTCACGAGTCGTCATCTTTTGGTTAAATTTGACGCGTCGGCCGTAAATGTCGATGAGGTAGCGGCGGCGTTTAGGCTCGGCAAGTATTTGCAAAACGAGCTGGAAAATATCGCTTGGCAAGAGCTGGAAAAATGCGAATTTGAAATCGACAGCGAGATGAAAGCAGCGATGAAAAGGACGCTAAAAGCCGTTTTAAATGCTATTTTCGAGAGCGGCGTTCAAAATGACGAGGCGAAAATTTCGGATAAACTTTTAGAGCTAGGTCTTGGCGAAGCGCTAAAAACGCCGCTTGACGAGAGTAAGTTATTATCCAAATCGCTCGGCGTTTTTAAGCCTAGCTCGCCGATTTTTCATAGCTTAGATAGCGCGCTTTTTGGACTCAGTAAACCTTTTGGCGTGATTTTGGACGAGTGCGGGCTCATTAGCCGTGACCTTATGGAAGAGCCCGTTTTTAGCTCGTGGGATGAGATCGCAGACGCGTCCATAACGGTAAAAGAGGGGGAAGAAGACGTCATAATAATCGGCGAAAAAGAGCACCAGATACCTCTTGAGCTAAAAGAGAAAAAGGAAAATTTCGCCGAATTTTTAAAATTTACGGCGGCGCTAAAAGCGTAAAATTTAAGCCGAATTTTCGTATAATCGCATAAAAACTAAGGAGAAAAAATGCTAAAAAAGATGGCTGATATGATAAGGTTTTTGTGCGCTGATATGGTGCAGCAGGCAAACAGCGGGCATCCGGGCGCGCCGATGGGACTAGCGGACGTCATGGTCGTGCTGGCTAAATTTCTAAATCACAATCCTAAAAATCCAAACTGGCTAAACCGCGACAGGCTCGTATTTAGCGGCGGTCACGCAAGCTCGCTCGTGTATAGCTTTTTGCATCTTAGCGGCTATGATCTTAGCCTTGATGATCTAAAAAACTTCCGTCAGCTAGGCTCCAAAACCCCAGGCCACCCGGAGATCCACACCAAAGGCGTCGAGGTTGCGACCGGACCGCTAGGGCAGGGCGTAGCAAACGCGGTTGGCTTTGCTATGGCGGCAAAATACGCGGCTAATCTGCTAAACGAGCCTGAAAACACCATCATCGACCATAAAATTTACTGCCTCTGCGGCGACGGAGACTTGCAGGAGGGCATCAGCTACGAGGCCTGTGCGGTTGCCGGCAACCTACATCTAGACAACCTCGTGCTGATCTACGACTCCAACAACATCACGATCGAGGGCGATACGAGCATCGCTTGGAGCGAGGACGTGAAGGCTAGATTTGAGGCGCAGGGCTGGGACGTCGCGCGCATCGACGGCCACGACTACGATCAGATCGAGTTTGCGCTCGAGCAAGCCGCCGAGAAGGAGCGCCCGTATCTCATCATCGCAAACACCCGCATCGCAAAGGGCGCGGGCGAGCTAGAGGGCAGCCATCATAGCCACGGCGCGCCGCTTGGTGAGGAGATCATAAAAGCCGCTAAAATCGCAGCTGGCTTTGATCCGGAGCGCAAATTTGCCATCGACGAGGACGTTCTTATTCGCTTCCGCGCCGCGCTAGAAAAGGGCGACCTAGCCGAAGCTCAGTGGAACAAAAAGGTAGAAAATCTAAGCAGCGAGAGCAAAAATATGCTAAACGCGCTGCTAAATCCTGATTTTAGCAAGATAAATTTCCCTGATTTTAGCGGCAAAAAGCTAGCCACGCGCGACAGCAACGGCGTCATAATGAACGAGATAGCGCGCGCGATACCCGGCTTTATCGGCGGTAGCGCGGATCTGGCGCCGTCAAACAAAACCGAGCTAAAGGGCATGGGCGACTTTCCTAACGGCCGCAACATCCACTACGGTATCCGCGAGCACGCCATGGCCGCGATAAACAACGCGGTCGCTAGATACGGGCTTTTCTTGCCGTTTAGCGCGACGTTTTTTATCTTTAGCGACTACCTAAAGCCGTCCGCGCGTATCGCTGCACTGATGAGCATCAGGCACTTTTTTATCTTTACGCACGACAGCATCGGCGTTGGCGAGGACGGCCCGACGCATCAGCCTATCGAGCAGCTTAGCACATTGCGCGCGATGCCGAATTTCTACACATTCCGTCCAGCCGACGGCAACGAAAATGCGCTTTGCTGGAAAGCTGCGCTAAATTTACGCGCTCCAAGCGCCTTTGTGCTTAGCCGCCAAGGCCTCGCTCCGCTTGAAAAGGGCGAATTTGGCGGCGTAGAAAATGGCGCTTATCTACTAAAACGCGCGCAAAACGCCAAAATCACGCTAATAGCCAGCGGCAGCGAAGTCGAGCTTTGCGTTAAAGCGGCTGAAATTTTAGCCGCTCGCGGTATCGGCGCGAACGTCGTCTCTGCTCCGTGCTTCGACCTGCTTTGCGAGCAGCCGCGCGAGTACGTAGATCAGATCATAGATCCAGCGACCAAGGTCATCGCCGTCGAAGCCGCAAGCGCGCTGGAGTGGTATAAATTTGCTGACGAGATCTACTCGATGAAGAGCTTTGGCGAGAGCGGCAAGGCGGGCGCATTGTTCGAATACTTCGGCTTCACGCCTGAAAAGATCGCGGAATTTGCGCAAGAGTTGGCGAAGTAAAATCTAGCTTTAAATTTGACGGTTTTAGCTTGAGCTGGAGGCGTCAAATTTGAGAACTCATGCCGGGCGAGACCCGCATCAAATTTATGCGGCTTGCTCGCGGAAAAATCAAAATTTAAAAAGGGAAATATTGCAAATATATAGGCAAAAAACAGGGCGATTCGCCGACGAAAATTTCATCATAAATTTAGCTCGCGGCGCAGGTAATTTTGACGCGCAAAAAGACGAAAATGATCAAATTTGCGCTCAAGATAAAATCAAATTTAGCGCACAAAATTCGTTTAAATTTAACCAAAAGGCCGCGTGATGGAGCTTTCGCATATTATAGTTTTGGCCCTAGTTCAGGGCATTAGTGAGTTTTTGCCGATCTCTAGCTCGGCTCACCTCGTACTCGTGCCTAAGCTACTTGGATGGGCGGATCAGGGGCTTGCCTTTGACGTGGCCGTTCACGTAGGCACGCTAGTGGCGATACTTTTTTATTTTAAGGACAGGCTTGCTGGGCTCGTGCGAGATTTTTTCGCGTCTATCGCGCGGCGCGAGAAGGTCGGCGACAGCACGCTCGTGTGGTCGGTCGGCTTTGCGACCGTGCCGGTGGGGCTTTTTGGCCTAGCGTTTAACGACGCCATCGAGCAGTACGCTAGAAGCGGGCTTGTGATCGCGGCGATGACGATAATCTTTGGTATCGCGCTCTACTTTGCAGACAAAAAATCGGGCCTAAAAACCGAATACGAAATGACGATCAAGCTCGCTCTCATCGTGGGGCTAGCACAGGCGATCGCGCTGATACCGGGCGTTTCGCGCTCGGGCGTGACGATGACGGCGGCGCTGATGCTTGGCTTTAGCCACAGCGCAAGCGCAAATTTCTCGTTTTTGCTCTCGATCCCGGTTATCGTGCTAGCAGGCGGCCTTGAGGCGGTAAAGCTGATAAAAACCCCGGACGCGCTGCCTTGGAGCGACCTTGCTATCGGCGCAGCGGTTAGCGGCCTTAGCGCGTATCTTTGCGTGCGGCTGTTTATGGCGCTGATCGCGCGCGTGAGCATGCTACCGTTCGTGATTTACCGCATGATTTTGGGCGTGTTTTTGTTTGTGATGTTTTTATGAAAATAGCTAAATTTGGGCTCAAATTTAAGATTTGAAGCCCAAATTCGCTTTGTAAATCCAAGGCGCAAATTTGACTAAGGCCAGTCAAAATTTAGCTTTTCTAAAACCTCTCTTATCCTTACGCTTCTACTCTCTACGCTATCTTCTTCGCTAAACATCCTATGTTTGCTATATTCAAAAGGCGGCAGGTCTTTAACGAAATCATAAATTTCCTCAAAGCTCAAAATCTTGCCGTGCAGATCGTAGCCGACGTTTAGCGCCTTGCCTTTTACGCTTGCGATATTTGCGTGGATGTGGCCGTAGAGCTGGATCGCGCCGTGGTGGCCTGCATTCCACTCGGATATCGGATAGTGAAAGAGCACGAGGTGAAATTTATCCTGCCCGTGCTGCACCGTTATCTCTTTGTATTCGTAAATTTCCTCAAACAGCGCGTTGCCGTCTTGCTTTTTCATAGCTAGCAGCTCGTCTTTATGCTTTTTTATCGCCTCGTCGTGATTGCCTAGCACTAGGACGTGCTTGCCGTTTAGCTTGCTAAATATGGATATATTGGTCCCCATATCCTTGTGAAAGCTAATATCACCTATGTTATAGACCGTGTCGCAGGGATTTACCCTCTCGTTCCAATGGCGAATAAGCGCCCTATCCATCGCCTCCACGCTAGAAAAAGGCCTAAAGCACGGATGAAATCTCATGATATTGCTATGTCCGAAATGCAAATCGGAGGTAAAATAAATCATTTTTACTCCCTTAAACTCACTTCAAATTTCTCGCCGCTTCTTATCTCCATTATCTCTAGCCTTTTAAAAAACACGGCACCCACGTCCATCGAAAAGACGTTATTTTCGCGCCTGGTTATCCTATTTTCTTCGCTAGCTACGTGCCCGTGAAATATCCTCTTGCCCGTATTGTTACTCTCCCAAAAGGGCTCTATACTCCATAGTACGTAGTCCTCCTCCTGCTCCTCTTCGCTTTTATCGCCGTCAAAGGCCGCGTGGACGAATATACTTTGCTCCGAGCTCACGATGTGCGGCATATCGCCGATAAAATCCTTTAGCCACGAGAGCGCGAAACTATTTAAATTTCGCTTGTAAATCGATCTTTTTGTTTTGTCGCCACCGTTTCTGAGCCAAATTTGATGATCTAGCGTATCGCCGCTAAAATACCCGTCCATCATCATTTTCTCGTGATTTCCTAGCACGTGGATCAGCGCGTATCCGTTTCTAACGAGCTCGGCGTATCTTTTGTATAGTCCGATCGTATCCTCGCCGCGGTCGCAGCTGTCGCCTAAAATAATAACCAAATCCTTTTTGGTCAAATTTATCTCTTTAATCATCAGATTAAAAAGCCCGAGGCAGCCGTGCATATCGCCGAATACGAAAATCCGCGCGTAATCATCTTCGTTTATGTGTTTTATCTTTATCATTTTTGGTTCTTGCGTTAAATTTGTGGAAAATTTTTGGGTTAAGTTTTATAAGATTATGGCAGATGGGAAGGGATTCGAACCCTCGAAAGCTTGCACTTTACACGCGTTCCAGGCGTGCTCCTTCAACCGCTCGGACACCCATCTATGAAGCCTGGATTATAGCTAAAATTTAATAAGCGCAAACTTATATTTGAGTTTGAGCGCGTTTTATGGCGGCGTCAAATTTGAGCGCGTATAAGGTTTTAGCGTCATAAAGATGCAGGTTAGGTCGCACAACAGTCAAATTTGCCGTCAAATTTAGCTTAAATTTGCTCAAATTTACCCGCGCTTGCCCAGAGCGAAAACAAACATCCTGCACGCCTCGCGAAACGGCTTTATATAACTCAGCATGCGCGCGACAAACCCCCAGCGATCCTTGTACATATCTGTCATTGTGCCGATTTCCAGGCATTTTATGCGATCTTTATTCCACGCTTCGACCTCGTCCGCGCCCTCTACGCTCATCTTAAATTTAACGTCTCCTTTCATAAATTTGAGCACGTCGTGCTTGCGCGCGTTTGACCTTGCGGCAAATTTATTTATCAAATCTGTTAGTAAAAGCCCCTCGAACCGCTCGCTCAAATTTAGCACAAACTCGCGAAATACCGCCTTTTCAAAATACATCGCCACGCCCTCTAACACGAAAACGAACTTCGCGCCCGCGTGTTTTCTGGCTAACTCGTCCATCCACGCGGTTTCTAGCATCGAGCACGCTAGGCTGTAGTTTTGCGGCGCTTTTGGCACGAGCTTATCGCGAAGCGCGATGACGTCAGGCAAATCAAGGTCGTAAAAGATTGCCTCGGAGCAAACGGGAGCTAGCCTAAGAGGCCTGGTATCAAGCCCAGCACCTACTTGAACGATGACGGCGGCCGGGTGCTCGCGCGTAAATTTAAGTATGCAGTCATCAAAAAACCTCGCGCGTATCACCGTGCCGACCCTGCTTAGCGTTGAGCGGTCAAATTTGGCGAAATCGTAATCGATCCTGCTCGCGACGTCGCCTAAAAATTCGTCTTTTAGTATGGGCTTGGCCTCCTCATTTTCCTTACTTCTAAAGTATAAATTTATAAGTAGCGTTTCGGAGACGATATCCGCAAATGCGATCTTTTCCATCTCGTTTTTCCTTTTTATTTTGATAATCTTTATAGAAATTGTAGTGCAAACGGCTTTAAAAAATTATAAAATTTAGCGTTTAACTCGCCGTTAATGCAATGTCGTTTATAATACGGCTTTTAAAAGCGAAAAAAGGCAAAAAATGAAAAAAATCCTCATCATCGCAGGCTCGTGTAGCAACGGCGGCGCGGGACTGCAAGCTGATATCAAGGCGTGCGCGCACTTTGGCTGCTATAGCGCGACGGCGGTCACGGCACTAACTGCCGAAAACACGGACAAGATCAAAAATATCGTTTCGCTAGATCCCTCGTTCATCGCCGATCAGCTCGAGATGCTCGCGGCAGAGTTCAGCTTCGATGGCGTTAAAATCGGCATGCTCTTTAACGAGCCCATCATGGACGTCGTGCAGGGTTTTTTAGAAAAAAACTCCGCTCCGGTTGTGCTAGATCCCGTCTGCGTCTCGAAAATGGGGCATAAACTCATCAAAGATAGCGCCATTGAGAGGTTAAAAGAGCTGATGAAATTTGCCGCTGTCACGACGCCAAATTTGCGCGAAGCCGACGTGCTTTTCGGCGATGATTTTACGAATTTGCCGTGCGACGTGATCGTGAAAAAGCACATCGTCGCTGGCAAAAGCATCGACACGCTCTACCGCAAGGACGGCAGCGTGCAAAACTTTGAGACGCCGCTGGCTGATCCGCTAGTTATCATCGGCGCTGGCTGCACGTTTTCTAGCTCGCTAGCCTGCCTGCTCGCTCGCGGCGAGAGCCTAGAAAGCGCCATCCAGCAAGGCAAAGAGTACATCTACAACGCCATAATCACGGGCATCGACACGAATCTAGGCGTGAGAAAACTGCTAAATCACGGGGTTAAATTTTGAATTTATCTCAAGCGGTTTTGGTTGATTGGGTAAAATTTGAGTCTGGGCGGACGGATCAAATTTGATCTAAATTTGGGTTGCGTCGGCGTGTGAATTCAGTCAAATTTGACGGTAGATAGCGCGCCGAGGTTTGGCTCAAATTTGACCGCTAAACTTGCTTGTTAAATTTGGGTAAATTTGCGAATCGTTTTGTTAAATTTGACTACCGATGAGCGGGTTTTTCTTGGCTTGCTCGTTAAATTTGGATACAGATAACAGCGGCAAATTTAACCTATATCGTTCAAATTTACGCCGTCTTCCAAATTTGACCCAAATTTACGCTCAAATTTGCTCGCTAGCTCAGCCAAATTTAACCCACACTCCCGTTTAGTCGCTGTCAAATTTACCTAAAGCTTATCTGTGCGTCGTCCGTGCCGTCTTCGAGCGAGATATTGTAGCCGCCGGTATTTGGCGGGCGTTTATAGATATCTTGCGGGCGGATATCCAGCACCTCGTCGCTGAAAAACACGCATTCGCGCTCGCCCGTATCCACATCGCGCACCCAGATTTTGCCGTCATCCACGAGCTCCTCGTCAAACTCTATCACGCGGTTTTCGTAGATTTTGCCCAGCAGTCGCTCGTGCAGACGGTTCTTGCGCTCAAACTCCAGCTGCGCTTGCAGACACTCCGCTTCGTCTATGAAAATCGGCTCCAGCGCGATCTTGTCTCCCTCTAGCACGCACTCGAATTTCTCCAGCGTAGAGCAGTCCACCTCGCTGCCGCCCAGCCTCACGACGTCTTTGTTGCGCATAAAGTAGCGGTTGGTAAGGTTGCCCATCAGCGCCTCGTACGCCGTGCCGCCGATCGCACGCTTGAGCAAAAACTCGTTTTGAAACGCCAGCACCAGCTCCACCTCGCACTCGCGCAGGATCTCTTCGTTTAGCTCGGTGTTCTCGCTTAGTAGCTTCGCCGACTCGTCGAGAAATAGGCTAATGGGCCTTTTTTGCTTCATCGTTACGCGCTTTAAAAGCTCGGGTAAGAAGCTGTTTAACAGGAAACTTAGCGCGCTTTTGTCGCAGCTTGCGGCGTTAAATATCACGATCTTGCCGCTATTTAGTAGCCCTGCGATACTCGCGTCGCCCGCAGCGCCCTCGCCGTCGCCGTTTAGCGAGTCGTCGTTCATGAGGCCAAGAAACGGCGACATCATCATCGAGTAGTTGCGAAAATCATCTCTCGTGCGCTCGTCGCCGATATCCTTGTAGCGGCTCGTCGCGTCCAAAAACTCGTCCGTGGTGGCCAAAAACGCGCGGTTTATCATTATCGTCTCGCGGGTAAAATTTAGCGTCGAGGAGTCGAGATTGTCGCAGATCAGGCTCAGCGCGTCTTTAAACTCGAGCATCTTTTCTAGATCTTGCGAGAGGCGCAGTATCGTAGCGACGTCAAAGGTAAAATCCCGCGCGAGCGTACGCACGTCGGCGTAAAAGGCGTCCGTGTAGCAATCGCTTAGCGGCGTGATTTTTTTAGCGAAAATTTTAAGCGCCTTTAGCACCTTAAAAAACTCCGTCGCGATGCTCGAGCCAAACTCCTCCCAAAATTTCTCCCTCGACTCCATCGGCTTTTTTACGCAGTTTTTAAAGTCCCGCGGCTTCATCGAGGCGATGAGATTTATCGGCGCGTCCAGCCTCGCGCCTACGCTCACGACGTCTTTTAGGCGGCCGGCTCTGCGCGCTAGAGCCTTGATTTTGGCGCTCTCACCGCCTTTATAATCCACGGCAAACACCGCGTAGCCTTTTTGCATGCGGTCAAGTAAATTCGGATATATCATCGCCGTCGTCTTGCCGCTGCCAGTCTCTCCGATGATGGCTGCGTGCGTGAAGTCGCTAGGTATCAGCGCGCCTTTTTTCTCCGCATTTTCCCGCGTTCTCGTAAATCCCATTATTTTTTGCATATTTTTCCTTATCGGGGGCGATTGTAACGAAATTTGGTTTAAAGATTTAAATTTGACGCAGCGGTGAGTAGGTCAAATTTACCGCGGGGACAGGATGAGAATCTAGCCTGCAAAACCCGCACCGCAAAAACGCTAGATCAAATTTGAGCTTTAGCGGAGCAGGGCGGGTTGCACCGAAATAATTGTCGTCAATTTTGGGCTCAAATTTGCCAAAAGGCGAGCTAAATTTACTCGGCTTTTTTGCAGACGGCGGCCGAGTGCGTGAGCAGATCGTGTAGATTTAGCGCGTCCTTGCGAAAAAAGCAGAGGCAAAGTCCGACCACGCTAACTCCTGAGAGCAAAAAACAGATGTAACGGAGTAAAACGCGTGCGAAGCCGAGTTTGCGGCCGCTGCGTAGGTCGATGAGGTAGATATTTTGCGAACGGTAGCCGGGCGTCTGGGCTTTGATCGCAAAAAAGGCGCAGCAGATGAGAGCGACTGCGAGATTTGCCCCGAATATCGCGGTTTGGTTGTGTAAAAAGTCGTCTTTGCCGCCTAAGAAAACATAGGTCGTGAGGTAATATATCGGCATCCCGATCAAAAAAAGATCGGTGATAAAGGCCTTTACTCGCGCGCCGATACCGGCTAGTTGCGCTTTTTGTTTTGCCAAATTTACTCCTTTTGTTTTTATTTTCGGGCGCATGTTTTGGATTTGAGCGCCAAATTTGATCGCGATTGCCCAAATTTACGTGCTTCTACTTTGTTGCGGCAAATTTACGTCTGCTTGTGCCGCCGCTTCGGTACGGTAAATTTACGGCTCGTTTCCGGGTGTCGCTTGACGCCGTTTTATCTGGGCAACCTTACTGCGTTCGTAAACGGTGCTTTGTTTGCCGCTGGATTATGCGTTTTGCCTGGCGTAATCTTTACGATATTGCCGTCTTTGTTTGTTTTTATCTGAACGCCCGTTTACGACGATTAATAATTTTTGCCCCGCGCATTTTTTCATCAAGCCTGCTTACGCTTGATTTATCGCAGCTCCGTAAAATTTATCAAGTGCTGGTTTCAAATTTACGGCGTTCATCTCGCGCCAAATTTTAAATTCATAAATTTTAGGACACTCTTTTGCGGGCGTAAATTTACCTAAATTTGACGGTTGTCACCAAATACGCAAAAAAACGGCAACGCAAATTTAATCCCGCTCTGATCGCAACCTATAAAACGCAACGACGGGCTTCTTTTATTGTCAAATTTATCGCCTAAAATACTGCACAACCTAGTCAAATTTGATCCATGCTTGGTTTGCTTTGGTTGGCACCTGCAAAATCCATCCAAATTTCCACGGCTATATCAAGCTGAGCCGCGAAATTTACAAATTTAGTTACCTCTGCTGCCGGGCTTTATCGCCTTGCTTCCATCGGCGCAGAGTGGACAGTTTGCGGGCTCGTAAATCTCAAACTCAAAGTTGCCCAGCGCAAAAAACGGCTTGTCGGTAGGTAGTTTGGCGCTATGTTTTGCGACGCTGCCCGCTAAATTTGCGACCTTACAAAAGCCGCGATTAGCAAGTGCGGCAAATGCCACGACCTTGCCGCCCAGGCTTTCGATCACGCGCGCTGCCTCTAGCGCCGAGCCGCCCGTGGTTATGATGTCCTCGCAAACGATAAATCGTTCGCCCTCTCTCACCTCAAAGCCGCGTCGTAGGCTCATTACACGCTCGACTCGTTCGGTAAAGATAAAGCGTTTTTTTGCTGCGCGAGCTAGCTCGTAGCCGGCCAAAATGCCGCCTAGAGCGGGTGAACAGACACTGTCAAACTCTACGCCCGATTTTTCGATTACGGCGGCTAGCTCGTCTGCTAGAGCGCCGGCCAACTGAGGATCCTCGAGTACTTTGGCGCTTTGCAGATAAAACTGCGAGTGGTTGCCGCTACTAAGCAAAAAATGACCCTGCAAATACGCGCCCGCGTCCTTGTAAATTTTCTCTAAATCCATCGTTTTTCCTTTGTAAAATTTGAGCGAATTTTACCCTAAGCGCGCTTAAGCTACTATTTTTTGAGCTTTTGACGGCTTGCGATTTTGCGTTATTATAAGCCTCTACCGAGCAAAAAACGGCTAGCAATTTTAAATTTGGATATAAATTTTGGTAAAAGCGAGTATGGCGTGATAAATTTAAAATTTGGGCGAAATAAATAAACGCGCTTTGGGGTGTAGCAAAAGCGGACTAAAATTTATGCTAAATGCGAAATAGCGGAAGGTTTTTATGAAAGAAACGGCTCGTCAAATTTAACGAGCCGTACGTAAAATTTAAACTTTTAAAAGCTCGTTCTCTTTTTCTTTTACAAGCGAGTCGATCTTTGACGTGTAGCTGTCGGTGATCTTTTGGACTTCGTCTTGCCCTTTTTTGCTCTCGTCCTCGGTGATTGTTTTATCTTTTTCTAGCTTTTTTACCTCGTCGTTAGCGTCTTTTCTGATGTTTCTGATGCTAACTTTCGCCTTTTCGCCAAATGCTTTGGCGTGCTTGGCGTTTTCTTGGCGTTGCTCGACCGTCATCGGAGGGAAAAATAGCTTCACGCTCTCGCCGTCGTTGTTCGGATTTACGCCGATATTTGCCGCAGAGATCGCTGCGGTGATAGTTTTTAGCATCGGTTTTTCCCACGGCGTAATGCTTATAGTGCTAGCATCGCTCGTTAGCACGGTGGCGACTTGGTTTAGCGGGGTCTGGCTACCGTAATAATCCACGTAAATATTATCGACTATGCTTATATTTACCTTGCCCGTGCGAAGCGTGGTAAAGTCGCGTTTTAGGCCCTCGATGCATTTGTCGCTATGCTCTTTTTGTTTTTTGTAAATTTCATTCAGCATTTATATCCTTTACTAAAATTTTGGTCGTCGTTTTTCCGTTTACTTTGAGGCTCATTCTCACTTTATAGCGGTCGATCGGCTTGTTAAATTTAAGCGTCATCTGTCCGTTTTCAAGCTTTACTTTTTTTGTTTTTTGTCCCGTCATTGAGAAGTAGCCGTGCGTCGCGTTCTCATCGGTTTTGATGATAAGTTCGCTAATCTTATTATCTTTCGGATAGTCTTGCGGAAGTATCCATTCGGCTTTTAGAAATTTACTAGCAAGCGCGGACGGCAGGTGTGTGCCGTTCATCGCAGGGATCCTATCTAGTTCGTGCAGATCGCTGTTTGCCGCGACCGCGCCGGAGTTTTGGCTCAGTATCACCTCGATACCGTGCTCTATCGCGACGTCGCGTACCCTGTCGTTATATTCGCCGAAAGGATAAGCAAAATAGCGCGGCTTGTAGCCCATATTTTTTTCAAATTTGCTTATGCCGTCCTCAAAGTCGTTTTTTAATTTTTCCTCGTTAAGACCGACCATGTGTAAGTGACCGTAGGAGTGATAGCCGACTTCGCCGTATTTTTCGATCTCTTTGATCTGCTCGAAGGTCATAAAGTCGCCGTATTTTCGTGCGGTGGCCTCGACGTAGATCATTAGTGCAAACGGATATCCGTACTCTAAAAATATCGGCAAGCCTTTTTCGTAAAAGCTCTTGTAGCCGTCGTCTACGGTTAAAACAACCCAGTTGTCAGATACCGGTTCGCCGTTTTTGATAGCGTCCACGAGCTTTGAAAGCGGGATGACCTCGTAGCCTTTTTCTTTAAAATAATCAAACTGCTCGCGTAAATTTTTAATAGAGACGTTAGTGCTCGGGTGTCTGTCGTCGTCAAATCTGTGATAGTTAAAGATATGCGCGTCTGCAAACGCAAACTGCGTCGCCGCAAACAATGCAAGCGCGGAAACTAATTTTTTCATTGACGCTCCTTATTTTTGCTCGCTTGTCGGAGCCGCAGGAGCTGCTGGAGCATTAGGGGCTTGCGGAACGACTGCCTCAGGAGCTGCAGGTAGCGACGAAGTATCGACGCTATCTATGAGAGATTTGCTGCTTTGCATGTTGTAAACGTAGCTTAACGCTAGGGTATTCAGAATAAATAAAACGCCCACGACGAAGGTAAATTTAGCCAAGAATCCGGCCGGTCCTTTTGCACCAAATAGGCTTTCGTTGCTGCCGCTATACGCGCCTAGGCCGATAGAGGAACTCTTCTGAAGCAAAACGGCGATCGTCAAAACTACCGCGAAAATAAACTGCAATACTAAAAAAAGCGAATCCATAAAAAATCCTTTTAAATTTTCAAAATTAGTCGCGATTATACTAAAAAAGTTTTGAATTTGGGTTAAATTTCTTTTTCTATCTCATAAAGTTCGTAGCGCACGGTCTTAAAAATCTCTGAAATTTTAACGTCGATGAGCTTAAAACACTCCTCTAAAACCCTTGCGCTTTCTTGCGCTCGTTTGATGTTGGCGGTTTGCAAATCGTCCAAATTTAGGCGAATTTGCTCCTCTTTTAGGCTTGGTTTTAGCACGTCGTTTGCTGCGTCGCGAAATTTTAAGAATTCTTTTTGCGGGATTTTTGCCTTGTGGCGGAGAGTTTTTATTTTTTTAGCGAGGGCTAGGTCGTCAAAACCGTAACGTCTGACGTCCTCGACGACTCTAAGCCCTTCTTTTAAGCGATTTAAATTTGCGTCTATTACGCGGTAGAGCCGCTCTTCGCTAGTCATCGCTATTAAAAAATCCTAAAATTCTAAGCAATGAAACGAATAAATTTAAGAAATCAAGGTAAAGATCAACTGCGCCCTCGATCGGAGTTTCGTAGTTGCCGTGGATGATATTTTGCGTATCGTAAAGGATATACGCGCTAAATAAAACCGCGCCTACGCTAGCGATGCCGAGCTGTAAAACCGGGCTGTGGAAAAATATATTTATGATCGCAGCCACGAGCAAAACGATAAGCGTGATGAAAAGCATCTTGCCCCACGCGGTAAAGTCGCGCTTGGTGTTCATCGCAAATACGCTAAGTCCGCCGAACGCTACCGTCGTAAGCGTAAAGGCTTGAGCTACTATCGCAGCGCCTCCGGGCATCGCAAAAGTGCGTCCCAAAATAGGCGTAAGCGTAAGTCCGCTAACGAAAGTAAAGGCAAAAAGTAGGATCAAATTTAAGCCCGCTTTGCGTTTGGCAAACATTAAACCGACCAAAAGTCCTAGCTCAAGTATCACAAATAGCCAGTAGTTGCCCGCTACCGTCGCTCCCAGCGAGCTATAAAGCCCGACGTAAGCTCCGACGCTGGCTGCTAAAAGCGAAGCCGCGAAAAGCTGATAGGTTTGCTTGATAAACGTGCTAAGCGCGCTTTGCGAATATTCGCTCGCAACCTCGTGCTCTCTTGAGTTTGCATAGTTTCTGTCATATAAACTCATTTTTTCTCCTTTTTTAAATTTTGACGCAAATTTAGCCAAAAATAGGTAAATAAAATATAAAAGATCACTGAATTTGACGCGCGAAAAGCATTTTAAAAAATTTTAACGAACTTTGAAACGTTTTTGATATAATATTTTATAATTTTTTTATACGGGAAAGCAGATGCAAGGTATCTTAGACGGCGCAGTAAAATTTATGGAAGAGGATTTTTTGGAGCATAAGGAGCTTTTTGAAAGCCTAGGCGAGAAACAGACGCCGCACACTCTTTTTGTCGGCTGTATCGATTCGCGCGTGGTGCCTAGCCTTATAACAAACACGGTTCCTGGCGACCTAGTAGTTGTGCGAAATATCGCAAACATCGTGCCCCCATACCGCAAAAGCGAGGAGTTTTTGGCTACAACGTCGGCGATCGAGTACGCCTTGCAATCGCTAAACGTAAAAAACGTCATCATCTGCGGGCACAGCAACTGCGGTGGCTGCGCGGCTTTGTGGATGGACGAGGCTAAATTTAGCAAAACGCCAAACGTTAAGCGCTGGTTAGATTTGCTAGAACCCGTAAAAAAGCGCGTGCAAAAGCTTTTCGGCGATAATATCGCAAAAAGAGAGTGGCTAACCGAGCGCTTAAGCCTCGTAAATTCGTTTGAAAATTTACTGAGCTATCCAGACGTCAAGGCTAAATTTAAAGACGAGGAGCTAAAAATTTATGCCTGGCACTACATAATAGAAACGGGCGAAATCTACAACTATAACTTCGTAACAAAGAGCTTTAAGCTGCTAGGAGTCGAGAAATGAGAAAAATTTTAGCCACCGTTTTTGCGCTGTGCTTTGGCTTAAATTTACTCGCAGATACCAAAATCGACGACCTAAACGCGACAGACATCCTAAGCGTCATAAATCAAATCAACGAAGCAAACGCTCAAATCGCCGTTATCAAGGCCCAATCCGCCGAAAATAACGAAACCGCCGATAAAAACGTGCTTTTTAAAACCGTCTCGGAGAAAAAAGAAAAGCTAATCGAGCAAATCCCCTACCTCATCATGCAAATCGAAATCGACGAGGAGCAGGTGCAGAAATTTAAGCGCGAAATGCAAAATTTGGAATCAAAAATCAAACGGCTAAAAAACTCGGACAATCAAAATTTATACGTAAAAGACAAGCTGGAGTTTGAGCGCATGCGGCTTGACGGGCTGTTTTACTCCTCGCTTTTAAATTTGGAAAATATCTTCAAAGAGGGCGGCAAAGCCGTGGACGTAAGGCTCGCCGTCGAGGAGACGCTGCTTAGCTTTCAGACGGAGTTTTACGCGCAGTTTAAGGAGTTTAAGGATAGTCTAAACGAGGAAGCGCTCGCTGCGCACAAAAGCGAACTAGAGGCTCTAGAAGCGCACAAAAAGACGCTTGAAGAGATACTCCACTACCTACGCGATAACGCCGAGCTGCTCACGTCAAACTACATCATTTCGGAGCTAAATTTAAAAACGGCGATCGATTTTATCAACGAAAAGGCTTCGTTTACGAGCAAATTTAACGTCGGCAAGGCGGCAATCATATTCGTCGTATTTTTATTTTTCGTCTCGTTTACGACGCTACTTAGCAGGCTCACGCTGTGGGCGCTAATGAAATTTTTCGTCAAGCACGACTCAGACAGGCAGACGAAAGGGCGCATCGTAGAAATCATCAAACGTCCGATGCTGCTCACCCTTATCGCATACGCGATAGATATTTGCGTATCGATCGCGTATTATCCCGCTCCGATGCCGATAAAATTCGCAAATTTCCTAGCGATCACTTTCGTTATCGCCGTTACCTGGCTCATACTTAGCGTACTAAACGGCTACGGCATGGTGCTCATCAACGAGCTAACTAAAAAAAGCGGGCGCAAAGAGGTGATAAATTTGATCCTAAAGATCATCTATTTCATCATCTTCGTTATCGCGCTGCTTATCGTGCTTAGCAAGCTCGGATTTAATGTTAGCGCCATCATCGCCTCTCTTGGTATCGGCGGCCTTGCGGTGGCTCTTGCGACTAAGGATATTTTGGCGAATTTCTTTGCTTCCGTCATGCTGCTCTTTGATAACTCGTTTTCTCAGGGCGACTGGATCGTGTGCGGCGACATCGAGGGAACGGTCGTGGAGATCGGACTTAGGAAAACGACCGTGCGAACCTTTGACAACGCCCTTATATTTGTGCCAAACTCAAAGCTAGCTAGCGATCCGATCCGAAACTGGAGCAGGCGAAAGATGGGACGACGCATCAGGATGCTAATCGGATTAGAATACAGCGCCACGACCGAGCAGATCAAAAAGTGCGTCGAAGAAATCAAACAGATGCTAATCGATCATCCGGACATAGCAAAGGGCGACGATATGGGCTCTAAAAAGGCTAGTCGCTACGACCGCGGTATCGTCTCGATCGACGATTTGGCCGGTTATAAGTCAAATTTATTCGTCGTCGTGGACGAGTTTGCCGATAGTTCGATAAATATCCTCGTGTACTGCTTTTCAAAGACGATAGTTTGGGGCGAGTTTTTGGCCGTCAAAGAGGACGTGATGCTAAAAATCATGAATATCGTAGAGGCCAACGGGCTTGGATTTGCCTTCCCTAGCCAGAGCCTATACGTCGAAGAAGTGAAAAAATAATTTTAAAGGAGAGAAAATGAGCGAAGAATTTGACTACGAAGAGGAAGATTTGGAGGAAGAATACTCCGAATTTGACGACGAAAGATCCGAGAAATACAGCTATAACTACGACGAGAACGACTACGAATACGGCGACGAAGACGAAGAGGACAGCTACGAGATATGATTTACGCACTCAAATTCGGCTTTGCGGGGTAAATTTGCCGACGGGCCGAATGTGGAGCGTTTAAATTTAGCTTTTACGGGTAAATCCGGCGTGTAGTTTCAGCTGATTTTTGAGCTAAATTTGGACTAATATACGAATTTGTCTTTTTTTAATGATCCCAGCAACCGCTACCTTCAAATTTAGGCATTTATATCTAGCTTTCGGATTTTATTTAGAGCTTCTAAAAGTTTCGTTACGTCCGTTCCTTTTTCTTGTTCGGCTTTGATAAATTTCTCGAAAAACTCGCGCTTTATATCCTTATAAATATAGGTTTGACTTTTGCTAGTAGCGTGGATAGGTTTAAATTTCTTTTCTTTTGCGGCGTCTGCTTGCGCTTCCTCTTTGGCTGTTTTATCAAAGTCGCCTTTTTTTAGTGCGATTTTTTGTAGCGCGTCTCCGATACTCTCGCCGTTTTTAAATACGTCTTTTAGAAATTTAAAAAACTCTTTTTTGCTCGCTTCGTCCGCGTAGCTCACGCGATCTTCTATATCTTGTCCCAGAAGCGTAATGCGCTCTTTTGCGGGCGTTTGGTCGAAATTTAGCGCGCCGTCCTTGAGCGAAATCTTGACGTTTGCGTATTCACCTAGGATTTTATTTGCCGCGTACTCGAGCCACTTGTCTTTAAACTCCTCCTCGCTCATATCCGAATCCAGTAGCTTTGAGGCATGGGCGTCCATTATCAGGCCGCTGCCACTACGCATGCCAAGCCCCGGGCCAAACCCGCCCAGATCCACGTTAAATTTACTCAAAAACTTATCCACGCTAAAGACGTCCTGTCTAAATATATCAGACGGATCGCCCGCGTGCGCGATCAGGGCTTGCGTGCTATCTACGAAGCTTTTTAGCTCGGCGGCTTTTTCTTTGTCTATACTCGGATCAAGCCCGTTCATCTTGCCCCAAATGCTGAGTTTGTCGTCTCTCGTGTAGCCGCTTAGAGAAAATATCCTCCTAGCAAATATGGGTTCGCCAGGCTTTAGTCCGAGCTCCTTACGCCAGTCATCCACTACCTTTTCAAACCCCATTTTGACGGCGAGCCACATGCTTAAATCCTTACCGGCTAGCTTTTCCGGATCAACCTTGTCCGCCCAGATTTTGAGCTCATTTCGGTCTAGTTTATCCGGATCAAGAGCGTCATAATCGACCCGTGCCGTTAAATTCGGCTGTGCCAAGCTTAAATTTGAGGCCGAATCGGCAGCTTCTTTTTCCTCGCGCGCTTTTAAATTTTGCCCGTGAGCGCTACTAAAATCATAATTTACGTTTGCGTTAAATCCGTTTACGCCGCTTATCATCTAAAATCCTTTTAAAATTTAGCTTTCTAACGATATCGGCAAATTTTGAATAAAATTTAGGGTAAAAGATAAGAAGCGATATCAAATTTACGGTCGGCCGTCAAGGCGCATAGATGCTGACGAGTCGCCGTAAATTTGCGCCGAATCGCTACCGGCCGGCAAACGCTTGCGTAAATTTATTTTTGCTCAAAGTCTTCCCAGGGATTTATGCAGTAGGTGCCGCGACCTGCGTGTTTAGCCCTATAAAGAGCATCGTCGGCGCGCTGAAGTAGCAGGTCAAACGAGCCGTGCCCGATCTGTCCTTCTGCGATGCCCGCGCTTACGGATAGTCCGTTAAATAGTGGATTTTCTTGACAAATTTTAAAAAATCGGTCAATCAAAATTTGCACGCGAGGCGCTATGCTTTGCATATTCGCGCCGTCGGTAAATATCGAGATAAACTCGTCTCCGCCGATGCGTACGTTCATAGCGTCGTTAAAAATTTCCTTTATCAGCTCCGAGATCGCGACTAGAGCCTTATCGCCAGCCTGGTGCCCGTGCTCGTCGTTTACCTGCTTGAAGCGATCTAAATCCATATAAAGTATGCTCATATGCGTGGTTTTTAGCTTGTCTAAAAATGCATCCAGCTGGTTGCGGTTAGCTAGCCCCGTGAGCTGGTCGTAGTGGGCTAGATGTTCGATGTTTTGCAGATATTCGTACTCTTTCGTCACGTCGCGAGCGATGCCTACGGTACCGATGATCGTCTCGCCGTCAAATATCGGCGTTTTATACGTTTTTAGCTTGCTTAGGTTGCCGTCTGCTTTCATCACTTCTTCGTCCAGCAGGCAGGTTTTGCGCGCGGCTACGACGTCGTCCTCGGTCTGAACGCAGACATAGCCCGTTTGCTCGTATATCTCTTTTGGGATATTCCAGATATAGTAGTGATCTTTACCGCGAACGTCGTCTTTTTGCTTATCTACGACCTCGCAAAAGGCGTCGTTTACCTCTAAGTGCAGCCCGTCCATATCTTTAAACCAGATCATATCCGGAGACGAGTTTATCGTCGTCTGCAACCACGTTTTTTGTAGCCACGCCTCTTTGCGCTCGGCGATCAAATTTAGCGCTTTTTCAAAGTAAAAGTCGTCTAAATTTGCGCTTTCAAGCCAAATTTCGTCGGCGATTTGTTTTTGTTCGCCGGTTATCTTGCTTGCATCTCTCGCGTAAATCGCCAAAAAGCCGTTTTTGCCGATACGGTTTTTTAGCTCGGGTAAATTTAGTCCGCAGTTCTCGCTTGCGATGATGAGATATTGATTTTCATCGGGTATGGGCGCAAGGATATCGCTTGAGCTTTTTATAGTGCTAAATTCATGCGTAAAGCGCGGTCTTGGCTGGATTTTTTCTAAAATTTCAAGCTTGTTTTTTAAATCCTCGCTTAAGCAAATATGCAGTTTGACGCTATACATAATCTCCCCTTTTTTATTTGAGAAAATTATACGACACTTTGGCTTTATTTGGGCTTTTGAGGTAAATTTAGCGCGGCATAATTTAAGGCGAGCAAGGCTTTAGCTAAGCCCGCTCGCAAAATTTAAAGTCGGTTAGTTTTTGTACATAAGATTAGGCAACCAAAGCGAAATCTCCGGGATATACGTCACCAAAATAAGCCCGATAAATAGCGTCAAAGTCCACGGCAAGCATGAGACGATGACGTCTTTTAGATTCATGCCGGTTAGGCCGCTAGCGACGAATAAATTCAGTCCGACCGGCGGCGTGATCATGCCGATTTCCATATTCACGATTAGCAGGATACCAAAGTGCACCGGATCCACGCCTAGCGCAGTCGCGATCGGTAGCAGTAGCGGCACCATAATCATCACGACAGATGAGGGCTCCATAAACTGTCCCATGATGAAAAGCAGGATGTTTACGATAATTAAAAAGCCGATCTTGCCGATATTTGCGGCTAGGATGCTGTCTGCTATCGTTTGCGGGATGTTTTCGCTAGTTAGCAGATACGCAAACACGACCGCGTTTGCGATGATGAAAAATATCATCGCCGTCGTGATAGCAGACTCTAGGCAGATGTCCCACAGGTCTTTAAATTTGATATCTTTATAAACAAATAGCGAAATAATTAGCGCATAAATCGCGCTCGCCGCCGCAGCCTCGGTCGGGGTGAAAATGCCGCCGTAGATACCGCCGATAACGACTACTACGATTAGCAGCGCCCAAAAAGCTCTGAAGAATTTTTTTATCCGCTCGCTCCAAGGCTCGGGCGTAGTAGCTTTAAATCCAAGCCTTTTCGCTCCGATATAAGTCTGCGCTATCATCATGCCGCCTAGCATCAGTCCAGGCACCACGCCCGCCATAAATAGCTGCGCGATACTGACCTCGGCCGTAACGCCGTAAACGATCATAACGACCGAAGGCGGGATCAAAATGCCTAGAGAGCCCGCGGTTGTGATGCCGCCCACGGCGTACTCTTTCGGATAACCCGCTTCTTTAATCGCGACAAACATGATAGATCCTATCGCTACGACCGTAGCTGGCGAGCTGCCGGAAACCGCGGCAAATATAACGCACGCAAATATCGCGCTCATCGGCAGGCCGCCGGGTAGGTGTCCGACCATGGATTTAGCAAAATCTATAATGCGTCTAGCAGAACCGCCCTTGCTCAGTAAATTTCCGGCTAGGATAAACATCGGTATCGCCATGAGGGCAAATTTGTTGATACCGTCAAAGATAAGCTGAGGTATCGTCGCGACGTCAAGATCCGTAAAAAGAAGCATCGTGATAACCGTACTAGCTCCAAGCGAAACGGCGACGGGAACGCCTATGAGCATAAGGCCAAACAGCGAGATAAATAAAAATGCGATGGTCATAGGCTCTCCTTAGCTTTTCTTGACCGAGTCGTGTATCATCTCGGCTTCGTTATTTACGATGACTTTATCCGAAGGCGTCATAGCGATCTGGAAAATTTTCTCTCCGGCGCGGTAGCTGGCTCCTAAAAAAGCGATCGGAAGCACCAGCATAGGTATCCACTGCGGCACGCCTAGATCCACGCTCATGAAATCAAGCTCGATCATCACCTGCAGATACTGCACGCTATAAACTACGATAAACATCAAAAATACCGTCGTTAGTATATTTGCAAAGATGAGATAGGCCTTTGCGACGATGGGCGGAAATCTCTCGATCAAAATCGTAACCGAGATATGTATGCCTTTTCTAAAGCCGTATGCTGCGGCAAAAAACGCCGACCAGATAAAAAGATAGTTGGTTAGCTCGCCCGCCCAGGACCAGCCCGTGTTAAAGCAGTATCTCATCACTACGTTAACAAAGGCTAGCAGCGTGCCTGCGGCGATGCCTAGCACCGCTACGGTTTTGTTTACCGAGGCGATGCCGACATCTAAAATCTCAAAAAACTTACCCATAAAAGCCTACTTCGTATTTATCGTTTTTTCTATCAAATCTTGACCGATCACGTTGTAGAAGTTCGGATAAATCGGCTTCATAGCTTCCGCCCATTTGCCCTTTTGATCGGCGTTTAGCTCGATGATTTCAAGCTTTTTACTTTCGCTTGCGAATTTTTTAAGCTCGCTTAAAATATGCTCTTCTTCTTTAGCCGTCTCTTCGCGCTCGAACGCCGTAGCCTCTTTTAGAGCTTGCGTTACGTGAGCCTTCATATCATCAGGCAAGCCTTTCCAAAACTTCTCGCTCATAACGACTAAATATCCCAAATATCCGTGGCCTGATAGCGTTAAAGAGCTTTGCGCCTCGTAAAATTTGGAGTTATAGAAATTTGAAAGCGGGTTTTCCGTCGCATCGACTACGCCTTGTTGAAGGGCCGGATAAACCTCTGAAAACGGCAATACTTGCGGGTTGCCGCCGACTACTTTGATCTGCTCTTCAAGCACTTTTGAGCTTTGGATGCGGAATTTTTGTCCCTTAGCGTCCGCAGGCTCTACGATAGGCTTTTTGCTAGAGCTAAAGTGCTTAAATCCTGCGTCCCAAAAATCAAGCGCGATGAAGCCTTTTTTAGCGATCATATCTTTTAGAGCTTGTCCGACTTCGCCGTCTTGAACAGTGTAAAGATGGGCGTTATCTCTAAAGATAAACGGCAGGTCAAAAAGCTGAAACTGCGGCACTATCGGCGTAAATTTAGAAAAACTAGGCGCCGCCATCTGTACGTTACCCAGCTTTAGCGCGGCAAAAACCCTATCGTCGTCCATTAGTGATGCGGCAGGATATACCTCGACCTTGATCGCTCCGCCGCTAAGCTCGCCGACTCTTTTTGCAAAAAAATCGGCAGCCTTGCCTTTTGGCGTAGAGGCGGCCACGACGTGGGCGAATTTGATCGTGTATGTTTTGCCTGCGGCAAACGCGCTGCCAGCAAGCGCGCAAGAAAGAAGCAGTGCGGAAAGTAACTTAATTTTCATCTGTGATCCTTTTTAAAAGATTAGCTAATTCAGCTAGGTGCAATTATAATTCATAAAAAAGCGGCTGCGTGAAAATGTTTCGACTTTTTGCAATAAATTTCAAATTTATGTGTATATAAGTAACAATATCTCAAATTTGACCGTCAAATTTGAGTGCAAGCCAAAGCGAAATGTAATACCAAAAAGACTAAATGTTACGAAAATACACATTATTTTATCAAATTTGATCTTTTCGTGCGGCGAGACCAATCAAATTTGATAAAACGGAAACATCGGCGGCTTTGTTTGCGCGTTAATAAATTAATTACTATTTTATTGCTATAATACGGATAAATTTTATTACAAAGGAAAAATTATGTTTGAACTTAGAAAACTGCCTTTCGATCCGAAAGCAAACGCCGTCGTAAGCGAGGAAACCTGTAGCTACCACCACGGCAAACACCACCAAACCTATGTCAATAACCTAAATAATTTGATAAAAGGTACGGAGTTTGAGGGCGCTAGCCTCTTTGATATCTTGGTAAAAAGCTCCGGCGGCGTGTTTAACAACGCGGCTCAGGTTTATAACCACGACTTTTACTGGGATTGCATCGCGAAAAAAAGCCAAATGAGCGACGAGCTAAAAGCTCGCTTGGAAAAAGATATTCCAAATTTTAAAGAGGAGTTTTTAAAGGCAGCGACTACGCTTTTTGGCTCCGGCTGGGCGTGGCTAGTTTACAATCCAAAAGAGGACAAACTACAAATCGTACAAACAAGTAACGCGCAAACTCCGGTAACTGACGGCCTAGTACCGCTTCTAGTCGCGGACGTTTGGGAGCACGCATACTACGTCGATCACAGAAACGCGCGCCCGGCGTATTTGGAGAAGTTGTTTGAAAATATCAACTGGGATTTCGTCTCGAGTGCTTACGAATGGGCGCCAAAAGAGGGGCTAAATTCGGTTAAATTTTACGTTTCCGAGCTTCACGGCGGCGCGAAATCTTGCTGCGGTTGCGGCTGCCATTAATGCCGAAAATTCGCCGATTTCGCGACTTTTTAGGAGCGGCGATAAATTTGCGGCGGCTTATTTTCTAAATAAGCGTAAGCCCGCGAGTAAACTTAGCCTTGAACGAGGACTCCTTCTTGGCTAAGTTTACTTTATATAAACTATTTTGAAGTAATATTCGAGTCTCATTTCACAAAAAAGGACGAAAATGAAGAAGTTTTTAGTTTCATCTTTGGCGGCTTTTGCTGCAGTTGCTATGCTTAGCGGTTGCCACGCACACAAAAGCGAGAGCGCAAACAAAGCTCAGATCACCAAATCAGAAGCTGAAGTTATTAAATTTACGGGCGTAAACGATCCGAAATACGTCGTTAGACTAAGCTCTACCGATAAATTTAACACAGCCGTGCTAGAAGACAGCAAAGGTCACAAAATCAACCTTAAAAACGCAGTCACAGCAAGCGGCGTAAGACTAGCGAACGACGATATCGGTACAGAGATAACGTTTAAACGCGGCGAAGGTATCCTAAACCTTGCAAAAGGCGGCGAGGATATTTTCTTGAGATACGACGAATAAAAACTTTCCCGCCAAATTTTACGGCGGGACTTTCTCTCCCTCAAATTTACCAAATTTAACTCCCGCAAAATCTCGTCAAATTTGAACTTTCGCTTGTTTTTCATCCTTCTTTTAAAATTGCTCTAATTGAATATCTATTATCAAAAATAGCTTTGTCTTAAAATTTAATAGCCCTTTATAAGATGCCCAAATATACGTGCTTTAAAAGCGATTTTAAACTTAAAAATGACATTTTTAACTCAAATTTCGTCGCTAATTCTTAAGCCAATTTTCTTAAATTATTGGATATACTGCAAGGATTTTTATTTAAAAGTACTATAGGAGTTGGTAGGTATGAAATTTATTTTAAAAAGAGATGGAACAAAACAGGAATACCTACCTTATAAAATACAAGACGCGATCAAAAAAGCCTTTGAAAGCGAGTCAAAAGAGTACGACGACAAGGTCTTTTTAGACGTGATGGGGCATGTGTTTGACAGCGAAGTTTTGAGCGTGGAGGACGTGCAAGACTACATCGAAAAGGCGCTTTTTAACGCGGGACACTTCGACGTGATGAAGAGCTTTATGCTCTACCGCCACACGCACAAGCTTCAGCGCGAGCAAATTTTAGGACTAAACGAAGACACCACCTACATCAACTCCACTCAAACCATCAGCGAGTACATCAACGGTACCGACTGGCGAATTCTCGCCAACTCAAACACCAGCTACTCAAACGCCGGCCTCATCAACAACACCGCGGGCAAGGTCATCGCCAACTACTGGCTAGATAAGGTGTATAGCAAAGAAGAGGGCCTCGCGCACCGAAACGGCGACTATCATATCCACGATCTTGACTGCCTTACCGGCTACTGCGCGGGCTGGAGTCTAAGAGCGCTTTTAAACGAGGGGTTTAACGGCGTGCGCGGCAGGGTCGAGAGCAAGGCGCCCAAGCACTTTAGAGAGGCGCTGTATCAGATGGCTAATTTCTTAGGAATTTTACAAAGCGAGTGGGCGGGCGCGCAGGCGTTTAGTAGCTTTGACACTTATCTAGCGCCTTATGTTTTCCGCGACAAGCTAAGCGATAAAGAGATCAAAAAGGCGATAACGAGCTTTATCTTTAACCTAAATGTGCCGGCTCGCTGGGGCCAGAGTCCGTTTACCAACGTAACGATCGACATCACCTGCCCGTCCGATCTGCGCGATCAGATCCCGACGCGCGAGGATCGGCATATATTTAGCGACCTTGAGGATGAGCAGCTTGCTAAAGAGGCGCAAAAACGCGGCTTTGGTAAGCTAACGGATATGACCTACCGCGCCTTTGAGCCCGAGATGAACCGCATCGACAAGGCGTTTTACGAGATCATGACCGAGGGCGACAAGTGCTCTCAGCCCTTTACTTTCCCGATCCCTACCGTAAATATCACCGAGGACTTCGACTGGGACAGCGAGGTGGCGAAGGTGCTTTTTGAAAACACCGCGAAAATGGGTTCGAGCTATTTTCAAAATTTCGTCGGCAGCCAGTACACGATCGATGAAAACGGCAACCGCGTCGCAAACGACAAGGCCTATAAGCCGGGCCACGTGCGCTCGATGTGCTGCCGCTTGCAGCTAGATTTACGCGAGCTGCTAAAGCGCGGCGGAGGGCTGTTCGGTAGTGCGGAGATGACCGGTAGTATCGGCGTCGTGACGCTAAATTTAGCTCGCCTGGGCTACCTATATAAAGGCGATAAAAAGGGACTCTACACGCGCCTTGAGTATCTGCTAAATTTAGCCAAATCCACGCTCGAAAAAAAGCGCAAATTTATACAGGATATGTACGAACGCGGCCTGTATCCGTATACCGCGCGCTATCTAAAACACTTTAATAACCACTTTAGCACCATCGGCATCAACGGCATGAACGAGCTTTTGAGAAATTTCACGAACGACAAGGAAAATATTGCGACTGATTTCGGGCGAGAGTTTGCGATCGAGATGATAGAGTTTTTACGCGGTAAAATTCGCGAATTTCAAGAGAGCACCGGCAACCTTTACAACCTCGAAGCCACGCCTGCCGAGGGCACGACGTATCGCTTTGCTAAAGAGGACAAAAAGCGCTATCCGGATATCATCCAGGCCGGTTTTGGCGAAAATATCTACTACACCAACTCCACGCAGCTGCCGGCAAATTTCACCGACGACGCGTTCGAGGCGCTCGATCTACAAGACGAACTGCAAAGTTCCTACACGGGCGGGACGGTGCTGCACCTATATATGAAGGAGCGCATCAGTTCGGCTGCGGCTTGCAAGGACCTCGTGCGCGGCGTGATAAACAACTACAAGTTGCCGTATATCACGATAACGCCGGTCTTTAGCGTCTGCGCCAAGCACGGCTACATCAGCGGCGAGCACGAATACTGCCCGAAATGCGACGAGGAACTTTTGGCTAAATTTAAGGCTGAAAATAGCGTAAAGTAGGCTAAATTTGAGTGGCGAAGCTGGGTTTTGCCGCTTTTTAAATTTAACTGCGTATTTATGTATAAAATCAAAATTTAACTAAATTTGACCCCGCCCGAGTCAAAATAAGCGGGGCAAATTTGATTATTTCTCGCCAAGCGGCCAGTAAACGATCGGTTTGTCTCCAAGCCTTGCTTCGCCGTGATACATGCCGAGCTTATCTTTCGTCCACGCAAAGCCCGTGTGTCCGTGCTTGTCGATCGAGATGATGCCGCCGCTACCGCCTAGAGCTTTGACCTGGCTTACCGCTTCTTCGGCGGCCTTTTGCACGTCGGAGGTTTTAGGCGGCGGCGGCGGGGCTCAATACATGCAATTTAACTAAATTTGTCAGTAACGTGAGGTTTTTGATGCGGTTTGGATATAGAGAAACTCCTTGGAATTTTAACTGTGTTTTTTTGAGAAATATGATTAAACTTTCAATAAAAATTCTTTGCTGAGCATTTTTTACTAAAAAAATTAGAAAGTTCAGTATTCCCTAAATTAATAATTACAATATTCTGTCTAGCTCTGGTTATTCCCGTATACACTAACTCAAATGTAGATTTTTTATCAATTAATAGAAATAATGTATGAATTTCCCATCCTTTAAAACTATGCACTGTGGATAGTTTAATCATTCCCGCATTTAACCAAAAGCCTACTTTTTTAGCTCGTCTGATCTGATCAATATTGTCTTTTGTTAATAGCCCGTTTTTCTCCAGCTCCTTATATTCTTCCTTCATTTCAAAAGTTGTTATGGTTTCTTCTTGGTATTTAGATCTAATTTCAAAATCAAGCTCTCTCAATATTCCTATATTATCACCTAAAATAGCTACATCATTAGAATGAATGTTATGCAATTCTATCAATTTAAAAACCATGTCATTGATTTCTGATAAATTACCGATTTCATGGTACTCAATCACAGATGGTTCAAAATCAAACTCTTGTTGAGCTATCAACATTTCATCTAATATATACTTATTGTCAAGAAATTCTTTTTGAAATTCGATAGCCAAGCGTCCAATATCATGGTTAAGCCTGAAAGATTTTTTCAGACTTTTATTCCATCGCCCAACAATCCCAGTCGTTATAATTTCTTTATTTTCATCCAATTCTCTATCGTAAATATTTTGCTTTTCATCCCCAAATACAACTATTTCAGTGTCTGGTTTAGAAAAATAGACTACAATCAAATTAAGCCATTCTTGTTTATAATCTTGAATTTCGTCAATAAAAATAGCATCAAATTTTTTAATACTATTCTGCCTTGATGAAAAGAATTCTTTATTATCAAAATCTTCATGCCCAGTTATTTTTAACCCATATTGATCTGCAAATTCACGAAAGAAACTATGATAATTGGTTATGTAAAAATTCTTCCAAGCAAAACTTTCTCTTACTTTACTTATTTGATCATGTATATAATTTACTAGTGAAATATTAAATGTTAGCACTAGCACTCTTCTATGAGTCCTAATATGCGCATTTACTGCTCTTTTAGCTAGAACTAAGGTTTTTCCTGAACCAGCAACGCCTTTGATTTTTTGTCGTTTCCCTATTCTGCTTTTAGTCAATTCCTCCTGTTCTTTAGTGTAAATAACCTCTTGATTTATTTCTAATTGATGAAAAGTTGGTTTTAAGTATCTTTTTATACTTTTATATAGTTCATCATTGAAATATTTACTGACTCTTCCAATATATGTTGAATTTAATAAGCTATTAAAAAATGAGCTATTTAAACTATCTCTTCCTATGATTTGGACATATCGATTAATATTCTGGCCTTTTAAAAAACATAGAACACTTTCCCTGCTCTCACAATGGAAATAAACTGCTGTTCTTATAACGCCGTATATATTTTTATTAAAAAAATTTTCATATAAGAATCGATAGTTCATATTCTGCAGTTTATTTTTATAAATCTCTACTTGATGAAATGAGAAGTAATATATGCATTATTTTCTCTTAATCGCCAATCACCAGAATTATCAATATAATAGTGTGTTAAATTCCAGTCTTTTACTTCAATGATCAGGACGCCGCCGCCTTTTCGCATTAAAACAATATCTGGGTTTTTGCCGTTGAGATAGGGTTGGTAATAAATTTCATACTCGTTATTTAGTGTGATTTCTAGAAAGTTTAATATTGCCATCTCGCCGTTTGTAGGTAAAACTTTTTGTTGCTCAATTATTTTTCTTTCAGGAATAAGAATTGCCATGTAACCTGCCTATACGCTAATAATTTTTTAAATAAACGGTCCAGTCATCTATCACGTGTCGACTTTTCTTCGCCAACTCTGGCTGGTAAATCTCTACCATTGGGCATATTTTACAGCGTTTGCCGTAGTTGGGTGGCGAGATTTTGCCGCTGTTTTTTGAGGCGAGTTTTGTATTTTATTTGACTATTTTGCTTTTAAAATTTATAAATTTGCCCATTTCCCTTGACTAAATTCGACGTTTAAAGCTTAACGACTGTTATGTTGTCGGCTTGAGGAGCATATTACGGCCTAAACGCAAAATAAGCCGATTTTCCGCAAGCTTCTAGCTTTGCGAAAAAAATTTTTAACTCAAGCGTCCTAGATTGGCGTGTCGATCATATTTGACGTCCGCCGAATTTACGATACCGAGTAATAGCACCTCTTCGGCGAGCTTATTATACTCTCGTCTTTTAGGGCTTTTAGCACTTTTTCAACCTCTTTTTTGTCTGCGTTTAGCGCTTGGGCGATCTCGCCGACCTTCATCGGCTACGAGTTTGCCAGTAGTTTTAGGATTTGCTCTTTCATTTTTTCTCCTTTTGGGTTGAATTTGCAACTATATTGTAGCAAATGCGGCTTTAAAAATACGCGTACCGCCGGGAAACGTCAATTTTATGCCGCCAGAGCAAAAATAGCGCTCAAATTTGACCGCACGGCGCTGCTAAAATTTAAAATTCGGCTAAAATCCAGCGTCTATTTTTCGCGCCGAATTTTAAAATTTACCCCAGCTTTTTGCCCAGTATCGTTAGACTCTCGATTTTGCTGCCCATATCGCAGACCTCGGGCAGTTCGCCCCAGCGCGTAAAGCCGAATTTCGCAAACAAATTTAGGCTAGCGGCGTTGCTGGAAAATATCAGCGCGACGACGTTTTTGATGCCAAATTTGGGCGCGAGTTTAAGCATAAAATTTACTAGCCGTCCGCCAAGCCCCTTGCCGCGAGCGTCCGGCGCGACGTAGACGCTGATCTCGGCGGTGATGCGGTAGCCCTCGCGCGGATGATAGTCGCTGAGGCTGCCCCAGGCTAAGATTTCGCTTTTTGGGTTTGTGACGCTCGGCTTTTGCTCGCCCAAATTTTCGCCGTCTGAGTCAAATTTTCTCTCGCAATCAGCTTTGCTGTCTTTGTTCGTCAAATTTGCTTCATAAACCTCGCGTAACACGTATATCGGGCGATTTGCAGCCTCGTGCGCGTCAAACCACGCTTCGCGCTCCTCTATGCCCACGGGGTGCAGCGTGGCCGTGGCGTTTTGCTCTAAAACGCTCGTGTTATAAATGCGCGTGATAGCGGCAAGATCGGCCTTAACGGCGCGCGAGATTTCGTATTTTGCGGCGGCGAGATTTTTTTGCATTTTGAATCCTTTTTAAATTTAACCGATTTTACGCCAAATTTGATTAAAAACAGCAACAAAAAGGTCAAATTTGAACGTCGGTAAAGGCGCGGTTCTAGCCGCCGTAAAAAGGCAAATTTGCGTTCAAATGCGAAATCGCCGTAAATTTGAGTTATAATCTCTTTTTAAATTTAACCTTGGATAAAGATTTGAAAATAGCGTTTTTTGACTCGGGTATCGGCGGACTAAGCGTGCTAGCTGAGGCTCTGCGGCGGTTTAGCGGGGCGGAGTTTTTGTATTTTGCCGACGAGGATCACGTCCCCTACGGCACTAAAAGTAGGGCGGAGATCGTGCGGCTAAGCCTCGATGCGGTGGGGTTTTTGGTCTCGCGCGGCGCGGACGGGGTCGTCGTTGCTTGCAACACCGCCACGAGCGCGGCTATTTCGGAGCTTCGCGGCGCATTTAGCGTGCCCGTCATCGGCATGGAGCCCGCCGTCAAGCTCGCCGCGGACAGCTTCGGCGCGCGCCCGACACTGCTTATCGCCACGCCGCTAACGATCGCGGGTGAAAAGCTCGCGCGCCTCGTAGGGCGGCTGGAGTGCGAGACGTGGAGCCTGCCGCTGCCTCGCCTCGTGGAGTTCGCGCAGGATTTGGAGTTTGACTCGCCTGCGGTTCGGGCGTATCTGCGGGAGGAACTAGCTAAATTTGAGCTTGAGCGCCTCGGTTCGCTCGTGCTTGGTTGCACGCATTTTAACTATTTTAAGGACGTTTTGCGCGAAATTTTGCCGTCTCACGTACGCATCATCGACGGCATAGACGGCACGCTAAATCGCCTAGCTAGCGAGCTGGGCGAAGGGCTAAAGTTTGCGCGCGGCTATGATTTGCCCTCGCGGGCGGCTAAATTTGACGCAGACGGCGGCGTGGAATTTGGTGCGAATTCATCGGCGCAAGTCGGTAAATTTGAGGCACAAGGGCGAGGCGCAGACAGCAGACAGAACGCAAGAGGGCACAGCAAGGACGGCGGTAAAATTTACTATCCAAACGGCAACAGCGTGAAGTATTTTTACTCGGGCAGAGCGCTAGATGCGGCGCAGCTGCGCAAGGTGGAACTGTTTTTAAAGCGGCTCGACGCGATGCGGGAGATTAACTAACGCCGTGCCGACCGCTTATATAAGTAAAGCGCGATAAAAAAGCAGGCTTGCGCGCAAATTTAATGCTGGCGGCGAAGTAAATTGGCATCAAGAACTACTCAAATTTACGACAAAAAACAGCTAACCCAAAATCTATAAAAACCAAATGCAGTTAAATTTGCCGCTTTTAAATCAAATCAAAAAGTCGCCGTTTGAGCGGCAAATTTAAAATAATCGTTCAAATTTAGCGTGCGGCAGATTTACGGCTCGTCTATCCGCCTTACAAATATCCTTAAACGCCCGCGACCACCTAAAACTAGCAACCCAAAGCGTTTAAAAGAGCCGGCACGCAAGCTAAATTTTACTTTTTGGCTTGCTGATACACCGGCTCGAGCTTGGCCGCGACCTCGCGCAGATCGGCGATACGGCTTTGGCTAGACGGGTGGGTGCTTAGTATCTCAGGCACGCTGCCGCCGCTTTTTTGCGACATTTTGACCCATACGTTTACCGCCTCTTTAGGATCGTAGCCTGCCCGCGCCATCAGCTCCGTGCCGATGTGGTCGGCCTCGCGCTCGTGCGAGCGAGAAAAGGGCAACGAGATGGTGTACTGAGCGGCCATATTCATAGCGCCGGTAGCTAGATCTCCCAGCCCCGCAGCCTGCGAAACGGCGAAAATACCGACGTTTTTGAGCATATCCGTGCTGGCCTGCTCGCGGCTATGCTCGCGCAGAGCGTGCGCGATCTCGTGCCCCATGACGGCGGCTAGCTCGCCGTTTGTGAGCGAGAGATTTTTGATGATGCCGCTATAAACGACGATGCGGCCGCCAGGCATACACCACGCGTTTATCGTGTTTTCGTCGATCACGTTTACTTCCCATTTCCACTTGAGCGCGTCCTCTCTAAATGCTCCGACCTGCGCGATGAGCCGCTTGGCGACGTCTTGCACTCTTTTTGTCATCACGGGATCGATGTTTAGCGCGCCTTTTTTGCGCGCGCCGCTAAGCGTCTCTACGTAGGCTTTGGCCGCGGCCTCGTTCATCTCCTGTTCGCTGACTAAAAACATCTGGCGTCTGTTTTCGCCTAGCGCGCCGCCGCTAGTCGAGCTAGTGAAGCAGCCCGTCAGCATCGTCGCGGTAAATACGGCGAGTAAAATAATTTTTCTTATCGTCATCTTTCATCCTTTGCGAGATTTTGGCGATTATACCTCTAAAACAGCTATAAATTCGTAAATAGGCGTTTAAATTTGGCTTAACGGCGTCAAATTCGTAAAGAAACGGCGGGTAAATTTGCGTTTTTGAAATTTGACGGCGTAAATTTGAGCTCCGTTTGGGTGGGTTTAAACGGGTTCGCGTTTTGCGTATTCGGCTTAATTCGGCAAATTTTAGCGGCTCGGACGCAGCTATGCAAGCTCAAATTTAACCGCTGCTTGCAAGCCGTCAAATTTAAAAAACCGCGAGTTCGTTAAATTTGCCGAATTTACAGCCAAGCTAACCGTCAAATTTACGTCCGAAACGATAAATTTGAGCTGACGACGAAACATGACGGTTTTTACACGCTAAATTCCATTAGCTTTAAATATATCGCAAAGGCTGCGATCGTGATCGCCCAATAGGCGAATATATCAAGCCCCAGCCCCTCGTTATTCTCGTTTTTCGTGCCCTTGTAGCCGATGTTGGTTTCAAATTCTTTCAAACGCTTATGTATGGAGCGTAGCTCGGTGATGGTCGTCCAGTTTCTTATAAATATCGACAAGCTAGCGCGCACCTGAGAAAAGGCATTTACGACTTGCATCATCACGCCTAGGGTTATCGCGCCCGTCAGCACGCTAGGGCCTAGGGCTATGAGCGGAACGATGATCATGGCTTGGCTAAAGCTGTATTTCCAAACGTCGAAATATCCGTAGTGTAAAAAGAGCCTGCCGAAGTTAAATCTTATCTTTTGAAAAAGCTCTTCTAGCTTGCGCGTATCGCCGTAGTTTTGCTTGTCGTCCTCGGCATAGACGAGCTCTTTTCTAAATGCGGCTTCGACTTTTTGGTTGTTGTACTCAAGGCCGGGCAGCTTTATGCCCACAAACCACGAGATGATGAGGCCGCCTGCGCTTGTAGCCACCGCGATCCATACGAGCGAGCCGGCTACGTCCTCCATAAACGGCACTTTTACCTTCGCGCTAAGCACCCAAAGGATGGGCACGAAGGCCACTAGCGTCATAACCGCATCAACCACCGTGGTACCCAGATCCTCGACGATCTTAGCAAAACGGTAGATGTCCTCTTGGATACGTTGCGAGCTACCTTCGATATCTTTTGGCGTCTTTTTCCAATAGTCGATGTAGCTAAAGGTCATCGCCTCTCGCCACCGAAGCGTCCAAACCCGCGTAAAATACGATATAGCCGTACCTAGTAGCACGAAAGGAAACGCTAGCGCGGCAAAAATCTCGATCTCCGTCCAAAAGTCCCCCACCGTGTGGTTTTTGACGTCTTGCAATATGTCGTAAAAGCCCTTGTACCACTCGTTTATCGCTACCGTTAGCTGCACCTGCGCGTAGGTAAGAGCTAGTATCAATATCACGCCCAGGTGCGCCCACTGCACCCATTTTTTGCTCGCGAAAAACGACGAAAACATCTATTTGCCTTTAAATTTGAGATTTAGTCGCAAAGTATAGCAAAACCAGGCTAAATTTATACGCGTTAGATTACTGTTATGCGTATTACGTTAAAATCCGGCGAATTTTTTACAAAGGATGAAAATGAAAAAGACTATTTTGGGATTTGCGCTACTTACGGCGCTTGCGTCGGCGGCGCTAGGCGGCGAGACGATCGAAGTTTATAAAAGCCCGGACTGCGGTTGTTGCGGAAAATGGGGCGAGATAATGAAAAAAAACGGCTTTGAAATCGTAGAGCACAAAACGAACGCGATAATCGAAACGAAAAACAAATACGGCGTTCCGCTGGAGCTATCTAGTTGCCACACCGGTATAGTCGGAGGTTACGCTATCGAGGGGCACGTACCGGCCGAAGAAATAAAAGCCCTTTTGGCCGCTAAACCGGCTGACGTCGTAGGTATCTCGGTGCCGGGCATGCCGCTGGGAAGCCCCGGCATGGAGCAGGGCGGCATCGTCGAGGACTATGATGTGATCGCGTTTAAAAAGGACGGTACGAGCGAAGTTTTTGCAAGCTATAAAAACGGCAAGAAGGTAAAATAATTTAAAGTAGTCGGCGTAAATTTGCCGACTTTTCTCGGTTTTATTCGCTTGTATAAATACGGATTTTGCCAAATCTATCATGAGGCTATTTTTAAAATTTGAGCACCGCACCTCGTCAAATTTAGCGCAAAATCAAGCTAAATTTAACCCCGGCCGCTGTATCATTAAAATAAATTTGCAAAGGAGCGGGCGTGGCGAGACTAATTTTTATCCTGTTTATTTTGGGTTTTCTTGTGTGGCTTTATATGGGCGGCACGACCAAAACGGTGGCTGACTACAAAGGCATGAGTCAAGAGGAGCTTGAGACGTTGTGCCTTGAGAAAAAGGACAAAAAGGCCTGCCAAAAAATAGCGATCGACTTCGTAAACGGCGCGAAGGCAAACGGCGGTAAACCGCAGTTTTAGGATTTTTGCATTTATAAATTCGGCGGGCAAATTTGACGGCGTAAACTTGGTTTAAATTTTATAAATTTAACCGCTAGCATTTTTGCGGTGCGGGTCTAGGCGCGTCAAATTTGGACTCAAATTTAAATAATTTTCGCAAATTTGAGCCAAAGCTCGCATAAAATAAGCAATATTTGTATTACAAGTTTAGCGCGGAGGTTAAATTTGCGCTCAAATTTAAGCCGCAAGCAAGGCACGCACGCAACTAAAAGCACCAAAACGCGGCAAAATAGCCCCGCGGCGCTCACTTGCGCTAGAGGCGGCAAAAATGCGCTTTCAGTTTAAAATTCCAGATTTTCTGCTATAATCGCCGCATTTCATTTTAATTTTTTAAGGATTTTAATTGCACCCCAGTAGCGCCGACTCGCTTTTTATGATCGCTCTCGCGATTTTTTTCGTATTTCTAAACGCTTTTTTCGTCTTATCAGAATTTTCCATCGTCAAAGTCCGCAAGACCCGCCTAGAGGAGCTTGTGAAGGACAAAGTGCCAAACGCGAAAACCGCGCTTGATATGTCAAACAACCTCGACACATACCTCTCCGCCACGCAGCTAGGCATCACGCTAAGCTCGCTGGCTCTTGGCTGGATCGGCGAACCTGCGGTCGCTAGACTGATCGAGGAGCCGCTAAAAACATACTTTAATCTAAGCGATATATTAGTCCACACCGTCTCGTTTGCGATCGCGTTTACGCTGATCACGCTCATGCACGTGGTGCTAGGCGAGCTAGTGCCAAAGTCAGTCGCCATCGCAAAATCTGAAAAAGCAGTCCTAGCCATCGCGCGTCCATTGCACATATTTTGGGTTGTTTTCTCACCGCTTATCAAGACTTTTGATTTTCTAGCGGGCGTTTCTCTTAAAATTTTAGGCATCAAGCCCGCCAAAGATAGCGAGTTAGCCCACTCCGAAGAGGAGATAAAAATCATCGTGGGCGAGAGCCTAAAAGGCGGCGTTTTAGATAGCTTTGAGACCGAGATCATCAAAAATGCGGTTGATTTTTCCGACACGGTCGCCAAAGAGATCATGACTCCGCGCCGCGATATGGTCTGCATAAATAAGCAAAAAAGCTACGAAGAAAATATCAAAGTGATCTTTGACTCCAAATACACGCGCTATCCGTACATCGACGGCAGCAAGGACGCGATACTGGGTATGATCCATATTAGAGATATCTTGCAGATTGATACAGTTAACAAAAAGCGCGAATTTGACAGCATCGTACGTAAATTCGTCATCGTGCCCGAAAACCTCTCGATATCTAAAATCCTCGTTATGATGAATAAGCAGCAAATCTCCGCCGCCCTAGTCGTGGATGAATACGGCGGCACGGCGGGGCTTCTTACGATGGAAGACATCATGGAAGAAATTTTGGGCGACTTTAACGACGAGCACGACGACGCCGACCCGCACTACAAAAAGATCAACGAAAATATCTACGAGTTTCAGGGGCGTTTTGACTTAGAGAGCGTCGAGGAGCTGATGGGGATTAGCTTTGCCGATGAGACCGAGGAGCTAACGATCGGCGGATATGTCTTTAATCTCATCGGACGCTTGCCGGTCGTAGGCGACAAGATCGAGGATGAGAACTGCTACTACGAGGTGCGAAAGATGGATGGCGCGAGCATCTCAAGCGTCAAGGTGCGCAGAAAAATCGAAGAAAAAGAGGACGAGGACTGAGTAAATTTGCGCCTTGCTTTTGCGAGCGGGGCGTAAATTTGATCATAAATTTGAGGGCGGATTTGGCTTTGAAAATTTTAGGCGCGCAAATGGCTTCTCAAATTTAAACCGATCTAAATTTGAAAGACTCTACTTCGTTCATAAATCAGCTCAAATTTAAGCCGTTTCGTCAAATTTGAGCTTGCCGCATTGCTTTAAATTTGCCGCCGTTTGGTCAAGCCTTGCAGGATTGGCGTTAAATTTGCCTCGCTAAATTTACGCCGATTTTTCTGCTTTATCCTCTCAAAACCCGTAAATTTAATCTAACTTTTTAGCTTATTTTGATAAACTTCGCTAAAATTAACAAGAGATAAAAATTAAATTTTATATTTTGAAATTTATAAAACAAATTTAACACAGGAGGACAGATGAGAGTAGTTCAAGCGGAATTAATCTCCAAAACCGTCAGCGAGCTTTGCAAAGAGGCCTGTTACGTCGTGACGCCCGATATGAGAGCGGCTTTTGAAAAAGCTAGAGAAAACGAGAGCTCGCCGATAGGCAAAGACATCCTAGGCAAGGTACTCCAAAATGCCGATCTAGCCCAGAAGCGCGTTGCGCCGATCTGCCAAGACACGGGCATGGCGGTCGTATTCGTCGATATCGGACAGGACGTGCACATCGAGGGCGGATTTTTAGAGGACGCGATAAACGAGGGCGTAAAAGACGGCTACGTGGGAGGCTA
Organism: Campylobacter showae; assembly: GCF_004803815.1. NCBI lineage: Bacteria > Pseudomonadati > Campylobacterota > Epsilonproteobacteria > Campylobacterales > Campylobacteraceae > Campylobacter > Campylobacter showae. The sequence continues at coordinate 1,963,345 of NZ_CP012544.1, read as the reverse complement.
CCTGCGCAAATCCGTCGTAAACGACCCGATATTTGAGCGCAAAAATACGACAAACAACACCCCTGCCGTCATAAACGTAAGGATAGTAAGAGGCGATAAAATCCATATAAAAGTGGCTCCAAAGGGCTTTGGTAGCGAGAACAAATCGGCTCTAAAGATGCTAGTGCCCGCAGACGGCCTAGAGGGCGTGAAAAAGGTATTTTTAGACACTGTTAAACTAGCTGGTCCAAACGCCTGCCCTCCGATGGTGATCGGCGTAGGTATAGGCGGCACGATGGATAAGGCCGCGCTAATGGCAAAATACGCAGCCGCTCGCGCCGCAGACAGTAAAAATCCAGATCCAAGATACGCCAAACTAGAGGAGGAGCTGCTAGAGCTCGCCTGTAAAACGGGCGTCGGACCGCAAGGACTAGGCGGCGACACGACCGCGGTAAAAGTAAACATCGAGTGGTATCCGACCCACATCGCGGGCCTACCGGTCGCTATCAACATCAACTGCCACGCCGCTCGCCACGCCGAAGCTGAAATTTAAGGAGAAAAGATGTCAGAAGTAAAAAAGATAACCGCGCCGTTTGATAAAGATGTCGTAAAAAGCCTAAAAGCGGGCGACAATGTGCTAATAAGCGGCACCATCATCGCGGCTCGCGACGCCGCACACAAGGCGCTAACCGAGACTTTGGCTCGCGGCGAGGCATTGCCCGTAAATTTAGCCGGCGAGACGATCTACTACCTTGGACCAAGCCCCGCAAAACCGGGCGACGTCATAGGCGCTGCGGGACCGACTACTAGCGGACGCATGGACAAATACACACCGACGATGATAAACGAAGTGGGCATCAACGGTATGATAGGCAAGGGCTACCGCTCTGAAGCCGTCGTCGAAGCGATGAAAAAATCAGGCTGCGTATACATGGTCGCTATCGGGGGTGCTGGCGCGCTGATTAGCCAAAGTATCAAAAAGTACGAAGTGCTAGCCTATCCAGAGCTAGGCCCTGAGGCGATCGCGAGGCTTACGGTCGAGGATTTCCCGGCTATCGTAGCGATAGATAGCGAGGGTAATAACTTCTACGAAGCAGGACAGGCTCCGTATAAAAAAATATAAATTTATCGGCGCGAGTTATCGCTAGCTCGCGCCTCGATCCACTCGCCGCTCTTGGTTTGCGTGCCGTTTGAAAGCAGGCAAATTTGAAACCAAACGGCGCGTTAAACTCTCAAATTTTACGCTCACTCTTTAAAAATTTTGCCGTAGTTACTCGGATACGCTTTTTCAAAGATTTTTTGATCTTAGCCTTTAGCGAGCCTGCGTCGCTAAGCTTTACGTCGCCAAATAGGCAATCTTTATCGCAAATTAGGCGCAAAGCTATATCGCGTTTTTCGCCAAATAGCTCAAATTTTACTCGCACTTCGTTCTCTGAAACTGCTTTTGCGCTAAAGTTTTTGAGCTCCTCAATCTCGTGCGAGCCTATAAAAGGGTCGAGAAGATCCGACGATACGTGCTCTACGCCGCTCAGACGTCCGAGCGCGGAGCCGAACTGATCGTAAATGAGCCCGTCAAGCTCTGGAGTCAGCCACTCCGAGGCGCTAGGCTGTATCTAGCATCGCCGTAGTTTGTTTGGTAAAAATCGATTACCGTTTTTTCCATTAGCTCGGCTTTCGTCGTTTGCGCGCTTAGATTTGCGCCGCCAAGACTACAAAAAATCACCGCCAAAAGGCAAAATTTAGATACTTTCATGGCCTTCCTTTTAAATTTGGCGGTTGCGTGATTTTGGCGTTATTGGGTTAAAATTTACTCCTCTTTTCGAGACTAGGTTTGGCGTAATAAGTTGCGAGTCAAATTTGAGCGAACCGGCGTTAATCTCAAATTTGCACTAGCCTTCGAACCGTCAAATTTACTCGGACGGCTCGTTAAATTTGGCGGCGATCACTCTGCAGTACTGTTTATGTAGCTGTTTTCGGAGATCTGCGTCCAGACTCTAGCTTTTTTCATAAAGGCTTTTTGCGAGTCTAAAATTTCCTTAAACGTCGCGTCTTTGGCTGAGAGCTCGTCTAGGATCTCGTCCGTGGCTTTGCGTAGCGCAGCAATGACCTCGGGCGGGAACGAGGCTATTTTTACGTCCGGATGCTCGCTTTTGATTTTATCAAGAACCAGCGAGTTTTGATAGACCGCCGACTCGTAGACGTCTGCTGCTACAGCCTTGGTTGCGGTTTCTACGATAGCTTGGAGGTCGGCCGGTAGCTTGTCCCAGAGCTTTTTGTTGATGTAAAATTCATTTTCGCTAGCGGGCTCCTGCCAGCCTGTGTAGTAAAATTTAGCCACCTTTTGAAAGCCGAAATTTATATCGATCGCAGGGCAGACCCACTCGACGGCGTCGATCGTGTTCATCTCCATCGCCATGTATAGCTCGCCGATCGGGATCGTGTTGATGTTTACGCCCAGCTTTGCCATTATCTCGCCGCCAAGCCCGGTCATGCGTAGTTTTAGCCCCTTTAGATCGTCCGTACTCTTGATCTCTTTTTTAAACCAGCCGCCCATTTGCATGCCGAAATTTCCGCCGTGAAATGTCACGATGCCGTACTCGTTAAAGACTTTTTGCGCGAGTTCCTTGCCGCCGCCGTACGCGTACCATGCGTCCTGCTCGGCCTTATTCATGCCAAAAGGCACGGTCGTAAAGAGCATAAGCTTAGCGTCCTTGCCCTTATAAAAGTAGCTAGCGGTGAAAGCCGCGTCGTACTGGGCGCTTTTGACCATATCAAGCAGCGCAAACGCCGCCTTGTGCTTGGACGGATAGTCGACGCGCACCTCGATACGGCCGTCGCTCATCTTTTCCACGAGCTCTTTAAATTTCTTTGGGGCGTCGCCTAGTACGGGTACGTTGCTCTCGTAGGTGGAGGCGAGCTTGATTTTGTATTTTTCCGCTGCCTGCGCGCTGATCATCATCGCCGTGCATAGAGCCAGAGCTGAAAATAGTTTCATTTTTTCTCCTTTCGGTTTTAAATTTACCGATTATAGAGTTTTGTATTATATTTTTTTATTAATTTTAAAATTTAAGCTATAAAAATTTATGGCAAATGAGTAAAAACGTAAATAAATTTCTAAAATGTTACGAAAATTAATTTTTATGTTGCGGCGATTAAATTTGTAGTCCGAATTTACTATAGCGTTTTGAGAGTTAAATTTGAGCGGATTTTTCGGCTAGACTAATAATACCCAAGACACATCGTCTCGGTTAGCTTTATGCGCTTTTCAAGCGGTGCAGGCGAGAAAAACGAGCACTTTTCAATGTAAATTCTGTAGTCGTAATCAAGTCTGAAGTCATCGTAAAATTTCTTTAAATTTATAAATTTGATCCCGCAAATTTCGCGTAGATCAAAAAGCGGGTACAGCTTGGAGCCGTTTTTAGCGACGAGGTGCGAGGGCGCTAGCGTCGTAAACGAGCAAAACGCCGACGTGAGCACGAGTCCGGCTAGGTCGCTGCAGCGTGCGGCCGCCTCGCGAAATCGCGCGGGAATGCATTTTTTATGCAGAAAAACAATGCGCGAGTTTTCAAATTTAGCGCAGATCGCGCCGCTCCAAAATAGATACGCATTGCCCGAAATTTCAGCATTTCGCGCAAATTCGCAGCCAAGAACGTAATCATCTAAAAATTCGTTTGGCGCAAGGGTGATTTTCATATTTTTCGTGCCTTTCTTGCGGGAAATTATAGCGAAATTTGCTTTTTTGGCTGTAAATTGGGTAATATTCGCCCAAATTTTACAAAGGACGAAAATGAAAAAGGTTATCTCTACAAAAGACGCTCCGCAAGCGATCGGGCCGTATTCGCAGGCGATCGAGGCAAACGGATTTTTGTTTATTTCGGGGCAGCTGGGCGTTACACCGGAGGGCAAATTTGCGGGCGAGGATGTGAGGGCTCAAGCCGAGCAATCGATGCTAAATTTAAAAGCGATTTTGGCGCAGGCGGGGCTTAGCTTTGAAAATGCGGTAAAAACGACGATTTTTCTAACCAACATCGAGGATTTTGCGGCAGTAAACGAAATTTACGCTAAATTTTTTAGCGAACCCTATCCTGCTAGAAGTACGATCGCCGTTAAAACGCTGCCAAAAGGCGGTCTAGTCGAGATCGAGCTCATCGCGGCGACGAAGTAAAATTTAAAATCAAGGAAAAAAAATGAAAAAGATTATATTTGCGCTTGCAGTCGTTTTGATCGCGGCTTTTGGAGCCGCGTTTTACGGCTCTTCTAAGGCCAAAGAGTCCTACGATAGAGGCGTGGCGAGGCTAACTAGCGAGACTTTGAAGCTTGGATTTTTTAATATAAAAGCAAACGCGGTAGAAAACGACTACGATAAAGGCTTATTTAGTTCGCACGCGGTGATAAAACTCGAGCTCACCGACGGTAAAGATCCGGTCAAATTTGAAGCTAAAACGACGCTAAAACACGGATTTGCCGAGCTGTTTAGCGGCTTTAAGGCTCATAGCGACGTCAAAGCGCTAACGCCCGAAGCCGTGCTCTATCTAAAGACAATTTTCGGCACGGACGAGTTTTTAAGTATCGATGCGCTGATAAAATTTGATAAAACCCGCGACGTGACCTTAAATTTGGCCGATATCAAAACAAATGAAGATGACTCTAGCTTCGTAATCTCAAAGCCTTTTGCAAAGGCACAAATCAAAGAAAATAAGATAAAATCCCTAGAAATCGGCGTCGGTAAAATCGGCGGCGGCGATACGGACGGCGTGGATAAGGTCGATATAGAAAACGCCTCCGCGCTCATCGAGCTTAACGACTTTAAGGGCTTTGACGATCTAATCTCGTTTATAAACATACAAACCGCCTACGAAAATATAGCTAAAATCGGAGTAAAGGCCGATAAAATGAGCTTTAACAGCGCTAAGGGTTATGATTTTCCAAAATCGGTCGGCATCACGGGCATGTCGTTTTTAGCGCAGATAAAGCAAAACGCGGACGCAAATCTCCTCGATACGATTACCGACGCTAGTCTAGGGGCGCTTGACGTGGACGGCAAAAAGATTCTTACGCAGCTAAATTTGAGCCTAAACGAGAAAAACGTAAACAAAGAAGCGATGGCGATGTACGTTAGCGATCCTCAAGAGGCGACCCTTTATAAGATTTTGATGAGTAAAAACTACGTGATGGAGGTTAAAAATTTTAGCTTTAAAAACCCAAACGGCAAGGAGCTAAAATTTAACGCGGTAGCCGATGCATCGGGCCTTGGCTCGGAAAGCAAAACGCTGCATGACGACGTAGATATCCAAACGGCGCTAAAAGCGGTCAAATTTGACGGCGAGATAAAGGTGCAAGCCGCGTCTATAACGGAGTTTTTAAGCGCGTATAAGGGGTTAATGGCTGATAGCGACTTTAACCAAATGATGGACGGTATCAAGCCTTTTGAAGAGCGCGTGAATTCGCTTTTTGCTAAAGAGGGCGAGTATATGAGTGCGAAATTTAAACACGACGTCGGTAGCGACGATCTGCTAGTAAACGATAAAATTTCGCTCAAAGAATTTATAATGAGCCTGATGGCGAACTAAATTTGCTTTATTTTTAGCGGACGATAGTGTGAAATTTACTGTTTCGTCCGCTAAATGAATTTTATTTATGCCTATATATTAAGGTAAATTTCTGCAAAATAAAATTTTGAAAAAACCCCACAACAAAAAATCTCTAAAATTTTTTACACCCCTCCTTTTCTTCAGCTTCTTTTAAGCATATTGCTTGTATAATTCCAGCTCACGAATTGAGAAACCACCTTTAACTTTCACGTTAATAAAGCCTTTTCTTTTAATATCGTAAGTTTTAATTTTGAGTTAAATAAACAACTCTCTAATTTTTGAGAGTTTTTGAAACTAGCTCTTAAATTATGTTTTTTAAATTAACACTGTTAAACTAATTAGTCAATCTTTGAAATCTAAACAAGTGATCGATTGAGCCAATCTTTTATCAGGCTTTCCTTGGAAAGTAGATAAGAGATAAAACTAATTAATAAAATTAAAGTTTTTTGATTAAAACTTCATAATAAAATCCTAATATCTTTAATGATTTAGGTAATTTAATATGGAGAGTTTGATCCTGGCTCAGAGTGAACGCTGGCGGCGTGCCTAATACATGCAAGTCGAACGGAGATTAAGTAGCTTGCTATTTAATCTTAGTGGCGCACGGGTGAGTAATATATAGCTAACTTGCCCATTACTAAGGGACAACAGTTGGAAACGACTGCTAATACCTTATACTCCGTATCTATATAAGTAGATACGGGAAAGTTTTTCGGTAATGGATAGGGCTATATCGTATCAGCTAGTTGGTAAGGTAATGGCTTACCAAGGCTATGACGCGTAACTGGTCTGAGAGGATGATCAGTCACACTGGAACTGAGACACGGTCCAGACTCCTACGGGAGGCAGCAGTAGGGAATATTGCTCAATGGGGGAAACCCTGAAGCAGCAACGCCGCGTGGAGGATGACACTTTTCGGAGCGTAAACTCCTTTTCTTGGGAAAGAATTATGACGGTACCCAAGGAATAAGCACCGGCTAACTCCGTGCCAGCAGCCGCGGTAATACGGAGGGTGCAAGCGTTACTCGGAATCACTGGGCGTAAAGGACGCGTAGGCGGATTATCAAGTCTCTTGTGAAATCTAACGGCTTAACCGTTAAACTGCTTGGGAAACTGATAATCTAGAGTAAGGGAGAGGCAGATGGAATTCTTGGTGTAGGGGTAAAATCCGTAGAGATCAAGAAGAATACCCATTGCGAAAGCGATCTGCTGGAACTTAACTGACGCTAATGCGTGAAAGCGTGGGGAGCAAACAGGATTAGATACCCTGGTAGTCCACGCCCTAAACGATGTATACTAGTTGTTGCTTCGCTAGTCGAGGCAGTAATGCACCTAACGGATTAAGTATACCGCCTGGGGAGTACGGTCGCAAGATTAAAACTCAAAGGAATAGACGGGGACCCGCACAAGCGGTGGAGCATGTGGTTTAATTCGAAGATACGCGAAGAACCTTACCCGGACTTGATATCTAACAAATCATCCAGAGATGGAAGAGTGTCTGCTTGCAGAAATGTTAAGACAGGTGCTGCACGGCTGTCGTCAGCTCGTGTCGTGAGATGTTGGGTTAAGTCCCGCAACGAGCGCAACCCACGTCATTAGTTGCTAACGGTTCGGCCGAGCACTCTAATGAGACTGCCTTCGCAAGGAGGAGGAAGGTGTGGACGACGTCAAGTCATCATGGCCCTTATGTCCGGGGCGACACACGTGCTACAATGGCATATACAATGAGACGCAATATCGCGAGATGGAGCAAATCTATAAAATATGTCCCAGTTCGGATTGGAGTCTGCAACTCGACTCCATGAAGCCGGAATCGCTAGTAATCGTAGATCAGCCATGCTACGGTGAATACGTTCCCGGGTCTTGTACTCACCGCCCGTCACACCATGGGAGTTGATTTCACTCGAAGCCCAAATACCAAACCGGTTATGGTCCACAGTGGAATCAGCGACTGGGGTGAAGTCGTAACAAGGTAACCGTAGGAGAACCTGCGGTTGGATCACCTCCTTTCTAGAGTACAACGAATATTCTCTCACAAGATATTCGTCAAAGGAAAATTTGGATATACAATACTAGATGCTAAATAAGATTGCGAAGCAATCGTTTTAGCTGTAACTTTAGTATTGCTTCTTAGTAGCGACTTGTCGCTACGCTAAAGAAGATTAAAAGTATATCTACTCAATCGACCTTGTTTAGTTTTGAAAGATTGACGCAAACCTATAGGGGCCTATAGCTCAGCTGGTTAGAGTGCACCCCTGATAAGGGTGAGGTCACAAGTTCAAGTCTTGTTAGGCCCACCAGAGAATTTAATTGGGGAATTAGCTCAGCTGGGAGAGCGCCTGCTTTGCACGCAGGAGGTCAGCGGTTCGATCCCGCTATTCTCCACCATGATTAGTTTAACATAATAGATAAAGTTTAATTAGAGGACTTTTTACTCAAGCTTTCTAATTAGACTTTAGGAAACGACTATTCTTCTAAATTTACGAAATTGCGTAAGCAATTTTGTGCTTTAGGTGGGTCAAGGGAGCGAAGCTCCTTGTCGCAAGCTTGGCTTTACCAAGCTGAGAAGTCTAAACGTTATTTAGTTTATCATTGTTAAAAGTCACAATCAAGTTTTAATAAATAAAACAATTTTACAGGACTTGTTAAAGATTTAAAGATCTTGCTTATTTGCTTAATGCAGAAGTTTGACGTCACAAGATATCATAGGATTTAAAACTTACCTAGGTATTAGTCAATGCTTTCCGTCTTAAAAGCCAGAGATTTAAATTTCGTAATAGATATTGGGTTTGAGACTTCGTTTTTGAAATCTTAAATTTACAAGTTACCTTTAACAAGGAAGTGATGCGAATTAGAATATATTATATACTAATAAAAGGTAAGCTACTAAGAGTAAGTGGTGGATGCCTTGGCTAGTAGAGGCGATGAAAGACGTGCCAGGCTGCGATAAGTCTCGGGGAGCCGTCAAGGGGCTTTGATCCGGGAATTTCTGAATGGGGCAACCCAGTTAAGCGCGAGCTTAACTACCTATTATGGAGCGAACGAGGGGAATTGAAACATCTTAGTACCCTCAGGAAAAGAAATCAAAAGAGATTACGCTAGTAGCGGCGAGCGAACGCGTAAGAGGGCAAACCGTTAGTTTACTAACGGGGTTGTAGGACTGCGATATAGACTAAACTTAGCTAATAGAATAATCTGGAAAGATTAAGCACAGAGGGTGATACTCCCGTATATGAAAGCTTTGTTTTGCTTAGCAGTATCCTGAGTAGGGCGGAACACGTGATATTCTGTCTGAAGCTGGGTCGACCACGATCCAACCCTAAATACTACTACTAGACCGATAGTGCACAAGTACCGTGAGGGAAAGGTGAAAAGAACTGAGGTGATCAGAGTGAAATAGAACCTGAAACCATTTACTTACAATCATTCAGAGCACGATTCTTTATGACGTGTGATGGACTGCCTTTTGCATAATGAGCCTGCGAGTTGTGGTGTCTGGCGAGGTTAAGGAAACCCGGAGCCGTAGCGAAAGCGAGTCTTAATAGGGCGTTTAGTCAGATGCTGCAGACCCGAAACGATGTGATCTATCCATGAGCAGGTTGAAGCCGGTGTAAGAGCCGGTGGAGGACCCAACCCGCTGGCGTTGAAAAGCCATGGGATGACTTGTGGATAGGGGTGAAAGGTCAATCAAACATCGTGATAGCTGGTTCTCTCCGAAATATATTTAGGTATAGCGTCATGTAGTAACACTGGGGGGTAGAGCACTGAATGGGCTAGGGCATACACCAATGTACCAAACCCTATCAAACTCCGAATACCTAGTGTGTAATCATGGCAGTCAGGCGGCGAGTGATAAAATCCGTCGTCGAGAGGGGAACAACCCAGACTAACAGCTAAGGTCCCTAAATCTCATTTAAGTGGAAAACGATGTGGAGTTACTTAAACAACCAGGAGGTTGGCTTAGAAGCAGCCATCCTTTAAAGAAAGCGTAATAGCTCACTGGTCTAGTGATTCTGCGCGGAAAATATAACGGGGCTAAAATGAGTACCGAAGCTTTAGACTTAGTTTTACTAAGTGGTAGGAGAGCGTTGCATTCAGCGTCGAAGGTGTACCGGTAAGGAGCGCTGGAGCGAATGCAAGTGAGCATGCAGGCATGAGTAGCGATAATTGGGGTGAGAATCCCCAACGCCGTAAACCCAAGGTTTCCTACGCGATGCTCGTCATCGTAGGGTTAGCCGGGTCCTAAGCAAAGTCCGAAAGGGGTATGCGATGGAAAATTGGTTAATATTCCAATGCCAACTATAATGTGCGATGGAAGGACGCTTAGAGTTAAGCAAGCTAGCGGATGGTAGTGCTAGTCGAAAGGTGTAGGTTAAGATCCAGGCAAATCCGGATCTTTTTAAGCCGAGACCCCACAGGCGTTTGAAGTTCTTCGGAATGGATAGCGAATTGCTGATACTGTCGAGCCAAGAAAAGTTTCTAAGTTTAGTTATAGTTGCCCGTACCGTAAACCGACACAGGTGGGTGGGATGAGTATTCTAAGGCGCGTGGAAGAACTCTCTTCAAGGAACTCTGCAAAATAGCACCGTATCTTCGGTATAAGGTGTGCCTAACTTTGTGAAGGATTTACTCCGTAAGCATTGAAGGTTACAACAAAGAGTCCCTCCCGACTGTTTACCAAAAACACAGCACTCTGCTAACTCGTAAGAGGATGTATAGGGTGTGACGCCTGCCCGGTGCTCGAAGGTTAATTGATGACGTTAGCTCTGCGAAGCGTTTGATCGAAGCCCGAGTAAACGGCGGCCGTAACTATAACGGTCCTAAGGTAGCGAAATTCCTTGTCGATTAAATATCGACCTGCATGAATGGCGTAACGAGATGGGAGCTGTCTCGAAGAGGGATCCAGTGAAATTGTAGTGGAGGTGAAAATTCCTCCTACCCGCGGCAAGACGGAAAGACCCCGTGGACCTTTACTACAGCTTGACACTGCTATTGGGATAAAAATGTGCAGGATAGGTGGGAGGCTTTGATCCATAGACGCCAGTTTATGGTGAGCCGTTGTTGAGATACCACTCTTTTTTATTCTGATAGCTAACTAGCTTGAGTTATCCTCAAGTAGGACAATGTCTGGTGGGTAGTTTGACTGGGGCGGTCGCCTCCCAAAATGTAACGGAGGCTTACAAAGGTTGGCTCAGAACGGTTGGAAATCGTTCGCAGAGTATAAAGGCAAAAGCCAGCTTAACTGCAAGACATACACGTCAAGCAGGGACGAAAGTCGGTCTTAGTGATCCGGTGGTTCTGTGTGGAAGGGCCATCGCTCAAAGGATAAAAGGTACCCCGGGGATAACAGGCTGATCTCCCCCAAGAGCTCACATCGACGGGGAGGTTTGGCACCTCGATGTCGGCTCATCGCATCCTGGGGCTGGAGCAGGTCCCAAGGGTATGGCTGTTCGCCATTTAAAGCGGTACGCGAGCTGGGTTCAGAACGTCGTGAGACAGTTCGGTCCCTATCTGCCGTGGGCGCAAGAAGATTGAGGAGAGTTGACCCTAGTACGAGAGGACCGGGTTGAACCGACCACTGGTGTACCAGTTATCCTGCCAAGGGTAGCGCTGGGTAGCTATGTCGGGATGTGATAACCGCTGAAAGCATCTAAGCAGGAAGCCAACTCCAAGATGAATCTTCTTTTAAGAGCTCTTATAGACTATAAGTTTGATAGGCTGGGTGTGTAATGGATGAAAGTCCTTTAGCTGACCAGTACTAATAGCTCGTCTGCTTATCTTTTAATAAGCATCACTTCCTTGTTAAGGGTAATTTTATTTCCAAAATTAGAAATAAAATATCTAATCTATACCTTATCAAGATCTTGTTTTAGTTAAAATGAAATTTGACTTTTAACAATTAAATAGCAGTGTTAAAGAAGTAAATTAATATAGTTTATTTCTTTAACACTGCCCGTGACTATACAGACGAGGAAACGCCTTGCTCCATCTCGAACCAAGAAGCTAAGCTCGTCCTGGCTGATGATACTCTCCCTTACTGGGATGTCGGGAAAGTAGGTCGTTGCGGGCTTTGTTTTTTATGCTTTTATACTATTTACTCTCTTATTTTATATTCTGTATTCTTTGCTTTAGTTCTCTTGTAATCTGTTGTATATTTTTATAAATTTGTTTTTAGTTTTTTTGTTTTAACTGGTTTTTTGTATCTCTATCTTGGCTTTATAATTTGTTTTTGGATATTTGTTTTTGACTTTTTAAATTTATATCTTATTCCTTACGTTATGTCTTTCGAATTGCTTTAATCATATTCTTTTTTGAATTGTTTTAGGGTATGTATCACATTAGTCTGTTTTTAGTTTGATATCTTGTGGTATATAGTTGTGTTTGGTGAGTTTGCATTGTCTGGGATTGATTTAAGCGAGTATTTGTGGTAACTCTAGGTCTTAAAATATTCTCAAGCTATAATTAAACTTTATTCAAGTATTTTTAGGGGAAAATACCAAATTAAAATTATTTGGAGCATCATGAGTATTTACGAGTTAAAACCCAAATTTCAAAACCTACTTCGTCCGTTAGTAAAGCGTCTTTATAATGCCGGCATTACGGCAAATCAAGTCACATTAGCGGCCTGCATTTTGTCTATTTTATTAGGCGCGCTACTCGTCAAATTTTCCGACGTCTCTACTCTATTTTTTCTGTTGCCCATCTGGATGTTTGTGCGTATGGCTTTGAATGCTATCGACGGCATGCTGGCCCGCGAATTTAATCAAAAAACGCCGCTTGGAGGCTATTTAAACGAAGCTACTGACGTTATTTCAGACACCGCGCTTTATTTACCGTTTGCTTTTGTGGCACCATTTGAATGGGGCATTATCGCGCTCGTTATCTTTTTAGCCTTTATGAGCGAATTTTTAGGCGTTCTAGGGCAGATACACGGCAGCGGCAGGTGTTATGACGGCCCTATGGGTAAGAGCGATCGCGCATTCGTATTCGGGCTTGTGGGCACTATATATGCGGTATTTAGTCAGCTGCCCTCATGGTTTAGTTGGGCGCTTTACGCGGTGGCGCTTTTGCTTGTGCTTACCTGCATAAATCGCGTTAGAATGGGTTTAAAAAGATAGTCCAATAAAATGCTCGGCATAAATTTGATGGGGAATGTACTAAAAAATAGGATAATACATTTATGCAAATTTACACCTATACGCTCATAAATCAAACGATATAAATCCCAAAACAATATTCCAGTGCAATGCTATAACATTTGGTGTAGTTTACGGTTGCGGTCAAATTTGGGTTAAAAGTTTTACAAAACGACATTATAAGTTTGGCCGTTAAGCAATAAATTTCAATCCGTACTCAGATAAATTCTTTAAAAATAGCCGAAAAGTATAGCATGGTCGTGGGAAAACTTCATCAAAAAGATAGCCAAATTTATAGACGATGCAAGCTAGTCAAATTTAAAACAAGAGCTTGCGATAGCCGTACAAAAAACTAAATTTGGCGAGCATGTCAAATTTGTAAATTCTGTTTTTACTAAAGTTATCTTATTGCTAAGGCGAACGGGTTTATAAAATTTACGTCAAACGGCAAGCTGGGTGCCTAAGAGTCTTAAATAAGCGATATTTTGTTTAAATTTTGGCGCTTATTAAAAGAGAGATGGCTCGCTTCTATAATTCTTTAAAAATATGGAATACGTATAAAATTATCTACACTAAATGACAATATTTGACAGTAAAAAATGAGATGATACGGAAAATATTTAAGGAGGAAGAAGTGAAAAAAATCGTTTTAGCTTTGGCTTTTTTATGCTCTTTTATGCTTGTCGCGGAGGCAAAAGAACCAACGATTGAGGAGCTTATAAGTGAGGTGGAAAAAATATGCGAAAGCGGCAAAGATTTCACCAATAAAAATGGAACCATGAAGTATGTGGAAGCTTGCAGCTATCTCGGCGCAGTATATGAAGGTATTCCAGAGGTCGGCAATTTGGGCATAAAGAAAGATTTGGCAAAAGCTTTTAAGTTTCATAAAAAAGCGTGTGGCGGCGGTTATGCTCTTAGCTGCTTTGGACTGGCAGGATTTTATCTTGAAGGAAAAGCAGTAGAAAAAGATAACAAAAAAGCCCTCGAGTTTTTTCAAAAGGCGTGCAATGCGGGGTATAAAGAGGGCTGCACTATAGCGGCTACTATGAGCGGCAATGATGCGGATATGGCAAAGGTGTCAGCGCAACAGAAAAAGATTGCGATAATAACGATGATATGTTTGCTTGCGGGGTGTTTGCTATGTTTATGGAAGGAAAGGATAATAAAGAGGCGGCAAAATACTATAAAAAAGCCTGCGAACCCGGCAAAAAGAAGTCAGATCCCGTATTTCAAAACAACACTATATTTAACGAACAACTAAAGCAAATTTGCAGCAAATCCAACGAGCTTGAAGCGCAAAATTTAAAATCTACGCAAAACGTAATGAAGGCTGGAATCGCTGAGGATTATAAGGCGGCCTGCGATTCTTCGGGAAACTGGGTAGCTTGTGCGATATACGCCGCTTATATAGAGGATAGTGACCAAAAACATCAGCAAAATACTACGAGAAGGCATGCAATCTGGGTAAAAAGGGCGCAAACGATGGCGCTAATAAGATATTGTAAAAATCATGCGACAAATCCTCTCGCTGAAAATATTTTAAATTCTTCAAAATTCCCACAACCGGAAATGGACTGCAGAGATGCAGTAAATTTTATGCAGTCCATTTAATGCTTACCGGTTGGCGGCAAATTTATTGCAGCCAACTTAGCGTGCCGTCTCGCCGCCGCGCGCCCGAAAAGATTATTCGCCCAGGAAGTATTTCAGATCCGCCTGCGCGTCGCCGCTGATTAGGCGAAGGCCGAAATTTTGCACCAAAAAGCCCAAAATTTCGTCGTTGAAAAACTCAGGCACGGTAGGTCCTACGTTGATGTTCTTGACGCCTAGGCTAAACAGCGCAAGTAGGATGATGACCGCCTTTTGCTCCATCCACATCAGCACGATCGAGACCGGCAGATCGTTTACCGCGATGCCCGTAGCCTCGCTAAGTGCCAAGGCGATCTTGACCGCGCCGTTGCTGTCGTTGCACTGGCCTAGATCGATATAGCGCGGAAGCTCGGTGCCGGGCACGTTTCCGAAATCCACGTCGTTGAAGCGGAATTTGCCGCAGCTGGAGGTCAAAATCACGCAATCTTTCGGCAGGCTAAGTGCTAGCTCGCGGTAATACTCGCGTCCTTTGCCAGGCGCGTCGCAGCCTGCGATGACGAAAAAGCGGCGGATTTTGCCAGATTTGATCGCGTCTAAAATTTGCGGCGCGAGGCTCAAAATCGTCTTGTAGTGTCCGCCCGTCACCAAGCTCTCGTCGCTGTCCATACTCACGTCGCCGCATGCAAGCGCACACTCGATGAGCGGCGCAAAATCGTCGTTTTGGATATGTTTGATCCCGTCTGTGCCCGCGATAGAGTAGCCAAAGAGCCTGTCCGCGTAGCTACAGGATGAGCGAAGCGGCACGATGCAGTTGGTGGTCATCAAAATCGCGCCCTTAAATTCGTTAAAAAGCTTGGTCTGATCAAACCACGCCTTGCCGACGTTGCCCTTTAGGTGCGGATACTTGCGAAGCTGCGGATAGCCGTGCGCAGGAAGCATCTCGGAGTGGGTGTAGATGTTGATGCCCTTGCCCTCGGTCGCCTTTAGCAGCGCCTCAAGCGCGTGCAGGTTGTGGCCGCTAACCAAAATAGCTTTGCCCTCGACCTTGTTTTGGCTTACTTTAACCGGGGTCGGTACGCCGAATTTTGCGGTATGCGCCTCGCTTAAAATATCCATCATCGCCACACCCGCGCTTCCGACGGCCATCAGCTGCGCGATATGCTCGTCAAAGTTAAAATTTGAGTTCGTCAGCGTAAAATACAGCGTGTCCGCCATAACGGTATCGACCGCGCTAGTATCGGCGCCGAGCTCGTGCGCGTGGTGGCGGTAGGCGCTAAGGCCCTTAAGTCCGAAAACCATAGTGTCTTGAAGTAACGCCAGCGTCGAGGTTTTGCCGCAGGTGCCGCGGTCTTGTCCTTTGGCGCCGCAGCCCTCGGGTACGCTCATTTGACACTGATGACAGAACATCTCTTGATTGTAACTCATAGAAAATCCTTTATAAAAAATTAGTTAAAAATTTTAAGATTTTTATTTATAATAACGACTTGATCGCCATCAAGAAATGGCTAAATTTTATCAAATTTATTTACAAAATGAGAATTTAAATTTTACGAGCCAAATTTGAGTTCTTGCAGCGGCTGGGGCGTTATGCTAATTTGGGTCAAATTTTAAAATTCTAACGACAAAATCGTGGGCGGCGCACTATGCTCGGGTAGTAAAATCGCTCAGTAAACGAGCCAATGCTATGGCGCGACTAACAATCTTGACGGCTCTACTAAATCCGGGTGGTGCGACGGATTGGCGGGCTGTGGATCCAAACTCGCTAGCGCGCAAAACGATCAATAAACATAGGCCGGCAAATTTAAGGGTATTTCTCCATGCCTAGCAGTCGGCAGGGGCAACGAGGCAATTGCTTGCTTCGCTTAAAGAATGCGAATTTTAGGTATAATACTGCAAAAATACAAAACAGTCGAAGCGATATTTCTATAAAAGAAATTTATCATATTTTTAAAATCGATAAGGGTTTTGTAGACGGCAAGTTAGAATCGCAGCCAAGATCCGCACAAGTTGCGCTAAGTCTAATCATTTGGAGTATCATGAGCGTTTACGAGTTAAAATCCCGAGTTTTAAAACCCGCTTCGTTTGCCGGCAAGCGTTACGGCAAATTCCAGCTACTCGTCAAATTTGACGCGCAAACAGGGCAAATTTAATAAAATAAAAGGACGAAAATATGAAAGAGTTTTTAGCTGCAGCGCTTGATTTTATCCTTTGCCGCATCACGATATTTATCACGGGCGTACGGCCGCCGCAGGAGCTTTTAAATATCGGCGAGGGTACTAAAATTTACTACGCCAACCATGCTAGCCACGGCGATTTTTTGCTGATTTTCGTCTCGCTGCCGTATCGCGTGAGAAAGCGCGTGCGCCCCGTCGCGGCGGCGGAGTACTGGGAGAGCGGGCCCGTGCGCAGATTTCTTGCTAAAAACGTATTTAACATGGTGCTAATAAGTCGCCGCAAAGATCCGCTAGAAGCGCTAGCGCAAATGAGCGACGCGCTGCAGACGCACTCTCTCATCATTTTTCCGGAAGGCACGCGCAAGATGAACGACGACCTAGCACTTCAGCCGTTTAAAAGCGGGGTGTTTCGTTTGGCGCAGGAGTGCCCCTCCGTGCCTTTGGTGCCGATTTGGATCAAAAACGCGCGCAACGTCCTGCCTAAGGGCTTTATGATACCTATCCCGCTGCTTTGCGAGCTGATCGTAGGTGAGGAGATATCGTACGGAGGCGAAGGCAAGGGCGAGTTTTTACAAAAGGCGCAAGACGCGCTACTAGCGATGAGCGATACGCAAAATGACAGAACGAAAGCCTAGTTTGGCGACTTTAGCGATGGCGGTAAATTTGAGCTCTGTAAATCCGCCACGCAAGAGATTTGCGACCGATCTTTACGGCAAATTTGACGACGAGCCTTCTAAAATGACGGCTAAAAGCGTCAAATTTAAACGCGAAACCCAGGCTAAAACGCCAGCCTTGCCGCAAATCAAATTTGACCCAAACGCAAATTTGAACCGCGTAAAAAATTTAACCGATCAAGCCGTCCGCGCGGCAAACCAAACGCTCGCAAATTTGACTCGCTCGGTAGCATGCAAAACAAGCGTCAAATTTAGCTTCAAATTTAACCCAAAGGCCCCAAAATGAACCCGCAAAATCATATCTTAAATCTATTTTTAGGACTCATCGCGGTGCTTGTCGTCTCTAGCGCCATTGCCTTTATCCTAAAGGCGAAATTCGGCGCCGAGAACAAAACCGTCTCAAATTTGACCTCGCGCATAAACGCCTGGTGGGCGATGATTTTGGTCATTTTTGCGTTTACGTATATGGGCAAAAACGCCGTGATATTTTTATTTTTGCTAGTTTCGTTTGCCGCATTGCGCGAGTTTTTATCGCTCATCTACATCCGCAGGGGCGATCACATCGCGCTCGTGGCGTGCTTTTACGTGATTTTGCCCATGCAGTATATTTTTATCTACGCTGATTGGTACGCGATGGCGATGATATTTATCCCGGTTTACGGATTTTTATTTTTGCCGATTTTGGCGGCTATTTGCGGCGATGCGGCCTATTTTTTAGAGCGCTCGACGAAGATCCAGTGGGCGCTGATGATCTGCGTGTTTTGTATCTCGCACATCCCCGCGCTTCTTTTACTAGACCTTGAGAGTGGCAGCAGCATGGAGCTGATGTTGTTTTTGATCATAGTCGTGCAATCTAGCGACGTGCTGCAGTACATCTGGGGCAAGCTTTTTGGCAAACGCAAGATCGCTCCTAGCATCAGTCCGTCTAAGACGGTGGTCGGCTTTGCGGGCGGGGTACTTAGCGCTAGCGCGCTGGCTGCGTGCCTGCATCATCTCACGCCTTTTGGCGCGGCGGGGGCGTTTTTCATCGGGCTTGCCGTTTGTATGATGGGATTTTTAGGAGGGCTTGTTATGTCGGCGATCAAGCGCGATCTGGGCGTCAAGGACTGGGGCTACATGATCAGCGGGCATGGCGGGATGCTTGACCGTATGGACTCGCTGTGCTTTGCGGCGCCGATATTTTTTCACATAGTTAGATATTTTTACGCGTGAGGTTTTGATGAAAATTTGGAGCAAAATTTTACTTTTAGCGCTCGCGGCAAATTTAGCCTTTGCTTTTTCGGCCGACAAGCTCGTGCAAGACGCTAGAGCGCAGGTCGGACGGACGCTGTTTTACGATCCTTCGTACGAGAGGCTAGCCTATCCGATGGGCGATGTGGATATAATAAAGGGCGTTTGCACCGACGTCGTGGTAAGGGCGCTGCGCGGGCAGGACATCGATCTGCAGCGGCTCATCCACGAGGATATGAGCGTAAATTTTAGCTCCTATCCAAAAAACTGGGGTGCGAAAAAGACCGACAAAAACATCGATCATCGCCGAGTACCAAACATCGCGACCTATCTAAAACGCAAGGGTTACGAGGCAAAGGGCGAGTTTAAGGCAGGCGATATCGTGACGTGGCGGCTGGACAACGGCAGGCCGCATATCGGCATAGTTTCGGATAAATTTTCCGGCAGCAAAACCCCGCTCGTGATCCATAACATCGGGCTTGGCGCGCAGGAAGAGGACGTGCTAAATGTTTACGAGATAACAGGGCATTTTAGGATAAAATAAGCGCAAAAAACAGATAAATTTAAGTAAGAAAGGCGAAAAATGGAGTTTAAAGAGAGCTACTTTATAACGAGCGACGGGGCGAGGATATTTTACAGATACCGCCTGGCTGCGGACGTGGCGTGCGAAAACCCGGGCGCAGACGAAGTAAATTTGAGCGAGGATGGCAAATTTGACGGATCAAAATTAGGCGTCCAAACTACAAACGAAACGTCAAATTTGACTAGCGAGCAAGCAGGTGGCGCGGATGAAAATGCGGAGCCGGGTTTTGGCGGCGAAGGTAAATCGGACGAGCAAAATTTACAAAACAACGGCGAAAACTCGGACTCAAATTTAAACGAAACTAGCAAATGCAGCGCGTCAAATTTGAGCGAAAACGCCGAGCAAAATCTCAAATTTAAAGCCGCGCCGAATGCCAAAGCCGTAGCGATATTTCACCGCGGGCACGAGCACTCGGGCAGGACGACGCATGTAGCAGACGGGCTAGCGGACGAGAATTTGAGTTATTTTGCCTGGGATCAGCGCGGACACGGTAGGAGCGAGGGCGAGCGGGGCGACGCGCCAAGTATCGGCCGTCTCATCGCCGACGTGGACGAGTTTGTGGCGCATATCGAGCAGAGATTTGGCTTTGAGACGCAAAATCTAGCCGTGATAGCTCAGAGCGTGGGCGCCGTGCTGGTCTCGGCGTGGCTGCACGATTACGCTCCGCGCGTTCGCTGCGCGGTGCTAGCTAGTCCCGCGTTTAGCGTGAAGCTTTACGTGCCGTTTGCTAGGGCGGGGCTAAAGGCGCTCTACTCCTCGCGCGGAAATTTTTTCGTAAACAGCTACGTCAAAGCGCACTATCTCACGCACGACAAGGAGCGCCAGGCCAGCTACGACGCCGACTCACTCATCACTCGCGCGATCTCGGTGCGCATACTGCTTGGGCTTTACGAGGCGGCAGAGCGCGTGGTTTCGGACGCCGCCGCGATCACGACGCCTACGCTGCTGCTGATCTCGGGCGATGACTGGGTCGTGGAGCACGCCCCGCAGCACGAATTTTACAACGCTCTTGGCGCGCGCGTAAAAAGGCGCGAGATTTTAGAGGGATTTTACCACGATACGCTGGGTGAGAGCGAGCGGGAAAGGGCGTTTGAGATCATTCGCGAGTTCGTCGGCGAGAGGTTTAGCGCACCTTTTAGCGAGGTGGACTGCACGCACGCGGACGAATACGGCTTTAGCCGCGAGGAGGCCGATAGGCTAGCTACGCCGCTGCCGAGATTTAGCCCGAAAAATTTGCAGTTTAAATTCCAGCGGATATTTATGCAGGCGGTTTCGCCGTGGGTCGGCGGGCTAAAGATCGGCGAAAACACCGGCTACGATAGCGGCAGTACGCTTGATTACGTCTACCGAAACGAACCGCAAGGGGCGAATAAATTTTTTAAATTTATCGACAAATTTTACCTAAACGCTATCGGCTGGCGCGGTATCAGAGAGCGCAAGCGAAATATCAAGCTAGCTATCGATCAAGCCGTAGCAAAACTGCAGGAGCGAGGCGAGCCGCTACGACTGCTAGACATCGCCTCTGGGCATGGCAGATACATACTAGACGCCGCGCAAGGGTATAAATTTGAGCGCATAACGCTACGCGACTACAGCGACATAAACGTAAAAGCCGGCAGCGAAATGATAAAGGAGCGCGGGCTGCAGGACGTCGCGAGCTTTACGCAGGTAAACGCCTTTGACGCCGCTAGCTACGAGGGCTTGCGGGACGCATATACGCTTGGCGTCGTGTCGGGACTGTTTGAGCTCTTCCCGGATAACTCGGTCGTGCGCACCGCGCTGCAAGGCTTTTCAAGCAGCGTAAAAAGCGGCGGCTGCCTAATCTACACCAATCAGCCGTGGCACCCGCAGCTTGAGATGATCGCGCGCGCTCTATCCAGCCACAGGCAGGGCGCTGCGTGGATCATGCGTCGCCGCAGCCAGGCCGAGATGGATCAGCTCGTGGAAAAGGCGGGATTTAAAAAGGTGCGTGAATGGATAGATGGGGATGGGATATTTAGCGTGAGTTTGGCTGTTAAAATTTAATAGCGGCTTGTCTCGCGAGCGCTTTTCCGAGATTTTGCAAAATTTTCGCTCCGCAGGCTATATGCCTAGCGCACGCTCAATTTTGCTTCAAAACTCGAAAAATCATCTCGCGATACTTCGCCTTAACTTGTTACGTTCAAATTTGAAGTCAAATTTGCTAATTTGAGCCACCGAGACCTGCACCTTGAAAACATCAAATTTGATTCAAATTTACTACGCGCAAGCGTCAAATTTAACCTGCGCATAGTGCAGCAACCTCTCACGTCGTAGGGGTTGGGGGATTGTTAAGGGGGAAGGGAGCGACTTCGTAATTCAAGCTCCTTCCCCCTTAACAAGAAAGGCTGATTTGCGCAAAAAGCTAATGCACAACACCAAATTTAACAAAACCAAATTTAGCGCCTTAAAGATACAGGTCTCGGCGGGTAAAATTTACAAATTTATGTCAAGCGAGCTTATAGGTCACCAGAAGCGCAAATCCGATAAAATTTGATAGAATTAGCAAAAAAGGTAAAAATGAAAACGAAATTGTTTTTATCGCAGCTGGCTGTGCTAGTCGTAGTTGCCGCGATATTTTACGCTAGCTACGGCGCTACAAACGCCCTCGCGAGCGCTCGCGCAAACGTACCCGAGATCTATTTTGCATGGGAGCGCGCGGTGCCGTTTTGGGCGTGGAGCATCGTGCCGTACTGGTCGCTAAATTTGCTCTACGCGCTTGGATTTTTCCTATGCCGTGACGGCCGTGAGCTCGCGCGCTACGTCACGCAGCTGCTCGCCGCGCAGGTTATCGCGACGCTGTTTTTTATCGCTTTTCCTCTGCAAATGTCGTGGGAAAAGCCCGCAGTTTCGGGCTTTAGCGGCTTTTTGTTCTCGAGCCTCGCCGCCTTTGACCTCCCGTTTAATCAAGCCCCATCGCTGCACATCATACTTTGCGTCGTCGTGGGCGCATTTTACCTTCGCAAGGCGCGCGCGATTTGGCTTAAAGCGGCGCTCGTAGCGTGGTTTGTGCTCATCGGCTTTAGCGTGCTGACCACGTATCAGCACCATTTTATCGACATTCCGACGGGATTAGCCGCGGGATATTTTGTGCTGCTCGTTCGTCCGATGGATGGTGAGCCGCTTAGGTTTGCCATGACTGTGGAGACTACGCGCTACAAATGGGCGGCGCTATATCTGGTGCTTGCGTTTTTGACGCTTTTTGCGGCGATTGCGGGGGCTAAAATTTGGAGCTCGTGGGCGTTGTGGCTGTCATGGGCGAGCCTTAGTTTCGCGCTGGTCGCCTGCGGTTACGCGTTTTTGGGTGCGGGAGTTTTTGCTAAAAACGGGCAAGGCCGTCACGCCGCCGCGGCTAAAGCCTTGCTCCTTCCCTATCTTTGCGTCGCGCGGCTAAATGCGCTCTTTTGGCTGCGCGGACGCCGGCTTGCGGATGAAATTTTGCCGGGGCTCTATCTAGGCTCGGTTAAGGAGGCTGGCAAATTTGACGCCGTGCTTGACTGCGCGGCCGAGTTTGAGAGTCCTAACGGTGCGCAAATTTACGCGAGCCTACCTATGCTAGATATGATAATGCCGAGCGCAGACGAGTTAAAACTAGGCACAGACGAGCTTGAGCGGATAGTAAAAACGACTCTTTGCGGCGGCGAAAATTTACCGCAAACGACGGTTGAGCTAGGATTAAATTTTAGCGCCGAGGTGGGCTACGCGCACGGGCGAAATTTGAAATTTGACGAGCAAGCGAACGCGCGGGCAAATTTGCAAACGCGCGGCGCGGCAAACGAGAGTAAGATCGCCGAGGCGGGACAAATTTTCGCTAACTCAAACGAACGAGCCGCTGAGAACGGCAAAAAGGTGCTAGTGTGCTGCGCGCTGGGCTACGGCAGGAGCGCGTCGGTACTGCTCGCTTGGCTTGTGATTTACGCGGGACTAGGATTTGACGACGCGCTAAATTTGCTAAGATCGCGCCGCGAAAAGATCGCAGTCTCTAGCCTGCTACGGGAGCGGATAATGCAGCTAGCAGACGGCACCCGCGAAATTTGAAAGCGAAGTAAAGAAGCGGCAAATTTAAGCGCGAAATAGGCGCATGCTAAATTTGATCAAGTCCGGTTTAAGGGATCAAATTTAAAAAATCTGCAGGCTAGAAACAAGCGGCATTGCAAAATTCTCGGCGAAAACGAACGGGAATTTAACCAAAGGCGAACACCCAAAATGAGGAGGGAAAATGACGAATGTGGAGCAAAACGAAAAAGCGGCGCAAGACGGGGAGCGGGAACGCCGCCAAAGGACGGACGATAGGGCTTTAGCGCTGGTTACGGCTAGATTTTTAGCGACGCATAGGCCATTTTTCTTGTTAAATTTACTTCAGCTAGCTGTCTGCCTTAGTATTTTTGCAAATTTTGTTGTCGTTGCGGGCTTTTTGGCGGCTTTTGCGGTTTTGTTTTATCTGCATATTAGGTTGCATTTTGACTCGCTTATCTTTAAGGATTTTGCGGATGAGAGGCTGGGTTGCGGCAAATTTGACGCGGCGCTTTTAGAGCTAAATTTAACTAGCAAACCGCCTAAAATCCGCGATATGAAAAGTCGCTGCGCTGGAGCTTTGCGGCTGTATAAACTAACTGCCGCGCTTAGTTCGGCGCTCATTTTAGCGGCCTTAGCGATGCGTTATTTGGGCTAAATTTACGGCGGAGAAATAGGTTTTATCGGCGGTTAGACGCAAGTTCGCAAACGACCGGTCGGATAAGGCCAAGACAAAACGCCGCCTGGCAAATGAAACGCCAAGCGCGATAAACCTCGCGTTAAGACGCAACTGCAAATTCGGATAAATGCGCTCAAGCAAGCGATGAATGCGCGCCCGGGTTTTTGATGCTCCGCTAAAGAGCCAAAAGCCGCGCCGATACGTTTATTTGGCAAATACGCAAAGACGAGCCCGACGCCCTAAATTTAACCGCCTGGCAAACGCAAAACCGGACAATCGAGCGAAATTCGGCTATGGGCGCGAAAATTCAAAGCCTGATTTAAGCAAAGGCAAATTTGCGCAAAAAAGCCGAGCGGTCACCAAACTCCGAAGCAAGCCGATAAATTTAAGCTAAAACGAAAGCGTCATGCAGGCTAAATCCGCTTATTTGCTCCGATAAAAACGCGTCCAAAATATCGCGAGAGAAAAATAGCCCCATGCCGTTTATATGAAACGCCTTATCTTCTATTTTTTGCGATAGCGATATTTTTCTGGGGACGATTTGCGTCATTAAGTCGCCATATTCGTCTGGGGCGTTAATGCTTCTTACGATATCGATAAATTTTCCTTGCTCTTTATCGCAATCTTGATATACGAAAATAGACTCGGGAAAATTTACGATATTAACGCTGTATTTAGGGAAACTAACCGTAAAATATTTACCGCTCCAGCCGTCAATTTCGACGGGTACTTTTATCAGATTATTAATCTTAAAGGATTTGATGACGTCTGCTGCTTTTTGCGAAATCAAAAAATCCAAATCAAAAATACCCGAGTCGCAAGAAACGATATCGGTTTGTTTTGCTCGTTTTAGCGCAAACGCTTTAACGCATTCGTCTTTAAATGCGGATAAATTTAGCGGATTCGTAAAAACGTCCGCAAATTTGTCTTTGACGTCTTTAGAGGGAAAGGATCTGGCGTCTATAAACTCCGTCTGATATAGGCCGTTTCTAACGCCGATTACCGCCGGTTCGCAGCTGGTTCTTACTTCTTGCAGCAAGTCTATCCTTTGCTCGTTAAATTTACTAATATCGTAGGCGTCTTACCCGCCGATAAGCGCGTATTTACGGCTTCTAGGGCTAATAAAAATTTGCGTCTCAAATCGTTTGATGCTTTAGATAAATTTCTAACGTTTAATAAAAGGCATTCGTCATCGTTTAAAGAGTAGCGAGTCATGGGCTCTTCGTCCCCAAATGTTCTTAAATCAGATAAGCAATCTATCAAAGCGGCGAGATTTTTGCCGTAAAAGTCTGGAAAACCGAAAATTTCCGCCATTTTTAGGTGAAAATTTTTAGAATAAATATCTAAAAAATCTATATCTACGCTAATAAATTTCATCGTTAAATGCCTTTAAATTTATTTTAGCAAACAAGCCGTATCCACGCCTAAATAAAAAAAGAATTTTTCCGTAAATTCTAAACCGTTGATGTAAATTTCATCCTCTACGTTAAATAAATACGCATCTAGCCCGCCTAAATGCCTTAACTTTCTTTCCATCGTTTTTTTGTTTGCCGCAGACAAATCATCTAACTCTAGTTTTTCGTTTGCTTTTTGGATTTTTGTCTTTAAATCTTTTATAAATATATAATTAGAAAAGTCGGGCGGAAGGATGTTTGATATATCGCAATTTATAAATTTAAAAAACGAGATTTTGCAGGCGGATAGATTTAAATTTGGCTCGTCAAGCTTGCCTAATCTTTGGTTATCGCTGATAAATTGGACTTCGGATATTTTCCCGATAATCGTATTTTTCTAAAAATTATTTACTAAAAATTTTTGGTCGGTTATTTTGCATTTATCAAATAAACACGAGAAATATTTCGTCGATAAGTCGTCTAATCTCGTTCCGCGAAAATCGCAACCGATAAATTTGCAATTATCGTAAACCGCATTTACTTGTCCGACGCTACGGAAATCTACCTTTTGAAAAACGGTATTTTCAAAACTAACGTTTTTTCGTAGGCCTATTCTCGCATTTGAAAAATCGCACTGAATAAATTTCGCATCCCTAACCGACAAATCGTCAAAAATCGCTCCGCCCAGGTTCTCGCCGCATACCGAAATATCGCGCAATTCGTTATTTATAAAAAGATTTTTCATTTTGTATTTGCTTTCCGTGCGTAAAATTTCATAGCGGCACTAAGCTTTGGCGTAAACGTTTATAAACCGCAAAAAACCAGCACCGCCCGTGCAAATAAAATAACTCGTCTTTTCCTTTGCGCCGCCTTTTGCGGATATTTTTAGCCTCTTTAAACCGCCGCTAACGGGTCTTCGTCGAAGATATTTGCGCCTACCGTGCCGCGCGTAGCAAACCATACGATTAAAACGACCGGGCCGATGATCGGAATAAAAAAGAGCAGCACCCACCAGCCGCTCTTGTTTAGGTCGTGAAGTCTTCTGACGCAGACTGCGAGGTTGGGTGACAAAAGGGCTAAACCCGCAAGCGTAGAGACAAGCTCTGATTTTTCGTATATGTTTGATGCACTTAAGTCTATGCAAACCGCAACTACGTTTACTATAAAAATAAAGACTAAAAACCACCAGTACTCCGACCTAGGCACTCTGCCGTCAAACTTTACGTAGCCGTTAAGGCAACTTTTTATGGATTCGCCAAAAGTCACTGTTTATCCTTTGTTTTAAAATATTTTTTTATTTTTATAAAAATAAATAGAAATATTTACTTAAGAATAGACATTTTGCGGGCTTAAATGAAGTAAAAATTTAGGCGTACTTAACTTAATCAAAAATCGTTTTTAGTTAAATGATATTTTTTGTGTTATTATAGTAAGCTTAGGTCTAAAGTATTACCACTTCGGTTTTTAGCTCTATGCCGAATTGCTCCAAAACGCGCTCGCGGGCTAAATTTATGAGCCCGGTTACGTCCGCGAAGGTCGCGGCGTTAAAATTTACGATGAAATTCGCGTGCTGCTCGCTAAATTTAGCCCCGCCTATCGCGTAGCCCTTTAGCCCGACTTCCTCGATCAGTCTGCCTGCGTAGTCGCCCGGCGGATTTACAAAACAGCTGCCAAAGCTAGCGCCCTTTGGCTGATTTGCGCGTTTAGCGGCAAAATCGGCGGCGAGCGCTGCGTCAAATTTGCGCGAAATTTTAAACTCGGCGCCCAAAATCGGCTCATCGATCCCGCTTTTTCGGTAGCTAAAGCTTATCCTCTCGCGCTCTACCCAGCCGCGACCTAGTCGCACGGCTAGCAGGCTATCGCTGATACTAACGCCGCAAAGCCCCGCGTTCATTTTAACAAGACCCCCGAGCGTACCTGGGATATTTTGCAAAAACTCAAACCCGCCGATATTGTGTTTTTTGGCGAAGTTGTAAATTTTGCCCGACTTCGTCGCAGCTCCGATACTAAGCACGTCGCCGCTTAAATTTATATAATCAAACACGCCGCCTAGCATCATCATCGCGGGCGGGTTTGGCGAGACTAGCAGGTTGTTCGCGCCGCCTATCATCACGCGCCCGGCAAATTCCGGCTTTAGAGCGTCCTCAATGCTCTCTAGCACCGCCACCTCGTGCACGCCGCCTACTCGCACCGAGCTAAATTTGGAAAAATCTATAAGCTGCGTCATTGCACGAAATTCGGGATAAACTCTATCATACGCGTCGTGAAATCGACCATCATCGAGACCATCCACGGCATCAAAAATATAATCACGACGACGACGAGGATGATTTTGGGCACGAAGCTTAGCGTCATCTCGTTTATCTGCGTCGTAGCCTGAAATATACTGATGATAAGGCCCGCCGATAGGCCAGCGAGCAGCATAGGGAAGCTCAGATAAAGCGCGATTTTAAAGGTTTCGATACCGAGTTCTATGAGCGTTGATTGCATTAGCTAAACCTTATATTGTTGTACTCGGCGGGCACGAGATAGTTTTCGGCCTTGATCGGTAGCGGATAAAATCCCCTCTCATAACCAAGCGCAAAGAGCCTATTTACCGCCTTTAGCTTTGTTTCGTTCATTGAGACAGAACTGTCGTTTGCGTAGAGATTTAGATAGGTTTTTAGCTTTTCTTTATCGACGCGGATCAAATTTCGCTCCATTAGCATATGCGACAAAAAGGGCTTATGCGCGGTGGCGATGCGTACGCCCTCCGTTAGCACGCGCTCGCACTCGGTAGCGTCCGTTATCGGCAGGCTGCGGCGAACCGCCATGCCTCCTAGCGGCAGCGGCAGATTTTCACCCGCTAGCTCGCTCCAGATATCCCAGATCTCGCGCTCCACGCAAAGCTCGTCCGAAAAATCCAAAATGCTCTCGTGTATCAGCACGCCTGCATCCACCTCCCCGCTTAAAACCGCACCCTCGATTTCTAGGAAATTTTTATAAACTATGCGCGCCTGCGGGTAGGCCATGCGAAAAAGCAGGGCATTGGTCGTGTGTTTGCCGCTGAGCGCGACTTTGAAATTTCGCTTTAAAACCGCGCCTTTTTTCTTAACTAGCTTTGGGCCGTAACCCTCGCCGAAACTCACTGCCGTACGCAAAAGCGCGTACTCCTCGCAGATGAGTGGATATAGCGCGAAACTAATCGCCGTGGCCTCATAGGTGCCTTTTAGCGCCTCGTCGTTTAGCGTCTGGATATCAAGCGCGGTGGCGCTAAATTTTAGATTTTTCGAGCTTACCCAGCCAAAATCAATCGCCTTATACATAAAAATATCGTCTGCGTCGGGTGAGTGAGCGACGTTTATATGCTTAAAAATCTTCAAATTTTATCCTTTTTGCTCCGCTTTAAATTTCGCGCGCGGCTAGATTGCGAAATTATAGTAAATTTTTGCTACAATCGCCATAAAAATGCGGAATTTATAAAGAAAAATATGGAAAATCAGGCGTATTTAAAAGAGCAAATTTTAACTTATCTAGGCAACAAACGCTCGCTTTTAGGTTTTATCGAACAAGGCGTAAATATCGCAAAACACGCACTTGGTAAAGAAAAACTAAGCTGCTGCGACCTTTTTAGCGGTAGCGGCATCGTGTCGCGGTTTTTAAAATCCCACGCAAATTTCATCGTCGCAAACGACCTGGAGCTTTATAGCCGCGTAACAAACGAGTGCTACCTCGCAAACGCGGACGCGGAGTTTAAAAAAGAGCTTGATTTTTGGCATGAAAAACTAACGCGCGAAATCGGCGCAAATTTGCGCGAGGGCTTTATCTGCGAGCTTTACGCGCCAAAAGACGAGGCAAATATTTTGGCGACTGACCGCGTCTTTTACACGAGAAAAAACGCCGCCTACATAGACACCGCGCGCCAGATTATCGAGGCGCTAGTGCCGCAGGAGCTGCGCGTTTTTTTTGTCGCTCCGTTGTTGTATTCAGCTAGCGTGCACGCCAACACCAGCGGTATTTTCAAGGGTTTTCATAAAAACAAGGACGGCCTTGGGCAGTTTGGCGGACGCGGCAAACACGCGCTATCTCGCATCACGGCCGACATCAGCCTGCTTAAGCCCGTTTTTTCAAATTTTAACGTCGAATTTGAAGTGCAAAGACGAGACGCCCAGGAGCTTGCCGCCGAGCTTCCGCCGTTTGATCTGGTCTATCTTGATCCGCCTTATAACCAGCACCCCTACGGCTCGAACTACTTTATGCTAAATTTGATCGCTAGCTACGAGCGTCCGAGCGAAATCTCGCGGGTTTCGGGCATCGCTCGGGGCTGGAACCGCTCAGTTTTTAATCAAAAATCAGCCGCCGCGCCCGCATTTTTCGAGCTAATCTCAAAGCTAAAAGCTAAATTCGTGCTCATCTCGTTTAACTCCGAGGGCTTCATCGCGCGCGAAGAATTTAGCCAAAATTTAGCCGGGCTTGGCGAAGTGCAAATTTTGGAGCAAAAATACAACGCTTTTCGCGGTAGTAGAAATCTAGCCAGTCGCCCGACGCACGTTAGCGAGCTGCTTTACGTTTTAAAAAAGGCGTAAATTTAGGCTAAATTTGACCACGCCCAAACCCGTCTCAAATTTGCGCGAATAATCAAAAATTCATCTCAAATTTGATAAAATCAGCCCGATTATTTTAAATTTAAGGAAGCCGATGGCAAAAGAAAAAGAAGAGAAAAAGATAGTCCCGCCGACAAACGATTCGGACAAGAAAAAGGCCTTAGACGCGGCTTTAAAGCAGATAGATAAAGCATTTGGCAAGGGTACGCTAATCCGCCTGGGCGACAAGCAAGTCGAGGCGATAGACAGCATCTCGACCGGCTCGCTAGGACTTGACCTAGCCCTTGGTATCGGCGGTATCCCAAAGGGCCGTATCATCGAGGTTTACGGACCTGAGAGCTCGGGTAAAACGACTCTGACGCTACACATCATCGCTGAAGCGCAAAAAGCCGGAGCCACGTGCGCCTTTATCGACGCCGAGCACGCTCTAGACGTGAAATATGCGGCAAATTTGGGCGTAGATACCGAAAATCTCTACGTCAGCCAGCCTGACTTTGGCGAGCAGGCGCTAGAGATCGTAGAAAACCTAGCTAGAAGTGGAGCGGTCGAGCTGATCGTCGTTGATAGCGTCGCGGCGCTAACGCCAAAAAGCGAGATCGAGGGCGATATGGGCGATCAACACGTAGGCTTGCAAGCGCGTCTAATGAGCCAAGCGCTACGCAAACTCGCAGGCGTCGTGCACAAGATGAACACGACCGTGATCTTTATCAACCAAATTCGTATGAAAATCGGCGCTATGGGTTACGGTACGCCCGAAACTACTACGGGCGGTAACGCGCTTAAATTTTACGCATCCGTGCGCCTAGACGTGCGCAAGATCGCCACGCTAAAACAAAACGAAGAGCCTATCGGCAACCGCACGAAGGTAAAAGTCGTGAAAAACAAGGTCGCGCCTCCGTTTAAAACGGCGGAATTTGACATAATGTTCGGCGAGGGTATCAGCCGCGACGGCGAGATCATCGACTACGGCGTGAAGCTCGATATCATCGATAAAAGCGGCGCGTGGTTTAGTTACAAAGCCGCTAAAATCGGCCAAGGCCGCGAAAACGCAAAAGCCTATCTCAAAGAGCACCCCGAGATATCAGACGAGATCGTAGCTACGATAAAAAGCTCGATCGGCCTAGATAAGCTAATAAGCGGCGCGGGCGGCAAAGATAGCGACGACGAAAGCATAGAAGAAAATACGGAGGAATAAAACAATGGTATTTATAGAAGACGTAACTGCGATAGAAGTACTAGACAGCCGCGGCAACCCGACCGTGAAGGCAACCGTAGCTCTAAGCGACGGCACCGTGGCAAGCGCGATAGTCCCAAGCGGCGCAAGCACGGGCAAACGCGAGGCGCTGGAGCTTCGCGACGGGGGCGATAGATACTGCGGCAAGGGCGTGCTAAAGGCGGTAGAAAACGTAAATTCGCAGATCGCCGAAGCCGTGATCGGGCTGGATGCCTTCGATCAAAAGGCGCTTGACGATGAGATGAGAGAGCTTGACGGCACCGATAACTACTCAAATTTAGGCGCGAACGCCGTACTTGGCGTATCTATGGCAGTAGCGCGCGCGGCAGCAAAGAGCCTTGACGTGCCTTTGTATCGCTACCTAGGCGGCGCGAACGCTAGCGTACTGCCGGTGCCGATGTTTAATATCATTAACGGCGGCGCGCACGCGAATAACAGCGTGGATTTTCAAGAATTTATGATTATGCCGTTTGGATTTGATAAATTTAGCGACGCGCTGCGAGCGGCGAGCGAAATTTACCACACGCTAAAAGGCCTTCTAAACGCAGCCGGTCACAGCACGGCCGTCGGCGACGAGGGCGGATTTGCGCCAAATTTAAACGACAATGAAGAGCCGATCAAACTCATCATGCAAGCCATCGAAAAAGCAGGCTACAAGGCGGGCGAGCAGATCAAACTGGCCCTCGACGTCGCAGCTAGCGAGCTGTACGAAAACGGCAAATATAAGCTAGAGGGCAAGGAATTTAGCAGCGAAGAGCTGATAGAGCGATACGCGCAGCTTTGCGAGAAGTATCCGATATTTTCGATCGAAGACGGCCTAAGCGAAGACGACTGGGCGGGCTGGGCGAAGCTAACGAGCAAGCTTGGCTCTAAAGTGCAGCTCGTGGGCGATGACCTTTTCGTAACGAACGAGAAAATTTTGCGCGAAGGCATCGCCAAAGGCGTAGGCAACGCGATTTTAATAAAACCAAATCAAATCGGCACCGTCAGCCAAACTATGCAGACGATCCGCCTAGCGCAGCGCAAAGGCTACCGCTGCGTGATGAGCCACAGAAGCGGCGAGAGCGAGGATAGCTTTATTGCGGACTTCGCCGTCGCGATGAATACGGGCCAAATCAAAACGGGCGCGACCTCAAGAAGCGAACGCAACGCCAAATACAACCGCCTGCTTGAGATCGAGCGCGAAACGGACGAGTTTTTGGGAAATCAAATTTGAGCGAAGTCCTAGACGAATACGTCGAGAAAAAGCCGTTTGATTTCAGGCTTTTTCTCAGATTTACGCTTATAGCGTTTTGCGTGATATGTTTTGGTATCTACGTGGGCAACATAATCTTTGGCAAGCGCTCGCTAGACGTGATGCTAAGCCTGCAAGAGCAAAAAACGCAACTAGAACGCGACGTCGAAACGCTAAAAAAACAAAACGCCCAGCTGCAAAAGGCGTATTTCGAGCTAAAAGAGCTTGAGCCAAGTAGCGGCGGCTGATTAGTCGGAAAATTTAAAAAACGGGGGAGTTATGAAAATCGGTAAAATTTGGCTTTTGGCGCTAGCCTGCGGGCTAGCTTTGGGCAGAGAAAATCCTTTTGCGCCCTCGGGCGATGTAAACGCGAGCATGGCTAGCAGCAACGTCGTGGAAAATTTGCCGCCTTTTGAGAAGCAAAATTTCAAATTTCCCGCCGACGCTAGAAACTTTATCTCCGTCACGCTAAAATACAAAAGCCTCGACGGCAGTATCAAGGAAAAAACCGTCGATATAAACAAAAGCATCTCGTGGCAGGACGAGTTTTTGCTAAGCAAGATCGCAGTGCCCGTCGTTGTAGAAAAGCCCGACGTCTCGGTCACTAAAGAGGAGCCAAAAGCGGCCACGATAGACGTCGCGCCAAAGCCTACCGAGCGCAACATGACAACGCAAGAGCCTCTAAAAGACGTCGTCATAAAACCGCTTGAAAA
Organism: Campylobacter showae; assembly: GCF_004803815.1. Lineage (NCBI taxonomy): Bacteria > Pseudomonadati > Campylobacterota > Epsilonproteobacteria > Campylobacterales > Campylobacteraceae > Campylobacter > Campylobacter showae. The sequence goes on along the minus strand of NZ_CP012544.1, from coordinate 1,930,522 downwards.
GCCGCAACCGCAAAAGCAGATCGTCTATAAGCAGACGAAATTTGAGATCTATCCGATGCAGATAAAAATCCTCACGACCGACGAGAAGCTAAAGGACTACTCTATCAGCAAAGGCACCAAGGTCGTGATCGACTTCGCCTCGCAAACGGACGTAAATACCAGAAAAGACGAGCTTGACTGCGGCGCGTTTAAAACGGCGCTTTTTGGCTCGCACGGCAAATTTTACCGCGTAGTTTTTGATCTGGACGGCAGCTATAAGCACGAGATCGAAAAGACTCAGGACGGATATCTACTAAAGCTTTCTAGATAAATTTGATTTTTGCGCTCCGAGCTTTCGGCGTGTAAATTTATAGCGATAAATTTCTCGTGGCAAAGGTTAAATTTTAGCCTTTGCCGCTCTTTTTTAAATTCGGCTTTTAAATTTAGTCAAATTTGCCCTGATTTAATTTTTCCGCATTTTCCAAATCCCCCGTCCCCAAATTCACTCAAATTTAACCGCCCTTTGGCTAAGATTTCGCAAATTTGACTTAAGGGATAAATTTGAACAAACTCGCACTTAGCCTCGCCGCTCTTTTCCTCATCGTTTTCGTAAATTTTATTTACGAAAAGCTATCCGGCCCCACCCGCTTCGTAGTTACCGCCGATACTAAAATAATCCCGGGTTCCGAGCTAAGCAAATACGTAACGCAAGAGGAGATAGACGATTTTGCTTTTAGATACTGGGATATAGATAAGCAGATAAAAGACGACGCATTTGCTGAAAATTTCCGCAAACTTTTAAAATCAAAGCAAACGGATCAAATTTTAAAATTTATGCAAGACAACAACATCAGCGTAGAGCACAAGCTCATCTACGGTACTACGCCGATAATGTATTCAAGCTTTTTTGACGATGAAAACACCACAAAAGAGTTTATAAAACTAGGAGCAAATATCAGACAAAAGGATAATTTCGGTCTCTCGCCCCTGGCCTACGCCATAGAAAATAACTCTACAAAGACCCGCTAAGCTGCTACTTGATAGCGGGGTTAAATTTGATGAAGTAAAGACGGTGCAATACTAAATATATCCTCCGTTTTATAACAACATCGAAAAGCTTATCATAGACGGAGACGACGTAAAGATAGTATTTCGAGATAATTACCAAGTCAATAAAGAATCCAAAGACGCAAATAACCCCATGAGGTATATAGTATGGCATAACTATGTCGAAATGGCTGATATAGTCCTTGCTAGCGGATATAGACCAAAACTTAAAGAAACGCCGTCTTTATTTGCCGGCATAAGGGATGAAAATTCAACCTTTCTACGCTCTTTATACGTGGCGCTGCAAAACTACCCAAACTACGAACCCATGCTAGAGCTTCTTTTAAAGCATGGCGTCGTAGGGCAACCTACTAAAGAGGAGCTAAAGAAGGCGTATGAGGAGTGCTATAAAAAGCGCAAGGGATTGATTGATTATAAAGAAAACTATATCTATAAAATGAATAAAGGTATAGACGAAGAAGGCGAAGCGAAGTTACGCAAAAACAAGAAATATGAGCACTTATGTACCGAGTGCTTATATCATGAAGGTCTTTTACAATACAAACCACAGCCGATAGACCCGAAACGAATAAAAAGATTTGACAATCAAATAAATTTTCATTCACATTTTTGCCCCGACGAAAATGCTACGTTTAAAGATATTAGGGCTTTCATAAAATGGGCAAACGAAATGGAAAAGCAAGATGGGATCAATAGCGCTATAGGTAGAGCCGAAAGCGGCATGGCTCAGGTGATTTACGTAGATAACAACCGAAGCAAATCAGACTCAAACTCAAATTTACAAAGCAAATAGATAAAAGGAGATAAAATGTCAGGGGAAAAATTTGATAGAGCGGAGCTTGCCTAAAGCGGCGGAGGTCGCCGCTGGGCGCGGGAGATTTGACTCCGCGGTTTAAGTAGCAAAGGGCGCCAACCGGAGGCGGCTTGCCGTCAAATTTAGCTTAACGGCCTAAGTTTTAGCCTTGCTACGAGGCGCGGCTAAATCCGCAAATGCCGCAACTGATCTAAAATTTACGATCTGCGCTAGGGTAAATGCTAGGATCGCTTAAGTTCCTGCGCGCGCAAATTTGAACCTCGCCTTTTAAAACTGCGCTCGGCGCAAATTTTGGTTTATTTATCCGCGCTTTTGCTAGCTTTTTTGGTTTCTAAAAACTCCTCGTAGCGGCGGTCGATGATCTCTTTGATCTCGGCGTAATTTTGCGGCGAATTTTCTATGTAAAAATAGGCGTTGTCGAAGTTTTTATCGCCGAATTTTCGCGCGACGAAATCGTCGTAATCTTGCAAATACCAGCCGTGCGTTTTGGCAAATTTCGTGCGGTCCGTGGTGTAGTAGGCCTTCGCAAAGGCCTTGCCCGCGGTGTTTAGCTCCTCGCTGCTCAGCACGCCATCCATGGCGCCCAAAAAATACTGACGATAATCAAAGCTATCGTCCATCCGCGCTATATCGCTCGCGAAATCTGCCGCAAAGTCCTTGGAGTAGAGCTTGCGCTCCATGCACCAGCGGAAGAAAAACGCGATGTGCGTCGCGCCGTTTTCATGCGGGATGTCGGTCGGCGCATTTTTCGCGCCCCAGTGCCATTTTGCCTTGTCGTAGGTTACGTAAGCCATTTTGATCTCCTTTAAATTAGGCTACATTTTACTAAATCTGACCTAGCTCGGCGATTAAAACGCGGCGGCAGCCAAGATAAAATTTCGCGTCGTCATACTAAAAGTAGTATAATGCGGATTTTATTTTAAAGGAGAAAAAATGAGCGAGAAAAACTTGCAAATTTTAGGCTGGATAGGTACGTGCCTGTCGGTTATCATGTATATTTCTTATATCCCGCAGATAATGGGCAACCTTGAGGGCAACAAAACGCCTTTTATCCAGCCTCTAGCCGCAGCGATAAACTGTACGATCTGGACTAGCTACGGTCTGCTAAAAGCCAAAAGAGACTATCCGCTAGCGGCTGCGAATTTGCCCGGCATCATCTTTGGTCTTTTGGCGACGATAACGGCGTTTTAAAGGATAAAAACCGCTAAATTTACCGATACGGCGAAGTTAAATTTGATATTTTTTGACGCGAGTTTCGGCGGCTCAAATTTGAATGCAAATTTTCTGCACTACTTTACTGTATTTTTAATATCTTGATTTTCTTGTTAAGGGGGAAGGGGCTTGAATTACGCTCTGCTTTGCAGTTGCGAAGCGTAGCTGAAGAAAAAGAGCTCCCTTTTCCTTTTCTTTGGGACAGGAAGGGGGGGCTACTTAAGAAGCGTCGCCCCTTTCTCTCCCAAGCCCTCTCTAACCCCACTGTACGTTATAAGTTGCTACGCTATGCGCAGGTTTAAATTTGCATTTTTCAAGATGCGGGTCTCGGTGGGTAAAATTTGAAGCTGAAATTTGCAAATTTAGCTTCAAATTTGAACGCAACAATGATAAGGCGAAGTATTTTGAGATGATTTTTGGGGTTGCGCAGGTAAAATTTAGCGTAGGCTAGACCTCTGCTTGCAGTTGCGAGCAAAGCGAAGCAAAGATAGTCTGCCGAGCTAAATTTTAGCCAGCTCCGCAAAAAGCGCTCAAAAGACAAGCCGCCAAATTTTAAAGATCGCGAGGATCGGCGATCTTGCCCATTACCGCACTAGCCGCCGCCACTGCCGAGTTTGCCAGATACACCTCGCTTGTGCGATCTCCCATGCGGCCGACGAAGTTTCTATTTGTCGTGCTTACGCAGCGTTCCCCAACGCCCAAAATCCCCATATATCCGCCCAGGCACGCGCCGCAGGTCGGGTTGCTCACGACTGCGCCGGCCTCGGCAAATATATCCATCAGCCCCTCTTTTTGCGCTTGCAGGGCGATTTTTTGCGTCGCAGGCGTGATGATGAGGCGAGTTTTACGCGCTACTTTGCGGCCTTTTAGGATTTCAGCCGCGATGCGCAGGTCGCTTAGGCGGCCGTTCGTGCAGCTGCCGATAAAGGCCTGATCAATGGCGATGTCGTCTCTCACGGCCTCGCGCACGCTCTTGCCGTTGCTAGGTAGAAAAGGATAGGCGATCACGGGGTCGAGCTTGCTAACGTCGATCTCTAAAATTTGCTCGTAGTTCGCGCCCTCGTCGGAGTAGTGCAGCTTCGGTTCGGCGCGTAAATTTTTACCTTTTAAAAACTCTTTCGTGGTTTCATCGACCGCGATGATACCGCTTTTGCCGCCTGCTTCGATCGCCATGTTACACATGCTAAAGCGCCCGTCCATATCGAGGTTCTCTATCGTCTCGCCCGTAAACTCCAGCGCCTTATACAGCGCGCCGTCCACGCCGATGCGGCGGATGATCTCTAGGATGAGGTCCTTGCCGTAGACGTGGCGGTCTAACTTGCCGCGAAAGATCACTTTGATAGTCGGCGGCACCTTAAACCAGTTTTTACCCGTTATCATCGCGTAGGCTAGATCGGTGCTGCCCATACCCGTAGCAAAGGCTCCCAGCGCGCCGTGCGTACAGGTGTGGCTATCGGCGCCGATGATGACGTCGCCCGGCACTACGAGGCCTTTTTCCGGCAAAAGCGCGTGCTCGATGCCCATATCCTTCTCGTCGAAATAATTTTTCAAATCGTGCTTATACGCAAAATCGCGGCTGATTTTAGCTTGGTTGGCGCTTAGGATGTCTTTTGCCGGGATGTAGTGGTCCATCACGACGCTAAAGCCGTCCGGATTAGCAAGCTTCGTCGCGCCGCTTCGCTCAAACTGCTTGATGGAGATCGGAGTCGTGATGTCGTTGCCGATGACCATGTCGATGTCGCTTTCGATGATCTCGCCCGCGAAAACCTCGCGACCTACGTGCTCGCTGAAAATCTTTTCGGTGATGGTTTGCTTTTTGTTTTGCATAAATTTTCCTTTTTTGCGGATGCCGCACGTTTTTAAAATTTAGCGATTTTAGCGAAAAATGGATAAAAAGAGATTGAGATTAAAATTTAAGCGCCGCAAATACGAACCCGGTGCGGTTAAATAGCGCAATACGCCGCGGATTTAAAACCGAATTCGGCGTTTTCAAGTGCGGGTTTGGGCGAGTCGATTTGAAGTCAAATTTGTAAATTTGATTGAATTTGACTTCAAATTCGAGCGCAAAACGATAAGGCGAAGTATTTTTGCGTTTAGACGAGGCAGATTTAAATTTTACGACGGGAGCTACCTAGTCGGTAGTGACCGAGTAAAATTTAAATCCAACGCCGTATAGCGAGAAAAGACGAACCGCTAAATTTTAAAATTTAACGCTAGCAGTCAGCATAAACTGCCTCGCATACCCCGGCTGTATCGGTATGATATTAGCCTGCGTACCGGTCGATGAGGACGTATAATAAAGCTTGTCGGTCAAGTTTTTGACGTTAAAGGCGAAATTCGTCTCGTAGCCTGCAATCTTAGTGTCATAGCTGATAAATGCGTCGTAAACGACCGCGTCGTCCATCTTAAAGCCCGTTCCCGCAGGCACGGCCGGTAGATTCGTCCTCATGTAGTAGGTGTACCATGAGCCAAAGTACCTCGCCCCGCCGCCGATCCTTAGGCCTTTTGCGCCTAGGTGACTAAAGTCGTAGTTGGTAAAGAGGCTGGCTTGGTGCTTAGGCGTGGCTTCTAGCGGTTTGCCCACTAGCACGGCAAACGCGCCGCTATCCTTGCGCACCTGGGTCTTTGTGTATGCGTAGCTAGCGCCCACGCTTAGCCCTTGCGTTACCCGGCCGTTAAAGTCAAACTCAAATCCTCTAGAGCGCGCCTCGCCCACGGGCGTATTTACGCTATTTACGGTGCGCATGATGTTTTTCTTGTCGATGTTAAAGACCGCCGCGCTAGCCGTTATGCTATCGTTTTGAAATTTAGTTCCCAGTTCTACGCTTTTGCCTTCTTCGGGCTTTATGTCGCCGATGTCGTCGCCGCTGATCGCCATTTGCGGGCTAAAGCTTTGCGCGTAGTTGGCGTAAACCGACCACTCCGGCGTTAGCAGGTATAAAAGCCCCGTCTGCCACGTAAATTTGCCGTCTTGCTGATCGGTGGTGTTTGGTCCGCTAGTCGTGCCGCGCGCGACTTGGTTGTAGTATTCGTATCTGACGCCCAAAGAATAGATCAAATTTTCGGTCAAATTTATACTATCTTGCGCGTAAAATCCGATCGTTCTTAGCTTTTGATACTGGATACCGGAGGCTCGGTCGGACGGATAGGGGACCGTGCCGTAGACTGGACTGTAGATATTTATCGGGAAGTTTCTGTGCGTAGTGCCTGAGCTGTAGCTGTTTAGCGCGCCGGGTCTATAGCGGTAGTACTCCTTTGCATCGATACCAAATAGCAAGTTATGCTCTATCTCGCCTGTTTGCACGTAACCGTTTAAATTTAACGATCCGGCGTGCGTGCGGTGGATAAATCCTTCATACGCCTCGTTTCGTCTAGCCGCAACGCCCGTGTTTAAATTTACGTTCATTAGCCTGATGTGACCGTACTCGTGCTTTGAGCGGGAAAACGCGTAAGCGCCGCGCAGTAGCCAGTCCTCGCCGATATTTTTTTCAAAATTTACGTCCACGGTGTCGAGTCTGGTTTTTAGTTTATTAAACGGCTCGTCAAGGCGTCTTTTCTTATCTATCGGAAGTAGCTTGCCCGTGCTTGGCACCAGATACATACCGCGGTCGATCGGATCGGTCGAGCGCGTGTGCGTATAGGCTAAATTTATGCGGTAATCATCGCCTTTATAAGAAAGAGAGGGCGCAAAGAGGACGTTTTTATATTCGCCAAACTCCCTCCAGTAGTCTTTTTGCATCATATCAAATATAAATCTATACGCAAAGCCGCTATCAGCGATCGGTCCCGTGGCGTCAAAGCCCGCGTTCCAGTAGTTATGGTTGCCTATACCGACCCAAATTTCATTTGAGAAGTCGTATTTTGGTTTTTTAGTGACCATATTTATGATGCCGCCGGGCTCTTGCGCGCCGTAGAGCAGGCTAGCTGGGCCTTTTAGCACCTCAACGCTTTCTACGGTTTTGTTAAAGCTATGCATGACGCTAGCCGGTACGCCGTTTCGCATGATCGAGCCGTCGCGTCCGCCGCCAAAGCCTCGCTTAATGATCGAGTCAAAGATACCGCCCGTGGTGTTTCCGTAGCTAACTCCGCTCACGTTTTGAAGGCTTTCGGCTAGAGTTTCGGGTTTTTTATCCTTTAGTTGCTGCTGGGTTACGACGTTTACCGTCTGCGGGATCTCTAAAATAGGCGTATTCGTTTTGCCTACTTCGCTGGTTTTGGCTCGGTATCCATCATCCGCGCTCTCGCTAATCTCGACGCCTTGCAGCGCTACGTCGGCGGCGAAAATTTGAGTTAAAAGCAGCGACGAGGCCGCTAAACTTAGGCTAAATTTGTTCATTTATTTTTTCTCCGTTTTAAAATACATTATCATTATATTATTCTTACGCTTAAAATTCGGCCCGATTTTAGGCTATAATTTCGGCTATGAAATACGCAAATTTAAAACAAATACAATCTTTTCTAGGCAAATTTAAAAAAATAACCGCAATCAGACGCTCGGGCGATATGGCTATATTTATAGAATTTGACGGCGAGCTCGGGCTATTTTTTGATCTTAGCAAGTCTGACTCCGCGATCTACGCAAATCCAGATTTTTTAAACGTAAAAGAGTACAAAGCGCCCTTTGACGTCGCGCTTAAAAAGAGGTTCTGGGGGGCGAAAATTTTAAATTTGAGCGTACCCGAAGGAAATAGAATTTTAAAGCTGGAGTGCGAATTTCAAGGCTCGTATAAGAGCCTTGCCTCGAGCCTGTTTTTGGAGTTTACGGGGCGATTTACCAACGCGATCATCACGGATGAAAAAGGCGTCATCGTCGAGGCTTTGCGCCATATAGATAATAATTTTCGCGTGATAAAACCGGGGCGCGAACTACTCGAGCTACCGCCTGCAACGATAAAAGAGCGCCAAACGCCGCCGATAACCGATTTTGCGCGGTATTTTAGCGAGGAATTTAAGCGCGTAAATAACGCAAAGCTAGAAAATCTGCGCACCGTAAAATCGGCCGCGATAGAGCGCAAAATGCAAAATTTAAGCGAGATTTTGTCAGGTCTTGAAAACGAAGCGGATCTAAATGCGCAAAGCGAAATTTTAAGCAAAAACGCAGGGCTGATCCTCTCAAATTTACACGCGTTAAGGGACTACGAGCGCGAGGTAACGCTAAATGATTTCGAGCGAGGCGAGGTGCGGCTAGTGCTAGATGATAGCCCAAAAATCGCCGCAAACGCGATGTTTGCCAAAGCAAAAAGGCTAAAGCAAAAGGCGGCCGGGCTGGTTATAGAGCGGCAAAATTTGACCGAAAAGCTGGAGTTTTTATCAAATTTACAAACGCTCGTAAATGAAGCAAAAAGCGTCGAAGAGCTAGAAATCCTAGCGCCTAAAAAAGCTCGCGCCGCAAAGCAAAAAGAGCAAAATCAAAATGTCGAGGATTTTTATGTCGAGGGCTATAAAATCAGCATCGGGCGCAACGAAAAAGGCAACGTCTGGCTGCTAAAAAACTCGAAAAAAGACGACGTCTGGATGCACCTAAAAGACCTGCCGTCCGCACACGTCATAATCAAAACCGCAAAAAGCGCTCCGAGCGAGGAAATTTTGAGATTTGCGGCGAAAATTTGCGTAAATTTTAGCGTCAAAGGTGGCGGGACGTACGAGGTTGATTTTACCAAACGTAACAACGTCAAAATTACGAGCGGCGCAAATGTAAACTATATTAATTTTAAGACGATATTAGTAACAAAGCATGACTAAAACAGGAGGCGAAAATGGCTGTAACACCCCTTGGCAACACGATTTTTATCAATCAAAACGTAAATATGGTCTCAAACAAGGTCGCCGACGTCCAAAATAGATTTGACCTGCAAAATATCGCCGCCGCATCGCTGGCAAGCGACGAGAAACAAGAGGTCTCCGAGGTGCGACCGACCGAGGAAACCTACAAAATCGACCCCCAAAACGAGCACGAAAAGCAAAAAGGCAGGCAGGAGCAGGGCAAGCTCGCCTCGGAGCAAAACGGCGAAAACGCAGACTCCGAGAACGAGGACGAAGAAAACTCCGAGGAGCACGTCGCGGCTAACGATTTCCCGCAGGCGTCGCCCGTATTTCAGCATCTTGATCTTAAAATTTAAGCTTTCTCGTTCAAATTTGGCTGGGCTTTTTGCTGCGCGGCGGTCAAATTTGGCTCGATTTAGATCAAATTTGAGCTTTTATTCGCTAAATTTAAGCAGCTGTTTTTAGCGAGAGTAAATTTCATCACAGATCGTCAAATTTGCACTAAAGCTACAAGCCTCGCTCGGTAAAATTTAACCCAAATCTGTCAAATTTACCGCCCGTTTCAAGCAAAAATAAATTATCAAATTTAACCGCCGTCTAAAGCGAGCGAGCAAGCGCAAATTCGCCTCAAATTTCGGCGCTTTTAAGCGAAAATTTTATACAATCGTTACTCAAAAAAGGAAAAATCATGAAAACGCGTATAATCACCGGCGTCGCGCTATTTGCGGCGGTTTTGCTCATCTTTTTCGTCGATAGTTATCTGTTAAATTTCGCCATATTAGGCTTTGTGCTTTACACGGCCTTTGGCGAAGCGCAAAAGCTCTACGGCCTGCAAGGCGGCTCTCTTGCTCTCATAGCGGTTATTTTTTACCTACTCACGCCCTTTTCAAACCCCGTATTTATCGCTATTTTAGCGGTCTTGCTCGTGGTTAGTTTTCTCGCGCATTTTAAGAGCGAAAATCTAACGCCCGCGCTACCGTTTTTGTATCCGATGACACCGATTTTTCTCATCTGGATGCTTTATTCGCAGTACGGCGTGGGCTACTTGGCGTGGCTGATTTTAACGGTCGTGGCGTGCGATAGCGGGGCGTTTTTCGTCGGCAAATTTTGCGGCAAACACGCCTTTAGCGAGACTTCGCCGAACAAAACTTGGGAGGGTGTGGCTGGCGGTATCGCCGTGGCTACGGTCTTTGGCGCGGGCTTTGGCTGGGTGCTAACCGATAGCTTTTGGCATAGCCTCATTACGGCGTTTTTGGTTGCGACTTTCGGCGTTTGGGGCGATCTTTTCGAGAGCTACTTAAAACGCCGAGCGGGCGTCAAAGATAGTGGCACGCTACTGCCGGGCCACGGCGGGATGCTTGACCGCGTCGACGGCTATCTGTTTGGCGTCGCGGCGATGCTCTGGACGCTATCGTGGTAGTGCTGGGCTCGACGGGCTCGATCGGGACGAACACCCTAAATCTAGCCCGCAAATTCGGCCTTAGCGTCGAGGCGCTGAGTTGCGCGTCAAACTACGAGCTTTTAAACGAGCAAATCGCCGAATTTAAGCCCAAATTCGTCTGTATCGCCGAACCAAAATTTGCTAAATTGGTAAAACACAAACACGTTTTTGCCGGCGCGCAGGGCATCTGCGATATGCTAAAAGAGTGCGAGAGCGAGCGCGTCGTAAACTCTCTAGTGGGCTTTGCGGGGCTTGCTCCGAGCCTAACCGCGCAAAAGCTGGGCAAAAAGCTGGCGCTTGCTAATAAAGAAAGCCTCGTCGCGGGCGGCAAATTTTTAGACAGGGGCGCGATAAATCCGATAGATAGCGAGCATTTCGGGCTTAAATTCTTGCTCGCGAACAAAACCCCGGTCGCTAGGCTGGTCATCACGGCCTCGGGCGGCGCCTTTTACAAAACCCCGCTAAAAGCCCTAAAAGACGCTCGCGCCGCAGACGCGCTAAAGCATCCCAACTGGAGCATGGGCGCAAAAATCACGATCGACAGCGCAACGATGGCGAACAAGCTTTTTGAGGTGCTGGAGGCTTTTTGGCTCTACGGCGTGCGGGATATCGAGGCACTCATCGAGCGCACGTCCACGGTGCACGCGCTGGTGGAGTTTGCAGACGGCTCGACTACGGCGCACCTATCCAAAACCGATATGATTTTAGCTATCGCGCACGCGATTTTGGGCGAGGACGGAGTGCTAAATTTGAACGCCGCCGATGTGCAAATCGTGCCGAATTTGGATCTAAAAACTCTAAAAAACATAAAATTCGGCGAGATAAATTTGAAAAAATATCCTATCTTTTCGCTAAAAGATCAAGCTTTGCAAAACCCAGATCTCGGCGTTGCGATAAATGCAGCAAACGAAGTGGCCGTGTATAAATTTTTGCGCGGCGAGTGCGGATTTTTGGACATCTCGCGAACGGTTTTGGCCGCTGCAAAGAGGTTTGAAAACGAGAAGATTGAGAGCGAGGGTAAGATATTTGAAGTGGATTTAGAAGTGAGAGCGTGGGCGGAAAAGCTACTTAAATAGCGGCTTGTCTTTTTGCTCTATACTTCGTTGGATTTAAATTTTACTAGGTCACTACCGACGAGATAGCTCCCGTCGTAAAATTTAAATCCGCCTCGCCTAGAACAAAAACACTTCGCCTTGACTCTTTACGCTCAAATTTGAAGTCAAATTTACAAATTTATAAATTTAACTCCATCAAAATTTACAAAACTCGCGACGCTTTGCGTCAGCGAAGCTATGTCGCCACCCTTAACTTCACTTCGCTCGTTACAAGACGGCAACAAGTTGCCTCTACGAAGAAAAGTGTCGTAGGGGGAGGGGGGGGGGATTAAAGGGGGTGGGGAGCGACTTCGCCATTCAAGCCCCCACCCCCTTTACAACAAAGTAAAAAAACAACCTCAAACGGTTGTTTTTTTACTCAAAGAACACAATCTGCAACGCTAAATTTAACCAAGCTAAATTTGGCATCTTAAAGGTGCGGATCTGGGCGCGTAAATTTAAAATTTGCTCGAAAAATTTGCCTAAAACGGCGCATTTTCGTCGCCGTAATCGTCGCCGATATGTTATAATTTCACGAATTTTAAAATCGCGCCGAGTTTAAATTTGGCCGCAAAAACAAGACAAATGCTGCAAATTTCAAGAGTCAAAAAATAAGTCGCAAAATAAAAAGAGGAAAATATGGAAAAATACGAAGGCTACAATCTAAGGTTTAAAGACGCTCTGGTTGGCGTACAGTTTCTATTTGTCGCGTTTGGCGCGCTAGTACTCGTGCCGATATTAACGGGGCTTGATACGTCCGTGGCGCTGTTTACGGCGGGCATCGGCACGCTGCTGTTTCAGCTAATCACGCGCAAAAACGTCCCGCCGATCTTTCTCGCGTCCAGTTTCGCGTTCATCGCGCCGCTTAGCTTTGGCGTGAAAGAGTGGGGCATTGCCGCAACGATGAGCGGGGTGATCGCGGCGGGGCTTTTTTACGTGGTTCTGAGCCTGCTCATTAGGCTTAAAGGCGAGGGGTTTTTGCATAAAATTTTACCGCCCGTGGTCGTCGGCCCCGTGATCATGACGATCGGCCTCATCCTCTCGCCCGCGGCCGTAAATATGGTCATGGGCAAGGGCAAAGAGGCGCTCTATACGCAGGGGCAGTCGCTTACTATCGCGCTTATCTCGCTCTCGGCGGTTATCGTCGTGATGATGTTTGGCCGCGGTATGCTGCGCCTCGTGCCGATCCTGTGCGGCATCGCGGCGGGATATTGCGCGTCGCTGTTTGTCGGGATCGTGGATTTTACGCCGATTTTGTCCGCGCCGTGGTTTGCGCTGCCAAATTTCACCGCGCCGGTTTTTAAGCTCGAAGCCGTGATCTACATGGTGCCTATCGCTATCGCGCCCGCGATCGAGCACATCGGCGATATGCTTGCGATCAGCAACGTCACGAAGGAAAATTTCCTAAAAAATCCGGGGCTTAAAAGCACGCTGCTGGGCGATGGGCTCGCGACGTCGTTAGCTGGCTGCTTTGGCGGACCGCCGAACACCACTTACTCAGAGGTTACGGGTGCGGTCAGCATCACCAAGGCCTACAATCCCGCCATCATGACCTTTGCCGCGCTTGCGGCGATACTGCTAGCTTTCGTGGGCAAGCTTGGCGCCGCGCTCTCCACGATCCCCGCTCCCGTCATCGGCGGCATCATGTTGCTGCTTTTTGGTATCATCGCGAGCGTGGGCATGGAGACTCTGATCAAAAACGGCGTGGATCTGGCCGAGCCGCGCAATATGATCATCGTCGCGCTCATCTTCGTCTGCGCGATCGGCGGCATGGTGCTGGATTTTGGCGCGATGAGTTTTAGCGGCGTGGGACTTGGCGCGATTATTGGTATCACGCTAAATTTGGTGCTACCGAAGACCAAGCATTTTGACGGATACTAAGTTAAATTTGCGCGAAGCTTGCGTCGTTTCGCGCAAATGCGGGTAAATTTGAGCTTTGGCTTGCCGTCAAATTTACCCGCCGCTTTTGGGCGTCAAATTTACCGCAGCCTAAATTTTAAAATTTCCCTGCAAACGCTTTTAAATTTCCAACATTTTAAACTAGCAAGATATATAATTGCCTTATGAAAAAGGCGAATAATTTAAGTAAATTTGATAAAAAGGCGCTAAAGCTGCTCTTTGCGGTACTTTTCGTGCCGCTCTTCGTCTCGCTCGTTTTCATCTATGAGCTATCGGTGTATGACCGCTCGCGCGAGCTGCCCGCGGACGCGCAAAAGATCGGGGGTTACTACAATATCGGCGGCAAAATTTACCTACGCTCTTGGAATCTCGCTCCCTACGAGCTAGAGGGCGGTGCGGACGCGGCGAGCTTTCGCGCGCTTGATACCGGCAGATACTCCTACACAAACGTCGGCATGGACGCTAGTAGCGTATTTTGCGGCGCTCGCAAGATGTCGGGGCTAGATCCCGCCCGCACGCAAAAGATCGGCTCTCGCTACTACAGCGACGGGCGCGTGAGCTACTTCTGCTCGGACGTCACGCAGCGCACGGGCGGCGCGATAAGCTACATTTACAAGGTATTTTTCCACGCCTTTGGGCTCTCAAAGTGGCCGCAGGAGTATAACTATCCATACGCTAGGCTGGATACTAGCGCGCCCATCTCGCCACTGACCGAGAGTCCTTATGTCGCAACCGACGGCGAGCGGGTATTTTACGAGGGTAAAATTTTAGCGGGCGCGGACGCAAAAAATCTAAAGCAGATAAGGCGAAAAATCATATACGAAGACGGCCCCGAGCTGCCCGCGCACTTTCGCCTGATCGATAATTGGCTGAGCGACGGACGCAGCGTTTATAAGGGCGGCGAGAGGCTAAATTTCACGCCTAGCGAGCAGATGTATCTCGTGGAGCCAAACGCCGGTATAGAGTTTCTTTACGATCCCGCCGCGGGCGCGGTGTTCATGGACGGCGAGAGGTTTGAGGCTGCAAACGAGCCCTATACGCCGCTAAATTTTCGCTCCGGCCACCAAGAATACATGCTGTTTGCGAGCAAAAACGGTATATTTTATCTAAGCAAGGATAAAATTTTAAATCGTCCGCGCGGCAGCGGCGCCGAAGGTCGGTTTGGTACGTTTATTATAAATTTGGCGGGGAGGGCGGTAAGCTAAGCGCGCTAAAAAGGGCGGGCGACAATCCATTTAAAGGCACCGTGCGGCAGATCTCGGAAAAGCTTTTTAGGGACGACGCGGGATTTTACTATCTAAATTTTTACTCGCATAGCGTTTACGTCACGGGTCGTAGCGGCAGGCATCTGGATAAGCGGACAAATTTTATCGAGCTGCGAAAGATCACGCTAGACGTGCATGATGATGAGGTGATGGCGCAGATCGTGGACGAGGCGGCGCGAAACCCAGAAATGTCGCAGCTGATCTTTACCGCGCAGGACGTGGAGTATGGAAACGGCGCGGCTTTTTATATGTATTGCCTCGGGGCGGTTTTATTGCTTGGCGCTTGGATTTATAGTTACTTTAGAAAGCGCAGCTTGCGGCGCGGCTAAATTTGCCGTCAAATTTGCTCTAAATTTACAACCTTTCTTACCGATTTATTACGATTTCAGGCTAAAATCGCAGTGAAAAAAAATTAAAAGGAAATCCAATGGAAAACAAAATCATGGATAGCGTGAGGGGCGGATTTTGGACGAAGCCCGTCATCATTTTCGTCCTGCTTTTGCTGCTGCTTATCCCGCTAGGTTTCATCAGCTCGATGATCTCTGACCGCGCCTACGTCAAGCAAAGCGCCGAGGAGTCTATCATGCAGCCGGTTGGCGGCCCGCTTAGGATCGAGGGCGTTTTGATCTCGGTGCCGTATAAAAAGCAAGCGGCGATCTACAACGAAAACGGCGTAGCGGCGGTATCTCAGACAACCGAGCAGATCATGATAGTGCCGCAGTCATACGAGCTATCGACCCAGCTAAATCCACAGTATCTAAAACGCGGTATCTTTAGCGTGCCCGTTTTTAACGGCGACGTCGCGCTAAAAGCAAAATTTGCGCCGCTAAATTTCGAGCAGCTAAATATCGCGGAAAGCGACGTTTTGCTAGGCGAGGCGACGCTGATTTTAGGCGTGGGCAGTAAAAAGACCTTTACCGCGTTTCCCGCGCTAAAAGCAAACGGGCAGGATCTCGCGCAGTCTTTTGCGCCGCCTAAATACTCGCCCTTTGCCCAAAGCGTCCACTACAAACTACCTGCAAATTTAGCAAGCGGCGGGTTTGAGCTAGCGGGCGCGCTATCTATGCAGGGCGGGCAGAGCGCGAGCTTCGTTCCCGTCGGGCAGGATAATAAATTTGACGTAAAATCCTCGTGGAGCTCGCCGTCTTTTAGCGGTGGCTGGCTACCTAAATCGCGTGAAGTTACTAGCAGCGGCTTTAACGCGCAGTGGGAGATCTCGGGCCTTAGCACCGGCGTTCCGCAGGCGTGGATCATGGACGGCAGGCGCGAGATGGGATTTGAGGGCGTCGAGGCTAGCTTCATCAGCCCCGTAAACAACTACTCGCTCATCGCGCGCTGCGTGACTTACGCGATCTTGTTTTTAGCGGTGCCGTTTTTGGCGATATTTTTGTGCGAAATTTACAGCCGCGTCCGCATCCATCCGATCCAGTACCTGCTCATCGGAACCGCCGACGTGCTGTTTTACCTGCTCGTGCTCTCGTTTTCCGAGCATATCAGCTTCCTAGCCAGCTATCTCATCGCGGCCGCAGCCGTGTGCGCGACGATACTTTTTTACGGCTCGGCGATCTTTCGGGCGCGCAAATGGGGCGTATTTATCGCGCTCGTACACGGGGTTAGCTACTGCTTGCTCTACGGTATCTTGCAGTCCGAAGACTACGCGCTTTTGATGGGCAGCGTTATGATATTTGCGGTGATAGCGCTTGTTATGTATCTAACTAGAAAGATAGACTGGTACGAAAACGGGCTGAAAATTTAGCTTTTTGCGGCTTGTCTTTTTGGTTTATACGTCGTTGGAAACTCGGTCGGCTTCGGTCACGGACGACTAGTCCGCTCCCTCGCCTCCGTCGTTTCCGCCTTGTCTAAACGCAAAAATACTTCGCCTTGTCGTTTCATGTTCAAATTTGCAAATTTGGCTCGCCGAAACCCGCACCGCAAAAACGCAAATTTAAAAAACGTGCGGCGCGTAAGCGCTATCGCACCCTTGAACGTGCAGTGGGGTTGGTGGGGGTTTGGGGGCGGAAGGGGCGACGCTTCGTAAGTAGAAACCCCTTCCGCCTCCCAAGAAAAAAGAAAAACTAAAAATTTTTAGAGAACACCAAATTTAATCAACCCAAATTTAGCATCTTAAAGGTGCGGGTCTCGGCGAGTGAAATTTAAAAATTTATCCAAATTTAACGCTATAATCACGCTCGTTTTAAAAACGCACAAATTTAAAGGATAAAAATGAAAAATTTTCTCGTGCTATTTTTGGTGCTTAGCTTTGCCGCTTCGTCGCAGGCATTTGGCGGCGAAAAACCGAGCTCGGCGAAGCAAAACGCTCAAATTTTACCCCCGAGCGAGCTAAAATTTACCCCGCGTCCCAAGCTAAAAGGCAAGCAAACGGGCGAGCTGGAGATGAGGTTTAGCTACGACGTAGAAAGGACGGGCGAGTACGATCCGGAAAGCCGCCTAGAGCTAAACAACGTCTATGAGCGCATCTATACGCCAGAGGGCGAGACGCTATTTTACGGCAGGCTATACGGCTACATCAAGCCGCCCCTGCATCACCCGCAAAAGCAGATCGTCAAATTTATCAAAAGCGGCCAAGAGCGCTGGATCGAGATAGATTTTTATCATGCGGACGGCATGCATAGCGGCACGTTGCAGCTGTGCTTGTGGGACGACATAAACGTCGAAGTCAAAGAGGCCTTTGATGAAGGCAACGTCGCTGGGCTATACAAATCGAGCAATAAATTCGACGTGATGTTGGGTATCTTTTCGGACAATAATAACTTCTCCTACTCTAGCGACGGCAAACCCCGCCAAAAACACTTTATCACGGTGCGCTCAGGGCCTAAAGAGGACTACTACGAAAACTACGACGAAAACGGCGCGATCGAAAACACGAGCTACCAAAAGGACACGGTATTTATCTGGGTAAAGACGTTTTATCCAGACGGCCGACTAAAGTCGGTTAACGACTACGAAAATAGGACCGAGCGGGAGTATGATGAGAGGGGGAAGATAATAAGAGAGGAGAAATTTTGAGGTTTAGGCTTGTCTTTTGAGCGTCTTTGAATGAGTTTGAAATTTTAAGTCTGCGGCAGACTACTTGTCTAGCCTTGACTTAAAATTTCTGCACAACATTCAAATCCATCTCAAAATACTTCGCCTTATCGCTTTACGCTCAAATTTGAAGTCAAATTTACAAATTTCACTCACCGAGACCCGTACCCCAAAATTGATAAATTCAAATTTGCGACGCTTTGCGTCAGCAAAGCTGTGTCGCCACCTTAAAAGCGTCGTAGGGGGAGGGGGATTAAAGGGGGTGGGGAGCGACTTCGTAATTCAAGCCCCCACCCCCTTTACAACAAAGTAAAAAACAACCTCAAACGGTTGTTTTTTACGCAAAGAACCTAACCTACAATAACAAATTTGACAAAACCAAATTTAGCACCTTAAAGGTGCAGGTCTCGGTGGGTCAAATTCGGTTTCGTTGCAAATTTACGGCAAGCGATTGGCACGCGTATTTTACCGCCTTTGCCAGGAAGCCGGCCGAATTTATAACCGCGAAAGCAAAAAGCGGTAAAATGCGCTAAAAAAGGAAAATTTAAAAAATGAGCGAAAAATTACAACATGGCAGTGCGGGCGGGCTGATTTTAGGTATAGAAAGCAGCTGCGACGACAGCTCGGCGGCACTGCTCGACATAGAAACGCTGGAGTTAAAATTTCACAAAAAAATCTCGCAAGACGCCGAACACTGCGCATTCGGCGGAGTGGTACCGGAGCTAGCTGCGCGCTTGCATACGGCTGCGCTACCTAAAATTTTAGAGCAAATCAAGCCCGAGCTACCCCGCGTAAAAGCCGTTGCCGTCACGAACGAGCCGGGGCTATCCGTGAGTCTAGTTGGTGGCGTCGCGATGGCAAAGGCGCTCGCCTCGTCGCTGCGCGTGCCGCTTATCGCGGTAAATCACCTCGCGGGGCACGTGTATTCGCTATTTTTATCGCAGGAGGCGCGGCTGCCTGCGGGCGTGCTACTAGTTAGCGGCGGGCACACGATGGTGCTAGATATCGGCGCGGAGGGGGCCGTGAGCGTGCTGGCTGCCACGATGGACGATAGCTTTGGCGAGAGCTTTGACAAGGTCGCAAAGATGCTGGGACTGGGGTATCCGGGCGGCGTAGCGGTCGAAAAGGCGGCAAAGAGCGGGTGCGAGAGGTTTAAATTTACCGTGCCGCTGCTGGGCGATGCGCGCACGGCGTATAGCTTCTCGGGGCTAAAAAATCAGGTCCGCGTCGAAACCGAAAAGCTCGCCGAAAGCGGAAATCTGGGCGCGCAGGAGATCGCCGATATCTGCTTTGCCTTTGAAAATACGGCTTGCAAGCATATCTTAAACAAGCTGGAAAAGGTATTTGCCCAGCGTAAATTTGAGCGTTTCGGCGTCGTGGGCGGGGCGAGCGCGAACCTAAATTTGCGCTCCAGCCTAAAGGCTCTATGCGATAAATACGGCTGCGAGCTCATCTGCGCGCCGCTAGAGTTTTGCTCCGATAACGCCGCTATGATCGCGCGCGCGGGACGCGAAAAGTACCTGCGCGGCGAGTTTGCGGGGCTTGATTTGCAGGCGAGCCCTAGAAGCGAGCTAACGAGGATTTAGATTTGGCTTTTGGCTGAAATTTGCTTTTTAGCTCAAATTTGGCGATTATTACCCCAAATTTAGCTTTTTGTGGCGCTGTTGCGAGCAGGCGAGTATAAAGCACGGCAAATCTAAATTTGGCGCGATGAGTTAAAAGCGCCAAATTTATAGAATCTAAAATCGTTTCGCTAAAAAAATACCGCGACAATCGCCGCAAACGCTAAGACTGAATAAATTAAGATTTTGACTATGCTTGTTTTTGCGCCGGCTTTTCGCTCGTAAAATACGCTTAATTTGTATTCTGAGCTCTTAAGCGTGCGCCATGCCGCAAAAATCGCCATCACCAAAAGTAACGAGCAAAATTCTCGCGACGGCAAGCCTCTAAAATCCTCCAAAAATAAAATAGTCGCAAGAAGCGTCGCCAAGCAAAACAGCATAAAAAATATCCAGCTCAAAGCGAAGAAAAATACGGCGTCCATTTTGCAATCTATGCCGTGATTTTTATATGCTGCGACCCTAAAGCCGATATAAACGGCAAGCAATGCGCAAGATAGTATCGTGAGCGGGTTAAATAGCGTAGAAAGCGTCATTTGGCTCATCTCCGCGCCCAAGATAGACGCCATGGGCGCAAAAGTAACGAAGGCGCAAAAGTAAAAAAGGATAAATAAAATTCTAGCCTGGAAAATGACGCTAAGAACTGATTTTATGATTTTTAACAATTGTTTCCTTTAAACATTTGGCGACTTAGGGCTTGAAATTTGACTACGATTTTAGCTAAATTTTAAATGAAATTTATCGACTCTCGTCTAGCAGGTCTTAAATTCGGCGTTGCTATAATGTATTTACTTGAGCCGTTTAAATTTGAAATGCAGCGGGTCGCCTTTTGGTTTATAAATTTATCTGCTTTATCGCTCGTAAAATTTCATCCTCGCGGTCTAAAAAATCCTTTGAGATGACGATAAATTCGTTATTTTTTAGCAATGTTGCGTCATAGATCGGCGCTTTTAGCGTCGCTAGATCGATCATCTTTGCTCCCGCTCCCGCAGCGATCATCTCACCAGCGGCGTTGTCCCAGATAGAGCTTGGCGAGTAGCGCATGTAAGCGCCCGCAAGGTTTTCGGCGATGCGGCAGTATTTGATCGCCGAGCTTAGCCGCGCGATGTCAAAATTTAGAGCGGTCGCAAGCTTGCCGGCCGTTACGTTTTTGCCGCGTTTGCCGCTGATTATCGTTTGCGGCGCGCATTTGCTTGCGGCTAGAGTTTGCGGTATAAATGAGCCGTTTTCGTAAAGCTCGTTTTGCGTTGGCTCGCCCTTTGCCGCGCTATAAATTTCGCCGGTAACGGGCACGTAGATAACGCCAAGAACCGGGCGACCGTCCTCTATGAGCGCGATACAGACGCAAAACTCGCCGCTACCCTCGATAAAATCCTTCGTGCCGTCTAGCGGATCGATGAGCCAAAACGTCCGCGCGGACTCGCCTAAAATCTTTTCCTCCGAGCAAATTTGGATCTGTGAGCTTTTTAGCGTTTCAAATATCGCGGCGTTTGCAGCAAGGTCGGCTGAGGTCACGGGCGAATGATCGGTTTTTAAATTTACCTCGAAATCTCGGCGGTTTTGGCTGCATACGCTTTCGCTCAAGGTCGAACGAGCCGCTAAAATCTCGTCGTCAAAGCCCTTGTGGGCGTAAAATTTCATTATCTCGTCGCCTGCTTTGATGGCTGCAAGCCTGGCTAGGTTTAATAATTCGTTTAAATTTTGCATTTTGGTTTCTTTTTGCTGTATTTTTAATATTTTGATTTTTCTTGTTAAGGGGGAAGGGGCTTGAATTACGAAGTCGCTCCCTTCCCCCTTAACAATCCCCCAACCCCTGCGACGTGAGAGGTGGCGACACTGCTTTGTCCTGCGTACAAAGCGTCGCGAGTTTCGTAAATTTTGATGGAGTTAAATTTATAAATTTGAGCTCAAATTTGAACGCAAATTGATAAGCGACAGTATTTTGCGATGAATTTAAATGTTGCGACGGAAATTTTGAGCAAGACTAGACAAATAGTCTGTCGCAGCTCAAAATTTTCTAGCTCATTTAAAGGCGCGCAAAAGACGACGCGTCACTTCGGCGTCCTGTTCGTCTCTCCAACGTACAGTTGTCTTGGACGGACTATCTTGATACTCTCCTGTTCTTTTAGCTCTATCCACTGGCTGATCCAGCCCGGGATCCTGCCGATGACGAAAATAACCGCAAACATATCGTTTGGTATGCTAAGAGCTTTTAAAATCAGTCCCGAGTAAAAATCGACGTTCGGGTAGAGGTTGCGCGAGATGAAATATTCGTCGTTTAGCGCAATCTCCTCGATCTTTTTGGCAATTTTTAGAAGCTCGGTGTTTATGCCGATCTCGTCAAACAGCTGGTCGCACATAGATTTTAGTACCTTCGCGCGCGGATCGAAGTTTTTATACACGCGGTGACCAAAGCCCATCAGCCTAAACGGATCGTTTTTGTCTTTGGCGCGGGCGATGTATTTGTCGACGTTTTCGACCGAGCCGATCTGCTCTAGCTGGCGGATGACGCCTTCGTTTGCGCCACCGTGAGCCCAGCCCCATAGCGCTCCGATACCTGCGGCGATACACGCGTACGGGTGCGCGTGCGTCGAGCCTACCGTGCGTACGGTCGTCGTGGAGGCGTTTTGCTCGTGATCGGCGTGCAGCATAAAGACTGTATCAAGCGCCTTGACCTCGATCTGGCGCAAATTTACGTGCTCGTACGGGTAGCTCCTCATCATGTATAGGAAATTTTCCGTAAAGCCGCGGTCTAAATTTGGATAAATGATCGGCAATCCGCGCGAAAATCTATAAGAAAACGCCGCGATGGTCGGGATTTTGGCGATTATTCGCATCGCCATCTCGTGGTACTCCTCCGGCTTGTCCATATTTAGGTGATCGGAGTAAAAGGCCGAGAGCGCCGCTACT
Source organism: Campylobacter showae (assembly GCF_004803815.1). Classification (NCBI taxonomy): domain Bacteria; kingdom Pseudomonadati; phylum Campylobacterota; class Epsilonproteobacteria; order Campylobacterales; family Campylobacteraceae; genus Campylobacter; species Campylobacter showae. The sequence continues at coordinate 1,908,413 of NZ_CP012544.1, read as the reverse complement.
GCCGCCTGCAGGATCGCCATCGGGTGCGCCTTATCCGGAAAGGCGTCAAAGAGCTTCATCATGCCCTCGTGGATGAAACTGCGCTTTTTGAGCTCGAGTTTAAATTCGTCGTATTGCTTTTTGTTCGGTAGCTCTTTATTTAGCAGCAGATACGCCACGTCGATGAAGGTTTTGTTTTCCGCTAGATACGCGATATCGTAGCCGCGGTACATCAGCTCGCCTTTTAGCCCGTCGATATAAGTGATGCTAGAGCGGCACATCGCCGTCGAGGTATATCCGCGGTCAAACGTAAACATCCCCGTATCGCTAAAAAAGGTCGAGATATCGATGACGTCGGGCCCCATCGTACCGTGCAGTATCGGAAAGTCGTAGCTTTTGCCGTTTCTGTTGTCTGTTAACGTAACCGTATCGCTCATTTTGGCTCCTTTTGCAAATTTTTATTTTCGTAGCTCATTAGAATTTTGATACAAATCGTTACTATTATAGCCTGAGTTAGGCTCGCTAGTATGAAAGAGAAGTAAAAATTTTCATTTATACCACCTGATTTGTAGGCTATGGTAGCAACCGCGATAAGAAGCGTTAGCGGCATCGAGTGTGATAGCGCAAAAAGGACGGTATTTTTTAGCCCTAGGATGTTTAAAAACACCGTGCTAGCCGCTAGCCTAAAGCCTATCATGACGCCAGTTATCAGCGCCGCGTCGCGCACGACTCCGTCTATCATAAAGGCGTTAAGCTTAAACGTCGAGCCGATATGCACGAAAAATGTCGGCACCAAAAAGCCAAAGCCAAAGCTAGCAAGCTTGTGCGGAAGGTCTTTTTTGTGATCGAAAAATGTCGCGATAAAGGTCCCCGCCACAAACGCGCCGAAAGCTATCTCTAAATTTAAATAAAGCATAAGCGCGATGATGCCAAAAAACAGCGCCATACACAGGCGGATGTCTTTTTCGGAGTTGTCGTAGTGGGGCATTAAGATGATGCGTAGCTGCGGATACCACCAAAACAGCACGTTTAGCGTCTTGTACCCGATCACCGCCGTGGCTAAAAATCCGCTCAAATATATGATCGAAAACGCCAGCTCGCTACCCGCGCCAAATTTCATATACGCGCCGACGAAGGTTAGTAGCGTGATGCTCACGACCTCGCCGATCGAGCCGATGAGCATGCCGATATTTAGCCACGCCTCGTTTTTGCCGTACTCCTTAAACAGCGTAAATATCATACCCACGGCCATCAGTGGCATGATGAGGATAAAAAGGCGGTTTAGATCAAACGAAAACGTCAGCAGCGCCGAGAGTAGGTAGAGTATCGCCAGATAGACGACGCCCGTTTTTAGGATCTTTTTATCTATCGTGAAAAATAGCTTGAGATCGACCTCCGTGCCCGCTAAAAACATGAGGTAGAAAAAGCCGACTTCGCTCACGATTTTAAACATCTCGTTGTGCCCGATAAAGCCCAAATACCCGGCTACCGAACCCAAAATAATCTCCACCGGCGCGATAGGGATGCGTAAAATTTTAGAAAAATACGGCGACGTAAAGATGATAAAAGCTAGCGCGATGAGAATATTTAGCCCGTTTGCCTGCAAGAAAGTCCTTTGTAAATGGGGGATTATAACCTAAGGTTTTTTATTCTTTGATAAATTTGACTCTCTGGGGCTTGTCTCGCGAGCGCTTTTTGCGGATTTCGTTAAAATTTGACTCGATAGGCTATATGCCTTATCTTCGTCAAATTTTAACTTCAAAACCCCAAAAATCATCTCACGATACTTCGCCTTATCGTTTTACGTTCAAATTTGAAGTCAAATTTTACTCGCCAAGACCCGCACCGCAAAATCGATAAATTTAAATTTGCGACGCTTTGCGTCAGCAAAGCAGTGTCGCCACACCTCTCACGTGCAGTGGGGTTGGTGGGGTTTCTGCGTCGCTGCGCTAGCAGCTGCAAGCAGACGGGGGCGGGTCTGCCTTCGGCAGTTGCGAGTGCGTAGCACGACGCAAAGGAAAAGGGCGCTCTATTTCGCTTCGCTCGTAGCTGCAAGCAGACCGTAAGTAGAAAGCCCTTCCGCCACCCAAGAAAAAGAAAAACTAAAAAAATTTGGAGAATCTTAAATTTAACAAAACCAAATTTAGCACTTTAAAGGTGCTGAGCTAGGTGCATAAAATTTAGATTTTCAGCGAATAACGGTGCCTAGATAACAAAACCCGAGGCAAACAGAAACGCTAAAAAACGCGTTTAAAAATGCGGCTAAATTTTGTCCCGAGCTAAAAAGGCGCACCGTCTCATAGCTAAACGTCGAAAACGTCGTAAAACCGCCGAGCGCGCCGACGACTAGAAATAGCCTTAAATTTTCGCTCAAATTTAATGAGAGTAGTACGCCGATCAAAAAGCTACCAAGAGCATTGACGCAAAGAGTAGCAAGCGGAAAATCGGGGCAAAATTTAGCGACCGCGCCGCTTAAAACAGCTCTACAAACCGACCCCAAAAATCCGCCGCACCCGATTAAGAGCAAATTTTGCATCAGTGGCAAAGCGTCGCGAAGCTAAATCCGCGCGCTTTAAACTCGGCGATATCGCGGCTGGCGACCTCGCCCTTGGTCGTGAGGTAGTCGCCGATGACGACGGCGGATACGCCGTGATCAAAGATTTCGTATTGACGTTCGCCTAAAATTTTCTCGCGACCGCCTGCTATCATAACGCGAGCGTTAGGCAGTGCGCGGACGGTGTCGTCGATGATCCGTAGGGCTTCGTCCGCTCCCATAGGCGGCCGTTTGACGCGTAGCGCGTCATTTTGGATAAAGAAATTTATCGGGCTAGAAAACGGATCAAGCTTCGCAAGGCTAGCTTGCAAGCTCGCGCGGTCGGCCTCGCTCTCGCCAAGCCCGTAAATGCCGCCCGTGCAAAGCATTAGCCCCGCTTCTTTGGCGTCGATGTTGGTCTGCCAGCGCTCGTCCCAGCTATGCGTCGAGCAAATTTGCGGGAAAAACTCGCGCGAGGTCTCAAGGTTGTGATTGTAGCTAAACACGCCCGCGCTTTTTAGCTCTTTTAGCTGCGGCAGCGTCGCCATGCCGTTGCAAGCGATCAGCATGAGGTTTGGGACTTCTTTATTTACGGCGCGCGCGAGGCGGGCGATCTCCTCGGTCTTTTTGTCCGTGAGCCTTGCGCCGCTAGTGACGAGGCAAAAGCCTAGCGCATGGTTGGCTGCCGCGATCTTGGCCTCGGCGACGACTTGCTGGGCGGATTTGATTTTGTATTTTTCGATATCGGCGTTTATGCCCGCACTTTGCGTACAGTAGCCGCAGTCCTCGGGGCAGTTGCCAGAACTCACCGAACAAATAGCACACAACATAATAGTTTTCATTAGATTATTCCTTTTTTAGCGGCTTGTCTTTTTGCCCTACACTTCGTTGGATTTCGCTGCGGGCTACAGTTACGTATTATATATACACTCCTTTGCCCTTGCTCATCCGCCTCGTCTATGACAAAAATACTTCGCCTTGACTATTTTTGTTTCAAATTTGAAGTCAAATTTGCAAATTTTACTCACCGAGACCTGCACCGCGAAAATGCTAAATTTGGCTTAGTTAAATTTGGAATCAAATTTTGTTTCCAAATGTGCGGCGCAATAGCGTGTTTTAAATTTGTAAGGCGACGTATTTTTGCGTTTAGACGAGGCGGAAATGAGCCGAGCGAGGGCGCATACAAGTAGTATGTAACCGAGCTTCGGCGAAATTTCTAACGAAGTATAAACCAAAAAGACAAGCCGCCGTTATTGCTCCACGATTTGCACCTTTTTCTTGCACTTCGTACACTCGTGAAACGTCCCTTTTTTTAGCTCTTTTTTGATCATATCGCCGCCGCATTCGTCGCATTTTTGCGCGACCGGCTCGTAGTTTGAGACGAAGTCGCATTTTGGATAGTTTGCGCAGCCGTAAAATTTACCCCTGCGGCTGATGCGCTCGACGATATCGCCGCCGCATTTTGGACACGGCACGTCGATCTTTTTGAGCTCTTTTTTCGGTTTTGTGGCTGCTTCGCCTTCCTGCGTGCCTTGCCCTTCCTTTGCGATATTGCGCGAGTATTTGCATTTTGGGAAATTTCCGCACGCGATAAACTCGCCGTAGCGTCCCTTTCGCAGTAGTAGCTCGCCGCCGCACTCAGGGCACTTTTCGCCGATCGGAGTGGCGACCTTTTGGCTTTTTATGCCTGTTTTGCCAGCTGAGATTTTATCCATAAACGGATGATAAAAATCGCTCAAAAGCTTCTGCCAGTCGGCTTTATCTTCGGCGACATGGTCGAGCTTTTCTTCCATATTTGACGTAAATTCGCTATCTACGATATCGCTAAAATGCTCCTCTAAAACGCCCATCATCGTAAAAGCGATCTCGTTTGGCACGATCTGTTTTTTCTCGACCTTGACGTAGTCGCGAGAGGTTAGTAGCGAGATGGTCGGCGCGTAGGTGCTAGGTCTGCCGATGCCTAGGCTTTCTAGCTTTTTAACGAGTCCGGCCTCCGAGTAGCGAGACGGCGGCTCGGTGAAGTGCTGCGAGCTTTTGATGCTTTGCAGGCTCATCTCGTCGCCGATTTTTAGGTCGGGCAAAATTTTATCCTTATCCATATCGCCGTAAACGCGGTAAAAGCCGTCAAATAGCACCTTGCGGCCGCTGATTTTAAACTCGCCCTTTGCGCCCGCGACGAATACGTTTTGCGTTTGGCTCACGCTAGCGCTCATCTGGCAGGCTAAAAAGCGGTTGTAGATGAGCGTGTAGAGGCGTAGCGCGTCTTTTTCGAGATACTGCGCGGCGATAGCGGGCGTGAAGCTAAGATTTGTCGGGCGGATAGCCTCATGCGCTTCTTGCGCACCTTTGCTTTTGGTTGCGTAAATTTTAGCCTTCGCCGGCAGGTAGCGTTCGCCATACTCTTTCTCGATCATCTCGCGCGCGGCTGCGACGGCTTCTTTGGCGAGATTTAGGCTGTCCGTTCTCATGTAGGTTATCGCGCCCATAAAGCCCTGATGCGTCTGCACGCCCTCGTATAAATTTTGCGCGATCATCATCGTTTTTTTCGGGCTAAAGCCTAGGCGGTTGCTCGCGCTTTGCTGCAGCGTCGAGGTCATAAAAGGCGGTGCGGGCTCGGTTTTGCGCTCTTTGGCTTCGATATCGCGGATGCTAAATTTGTCGTTTTTTAAATTTTCTACGATAAATTTGGCTCTATCGCCGTTTGTTATCGTTAGCTTTTCTATCTTTTGCTCTTCAAATTTAACCAGCTCGGCGTCGAGGTCTTTTTTGAAAACCGCGTCGATACTGTGGTACTCGACCGGTTTAAAGTCGCGTATCTCGCGTTCGCGGTCTACGATGATTTTTAGCGCGGCGCTTTGTACGCGTCCGGCGCTTAGACCCTTTTGTATTTTTAAATTTAGTAGCGGGCTTAGTTTGTAGCCCACGATGCGATCTAGCAGACGGCGTGCTTGCTGCGCGTTTACGCTATCCATATTTATCGTGCGCGGGTTTTTTAAAGCGGCTTCGATGGCGCTTTTGGTGATCTCGTGAAACACGATACGAGGCAGGCTTTCGGGCTTTTTGCCGATGGCTGCGGCGATGTGGTAGGCGATGGCCTCTCCTTCGCGGTCCTCATCGGTTGCGAGGTAGATTTGGTCGGCGTTTTTGGCTAGTTCTTTGATCTCTTTTACGATCGCGGAGTGATCGGCGCTTATTTTGTACTCGGGTGTAAATTTTTCACCTTCTATCTTGATGCCAAATGCCGTCTTTGGCAGATCTCTTATGTGGCCTTTTGATGCGATGACATCGTAGTCGCTTCCGAGGAAATTTTTTATCGTTTTGGCTTTCGCGGGAGATTCCACGATGATTAAGCTTTTCATTAATATAGCCTTTTTAATTTTTTGCGGTAATTGTAGCAAAAAATTTAAACTAATGGCATTAATTTATCGTTTGAATTTAAATTTGACTTGGAAAAGTGGGATAAAATTTGGAGCAAAAAGTCGAGCGGGTAAAACTCGACTTTAAAATTCACTTCTAAAGAGCAGGCGTCAAATTTGGCGCCTACATTAACCATTATTTTTGGAGATGTCTTAACTATTGGTGTTTGGGTTTTTGAAATTTAAGACCGCCGAAGCGGCCTTAAAGTGTTAACTACTGAAGTAGTCTTAAAACGTTTTGCTGAACAGAGTTAGCTTGGCTCATAGCATAACTTCCTGACTGAGCAAGGATGTTAAACTTAGAGAAGTTTGCTGACTCGGCAGCGAAATCAACGTCTCTGATTTGAGATTCGGCTGATTTTACGTTTACTTGAGTAACTGTGATGTTGTTTACGGTTGCAACAAGTTGATTTTGAACAGAACCTAGGTCTGAGCGGATCTGGTCAAGTGTTTTTTGAGCAGACTCAGCGATATCCATAACAGCCATCGCACCGCGTAGAGTCATAACGCCTGCTGATTGAGCAGAAGTCATTACGCCGTTACTCATTCTTTGGAAGCCCATAGCAGCTGCTAGGTCTGGATCTAGCTGGCCTCTGATATCTCTTAGAGCTACTGACTGCTGGTTGCCGCCCTGGCTGTTAGCGGTTTTACTAAATGCTACAGATAGGTCTCCGGTACCTGCACCTGTTGAAACCTTGATATCGCGACCGTCTAGGCGAACTAGGTTTAGGCGTCCGATGAACATAGATGTTCCTCTTTTACCGCCTAGGCCGGCACTTACTTTGTCGCCTGAGATTTTTATAGCTCTACCGTCGCGGCTAGTTAGTACCATTTTACCTTCGGTGTTTACAGATGCTTCTACGCCTGTTTGATCTTTAACTTTGTTGATAGCATTTACCAAAGCGCCGTTTTTATCGCCCGCTTTTACTTCTAGGTCGCCGATTTTTACGCCGTTGATGACAAGGCTTAGGATCTGACCGCCGCTGATAGCTTTACTAGATACCCATGTAGTATCAAACGTAGCTCTAACGCCTGTTTTATCGGTTACTTTATTGATGTTTTCAGCTAGTGCGCCTACGCCTTTACCTAGACCGGTTGAAATTGTAGCCGCAGCTACTTTTACGTTGTTTATACCGTCTACGTTTAGGAAAGTAAGGCTAACTACGCCTGCAAATGTCAATAGCTTAGAGCTCTCAAATCTTGTTAAACCGATCTTATCTGACGTAGTAGCGCCGATAGATGCTTTAACTGTTTGGTTTGAGTAAGCGCCGATTTGGAACTCTTTGTTGGAGAATGTTCCGTTTAGTAACTGCTGGCCGTTGAAAGACGTAGAGTTACCGATGTTGTCTAGCTCTTCCATTAGGCGAACGATGTCGGCTTGTAGCGCTTGACGAGAATCGCTTGTTTGACCGTCTTGAGCTGATTGAGTAGCTTTTACTTTGATAGTATCAAGGATTTTTAGCTGCTCGTCCATAGCCTTATCCGCTACTTGGATGATACCGATAGCGTCGTTACCGTTTGCGATAGCTTGACCAAGCGCGCTAGCTTGAGAGCGAAGGCTATCAGCGATAGCAAGACCAGAAGCGTCATCTGCTGCAGTTTGTATTCTCAAACCTGAGCTAAGTTTACCCAAAGAAAGAGAAAGGTTGCGGTTGTTACCGACTGCGTTTGCGTGTGTGTTTAGAGCGTTGATGTTCGTGTTAATACGAAAACTCATTGTAAATCCTTTTAAAGTTTAATTACGACTTCTTGTCGTTCAAAAACTATATCGGACGAAATCAAAAAAACTTTAGGGGTAGAGGTAAAATTTTTTTGATTTTTTCAAATTTGATTGAGAAGGACGAATTTTAGGGCTTTACGGCCGGTGCAAATTTGATTATTTTAAATTTGATGCGGCGAAATTTAGATTTTTGCCGTCAAATTTACGTGCGGCGGATTAAATTTGAGCGCAAATTTGGTCCATCGTTAAATTTGAGTCGTTAGGTAAAATTTGAAAGAGAGAAAATTTGAGAGTTTAAAGAGGATAAACCCCGAAAGGTCGGGGTTTATCGCGGAGATTAGAGGGTTAGCTGCAGGTTTGTACCAGCATCGGCAAGCGTAGCATTGGCTAGATCTACTATGCCGTTTAGTTTTACTACATAGTCGTCAGCGCTTATGCCAGCGGTAGCGTCTGATCTTACTAGATAGGTGTCTGTTGCATTGCTATCAGGATCGGTGTAGGTAAAGTAAGCTAGTTTGTTGCCTGCAGCATTTGCGACGTCTAGGGCTCTAGATAGGTTGTTTGCAAAGTCTAGCGATTTTGTTGAATCGTATCTTGCAATATTTTGATCAATGGTTGCTCCTAAATTTGCGCCTATTTTGAGTTTGTCGCCTTTAGAGAAGTCCGTGATAGTAGCCGTTTTTGATGCAGGGAATGCCGCCGGGTCAGCGCCCACCTTTGTTACCGTAAACGTATCGTCGCCCGCTCCGCCCGTTACGGTTACGCCTGATCTGCTGCCGAAGGTTATCGTATCGTCGCCTGCTCCGCTTTTGATTACTGATTTTTCATCAAGGTGACCGCTAGCGTCAAATGTAAATTTTCCTTTAAGAGTGCTTGCATCTACGGTTTTTACCTTTTTGAAATTGGCGTCTAGAGTTAGTATTGTTGAGTTTGCATCGCCTTTTACTACTATGTTAGCTAGAGTGCCTTTGTCGGCGCCAGCTTTTAGATTTACGGTATTTTCAGCTGTAGCTATCTTTTTTTCGTCCAATTTTGACACTATATCGATGTTTTCTATATTGTCTACTTGAAATTGACCTTTTACCTTTCCATTTGTGATGTCTTTTGGATCTAGTACCAAATTTAACTTATCGGCAGTGCCGGTATCTGCGTCTTTAATCTCTACTTTAAGGTCGTTTGATAAATCATTTTTTTCTACCGTTATAGTAGAGTTGTTTAAGACATTTGTAAGACTTTTGACTGCACTTGCGCCTTGGGCTAGGGTGATATTATTAAAGCCTTCCCATTTTGACATATCTATATCATTTGCAACAGCATTATTAATTCTTATACCTTCGAAATTTTTAAGCGTTACCTTATCCGCTCCAGCGCCTGCAATTGTTGTAGATATAGATATTAGATCCGTTCCCGCTCCGCCGTTGATCGTTTGTTCGGCAGCTGTATCATCTATGTCTACTACGTCGTTTCCTGAGCCTAAAAGCACTTGCGAGCCGGCGATGTTTTTGACCTTTAGTTCAGCGAAATTTCCGGTAAAGGATGCTGCGTTTACGTCTTTTAGCGCAGTTTCTAGTTGTAGGTTGATTTTTAGATCTTTTGCGTTTCCGTCAAAGGTTACTTTCTCTAACTTGTTGTGATTAGGAGAGGCAGAAACAAACTCGATAGTAGACTCTTTTTCGCCGTTAGCGTGGATGGTTAGCTGAGTGGCATTGTCTGCTTGTAGCTTGGCCGTGCCTTTTTCCGTGTAGTTTGTGGTTAGATCCACTTTTTCTTCGTTGGTTGCGATTTGGGCACCGTTAAAGTCGACGTCTTTTACGTTAATTTTAACTAGTTTAGCCGCGGTGAGCGCTGCCGCTAGTTTTAAGTTTGCTAGGCTTAAATCCTCGACTTTATCTAGTCCGTTTGCGCCTACGGTTAGGACTTTTGTGTTGGTACCTAGATTTATGCTAGCTTTTGTAGCCTCTTTTGCAGATATAGCGCTATCATCTCCGCCTTTTACGGATATCTCTTTTGCTTTATCCGCAGTTAGAGTGGCGATTTTATTCGTATCTATAGTTACTTTTTCTTTGGTATCGGTTTCTAGCTTTATGTCCCCAGGGGATGTAATGCTTAGATTATCAAGACCTTTGTTTAGTTTACTCATCAAGGCCGGTGCTGTTGGAGCCTTTATTGTTACCTCTGATCTTATCTCTAAATTTTCTATGTTGGTTACGCCTCTCATGGCATTATCGATATTGTCTAGATCAAGCTCCGAATTTGAGCCGTTTTTTAGTACGGTTACTTTTAGCGTATCTTTACCGCCTAAGCCGTCTAGAGTGTCTAGAGAGGACAAAGTAGAAGTCTTATCGCCGTCACCAGAATAGTAAACAGCGCTAAAAGTATCGTCGCCTTCGGTACCCTTAAGCGTATCGACTCCGGTAGTGAAAATTTTACTTCCCGGTTTTGCAGCGTCTGCTAGCTGGTCTATTTTAGCTTTTTGCTCCTCTAGGTTGGTGCTGTTTGTGGTCTCGATAATCTGCTGGAACGGAGCATAGTTAAAGTTACCAGATCCGTCGCTTTCTATGTCGGTTATCTTTTCAGCCATATATGCCGCGATAGCGGTTTTGTTTGCAAATACCGCCGCTGCCGTAGGGTCTGCCGCGATAGCCTCAGGCGATCTTGCTACTTGGAAAAGAGTAACTAGAGTCTCGCCTCTTGTGTGTCCTAGCTCTAGGTGGCGTACCCAAGCGTTGATGCCGTCTGGATCTTGAGAGTAGTCTTTGCCTAGGATATTTTTATAGATATTTTCTACATATCCTCTGTTTGTATCTATTCTGCCGTTAAAATATGCTGCGATAGCAGGGCTTTGTAGCATAGCGTCTGCGGTTTGCGCTTGATCTCTAAAAACGCCTGCCGAAACCCATGCGTTTAAACCAGCGCCTTCGGGTGCTCTGTTAAATAATGCCACATAAAGTTGGGCTACTTGTGCTTTTGTTACTGCCATAAAAGGCCTCCTTTGGGTAAATTGGGATTTTTGTTTAATTCCATGGCGATTATAGCATTAAATTCCTGATTGTCGATAAATCGTAGATAAAAAAAATGAAAATCTGGGCGGCAGAACCGCACTGTATCGGCCTGCCGCTGTGAAGGATAAAAATGAATTTAGGCGAAACTATAAGACGATATTGTGATCGCTATCTACTCTCGCGCCGCTTAGATCTACCGTGCCGGCTAGCTTGGTCACGTAGTCGTCCTGTCCTACGCCTTGCACGCCGTCGGACGTAACGATGTAGGTGTTTGACTGATAGGTGAAATACGCACTCTTTGACGCGTGCTGAGCGGCCACCTTTTCGGCTTCGCGTAAGTTGTTGGCGAAGTCTAGCGATGCGTCTGAGTCGTACTTGGCGATAGAATTTGACTCCGCGGCAGCGCCTCCGGTGTATAGCTTGTCGCCTTTGCTAAAGTCCGTTATGGAGCTTAGCTTGTCCGTGCCAAAAGGCGAATTCGCCTCCGCTCCTAGCTTGCCGACCTTAAAGACGTCGTTGCCCGCTCCGCCCGTTATTTTAAGACCTGCCACCGAGCCGAAGCTTAGCGTATCATCACCGCTACCGCCTTTTACGACGCCGCCTCTTTCGACGTGATTTCCCGCGTCAAAGGTAAATTTGCCTGTTAGCGAGCTTGCGTCAACGCCTTTTATTTTTACGATATTCTCGCCTAGTTTTAGCTCGGTATTGCCGTCGCCGCTCACGTAGACGCCCGATAGCGCGCATTTAGTCGCGTCGCTAGCGTTTAGGTTTATTACGTTTTTGGCTGCGGCGGTTTTTGCCGTATCGGCGTTTGAGACTATGCGGACGTTTTCTATGCCGTCTATGACGAAATTTCCGGTGTTGTCCAGTCCTGTCGTATTTGCTTTAGGATTTATCTTTAAGATTAGCGTATCGTCTGCGCCGCTCGCCGCGTCTTTGATATTTACGGCTATATCGTTTGCGATCGCGACGTTTTCGACGACTATCGTAGAGTTATTCGCTAGATTATCTATCTTTGCTCCCGCTCCCGCTCCGCCGGCTAGCGTTATGGAGCTCAAATTTGCCCATTTAGTCATATCTACGGCCCCGCTTAAGGCGTCGGTTATCTTTAAATTTTCAAAATTTAAAAGAGAAAGCTTATTTGTCGTCGCGGTAGCTACGGCGGAGGTTACGACCATAGTGTCTTCGCCCGCGCCGCCATCGATCCTATGGACATTTGCCGCGCTATCTATCTCTACGAAATCGTCCCCGCCGCCTAGTTTTGCGGTAGCGTTTTGGACGTTTTTGAGTTTTAGGTTTGAGAAATTACCCTCGTAAGCGCTAGAGTCGAAATTCGTAAGATTTGTTTGAGCGGACAAGTCCATAGCAAATTCTCTCATGCCGCCGTCTACCGCAACCTTGGTTAGCGACGTGATATTGCCCAGGTCTAGCTGGCCTTTTTTACCCGCTTTAGCGTGTAAATTTAACGTTTTTACTTTATCGGCCGCACTTGAAGATAGTTTAGCTAGGCCTTCGTCCGCGTAAGACATCGTAAAATCCACGTCCCGTTCGTCGGTTCGGATGGAGTTGGCGCCAAAATCGACGTCCGTCACGCTGATCTTTTTGGCGCCGTATGCGATGAGTACGTTATTCCCCGACGTATCGTTTATCTTTAAATTTGCAAGCGTTAAATCGGCGGCTTGGGTCGTGAAGTTTTTAAGAGCGTTGGTTTTGCTTTTTAGATCGATATTTACGGTTTTTGCGCTCGTTGCGACTTCGGTTTCGCCGTTAGCTTTCAAATTTAACGTCTGAGCGGCGGTTGCGGCGATATTTGCCTTGCCTTCGCTGTTTACGTTTACGGTTTTAGCGTCTTGCGCGATCAAGGTTACGTCCGATTTTGCCGAGATATCGATGCTTTGCGCATTTTTTGCGTTTAGCGAAACTTTGCCGGTCGTATTTACGGAGACTTTGTTCGTCGCGTCGGTCTCGGATATGCTCACGTCGCCTATGGTAGAGATGTTTAAATTTTCCAGCCCGAAGTTAAATTTGACTCCGCCGGCGTCAAACTCAGTCTCCGAGATCAAATTTAGATTTTCGACGTTGCTTACGCCTTTAAAGATATTTTGAAGCTCGGTCGTAGTCAAATTTTGCGGAGCGTCGTTTTTAAACACGGTCAAATTTAACGTGTCTTTGCCGGCGCCGCCGTCGATTTTATCAAGCGGCGACAAAGTAGATTTTTGCGTGCCGTTGCCTGTGTAGTAAACGCCGTTAAATACGTCGTTGCCCGCGGTGCCCGTTATGTTGTCCAGACCGTCGGTTAGGCTCTTTTCGACGCCTTTGCTGGCTAGCTCGTCTATTTTGGCTTTTTGCGCTTCTAAATTTGACTCGTTCGTCGTCCTGATAATCTCCTGAAACGGCGCGTAGTCGAAATTTCCGCTGCCGTCTTTGCCGATATCGCCTATTTTTTCCGCCATATAGGCCGCGACTGCGGATTTATTTTCGAAAATTTTAGCAGCCCTAGGATCGGCCGCCTTAGCCTCCGCCGACGCCGCTACCTCGAAAAGCTTCGTTAGCGTCTCGCCTCTGGTATGGCCGGCTTGTAGATGCCTTACCCACGCATCTATGCCTGCCGGATCTTGCGAGTAGTCCTTGCCGAGGATGTTTTTATAGATATTTTCGATATAGCCTTTATCGGTATCTATACTGCCGTTAAAATACGACTGTACGGCCGGCGCCTTGAGCATATCGTCGGCTATTTGCGCTTGGGTTTTAGCGGCTCCGGCGCTTACCCACGCGTTTAATCCGGCTCCCTCTGGCGCTCTGTTAAACAATGCCACATAAAGCTGGGCGACTTGTGCTTGCGTTACTGCCATATTGGCTCCTTAGAAGTGAATTTTAGTACTACGTACTAATGATAGTAAATGACAAACATCGTATATTACGATATCTAGGCTAAAAAATCATAAAATACAACAAGCATTTACCGCTGAATTATAAGCAATAACTATTCCATAGAATTTGTAGCTTAAAAAATAAAATTAGTTACTCTGGCACTTTTTAATATTTATTTAAGCATAAAAGGATTACAATCACATTCTTGATGTTTTAGTTACTGGTTAAGGTAAATTTTGGGTAGAGCGGTTAGAGAAATAAAATCAGAAATGGTTTTGATAAAACAAAAGGGCAACTTTTTTGCCGATCAAAGCGAAAAAGACCTTTATGTTGAAATTTTAAGTTCTCTAACCCAAAAATACGATATGGAAATTTTAGGCTACATTTTGGAGCCTAATTCCATATCGCTATTTTTGAAATCCTTAAATATACCTAAGATCATGCAAGAGCTAAATAGCACCTTTATAAGAAATAGGAATAAAGCGCGGGGTTATATCCAAGAAAGCGATATCAAAAGATACGAAATCCGAGACGTTTTTATAAACGAATTTGAGGATGTTTTGGCATTTTTGCAGCAAAACGGCGGATATACCTTCAGAAGCATCGACAAAAACTTAAGTTTAGCAAAAAAAATAGAGATTCAAAATTTTAAAAAAAGGACTGAAATGAAAATAGTTGCTTTAAATTCAGAAGTACATAACGGAGTGTCTTATCACCAAGATGCGTTACCAAATTTCCCGTTTGCGGAGATAGTGGCGAGTGAGGCGTTTTTCTGCGAGAAAGATTTACCTATAGTTTTCACGAACGACGTAGTGCCTAAACTGCTAGTACTACTAGGTAGAAATGAAAATTTAATAATAGATAAAAACTACAAAGGCTACGTACCTGCGATCTTGCAAAACTATCCTTTTACTCTTGCTAAAGTCGAGGATAAAAATATCCTTTGTATAGACGAGGATGCGCCTCAGCTAAAAGGTAAAGGCGAAAAATTATTCAAGAAAAACGAAGAGCCGAGCGAATTTTTGCAAAACACCATAAATGCTATGCAAAACTACAATGCCCAGCTAGAAGCTACGCAAAAAGCGTTAGAAGAGATCAAAAAGGCTGGAATTTTGATAAACAAAGAGCTTACAGTATCCGATAATGACAAGAAAATCACTTTAATCAAAGGCTTTTCTGTCGTGAGCAGAAAAAAGCTAAACGAGCTTGACGACGCTACTTTGGCTGATTTTGTTAGAAAGGGCTATGTTAGCCTTATAGATGCGCACATTAGAAGCTTAACGAATTTGGAAAATTTGGCGGGTAGAATTTTAGAAAACGAAAGTAAAAAAGAAAATGAAAGTAAATGAACTAAAGGAGAGTATTAAAAAATCCAAACACGCTATGATATATGCTGGAATTTTCAGCATGTTCATAAACGTTTTGATGCTAACTTCTCCTCTATATATGTTACAACTTTACGGTAGGGTCGTAACGTCAAGAAGCCTTGATACGTTATTTTTCCTTACGCTGATAGTTATATTTTTATATCTATGTATGATGTTTTTCGAAATTTTACGTTCGAGAATTTTGGTAGTTTTTTCAAACCAGATAGACTTAAGGCTGTCCGAGAGAGTGTATGACGCGATCTTTAAACTCTCGGCCAGACAGCCCGGCAGGGTATCTTCTCAGCCGATGAGAGATCTAAATACCATAAAACAATATCTCAGCACCAACGGCGTGTTTGCATTTCTTGACGCGCCGTGGCTACCTTTTTATATATTGATACTGTTTTTCTTCCACCCGTATTTTGGATATTTTAGTATCGCGGCCGCGATCGTTTTGTTTATTTTGGCTCTTTTAAACGAAGGTGCGACTAAAGACGGACTAAAAAGATCAAATGACGCTTTTGGCGCCGAAACACGCTTTGTCGATCTAAATTTGAGAAATTCCGAAGTCATCCAAGCTATGGGCATGAACGGAAATTTAAAGAAAATTTGGCACAAAAAGCATAATGAATTTCTAGAAGCTCACTCCGAGTCTAGCGTAAAAGCCGGAATGTATGCAAATATCAGTAAGGTATTTCGCGTCGTTTCACAGTCGCTAATGCTTGGTCTTGGCGCGTATCTGGTCGTCTTGCAGGAGGTAAATCCGGGCATGATGATCGCGGGCTCTATTATCATGGGTCGCGCGTTAGCTCCGCTTGATATATTGATCTCAAGCTGGAAAAGCTATAAGAACACCAAAGAGAGCTATGCTAGACTTTCGCAGTTTTTGGAAGATTTCCCTGCCGACAACGAAAAGCTTAAGCTTCCGGATCCAAAAGGCGATATTTTCCTAGAAACCATAAGCCTAGTACCGCCTCATGGCAAAGCGCCTACTTTGATGGGCATAAATTTCGAGCTTAAAAGCGGAGATATGTGTGCCATAATCGGTCCGAGCGCTGCTGGTAAAAGCTCACTAGCTAGAGCGATGCTGGGAGTATGGCCGGTATTTCACGGCGTAGTGCGCGTGGACGGAGCCGATATTACTCAGTACAACAGCGACCATTTGGGTCAGTTTGTGGGGTATTTGCCGCAAGACGTCGAGCTTTTCGAAGGAAATATTGCGGAAAATATCGCGAGATTCGGCGAACTGGATAGCGAGGCGATCGTGCGGGCTGCAAAGCTAGCTAACGTTCATGATATGATATTAAATTTGCCGGACGGCTATGAAACTAAAATAGGCATAGGCGGAGCCAGCCTAAGCGGTGGTCAACGTCAAAGAGTCGCTCTTGCCAGAGCGCTTTATAAGGAGCCTAAAATAATCGTACTGGACGAACCTAACGCTAGTCTAGACGAAGAGGGCGAAAGAGCGCTATTTGCGGCGCTTGCATCGATGAAAGGTAAAGCGACTATAGTGTTAATAACGCACAAGCTAAATATCTTAAATTTAGTTGATAAAATCGCCGTTTTAAATGCGGGAAGATTGATGTACTTTGGCGCCAGAGATGCGGTATTGGCTGAGCTAGGCAAAGCAAATGCGCAACAACCGCAGGTCGCAGAACAACAAAAAAGGCGTAGCATAAGCCTAGAAGATGCGGAGGGCTAAGATGATACTTAAAAATGAAAAAGGCACCGTAAATTTTGGGTTGTTCGTTATATTTTTGCTAGTCGGAGTTTTTGGAATTTGGCTCGGCATGGCGCCTCTTAATAGCGCTGCCGTAGCCGTCGGTAAAATAGGCGTAGTTAGCAATAAAAAAATCATCCAGCACCTCGAGGGTGGCGTCGTAGATAAAATTTTCGTTAAAGACGGAGATATGGTCAAAGAGGGCGCTCCGCTCGTCGAGATCAAAAATGTTGCTTTGCAAAGCGAGATGAGCGTAGTTAGAGCAGAATTTTTAAGAACCAGCGTCATAGTTTCTAGATTGGAAGCCCAAAAAGACGATGCGACGGAAGTCAAATTTAGCGACGAAATAAAGCAAATCGAAGGTTATAAAGAGGCTATAGACGGGCAGTTGAGTATATTTAATGCGCAAAAAAAGCTTTTGGATGAAGAAAAATCTATCCTAAAGCAACGAATAAAACAGCTTGAAAATCAAATCAAAGGCGCAAATGCGATAGTAAGCGCCAAACAAGACCGCATAAAGTCTTTGAACGAAGAGATTAAGGAGTGGGAAAGGCTATTTAAGGAACAGTTGGCAGACAAAGTCAGGCTACGCGACCTAAATAGAGAAAAAACGGCGGTCGAGGGTGAAATAGCTGCGGGCAAGGCCGAGATAGCAAGACTAAACGTCCAAGTTACCGAGACGCAAGCTCAAATTATATTAAGAGATAGAACGTTTAAAGAGGATGTATTAAAAAAGCTTGAAGACGCTAAAACTCGTCTTGTGGATCTTCAACAACGCTATAATGCTTTAAAAGATCAATCCGAGCGTACTATCGTAAAATCTCCGGTTGAGGGTAGCGTAGTAGAACTAGCCTTCCATACTATCGGAGGCGTAATAAGGCCGGGCGAGAGAATAATGAGCATAGTGCCGGACGAGACCGACTATGTCGTAGAGGCTAGACTAAACGTAGTAGATATAGATACGGTGCATGTGGGACAGCTTGCCGATATTAGATTTAGCGCATTTCAGCACAGGCCGAGCTTCGTCATGGAAGGTAAAGTAACGTACGTATCGGCCGATAGTATTCAGGATAATGCAGGTCACTCGTTTTACGATATTAAAGCCGAGCTTACCGAAGAGGGCATGAAAGAGTTTAAAAGAAACGACTTTTTTATAGTTCCCGGAATGCCAGTCGAAGTAATGATCAAAACCGGCGATAGGACGATGCTTGAGTATGTCTTAAAGCCGTTTATAGATATGTTTAAAAGGGCGTTCAATGAAGACTAAAATTTTACTTTCGGCCTTGTTGGCTTCAAATTTAGCTTTTGCTCAAAGCGTTAGCCTTTCTCAGGCATACGAAATGGCGCTTGAAAACAATAATGAACTCAAAATGACCATGTATAATAGTATAGCCTCTCAAGAGAGGCTATCTCAAGCTACGGCCATGTTTTTGCCGACCATTAACGCCGAAGCTGCATATGTTGGCGAAAAATACGACAGAATGGACAGGCGAAGAGTATCAAAAATAAATGAAAGCTATAAAAAGGTAGGCGTTAGCCTTAGTCAGAGCGTATTTAGGCCGGCAATCTGGTATCAAAGAAATCAAGAAGAGATCAGGGTACGCGGCAACGAGCTGATGTATGAAAATACCAAACAAGAACTGGCAAAAAGGGTCGTGGAGGCATATTTTAACTATACTTTCGCATCAGAGACGCTAGCTCTTGCTCAGAGCTACGAGGAAGCCAACCGAGCCAAATACAACCAAATGCAGAAGTCTTTGGAATTCGGGCTGGTAAATAAAATGGATATGCTTGAATCTAAGGTTAGATTAGACGAGGCGTTGCTGGGCGTAAACAAAGCTAAGCTAAATATCGAAGTAGCAAAGCTAGAGCTAGTAAAGCTAGTCGGGCAAGAGATCGAGGTGAAGGATAGCTTTTCAAACATCGATACCGAATTTTTCAAAAAAGTAAATTTGTCGAATTTTAGCGACGTAGCAAGAAATTTTAAATTTCAAGACAGCGTTTTGGCCGTCGAAATCTCAGAACAAGAATACAAAAAGAGAAAAAGCGAGCATCTCCCTACGCTTGATTTTAGCATCAGCTATGCAAATTTGTATTACATAGACAATAATTATTCGGGCGACAGAAGAAGAAAGCTGGATACTATGTTGCGATTTACTCTGCCTTTATATACGGGCGGTGCGACCAGCTCAAGAGTAGAGGAGGGTAAACTACTAAGACTAGCTAGCATCGAACAACAAAAAGATATTCAAAAAGAGATAGAGATCAGCCAAAAAAGAGCGATAAATAACTATCTTAATTATATCGACGAATGCGAGTTAATGAAGCGCTCTTTGGAAAATGCGGAGCTTTATGTAAAATCAATAGAAAGAGGCTACGAAGAGGGCTTGAAAGATGCGGTAAATTTGTTTGATGCTCGCGCTAGAGTTTTTAAAACCAGAAACGAAGCACTAACGGCATCTTATAATTTGGTCCTCGCATATTTGGAAATCCAGTGGCTTAATTCCAATATATCGGTTGATATGATGCGGGACTTGCAAAGAGCGTTTAGGTAAAATTTATTTTTTAAATTTTTACGTTTTAAGTGATTTTTTATGCTATAATTAGCAACAGTATTCTGTAAAGATACCCAAAAACTCAAGAAACACACTAAAAAGGAGTCCTTAATGGCAGTAACACAAGCACAAGTTGCACAGCTTTACGTAGCGTTATTTAATCGTGCCCCTGAAGGCGCGGGCTTTAACGCATGGGTGGCGGCGGGAGCCAATAAAACCCAAGCTCAGCTAGCCCAGCTAATGCTAGAGTCCCCTGCGGCTTTGGCATACTATGGAAATACGATAGATAGCGATAGAGGCTACATCGAAACAATATATAAAAACATCCTGGGCAAAGACTATACTCAAGATCCAAACGGTATCGATTCGTGGGTTTTGCACCTTCAGCTAGGTCACAGTAGAGGTGAAACTCTAGTTAAATTATTTGAAGTTGCAACTTCCGACATCGCAAAAGCGGCAGATCCTGTGGCGGCTAAGATTTTTGAAAACAAGACTGCTATATCTGCTTACATGGCTGAAAAAATACCAAACATTCAAACCGATAGTTCAGGCAACTATGATTATGGAATATTCCAAGAAATTATTAGAACGACTACGGCTACAAATTTGGATGAACAGAAGGCCAAAATCGATGCCTTGGCAAATGCCACCGTGCATACGCTAAACAACACGACTGAAACACTAACCGGAAGTGCAGGCGTGGATATATATAGCGCGGTCGTTAGCTCATTTGCTGATAAAAATACCCTTGGCGTTGAAGACAAGATAGACGGCGGGGCCGGCAATGATATGTTGAATGTTAAAATCGACGATAGTTTCACTGGCTTTACAACCGGATATGCTAAAAATATTGAGGGACTAAATTTAGTCAATACTTCAAATAGCCAAAGAGTATTTAATGCAGATAAGGTAGAGGGCTTGCAGTCCGTGTCTACTCATGGTGCAAACGGCGTTAGAGTAACAAATCTATCTAATATAGTCGATCTAACGGTAATAGATCAAAAAGATTCAACCGAAGTTGGTATCGCCTATAACACTGATCTAGTAAAAGGCAATAATGACGCGCAAAATTTAATCCTAAACAATGTGGGCAGAGTTACTCCGGATACGGAAGCCGACAGCCACAAAAACTCTCTTAAGGTCAAATTTAACGGTATCGAGACCTTAAACATTACGACTAGAGAAAACGCTAGTTATATAAAAGAGGTGGAAAATAAATTTATCACGGTAAAAGGCGAGGCGGATTTAACTATATCCACCAAAGATAAAAACCCAGACGCTCCATTTAAAGACTTTGTGAATAGCCTTGATGCATCAGCGCTTATTGGAAATTTGACGGCTGATTTAACCGAGTCTGCTTACTACACTAGCATCAAAAGCGGCAACGGCAATGACACGATAAAAGTAGGAAAACTTGAGTCCAACTCTGTTTCTATAGACATGGGCGCTGGCAATGATACTCTTCAGATAGAAAAAGTGGACGCATTAAAGCAAATTAAATTAAAAGGCGTTGATAATATCGAAATCTTTGATAAAAATGATAACGTGAGCGCTCTAGACTTGACTGGACAAACTGATGTTAAGAGCCTAAAAGTGGGCCAGCTTGATCAAACGTTAGTTGTTACAAGTTCTAGTATAACGACTGTAAATTTAACAGACAAAGTGGATGCAAAAGCGGCCAGTGCAGGAAACGGCCACGGTATACTGCATATAAACGACAAATTTGTTGACACTATAAATTATGCGATAGATAACGTGACTACGCCTCAAGATTTAATCGGTAAAGTAAGAGTTTCTGAGTCCAAAAATCTTACTGTAAATTTAGATAAATCGGTTAAAACTGTAAATGGCGAACTTACTGACAACGCAGCTAGCGTTATCGAGGCGCCAAAGGCTACTACAATCAATGTGAATGTAAATATGGTTGAAAATTCAGGCCTTGCTCTAAGAAATATTCACGAGCTTAAGACTATAAATCTAACCAACAATAATCCTAAGAAATTTACTTTCGATATCCACGAGGATGCGAGAGTGAAAACGCTAAACATAGCTACCTTGGGTGCTCTTGACGTTTTAAATAATGGTCTCAAATATATATCTGAGATAAACGTAAAAGGCCTGGCTAATATGCCTGTAGCAAGCCTAGTCGAGCTTCACAATCTTGGCTCGATAGATTCTGAAAACGGCGTAAAACTAAACGTAAATGATCTTGTTACCGTTTATCAAGGCTCAAGCCACGTAACGGCTTTAAAGGTAGGAGACGTAACTACGAAAAAGACGACAAATGCCGGTGCAAATTTTAACTTTAAAAATGTCACAAACGATATCGAAGTAAATAAATTTGATGTAGGCGGCGAGATAACTTTCGTAGCTAATAAGATCGGTAACGTCAAAATAGCAGACGAAATCAAGTCTAAGAATAGTGGCGCTACATTTGATATTAGTGATTCTAGGTTTAATGTCGAAATAAGTAGTGGTAACGGCATAGACGTTAAAAATGACGTAAACTTTACAGCTAAAGACGTAACAGGCAAAGTATCTATCGCGAATATAAAAGCAGAGAACGTAAATATCAGCTTGACTAATATTAAGGGTCAAAACGAGACTAGCGCGGTCGGGGTAGGAGATATAAACGGCAACTACGTCAAAAACGTAAATATTACGCTAAAAGACGTATTAAAAGACGTTAAAGTCGGTACTCTAGATCTAAAAAGCGCTGCCGTTATAGATGGCAAGATAAAAGTAAAAGAAAGCACGAGTATAAACATCGACGCTGGAAACACAAAGGGCATCGTTGATCTTGGCAACACAGGACCTGTAAGTGCTGATAGTGTAACGGTAGACCTCAGTAAAACTATAGGTGCAAATAAGTTTGCCAGTATCGTGGCAGATACTGTAGTCTATAAGGGCTCTACTCAAACTCCACTTTCAACAGATGTTAACATCACCATGAAGCAAGATATCAATTCAAAAGATTTCGTTGCCAATATTACTACGTCTGCTCAGGCTGATAAGTTGGTTGTAACTGCTGCTACAAAATTCTCGCTTGTTAATGGTTCTGAAAGAGTTGACGGTAATGATCTAAAAACAGCTACTATCTCGGGCGATATGGGTACAGACGCTACCGACGAGTACACGTTTGACGATACCAATGCTGAAAAGCTAACAAAAATTGACTTTAGCGGATTAAAAAACGTAGAGAAAGGCACTATAACAAATACCGCAAGTAAAGTTATTGAGAACATTAAGGCTACCGACGGAGACGATACTATTACTCTAGCGGGCGATCAAAAAGCTGCAAAAATTTCAATCGATGCAGGTGAAGGCGAGAATACCATTAAGACAGGAACTTTCCTAACCCCAGGTCATGCCGACGCAGATCCAAAAGGTCAAAATATAACCATCAAAAGCGGTTCAGGCAACGATACATTCGATGTTAGTGCTTCGCTTATAGGCGCAGGCTTTGATAGCGCCAACGAGTCTCATACTAGACTTGTAACCATAGATAAGATAAATGTAGGCGATAAAATCAAATTTGCCGGCGGTACCACTGCTATAGAAAAAGTAACTCTAAATGCCAACGGAAACGCGCAAGATAACTTCGCTCTTGCGGCTAAACTTGGCGGATTCTTTGATGGCACCAATAACCAAGCCGGTAAGATATATGCTTATTCATATCTAAATGATACATACTTGGTATACAACGCTGCTGCAGGTGATACTGACTTTGGCGCAGGCGACACTATCGTCAAACTATCGGGCGTAAATATTGCCAACCTTAACACAACAGTTAATGCTGGTGAAGTTACTATTAACGCATTCTGATTTCTCCTTCTTTTCGGCAGGTTTTTTACCTGCCGAACTCCTTTTTTCGTAAAATTATTTTATATAAAAATCATTTTTAGCGATATATAAAGTTTGCGATTGCGTATTGCCTTATTTTGTGCTAAAAGCCTCAAATAAAGTCAGTAGAAAAAGTAGTCAAAATGGGTGCTCCGGCCGCCTATGCGTGAATTCTGGCCTTGGTGATTAAGATGTGGGCTTGCTTTAGCTATATAAAAATTTAGGCTCAAGATAAGCTAAGCATATTCTCTCTTATCATCTTTAGTAAAATATGATAGAAAGTTTTCGTATCTTTACTGTTATTAAATCTAAATTCACATTCCTTTAGGTGCAACAGAAAATTCTCTTTCTTAATGCCTTTAAATTTAGATAATCTATGTTTAGCATAACCCCTTCTGCTTGCAGTAGCAAGACGAAGTCGCAGCTAAAAGTTTTCTATGCCATTTATATGTTTTTTACCATTAGCGAATTTATTTTTTAGAGTGCTTCATTCTGTAGTGCGCTTTAGCTCCATAATCTACTAATCCATCATAAGCCTTCCAATAATCAGAATATATGACACTATCATCTAGATCGCTAAACTCCGATAATATGGGTATTTCTTTTTCCTCTTGCTCTCTTGGCTCCGAAGTAGCTTTCGTCTATTTCTTTTTCACCTGAAAACTTAGATATTTTTTCACACTCTTTAGACATCAAAACTCTAATGCTTTTTAGAATCTTATTAATAGAAATTCTAGAAATCCCGGTTAAATTTGCTATTTTAGTAGCCTCTATATCCTCTGCAAAATACTTGAGAATTTCTCTAAATTTCTTCTCTGAAATTCGGGAACGGATTATATACTTGTTTTTCATCGGCAGGATCATAGTTAAAAACTCCTTTGAAAGTTTTTAACTTATCTTGAGCCAAAATTTAATGTTATATTTTGGTAAAGGTATTGCAAGAAGTATAAGATCTAAAGCATAGAGCGGAGTAGCTTCTCGATCTCCGCGTTGCAAGGAACTATGCCATAGTTTTGTAGTTTCGTCGTATCGCAGACGAGTAGGGCGGGGTCGTTTGCTCTGATAAATCGGGGATCGCTTTGCACGGCTATATCATGTCCGCTTAGGCAGCGTAAAATTTGTAAAATTTGCTCAATACTATAGGCCTTACCAGAGCCAATGTTAAAAATTTCATCGTTAGCTTCGAGTTTTAGTAGTTGCTCGTATATTCTCACGACGTCGTTTATGTCGTTATATTCGCGTTTTGGCGTTAAATTCCCGAGCTTTATTACGGAAGCTTTGTTCTTAAAATGTCGCACGATTTTTGGAATGAGGAAATTTTCGCTTTGTCCAGTACCTGTGTAGTTAAATGGGCGCGCGATGATAAAAGGCAGTCCGCTTTTAGCTATTTGCTCCTCCATGAAAATTTTACTTTCGGCGTATATGCTTTGCGGATTTAGCGTAGAGTTTTCGCACATGGGCATATCTCCTCCGCCGTAGACGCTAGCTGAGCTTGCAAAGATCGCCTTTTCAAATTTAACGGAACCTAGAGCCTCTAGCAAATTTATGGTACCGATTTCGTTTGCATTTTTGATTTCGGTAGGATCGGCCATGGCAAAAGATACTGCTGCCAGGTGGATGATGTAGTCAAATTTTGCGCCAAAGGCGGCTTTTATGCTGTCTTTATCAAGCAGATCAAGGCGCGTATGATTAGGCGCGCTAGGTTTCAGAGCGCCGCCTGAGACCTCGTAGCCGAGCGCACAAAGGTATCGCTCCAGATAGCGACCCGTAAAGCCCTCAATCCCCGTGATAAAAACTCGCTTAGAACTCAAATCCCGCCTCGATGCGCCTTAGATCGGCTTTTATCATCATATCGCAAAGTCCCTTTAAATCAGTCTTTGCGCTCCAACCGAGCTTTTGCTTGGCTTTTGAGGCATCGCCTATTAGTAGATCGACCTCCGCCGGCCTAAAAAACGCCGGATTTATCTTTACGATCACGTCGCCTTTTTCGTTTAGCCCGACTTCGTTTATGCCTTCGCCCTCAAATTTTATCCCGATATCTAGCGCTTCAAAGCTAAGCTTTACAAAATCTCTAACCGTGGTCGTTACGCCGGTAGAGAGCACGAAGGTATCCGGAGTTGGCGCTTGTAGCATCGCGTGCATGCCTTCGACGTATTCTTTAGCGTAGCCCCAGTCACGCTTTGCGTCTAGGTTGCCTAGTTCCAAAGTTTTAGCCTTTTTTAGGGCGATTTTTGCGGCCGTATTCGTGATTTTTCTCGTGACGAACTCAAGTCCTCTTAGCGGACTTTCGTGGTTAAATAAAATGCCGCTTGAGGCGAAAATATCGTAGCTTTCTTGATAGTTTACCGTGATAAAGTGTGCATAAAGCTTTGCCACTCCGTAAGGCGAACGCGGATAAAACGGCGTCGTTTCGCTTTGCGGGACAGCTTGGACTTTGCCGAACATCTCTGATGTGCTAGCTTGGTAAAATTTGATACTTTTATCTACCGTTTTGATTGCTTCTAGTATATTTAGCGTGCCGATACCCGTAGCGTTTGCAGTGTGAAAAGGCTCTTTAAAACTAACGCCTACGAAGCTTTGGGCAGCTAGGTTGTAGATTTCCTCGGGTCTTATTTCATTGACGACGCTTAGGATATTAAACGGGTCGGTTAGCTCAAACTCGACTAGATGAAAATTTGGCTCGTTTAAAAGACTTAGCTCGTTTAATCTCCAAAAATTTGGGCTCACCGCTCGTCTGTAACCGCCGTAGATCTCATATCCCAGATCGATCAGATATCTAGCCAGATACGCGCCGTCTTGGCCTCCGACGCCTGTGATTATAGCTTTTTTCATTATTCTTCTCCGTTTTTTAAATGTCGCATAAAATTATGATCAGTATTTATGGCTTTAAAGATTCTTAAATAAAGACCGGCGATATTTTGCCAGCTGTTTTCTTCTAGCCATTTTATGCGCTTATCATAAATTTTACCATCTATTTCATTATTTTTTACTTTTTCTAGTTGTTCTAGGATATCCTCGTCACTAAAACCGTCCGCCGCTATCGTGATATTTTGCATCTCGCTAAAGATTCTTGACGGCGTAACTATAACGTTTTTACAAAGACTTAGAGAGACTCTGGCTGCTGCGCTACTACCCTCGTCGGTCTGTCCGTACGGCAATACTATCGCATCGCAACAACTTAGTTTTTCGTTTACAGTTTCTATCGGTAAAAAGCTCGTATGCCACTCTATTTTTTCGCTCAAATTTAGCTTGTCGCAAATCTTGCGGCATCTTTGTAGCTCCGCCTCGCCGTCCGCGCTTGCGACCGGACTGATTATGACTAGTTTTGCGTCTATATTTTGACTGAATTTCGCAAAAGCTTCTAGTAGCACAGGTAGGTTTTTATGCGCAAATAGCAGTCCTAAAAATCCTACCATAAATTTGCCGTCCGTTTCCTTATGTTTGTTTTGCTCGGGCGCTAAATTTTGCGTTCCGTGCGGTACTAGCGTGACATTATCGATAAGTCCAAGCAGCCTAAGCGTATTTAGATCGTCGATACTATGGACGAATACTCGGTCGAATTCGTAAAGCGTGTCGTGCCAGTTTTGCTGAGTTTGGCGTGGGTAGTTTAGGATTTGCTTCGTACTATGAAGCGTGATAAAGCAAATTTTCCCCTGAGATTTTAGCGCGGCGATGTCTGATTTTAGCTTTTCGTCTATCTCGAAAAATGTAAAATGGTGTTGTAGCCAGATGATATTCGCATCCGTTTTAAGCCCCGATAGTAGTTTTTCGCGCTCTATTTCATAGACTTTTATATTGTCGTTTTCTTGAGTTAAATTTGACCCATCGGCGCGCTTTTGCTCGCTCCAAGTGTAAATTTGCAAATCTGCGCCCGCCCGCACAAGCTCGTCCGTTAGGTATTTTGAGTATTCGGCTATGCCGCAAACGGCGTTATATGTCGAAAAGTAGGCTATTTTTAGCTCGCTCGGCTTGTTTTTAAAGGATTTTAGATGCGAGATGCTCGAGATGAAATTTAGCGCATTTTTCTCGCCGAACATCATTTCATCGACCTTGTGCTTTAGTGGTTTTATGTCCGGAGCACGGTTCTGTAAAATTTGCTCTGATGCTTTGATAATCTTTTCGCCTAGATCCTTTACGCTAGGCTCCGCCCAAAACGAATAATTTAGATTAAAATGCGTAACCGCGGGCGCGAATTTATACCCAATAAACTCGCAGCTGTCGTCCAAAAACTCGCACTGACCGCTATAGTCGGTGGAGATAACGGGCTTTTCGTAATGTACGCCTTCGATTGCCGGCATATTTAGTCCCTCGCCGCGCGTCGGTAGCACGACGATATCGCACTGCTCGTATAGATTTGCCACGTCAAGCGCGGTTAGATCTTCGTTTAGTATGACGCGGATTTTATCGCGGTACTTTTTATCGACTAAAAGCTCGATTTGCTCGGTTACGCTGTTGTGCGGATTAGGGAAGCTTTTTATCGTTAGGCTCAGCTCAAATTTAGCTTTTTTGCAAGCTTCGTTAAAGGCTCGCAGCAGCACGTCGGCACCCTTTCTAGGTAGGCACGACGAGATGTGAAAGAGCTTTATCTCGCTCTTTTGTTCGCTGTTTTCTTGCGAAACGCTTGGCGCAGGCGGCGTTTTTAGCGGTATATCGGCTACTTTTACGGGCGTATAGCAGCCGTTATCTATGAGGATTTTTTTGATAAAAAACGTCGAAACCAAAATGCCTTTATACTTGGCGTTTAAAATTTCTATCGTCCGCGGCGGGATACGCGACTCCTCCCAGAAAAATACCGCGATCTCAAAGCCGTAGCCCTCCCTAACGTCTTCTATCAGCGGGTAGTGGTGGTAGATCGCGACCTTGTCGTCGGTTCTGATTGCGGGTGCGTTTTTATCGGGCACTATGCTTCTTAGCGTTTCGTACTCGTCTTTGGTTATCGCGATGTCTTCGATTTTATCGAAATAGTTTGCGTGATAGCAGATAACAAAGACGTTTTTTACCTTGTTTAGTAGCCTAAATACTATGTTTCTATTTATCGCGGCCAAACTATAATGTCCGCTGATGTTGCCGATTACCGTTAGCTCGCTAAAGTTTTCGTTAAATTTGAGATTTTTCAGCTCTAAATTTTGCTCGTACTCTTTTGAGTGCTTTAATTCAAAAACGTTCGGCTCGAAAATGCCCTCTTGCGAGACGTAGATATCGTCTCTTATTTGCCCTTTGAGGCTAAAAATTTTTGCTCTGAGAGCCGGGAATTTATTTAAAAATATCTTGAGATTCTTTTTAAATTTAGGGTTGTTATTTGCCGTCTTTTCGGTTAAATTTATACCGAATTTGAGCGGTTTTTTGAGATTTTCTTTAGCTAAATTTTTGCAAAATCTCAAAAATTTATAGACCCAAATAAGCGGCTTTGCAACTTTTTTAAATTTGGCGACGAAAATTTTAAGATGTTCGATATCGTTTTTGATAACGGGAGCTTCGTTTTCTAGGACGTAGACTTTGTGGTTTAGCGCGAGATATTTGCCGAGTAGATTTTCTAGATCTTCGTGCAGGCGCGCATTTTCGTTTTGCAAATTTGTGATTTGATTTTTGCTTTCCAACAGCTCGAGCGAGCTTTTCCAAAGAGCCTCTTTTGTCTCCAAGGACTCCTTCCAAACGTCGTTTTTTAGCTCGAGCATCTGCGTTTTATTTTCAAACGCCCCTACGTCGAATCTATCGGCTAACTCTTCAAAACTATAACCGCTTTTAGCCGCGTTTAAAAACGCTTCGCGCGTTTTCTCGTCGCCGTTTTTAAGCCCCAAAACCGCGTAATCAAGCCCGACGCTGCTTAAAACGTCTCTTAGCGTGACGTTTTGGTTCTCTAAATCCTCGCTAAAGCTCAAATTTGAGTTCAGCCTCATCATAAACGTATTATTAAAGCCTTCAAATTCGCACAGATACTCAAGCAGCATCGGTGGGATAGGCTTTACGTGCGTAACGTCTAGATAGAAATTTAGCGTAGCGACGCGTAAATTTTCAGGATTTGGCGTTTCTAGTAGCAAGATACCGCCGTCTTTGAGAACTCGGCGCGCTTGCTTTATTAGCTCGCAAAGCTCGTTAAACTCCAAGTGCTCTGCAAGCTGAAAGGCGCTAACGAGCGATAGGCTCGAATCCTGCAACTGGCCTAAAAATTCTATCGCTCCTTGTTTTTTGGCTTCAAGATCGTTTTTCTCGCACTCTTTTATCATCTCGTCGCTAACGTCGCAACCGCGCGCGGCAAAGCCGTTTTGTTTTAGAATTTCAAGCCACTCGCCTCTGCCGCAGCCTAGATCGACCGCCGCCGGCTTTTCGTCTTGTTGCTTTAAAATTTGCAAAAACGGCTCGTAAGCAAGCAAGCGTTTTTTGATCTCGCTCCTCTGGCCTCTAAATTTATCTTCGAAACTTTTATAAAATTTATCCATTTATTCTCTTTATTTCCAAACTCGGTTCAAGATACGCAAGGCCGACGAAATCGGGCTTGCTAAAATTTACGACGTTAAAAATGATTGCGTTGTCGCGCCATTCGTAGTTATTTTGCAGATGGTTGTCGCTATCGTGCAGCGCTAATGTGACTGAAAACGATCCGACGCCCAAATTTGCGTCAAATTCAAAACTAAAGTCGTACTCCTCGCCTTTTTTGAGATTTTTTAAAGCTTGCTTTAGATGGTAAGTGTTGGTGCCGTAGACGACCTGCGAGAAGCGATTTTTGATTTGATAGCCCAGTACCAGCGAGAGTAAATTTTCGTTTGCTTGCACCGTTACTTTTAGCTTGATTTTTTTGCCGACTTCTAAATTTTGTATCTTTTTGCCTGCGGCGTCTAAAATTTCCACGTTTTTTATGCAGGCTTTTTTGTTGCCCGATATAGTTGCGATTTTGCCGTTTTCTAGGGCTACTTGTGAGATTTGTACGTCTTGTTTTTTTGAGATTAGGGCGTTGTAATAATCAAGTACGGCTTCAGGCTCGCCGTCTTTTAAAATTTGTCCTTTTTCTAGCAGGATTACTCGGTCGCAGATCGATTTTATCGCACCGCTATCGTGCGAAACGATGATGAGCGTCGTGCCTAGGCTTTTAAATTCTTTTATCTTGTCAAAGCTTTTGTGCTGAAAGTACACGTCGCCTACCGATAGCGCTTCGTCGATGATGAGTATATCGGGGCGGTTTGCCGTGACGACCGAAAAAGCAAGGCGCATCTGCATGCCGCTGCTGTAAATTCGCACGGGATAATCAAAATACTCGCCTATCTCGGCAAAGTCTTCGATGTAGGCTATTATTTCGTCGATCTGCTCTTTTGAGTAGCCCATGAGAGAGCAGGACTGATAGGCGTTTTGTCTACCCGTTAGGTCGCCGTGAAAGCCCATGCCTAGCTCTAAGATGGACGAAATTTTAGCCCCGCTCGTTACGCGGCCGCTTGAGGGCTTTAGCGTGTGCGATATGATTTTTAAAAGGGTGCTCTTGCCCGCTCCGTTTTGACCGATTAGCCCGACTACCTCGCCGGCTCCCACGTCAAAGCTTACGTCTTTTAGTACGGTTTTTACGTTTTTTTCTTCTTTATTTTTGCTAAACCACGAGGCAAATCGCTTAAAGTTACTCTCGTAATCCAAGTAAGTTTTACAGATATTTTGAACCGATAAAATCATAAAACGTCCGCCATCTCTTCTTCGGCTCGTTTGTAAACGAAAAATGCGGCCCCAAGGCTTGCCGCGCCGATAAAGGCCGGATAAATCAAAAGCGAAAAATCGGGCATCTTGTCGTAAATCAAAATATCGTGATAGCCGCTAACGACGCCCACAAGCGGATTTATGTAGATTAGCTCTTGCAAATTTGACGGCAAAATGCCCGTCATATAAACGATCGGCGTTAGCCAAAATAAAAACTGCAATACGATGGCGATGATCTGGCCTACGTCGCGCATAAAGACGTTTATCACGCCGAAAAACAGCCCAAATCCGACGGCTAGCATCACCGTAACGAGGGAAAAGATCGGCAAAAAGATCAAATTTACGCCCGCAAAATGCCCCAAAAACGCAAACACTACCGCAATAGAGACGAATAAAATGAGATTGTTTATCGCCGAGCTTAAAACTACGGTAGCCGGAAGGACGATTTTAGGGAATGACATTTTTTTGATTATGTTGGCATTGTCGGTAAAAATGCCGATACAGCGCGAAAAAATCTCGCTAAAAAGCATCCAGCAAAGCATCCCGCTCATTAGGTAGATCGCGTATGCGTATTTGCTATCGATGCCAGGCAGCTTGGCCGAGAGTACGGAGGAGAGTATGGTCGCGTAGATGAGTACCTGGGCTAGCGGGTGGAGTATAGCCCACGCTACGCCCAGCTTGCTTTTTGCAAATTTGGTTATAAACTCGTTTTTGACCGAATTTACGATAAAAAACCTATACGTATAAATATTTGAAAACAATCTTTCGTCCGATTTAGCTAAATTTGCGTGATTTTACCAAATAAAGGCTAAAAATAAAGAAAAATCGAAATTTAAATGCTTAGCTTAAATTCCTCTTTCACCTCTCCGATTTCGCTTGTTTCTATTAGTCCTCGCTTCTTTAGCTCTTTGACTAAATTTTCGGACGCTTTTTTGGTTACCTCCATATCTGCATTTATGCCGCCTGCAGCCGAAAACATCCAGTATTTGTGCATCTCGGCCCATTCGAGCAGCTTGTTTACTTTTTCCATTTTAGTATCGCTAGGCGCGACCGAAATTTTAGCTAGCTCTAGTTCTTGATGATATACGGCGATTTGCAAGACATTTTCTATATATTTTTTTAGATTTTGTCCGCTAATGTAATTTTTTAACTTATCTATTTTGTCGATAATTTTTACTAGCGGATCAAATAGGCTTTCGTCCACTTTTCCTTCATCTTTGATCTTCATTATCTTATCGATCTTGGGAACTAGCTCTAGGAATGTTTTTTCTATTCTTTGTTTTACTTTATTTTGAGTTTGTACTTTTTTTACGATAAATTTGTAGGCTTTGAGCAAGTCTTTGTTTGCCGTTTTTTCGCCGGTTTTTTCTATGTGCGGTAGCTTTTTGATCTTTTTATCTTTGCTAAGCTCTTCTGCGGTTTCCAAAAACGGTCTTTCGGTGCTTCCTTGTATTCTGGCGCCGCCTTCCGTGCAGTTATATGTCGTGATTTGCTCGTTTTTAGCCTGCTCTATATCTTTTTCAAACTGATTTTTAAATTTGTCCCATATATAGGTCGTTCTTACTTCGCCTTCTCCGCCGTAAGCTTCTACGTATAGATATTCATCAGCCTGAGCAAATGCATGCCCGCTGGCGTGAGATTTGCCGTCCGGAGCAAAGGCTAGATCTTGACCTATTAAAATAATATTTTTATGTCCGAGGGCGTAAGCTAACTGATAGGCCTGATTTGCCGTAGAGTGGCCGATACCGAGATAGCCGTATTTTGGCATATTAAACGCCATTTCGCTTTGTTGCGGCCTCATCGTAAGAGTTAGGCGGCGCGGTAAAATATTATCTACCGTTTGTTTATGCGTTAGCGACGCTACTATAAAATAAATATCTTCGTCTATTTTTTTGTTTTTGTTTTTAAAAAAGCTGGACGTAGCCTCTACGCGCTCGATTGAGGTTACGTAGTCCGGCTTTATACCGTGCTTTAATAAAATAGGATACGACGCGTCAAGGCTGATAACGGTAAAATACGGCGCGAATTTTTTAAGAGTTTCTAGTTGTTTATCTAGGCTCGGTCCGGTAGATACGATGATTGCCGTATCCATGAGTCCCTGTCTTTTTTTGATCAGATCCGTATAGCAATAGTTTGTAACCATCTCGGGGATGTGCTCTATGTGGTGTTTTATGCCTATTAGAGTATCGTCTATGCTATTGCCGTGAGCGACGACCATTTGAGATATAGCCTTGGTGAAGTCTTTGTTTATTCTCACGATATCTTCATGGAAATTTTCATAAAACGGCGTGTGAATGTGCAGGTTATAAGTTTTTGCGTATGAAGAGAAAAGTTGGCTAGAAACCGCAAAATAAAACTGCGAGTATGTCGCAAATTCTGAGAAAAATAAAACTAGCCTTTCGCTAATCAGTTCATCCGATAAGTCGATTAAATTTAATGCTATATAAATAATCTCTATCTCGGGCTCTACGACTATGACTTTTTGATGCGTTTCGTTTTTTAGCAAGGCTTTATAAAAAATACCGTTGCCAAGACCGTAAAAGTACATAATAGGATATCTTTTATACTCTTTTTCGGTCGACTCTAGGATGCGTAGAACATCTTTAGCCGGACTTTCGTAGACATATTTTAGGGTTTTATTGTCGATGATGTTTATATCTATCGGATCTTTTCCTATAAAAACATCGTATTTTTCGGTCTCTTTCATGCCCCAAAGGCGCGCGGCTAAAATTTCGTCCTGTTGAAAAAGCGCTTGAAGATTTTTTTTGAAAATAGGATTTGCAATATTTGTGACGGTTTCGTCGATATTTTTATCGTCTTTGTCGCTTGTTTGATTTTCGCGAGCGCCCTTTTTTTGCAAGCTATTTAGTTTTAGATACTCGTCCTCTTTTTTCTTAGCCATTATATATCCTCCTTTGTGATTCTCTCGCTAAATTTTATCTCTCTTTTTGATTTTTTACCCAGTAGCCCCGGTAAAAATTTAGGGTGCAAGCCGTATCCGGGGCGTACGCTTTTTACGTTTTTTTCGCTAAAGATTTCACCCTCTTTGATATCCGCGCAAGCGTAAAGCGAGCGGGAAAAGCGGCGATTTTGCACCGCCTTGTCGTCTAGCTCGTAGGTTACTTTGCCAAGTAGCGCTTCGGTATCTCGCACGGCTTTTACCATTTCGCTAAATTCCCGCTCGTCCAGGCTAAAGGCCTCATCGACGCTGCGAACGCTTTTATCTAGGATAAAGTGCTTTTCTACGATACGAGCGCCCAGACTCACGGCGACCACGGGCGCCACGATACCTAGTGTGTGGTCTGAAAAGCCGACCTCGACGCCAAATTTTCGTTTCATATCGGCGATCGTGCGTAGATTCATCCCGTCAAGCGGAGCAGGGTAGCTAGACGTGCATTTTAAAAGCGCGATTTGTTCATTTCCCGCATCTTTACAAATTTGCACAACGTCGGCGATCTCTTGCTCGGTCGCGATGCCCGTGGAGATTATGATCGGTTTGCCCTTAAGCGCGACATACCGCACGAAATCATAGTCTGTGACCTCAAAGCTTGCTATCTTGTAAGCGGGCGGGTTAAATTTATCTAAAAAGTCCGCGTCGTCTCTGCAAAATGGGCTTGAAAAGCAGACTAGCCCTTCGTCCCGAGCCGCCGCAAAAAGCTGCTCGTGCCACTCTCGCGGCGTCAGAGCTTGCTGGTAGAGCTCGTATAAATTTGCCCCGTCCCACAGCCCGCCTTTTATCATGAAGTCCTCGCCGCGCGAATCTAGCGTGAGGCTATCAGGCGTGTATGTTTGCAGTTTTATGGCGTCCGCGCCAGCGCGTTTAGCGGCTTTGATCGTGTCAAGCGCCGTTTGCAGGCTGCCCGAGTGATTTGCCGAGAGCTCGGCGATGATAAATACCTTTTCGTTCGTGTCGAAATTTGCTATTTTCATAAATTTTCCTAACTTTTAGCCATTATATCAAGTTTGCGTAAAGATAACGACATATAGCTCATTTGCTCGTCGCGCCCGTAAATTTCAAAGCCGAATTTGCGGTATAGCGCGATCGCTTTTTCGTTTTCGTTGTAGGCGCATGATTTTAGCTCGCCGACCTTAAGCGTTTTGGCGGCGTATTCTACGATTGTTTGCATTAGGACTTTGCCTTTGCCTTTTAGCTGGGGATTTGCGTAAATGCCAAATTCGCAAGAATTTGCCTCGATATCCACGAAATCGATAACGCCGATGTAGTCGCTATCCTCTTTTACCAAAAAATACCTTTTCGTTTCGTCATTTTTCAAATTTGCGATAAATTTTCTGTGTTCTTGCTCGCTCACGCTTTTGTTTTTCATATACTTCGCGACTCGCTCGTCGTTTCGCCAGCGCAAAATCATCAAAATTTGCTCGTCCGTTAGATCGGTGAAATTTATAAGCTCAAGCATATCTCATCCGCCTCGTAGATCTCGCGCCCATTTGCGGCTAGCCACTGCGCCATCTCGTTTTGATTGTCCGCGACGCGCACGGCTTTAAATTTAGCGCCCAAAACCAGCGCTTCGTTTACGAGCGAGCTAGCTGAAATCACTAAAATTTCGCTCTCGTTCATCAGTCGCGCCACCTCGTTTGGGTTTATAAAAAGGCTAAAATTTGGCTCGCTATCCGCTAAAATTTGCAAATTTGATAAATTTACGTTCGCGCTCGTCGTAATGACGGCCACTTTTTTGTTTTTAGCGAGCAAATTTGAGGCGATTTTAGCCGTTAAATTTAGCGCGTCAGTGCCACCTAGCACGATGAGGTAATTAAATTTTTTCTCGCGTTTGATTTTTGCTTCGCCATAAAACTCGCTCCTAACTAGCGGCGAAAATATTAGCTCGCAGCCTTTCGGCACTAGATTTGCGTATTTTTGGGGCTGGGCGTAGATATTTACGTTTAGCAAGTAGTCGCAAAAATGCTCTTTATAGTTGTCGTCAAAGCTTAAAATTTGGACGCTCGTTTGCTCTTTGATTAGCTTTTCGTCCGCCGCGCTAATGCCGTAATGATCGATCACCAGAAGCTCAAATTTATGCTCTTTTATCAAATTTACCAGCTCATTTACATCCGCGCTTTTTAGCGTAAAAACGGGGTAGGGTATCTCGCTCGCTAGGCTACCCGGCAGATCAATACAAGCAAAGCTAACGTCTTTAAAATTTTGCGCCAAGATAAGGTCGCGTCTAACGTGTCCGTGCCCGATTTTCGAGCCACTATCGGCGCGGATGAGGGTTTTTAGGTTTGAGATTTTGTCAAAATTCATCGAGTTTTTCCGCTAAATTTAAAATCCTAAGCGTCAAACATACGGCAGCGATGAGGTAAACGGCACCGGCCGCGGCGAAAAACAGGATCTGAACCTCGTTTAGCCCGCGATAGCTGGCCGCCAGATAAAAGATGTGCAAGATCCCCGCAACCGCAAAGATCTGCATGAGCGTTCTAGTTACCGATATTTTGGCTTTTATGTAATCTTTTTGCATTTTTCCTCAGCGGTAATTTATCTCGTAAAGCTTCTGCGCAAACTCGAAATCCTCGGGCGTGTCGATGTCGCAGACCAAATTTCGCGGCAGCAAAAACGCCCTAGAATGCGCCGCAAAGATCGGTTTTTTCTCTAGCCACGCCTCACGCGTGCCGAAATAAAACGCGCCTGCGTCGTGATAGGCTCGCTCTAAATCCTGCGAGCGAGTGAGCGCAAACTGCGGGTAAAACATATTTACGGCGCCGTCATCGCCAAGCCTAATCGCGCGCTGGATAGGGAAGCTAAACTCGGTCGAGGAAAATAAAAACTCGCACTCCGCTTCCTCAAATTTGCCGTATGCCTCGCGTAAAATTTCTCCCGTGATGAGGGGCGCGGTCGCGTAAAGGCAACAGACATGAGAGTATCCGCCGCCTAGCCTTCTCGCCGCGTCCGCTACGGCGTCGCTGCTCGTGGCGTAGTCGTCGCTCAGCGCAGCGTCCCTCATAAACGGAACTTGCGCGCCAAATTTGACGGCGACGTACGCTATCTCAGCATCGTCGGTGCTCACTATGACGCGCTCGAAAACGCCCGAATTTAGCGCCGCTTCAATGCTGTAGGCTATCAGCGGCTTGCCTAGAAAATCTTTAACGTTTTTGCGCGGTATGCGCTTGCTGCCGCCGCGAGCCGGGATGACGCAAAGGGCGCGGTTTTGATTATCTCTCATCAAATTTACCGCCCTAAACCCTACAGCCTTGCGGCGTATCAAAGCTCTTTAAAACCTCAAAAAGCGCGTCCGCGACGAAATTTGCGTCCTCTAAACTCATGCACTGATGGCACGGGATGCTAAGCTCTGCCGCGTAAAAATCCTCGGCGCTAGGCACCGAGATATCGCCGTAGCGCTCGCGGTAAAAGCTAAATTTATAAGTCGGCTTATAGTGCACCTGTACGCCGATACCGCGCTCGTGAAGGGCGGCAAATATGTCCTCTTTGGCGCACCAAAACTGGCGAAAGAGCAAGATAGGGTATAGGTGGCGCGAGCTAACGACGTCGCTAGGTAGCTTAACGGTGCTAAAATACGGGTTTTTCTCAAATTTTTCGTCGTAAAATTTGGCGATTTTCTCGCGCGCCGCGATGGTTTCGTCTAGCCTTTTTAGCTGATTTAGCCCTAGTGCGCAGGCGACGTCGGGTAGGCGGTAGTTGTAGCCAAGCAAGCTCTGGTCGCTATCCCAGAGGCGTTTTTTAGCTATGCCGTGCGAGCGGTAGAGGCGTGCTAGGCGTGCGATCTCGTCGTCGTTTGTCGCTAGCGCGCCGCCCTCAAAGGTCGTTAGTGGCTTAACGGGGTGAAAGCTAAAAATACTAACGTCCGCTTTTGCGCCGACTTTTACGCCGCCTTGCGAGCTGCCCAGCGCGTGCGATGCGTCGTCAAGTACCTTTATACCGCGCTCCTTGGCTAGTTTTAAGATAGCGTCTAAATTTACGGGATTGCCGCCGAAATCAACCGCCGTTACGACTTTGGTTTTAGGCGTGATTAGGCTTGCTAGCGCGTTTTCGTCGATGTTTCCGTCAAATTTAACGGGCGCAAATTTAACCTCCGCTCCAGCCATCAATGCCGCATTTGCCGTTGCTGCAAACGTGATGGGCGTCGTTACGACCTCGTCGCCCTCTCTCACGCCTAGCGCCAGATACGCGACGTGAAGTGCGCTCGTCGCCGAGTTCATCGCTACGACGTGCTTTACGCCGACGTATTTTGCGATCGCCTGCTCAAATTCGCCAACCTTGTCGCCGCCCGTTAGGATATCGTCTTTTAGGGCGCTCACGACGACGGCGATGTCGGAGTCGGTGATTTGTTGTCTGCTGTAAGGTATCATTTTTATCCTTTTTCGACTTGTCTTTTTGGCGGCTCGTCTTTTTCCGCTATACGTCGTTAAATTTAAAATTTTCTCGGTCACGTATTTTATATACGCTCCCTCGCAAATTTTAAATTTGCCTCGTCTAGCGAAAAAAATACTTCGCCTTGTTTTTCTAAATTTAAAGGCTTAGGCTCAAATTTTATAAATTTCGGCCAAACTATTTACTGGCCTCGATCATCTCCAAAAGCCCATCTTTATCTAGCCAAATTTTATTTTTATCTGAGCTATACTCGAAATTTTCTTCCACGAGATGCCCTTTTTCGCCCAGCGCGTTTGTGCTAAAGTCGTCGTCTTTGCTCGTAAATTTGATCGACGGGCTGATCACGTAGTGGTCGTCAAACTCGTACGTTAGGTGCGCGTCGTCCTTGCCGACCATTACTTCGTGCATCTTTTCGCCAGGGCGGATGCCGATTATTTTTACGCCAAGTTGCGGCGCCATGGAGCGAGCAAGCTCGATCATCGTCATCGACGGGATTTTTGGGATGAAAATTTCGCCGCCTTTCATGCGCTCGAAATTTTTAAGTACGAAATTTACGCCTTGCTCAAGCGTGATCCAAAACCGCGTCATATCCGCGTGCGTGATCGGCAGCTCCTTCGCGCCTTCTGCGATCAGCCTTTTAAACAGCGGCACTACTGAGCCGCGCGAGCCCACGACGTTGCCGTATCTAACGACGCTAAATCGCGTTTTTTTGCTACCCGCGATGTTGTTTGCCGCGACGAAAAGTTTATCGCTGGCAAGCTTGGTCGCGCCATATAAATTTACCGGGTTGCACGCCTTGTCTGTCGAGAGCGCGATAACCTTGCTCACGCCGCACTCAAGCGCCGCGTCTATGACGTTTTGCGCGCCGTTGATGTTGGTTTTTATGCACTCCATCGGGTTGTATTCTGCGATTGGTACGTGCTTCATGGCTGCTGCGTGGATGACGTAGTCTATGCCGTTCATCGCGGTCATCAGGCGCTTTTCGTCGCGCACGTCGCCGATGAAAAATCGCATCGCCGGGTCTTTAAAAACCTGCGCCATCTCGTACTGTTTTAGCTCGTCGCGAGAGTAGATGACTAGCCTTTTTGGCTTAAATTTGGAGAGTAAAATTTCGGTGTATTTCTTGCCGAATGACCCGGTGCCGCCGGTGATGAGGATGGATTTTCCGTTAAACATTTATTTTTGCCTTTCGCGGCTCGTTTTTGCCGTACGTCGCAAACTAAATTCGTTCGATCGCGCATTTCATATACGCTCCTTCGCAAATTTTTAGATTTGTCTCGTCTGACGAAAACGATTCGCCGTTTATTTAAATTTTATTCAGCCGGAGCAAAAACCGTGCCTTAAATTTGATTCAAAATTTAGCTCGTTAAATTTGTTTAGGTGTGGTATTTTTGCTTTTACTTCAAAATCCTAGGCAGGGTTATCCCCTCCTGCGCCTGATATTTGCCCTTTTTATCCGCATACGTCACTTCGCACGGCTCGTCGCCCTCGATAAATAGCACCTGCGCGATGCCTTCGTTCGCGTAAATTTTAGCCGGCAGCGGCGTCGTATTTGATATCTCGATCGTGATGTGTCCCTTAAATCCAGGCTCAAAAGGCGTGACGTTTACGATGATACCGCAACGAGCGTAGGTGCTTTTGCCCAGGCAGATGGCTAGCACGTTATCTGGCATGTTAAAATACTCGATTGTGCGCGCTAGAGCGAATGAATTTGGCGGGACGATGCACACGTCGCCTTTAAAATCTACCACGTTTTTCTCGTCGAAATTTTTTGGATCAACGACGGTGCCGCCGATATTCGTAAAGATTTTAAACTCGTCGCCCACGCGGATATCGTAGCCGTAGCTGGACACTCCGTAG
Organism: Campylobacter showae; assembly: GCF_004803815.1. Lineage (NCBI taxonomy): Bacteria > Pseudomonadati > Campylobacterota > Epsilonproteobacteria > Campylobacterales > Campylobacteraceae > Campylobacter > Campylobacter showae. The sequence continues at coordinate 1,868,531 of NZ_CP012544.1, read as the reverse complement.
CTAACCACGCCGCGTCCGACTTGCTCCTCGGCAAACGGCACTATCATCGCCTTTTCGTGCGACATTTTGCGTATCCAGGCGTCAGATTTTAGCCCCATTTTTTACCTTTATTTTAAATTTAAGCGATTATAACATAATTTAAATTTACGTAAAATTCGAGTGCCGTTTTACACCAAAATTTATCAAATTTGAATACGTTATCAGCAAATTTTCTTATTTTTTATAATTAATTTTTAAATTAAAGCAAAGTATAATAACATATTTTAAATTCTCTTAAATGAAAGGAAAATAATGCATTCAAACACGTCGCGTAAATTTGCAAATTTACGCAGTAACAAGGGCTCAAATTTGCCTCTTTCGGCGCTCGCCTGCCTGCTACTAGCCGCAAGCGGAGCTTATGCTTACACCGAGGCCGGCGTTTCCGGAAATACTTCTAGCTGGGAGAGTGCGGAGTATAAAAGCGACTGGGGCTTAGTCTCCATGAACGCCTCTACGGCTTACGCGCTAGGCTTTAACGGTAGCGGAACGAAGATCGGCGTCATGGACTCTGGCGTACTTTTGAGCCACCCGGAGTTTCAAGGCGGTAGGATTCATATCGTAAAAACAATCGGAAACTATGGAAAAAACGGCATGAGATATCCCGATGCCGCGTTAGGAAACGGTCCGATAGATAAAAATCAACCCGTAAAAGACGGCAAGCGAAACTATGATAAAAACGATAACGGCGTATTTAAAAAAGGCGAAGCCTTTAATACGGACGGTAGTTGGATAAGGGGCGTAAACGACGCTCACGGCACCCACGTGGGCGGTACGATGGCGGCTAGTAGAGACGGTAGCGGCATGCACGGCGTGGCGTTTGGCGCACAACTATACTCCGCAAATACCGGCGGCAACGATAATATGACGTACGGGCCAAACCAAGACTACAACTATTTCTTAAAAGGCTACACTGCCTTGGCTGACGCGGGCGCAAAGGTGATAAACAATAGCTGGGGTTCTAATAGGCGCGTAAATTCCTCTTTTGCGGGCGCGCTGGGATATAAGCCTACTTATGGCTGGCGAGCCGTACCCGAATACGATGTGGAATTTTACGACGTGACGGTAGCCAATCAAACTACCGCAGCAAAAGACCATATAAATTTAAAAGATATGAACGAGGCTAAAAAGGCTTATTATCAGTTCGTAACTAGCGGCGAAAAAAGCTTTTTAGATGCAGCTTACGAAGTAGCGGTAAAAAGAGGGGTTATCCAGGTATTTACGGCCGGAAACAGAAGCTTGATGGCCGAATCTTTCACTCGCGCGGCATTGCCTTATTTTAGGCCGGATGCTGAGGACTACTGGATCAATGTCACAGGTCAAACCGGCGCGGATGGCTATCCTAATGATTCTAACGAATACATAAGAGGACATAAGGCTTCCTCGGATATTCAGGAATTTAACCTCGCCGGACACTCGAAGTGGTGGACGATCGCCGGACCGGCCGAAGAGATTTATTCCGCATACGTCGAGCTTACCGACAATGCGACATACGGCAAGGCTATATATAAATCATCCGGCGGTACTTCTATGGCCGCTCCTCACGTTAGCGGAGCCTTGGGCGTCATAATGCAGCGCTATCCGTATATGAGTATGCCTCAGATTAGAGAAACGATGCTGACTACGGCCAGACAAAGGACGCTAAGAGCCGGTCACGGTGCAGGCGGCATGCTAGAGCGTTGGGGTAGCGACGGCGAGGGCGTACCTAGCAACGTCTGGGGTTGGGGCATACTCGATCTTGGCAAGGCGATGTTTGGTCCTGGGCAGTTCTTAGGAAACTTCGACGTTACTATGAATCAAAACGATATCTGGACAAATAACATCTCAGACGTCGCCATCAAATTTAGAAAAACCGAGGACGATAGCGACGCTGCGGCTTGGGCGGCTAGAAAAGCGGCTCTTAATGCCAAGTCAAATTTGAGCGCAGAAGAAAAAGCCGAGATGACCTTTGAAGCTGCAAGAGAGCAGGCTAGAGCTGCAAGAGCGGCGGAAGGCTATGAGGGCTCGCTAACTAAAAGAGGAGACGGCGCTTTGACTCTTGCCGGAGATAATAGCTTTACCGGAGCGGTAAATATATACGGCGGTAAAATTTCAGCCTTAAATCAATCAATCTCTTCTTCAAGAAGCATAAACGTCCACAAAGGCGGTGAGTTTGAAGTTTTAAACGCTCTTACTTACCAAACTCCAAGTGCGGGCGGTTTTGTAAGCACGACCAAGGCAAGCGACGCTACGCAAGTTAACGCCGTTATAAACGCGGGCGGCGCATTTGTAGTTAACGACGGCGCTCATAATCTAAATTTAACCTTTAAAGAGGGCTCTTTATTGAAAGCGGCTATGCTATCAAACGCCGAGCTTGCAAATTTGGCCGCAAATCCGACTCTAAAGAAAACCGTAAGCGCAAGCGGAAACTTCGCGGGAGTAAATTTAGCTAACGTCGAGGATAGCTATGCGTTCTTTAAAACCACTAAAGAAACTGTTAGCGGCTCAAATTTAGCTCTTTCTTTGCAAAAAGGCAAAAGCATGGAGGAGGTAGCCTCTACTAGCGCCGAGAAGTCGTTTGCTAGATTGGTCGAGGCAAATCCTAGCAGCGCTATTTATTCGTCTATGCTAGGAGCCACTCATAGCGTAGCGGCGGCATACTTTGGCGCGTTTTCAAACGATCTAGACTTTAAAGCGCAAAATAACTCCGCCGTAGACTCGTTTGTGTTAGCAAATTCGGTTAAAAACAAAAACGGCGCTAAAAGAGCCGATATCGACACGGGAGTCGAGCTTTGGTTACTTAGCAGCGCAAGCAGGGTAACTTCTGACAATAACGCCGGCGGCAGACTAGGCACGAACGCATTTACAAATCTAGTGGGCGTTGATTTTCTGGTAGGCGATAGCTCAAAAGCAGGCGTATTCGTAGGCCTTGGCAAAACAAACCACAAGCTAGGCGATAGCAAAGCTGTAAAAAGCAAAGACGCGCATGCGGGTATCTACGGCGATATAGGACTTGATCCTATCAAAATCAGCCTAGGCGCTATCTACTCGAAATTTGATCAAGAAAAAAGAGTCGTTAACTCATACACTCCTTTGGCTTACGAGTATAAAGACGCCGATGCGTCCGCTATCAGCGCATTTACCCAGGTCGCCTATACGGGGTTAAGCTATGAAAACGGCTTTAGCCTAGAACCTTATGCAGGGCTAACCTATATCCGCTTTAAAAACGACGATGTGGCAAATTCTTTGGTGCAGATTAGAAACGAGGATAGAGATTTACAAGTCGCAAGCGTGGGCGTAAAACCTAGTATCGCATTTACCATGGACGGCGTAGGCCTAGTGGCAAAAGCCGATGTAGCCTACAACCGCTTCCTAGGCGATAAAACCCCGAGCGCTCATATGAACGTTACAGGCCTTGGCGCAACTAAACTAGAGGGCGAAAAGCTAAAAGATCTAGCCACTACCGAGCTTGGTATAGAGGCTGCATTTACCAGAAATTTTAGAGTCGGCCTTAGCTATGTTGGAGCATACGGCAGCAACGTAAAATCAAACGGCGTAAACGCCAAATTTAGTTGGGCGTTTTAATCTTTTGGATTAAAAGCTTAAATTTGCCTAGAGCGAGCTAAATTTACTTAGCTCGCTACGGGTTTAAATTTGACTTTGTAAATTTGCCGCATTTTGGAGATAGAAATTTGTCTTGAAAATGCGGCTTAGAAAATTAAGCGGATAGATACGACCTGCGCCGCTGCTTGTAAGATCTCTTAACGTCTACTTCGATATTTTAGTAATTGCGCCTTAAAAAACTACAAATGCAGTTTGGTAAAGCAGCGGAAATCGTGATTAGCGTCCCCGTTAATCGGCAAGAAACCGACCGCGGATCTAACGCTAGTAGCCTTTTTCATTTAGCTCTCTATAATTATCACACCCTAGTTGAAGCCCTAGATCGCAGGCTTTGCCGTAGTACTCTTTTGCGGTAGGGAAATTTTGTCTTACACCTTGACCGTATTCGTATAAAACACCTAAACTGGCGCAACCCAAAGCCTCTCCCCCATCGCAAGCTTTTTGATATAGCTCAGCAGCTTTTTGGTAATTTTGTTTTACACCTTGACCGTTTTTGTATAAAATCCCTAAGTTAAAGCAACCCCTAAGCTCTCCCCCTTCACAAACTTTTTGATATAGCTGGGCAGCTTTTTGGTAATCTTGTTTTACACCTTGACCGTTTTTGTATAAAATCCCTAAGTTAAAGCAACCCCTAAGCTCTCCCCCTTCACAAACTTTTTGATATAGCTGGGCAGCTTTTTGGTAATCTTGTTTTACACCTTGACCGTTTTTGTATAAAATCCCTAAGTTAAAGCAACCCCTAAGCTCTCCCCCTTCACAAACTTTTTGATATAGCTGGGCAGCTTTTTGGTAATCTTGTTTTACACCTTGACCTTTTTGGTATAAAACCCCTAAGTTAAAGCAACCCCCAGCCTCTCCACTATCACAAACTTTTTGATATAGCTGGGCAGCTTTTTGGTAATTTTGTTTTACACCTTGACCGTCTTCGTATAAAATTCCTAAGTTAAAGCAACCCCCAGCCTCTCCACTATCACAAACTTTTTGATATAGCTCAGCAGCTTTTTGGTAGTCACCTTTATAGTAAGCTTCGTTTCCCAATTCAGTAAGATCTTTGGAAAATCCAACAGAAAACAAAATGACGAGTAAAACAAAAACTCTTTTCATCTATACTCCTTTATATATAAAATATTTAAATTGTATTTTGTCTTTTTTGGGCTTAGATTGTTATTAATTATTTTGGCTCGAGGTAAACTGAGCGGATTTTGTCTGCGACGTTATCACATCTAAATGCTTCTTTGCTATATTTTGCCTACAAGAACGCGATTTTCATCGAAACCTACCGGCGCTTATATCAGCATTAAATTCTGCCGAATAAATTTAAAAACCCTGTTTATTATTTTGTGCAGTTATAAATAATACCAAAATTTTTTTCTCATACTTTAAATATGATTTATCTAAAAAATTTAATAAATAATAAGCATTGCGGGGGTACAATTTCGTTTAACAAATACCTTCAAAAGGAGCAAAAATGAAAATCAAGTCTTTGGCGCTTATGCTTTTAGGCGTTAGCGCTTATGCGCATTTTGGTATGGTCGTACCGTCAAATTCGACCGTGGACGACGAAAAAGAGGCGAATTTGCAGATTACTTACAAATTTAGCCATCCTTTTGAGGGCGATATGATGAATCTAGCCCTTCCAAACGAGGCGGGCGTTTTCGTAAACGGCAAAAAAGAGGCGATAAAAGGCCTAAAAGAGCTAAAAGAGGATAAATTTAGCTACTTTACGGCTAGCTACGACGTAAAGGAGCCGGGCATTTATCAGTTTTATATGGATCCAAAGCCCTATTTCGAGCCTGCGGAGGATAAATTTATAAGGCATATAACAAAAACCGTCGTCGATGCCTACGGCTACGGAGAGGGCTGGGATAAACCGGTCGGGCTAAAAGCCGAGATAGTGCCGCTAACACGTCCGTATGGGCTTTATAAGGGAAATTTGTTTTCAGGCGTGGTTTATTATAAAGGAAAGCCCGCTAAAAACGTAACCGTCGAGGTAGAGTACTATAATACCAAAGGGCTAAAAGCACCGTCCGATGCGCACGTAACACAGGTCGTAAACACGAACGAGCAGGGCGAATTTAGCTTTGCGATGCCGCTTGAGGGCTGGTGGGGATTTGCAGCGCTGATAGACGACGACCAAAAGATAAAACACGAGGGCAAAGAGTATCCAGTGGAGCTTGGAGCCGTCATCTGGGTGCAAACTAAAGAGTATAAATAAATGCACATTAGCGAAGGCGTTTTAAAACCCGAAATCATCGTGCCTTGCTCGGCTCTTTGCGTTGTTTTGGCCTCAAGCTTGATTTACAAGCTAAAAACGAGCGAGATACCCAAGGTAGCGGCCGTCAGCGCGATGTTTTTTATGGCGTCTTTTATCCACGTGCCCATCGGCGTCACGTCGATACATCTCGTGCTAAGCGGCCTTGCGGGGGCGTTTTTGGGCGCAAACGCGGTCTTGGCTATTTTTATCGCGCTGTTTTTTCAGGCCTTGCTGTTTGGTTACGGCGGGCTAAGCGCGCTTGGCGTAAATTTGCTCATAATCGCCTCTCCCGCGCTTCTTAGCCCCTATCTTTTAAAGCTTTCTTTTAAGCGTTATAGGCCCTTTTTTTGGTTTTTGATCGGGTTTTTGCCTATACTTTGCTCCTCGGTTTTGCTATCATTGACGCTTGTTTTAAACGGCAAAGAGTTTGCGCCCGTAGCTGTGCTTGTTTTTACTTCAAATTTAGCCCTTATGGCGCTTGAGGGGATCATCTCGCTTTTTGCGCTTTCTTTTATTTATAGGGTCAAAAAGGATCTTTTGATTTGCTAAAAATATTTTTGATCGTGCTTTTAGCAAGCATCCTAAATGCGCACTCGCTAAAAGGCTTTGCAAAGCAAGATGGCGAATTTATCGAGATAAAAAGCTATTTTTACGGGAATTCCCCTTGTAAAAACTGCCCCGTAGCTTTTATAAAAGACGGCGCCAAGATCGGAAGCGCACAAACCGATGAAAAGGGCTTTGCCAGAGCTAAAATCCCCGCAGATGAATTTGAAATCCTGATCGACGGCGGACTAGCGCACGAAAAAAGGATAAAATTTACCGCAAACAAAGACGAGCTAAAAAGCGCCGAAAGTAACGCGTCAAGCGATGCTTCAAAGACCAAATTTGACGAAAGTGAGGAGGATTTTGGGGCTTACGCGCTTAAATTTATCCTTGCGTTTGCCGGAATCGGGCTGTTTTTTGGCGGAATTTATCTGGTAAAAAGAGGCAAATGAACCTATCCGTTTTACTTGTTTGCTTTACCTTTTTTAGTTTCAAAGTCTCGCTTTCAAGCGCTACGGACGCCGTTTTCATCGCGCCCGTGCTTTTTTTGGCGATTTTAAATTTTAAAAATCTTTTTGAAATTTTAAAATCCGTTTTAAAACTAAATATTTTTATAATCTTAGTCGTCTTAAGCCTCGTTCTTTACGGAGAATACGCGCTTGCAAAGCTGATATTTATAAGGTCAAATTTGATCATACTTTTTGGACGGCTGGCTTTTTACGGAAGCGATTATTTTAGTATCGCGCTTGCCGTTTCGTCGCTAAATTTGGGCGACAAGCTAACGGCGATTTTTTATTTTAGCGCCAAATTTACGGCTGATCTTAAAACGATATTTACAAGGCTAAAAAAGACTCTAAAAGTTCGAGGGTTTGAGCCTAAAGCCTCGCTTTTTACCTATAAAATTTACGCAAATTTAGTCGCTATGCTTTTTTTGGAGGCGTTTTATAAGGCGAGCGTTCTTGAAAAAACCTTTGTTTGCAGGGGATTTGACGGCAAACTTTACGGAGACAAAAGCCTTAAAATAGGCGTTAAAGACGCCGCTATAATCGCTTTAACGGCGTGCTGTTATATTTTTAGTTTAGGAGTCACGATATGAGCTGCACGATAAGCCTAAAAAACGTCTGCGCAAAAATAGGCGAAAGAACGCTATTTGAAAATCTAAATTTAAACGCGACGCACAAGGACAAAATCGCGCTCATAGGCCCAAACGGCTGCGGTAAAAGCACGTTGCTTGAGATAATGGCCGGGCTTAAAGCGCCCCCTTTGGGCTATATCGAGCTTTTTCACCATAAAATTTCAAATTTAGACGAGTACAAGCCGTTTCGCCGCGACGTAGGCTACCTTTTTCAAGAAAGCAATGATTGCTTCATCTGCCCTAGCGTACTTGATGACGTGATGTTTTCGCTACTTAGCCGCGGCGAGGACAAAGAGCCGGCCGGGGCAAAAGCCGAGAAAATTTTACGCGAGCTTGAAATTTGGCATCTAAAAGACGAGATAGTGTTTAACCTCTCCGGAGGCGAGAAAAAGCTCGTCGCACTAGCTGGGATACTGGTGGCCGAGCCTAAAATTTTGCTACTTGACGAGCCTACGACCGCGCTTGATGCGGATATGCAAAGAAGGATAGCCGCTATCTTAAAATCCCTCGACGTCACGCAGATAATCGTCTCTCACGACAAAGAATTTATAAGCGACGTAGCGAGCATAATGTACCGCCTAACAAAAAACGGACTAGAGTCGATATAAAATATCCTTATCTATATTTTTTTAAAAAACCTCCGAAAATAGCAAAATTTATCAATGTATAATGATATATTTCATAAAATTGATAAATTTTATTTCAAAGGAGAATTTTATGAAAAAATTATTACTTATTTCTATCGCGGCCGCGGTTGCCTTTGGCAGCGAAAATTTGCTCGTAGGAGCTGGCGGCGGATACAAAAAACCGGTCACTGAAGTGATAGAAAATCTCAAAAAAGACGGCGTGCAGATTGAGGGCGCGTTTGCAAATTTGGGCCAGATAACCATCCAGGCAAAAGAGGGCAAGATGGCCGCGATCGTGGGCGACGAGGCATTTTTGAAAAAAACCGACCTTGACATAAAGGCCTATGAGCGCATCGGCAAGGGCGCTTTGGTGCTGGTAACTCCAAAAGGCAAGCAGATAAAAGACGTCTCTGAGCTAAAAAATCTATCTAAAATCGCGATGCCAGACGCCAAAAAAGCGATCTATGGCGTTAGAACTACCGAGTTTTTGAAAAACTCGGGGCTTGAGGCCGATCTAGCGCCTAAGATGCTACCGGTCGCGGGCGTACCGCAAGTAGTCGCCTACGTCACGAACGGCGAAGTGGACGCTGGCTTTATCAACTCAACCGAGGCTGTGGCTAGAGAGGGCGAGTTTGGTAGCGTGATATATATCGACGAGGCGCTTTATAGCCCGGTTTTCATCTCGGCGGCCAAACTTCCGGCGTGCGAAGGTAGCGAGGCGTGCGCTAAATTTATAGACGAGATAAAAACTTCTCGCTCAAAGGAAATTTTCGCTAAATTTGGGCTAAAATAATTTAAATTGAGGACTTTTAGTTTGGTTAAATTTACCGTCAAATTTCTGCTTTACGGGAGCGAAATTTGGCGATTTTTACCGCTCAAATTTGATGTCAAATTTAATAAAAATGCTAAAATTTACTCGCTAAATTTAACTCAAACGAAAAGTAAAATTTAACGAAAAAAGGAAAAATTTGCACGAACTCGCCTGGCTCGTCCATCCGCTACTTTTAAGCGCCAAAACGCTTGCCGTTACTTTTGTACTGCTTCTATTTTTAGGGCTTGGCGCGGCTTATTTTTTGGCGTTTTACCGCGGCAGATTTAAGGCTGTTTTGGAAGCGGCCGTGATGTTTCCGCTCATTTTTCCGCCGATTGCTACGGGATTTTTGCTGCTTTACGTCTTGGGGCGAAACGGCGTGATCGGCAAGGCGTTAAATTTACAGATTGTTTTTAGCTTTTCGGCGCTTGTTATCGCTTCGTTTTTAGCGGGCTTGCCGCTGTTTGTAAAGCCCGTTCAAAGCGCGCTTGAAAGCCTACCCAAAAGCCTAATCGAAGCGGGTCAAAGCCTAGGCAAAAATCGCTTTGAGATAGCTGCTTTTATCCTTATCCCAAACGTCTTTAAAAGCGTCGTTTCGGCGCTCGTTTTGGCTCTAGCTCGCGGTCTTGGCGAGGTTGGCATCACGCTGATGCTAGGCGGCAACATCGTAGGCAAAACCGACACCGTTTCGCTAGCGATTTATAACGCAGTTTACGACGGCGAAAACGGTCGCGCGCTCGTTTTAAGCGTGATTTTGGTCGTGCTTAGCTTGGTGCTTTTTGGGTTTATAAATTTTCTCGAGCGTGCTAAAAAATAGACTAACATCGCAAATTCGCTATTTTAAACGCGTAAAGCCGAGAGCGCCCTAAATTTACCCCGAGTGTAAAACAAAATACGGCTTTGCGAGTATAAATTCATTATTTTTTTGCTACAATAAGAAGTTTTGAACTTTAACTATTTAGGAGAAATTTCTATGAAAAAAGAAGACATAAAAGAGCTGATCGAGTTTTTTAACGACATGGATATGAACCGCATAAAGATAAAAAGCGGGGATTTTGAGGTCGAGCTTGAAAAATTCGCCGACTGCTGCGAGCTGCCAAAGCCCGTCATCCAGGCTCCCGTCCCGACTCCGACTCCGGTAAACGTCGTGGTAAGCTCGGAGGTCAAAGCTCCTGCTAATTCTCCAAAAGACAGCATAAAATCGCCTATGGTCGGTACTTTCTACGCTGCTCCAAGCCCTGGCGCGGCGCCGTTTGTCAAAGTAGGTCAACGCGTGAGAAAAGGCGACGTCGTGGGCATCATAGAAGCTATGAAGATAATGAACGAGATCGAGGCCGAATTTGACTGTCAGATCACCGAGCTACTCGTTTCCGACGGCCAGCCGGTCGAGTTTGGCTTGCCGCTATTTGGCGTGGAGAAAATTTGATGGAAATAAAAAGAATTTTAATCGCAAATCGCGGCGAAATCGCGCTGCGAGCCTTGCGAACGATAAAGGAAATGGGCAAAGAAGCCGTCGTGGTCTACTCCACGGCCGATAAAGACGCGCTCTACGTCAAATACGCCGACGTGGCGATCTGCATCGGCAAGGAGCGCTCAAGCGACAGCTACCTAAATATCCCGGCCATAATCAGCGCGGCCGAGATCAGCGAAGCCGACGCGATATTTCCGGGCTACGGATTTTTAAGCGAAAATCAAAATTTCGTCGAAATTTGCTCGCACCACAAGCTAAAATTTATCGGTCCTAGCGTGGCCGCGATGGCGCTGATGAGCGATAAAAGCAAAGCAAAGCAAGTGATGCAGCGCGCGGGCGTTCCCGTGATCCCTGGCTCTGACGGCGCGGTAGCCGACACCAAAGCGGCCAAAGAGCTAGCTAAAAAAATCGGCTATCCGGTCATCCTAAAAGCAGCAGCCGGCGGCGGCGGACGCGGCATGCGCGTGGTCGAGCGCGAAGAGGATATCGAAAAGGCGTTTTGGTCGGCCGAGAGCGAGGCGATGAGCGCGTTTGGCGACGGAACGATGTACATGGAAAAATACATCCTAAACCCGCGCCACATCGAGGTTCAGATCATCGGCGACAGCCACGGCAACGTCCTGCATATCGGCGAGCGCGACTGCTCTATGCAGCGTCGCCACCAAAAACTGATCGAAGAAAGCCCTGCAATACTACTAGACGAAGCGACGCGAGAGAGGCTACACGAAACCGCGATAAAAGCGGCAAAAGCTATCGGTTACGAGGGTGCGGGAACGTTTGAGTTTTTAGTCGATAAAAATTTGGATTTTTACTTCATCGAGATGAACACGCGCCTGCAAGTCGAGCACTGCGTGAGCGAGATGGTGAGCGGCCTAGACATCATCGAGCTAATGATAAAAGTAGCCCAGGGCGAGGCGCTACCGCCGCAAGAGAGCATCACGCTAAAAGGCCACGCCATCGAGTGCCGCATCACGGCCGAGGATCCAAATACGTTTACGCCAAGTCCAGGCAAGATAACAAAATACGTCTGCCCCGGCGGCCGAAACGTGCGCATGGATAGCCACATCTATCAGGACTACTCGATCCCGCCGTACTACGACAGTATGATCGGCAAACTCATCGTCTGGGACACCGATAGAAATAGAGCCATCCACAAGATGAAGGTGACGCTCGAGCAGCTCATCATCGGCGGCATCAAGACCACGCGCGATTTTCACATCGCGATGATGGAGAATCAAGACTTTATCGACAACAACTACGATACTAACTACCTATCCCGCCGCTAAATTTGCGGCGCGGCGTTTTTGCCTTGCTTGCAGCTTTTAATCGGCCGTAAGCAAGGCGATCTAACTTTAAATTTATTACTATGGCGATAAAATTTTACTCAAAGCTTTTTGACAAGTGATTTTATTAGTAGCCGCGGTATTTGTCTTTTGTGTCATTTTAAAACTTGTCCGTAAGTTTTATTTGCCGCGCTTGCGGTAGTATCTTTTAAATTGGCGCACCTAAACCGCAAATCTTGCGTCTTTGCTTGCGATATTTAAATTTACATAAATGGTCGATTTTTGAAATGTATTTTGGATTTTAGGCGAGTAAGGAATTTGGCAAGAAAATAATGCGGATAAGTTTTTCGTGGTTGAAAATAATGTAAATTTAAAATCGAATTCGTCGGATATATATATTTTAAAATTCGCTACGCTATGATGTTATGCGGGCTTGGGTTACCAAGTGTAAATTTCGCTCCCAAAAAGCCCTTGCACTTTGCTTGTTGCTCGACGAAAACAGTGCCGGCTTTCTATTTTGGTCTATAAAAATTAGCGACTTTTTGTCTAAACCAAGGCGCATTTTTAAATTTAGCCTCGCGTTTTGATTTTCTCTGTACTTTGTCACGCTTTTTTGCATCATGGTCATTTGCGCGCCTGCTATGCCAATATAGTCAGCTGAAATACCGATTTCTTAACTGTTAAACCGTGTAGCGTCACGCGCTTGCCTAAAGAGCTTTCTGTATGCACGCAGTATTTCTGCGCACACAAGGTGCGACGAAGTTCGCGCTAGATGATTTTATCAGCATTAGGCGACGGTTTTCTCTCTTTGGCTATTTTTATCGCACCGCGTAACGGTTTGGTATTGGCTGCGGGTCGGCTCAGCAGAGCATCCGAGCATAAGATCCACGCAGCCCTTCGTGGCAAAATCTCCTCATCAAACGGATAAGGTAATGTGTGCGGTGGCGTTAGATATGGCTTTTAAAGTCGCGTTAGTTATCAAAAATTTAGCTCTAATTTTTGGGTTTGAAGCCGAATTTTAGACGATAAAATTCGGATTAATTTTTTGGTGATTTTACTTGAGGGACAAAAACGAGTTTAAAATCAAATTTTATCCACAGCTGCGGTATCACGAGCGGCAACCAAATCAAGACAAAATCTCAAATTGTACGCGCTCGTTTTCCTCCGCTAGATCGGTAAAAACGGCGATTAGATCGTCTGCATAGTCGCCAAGTGCGCTAAGAGCGGCGCGGTTTTTTAGATTTATCTGCGTTGGTTTGTTTATCTCGCCAAGAGCGTCGTAGAGCGCGTCGAGGTTTTTCACATCTAAGTCAAGGCCGAATTTTCGCACTAGATACTCAAAGGCCGCTGTTTTCTCGCGCATTTTAGTGCCGTTTAGAGTTATGGTTTTCACTGCTGTCTCCGATCAAAAAGTAGATAAAAGTTCTCATAATGATCGGGCGTGTAGTAGATCAGCCCGTCGCTAGAAAACACGATACGCTCGGCTCCACGTCGTCCTCCGCGGTATCCGATATCGCACTCAAACCACTTGCGCCCGCTAGCCTCGGGCAGTTTTTTTTCTCTGTTTGAAAAGCGGTCGCCGCCGATGCTTTTTTTGTCTGTGACCTGCCATAGATTGCCGCTTTTAGCGTCCCATCCGAGCGCGATCGCATCTTTTTTGGTGATGAAATTTCGCGGCAGCTCGCCGAATTTATAAATATACGCCGCAACCTCGTCTTTTGAGGTGTAGATGCCGTCTTTTACGACGTTTGCGGAAGGCGCGGTAGCTACGTTTTTACTTGCGTCGTTTCCTCTAAACTCGCTTTGCGGCTGATTTTGCTTTGGTGGGGTTGAGCTGCTATCTGGGATAATAAATTTAAACAACGCCGCGAGCAGCAAAACAGCTAGCGGTAAGATGACGTTTCTAAGTAGTTGTTTGTTCAAAAAAGACCTTTGGAATAAATTTGAAGCGCTTGCTTCGGCGTTAAATTTGCCGTCAAATTTTACGGACTAAATCCAAATTTGATAATGTCGCGCCGTAAAGACTAGAGTAAATTTACGCTAAATTTGACTAGACAAAAACCGAATTTAACCGCATAGATCGCAGTCAAATTCGGTCAAATTTACGGTAAAAAGCTAAATTTGCCGTCCTAGTTCGTCAAATTTAAAGCGTATTAAACACCCTATCGCCAGCGTCGCCAAGCCCCGGCACGATATAGTTTTTCTCGTTTAGTCGCTCGTCGATCGCAGCCGTATAGACCTCGACGTCCGGGTAAACCTCGCTAAAGCGCTTTAGCCCCTCGGGGGCGGCGATGATGGAGATAAATTTGATCTGCTTTATACCGTTTTCGCGTAAAAATTTAACCGCGTCGATAGCCGTACCGCCGGTAGCAAACATCGGATCGATGATGATGGCTAGGCGGTTTTTGGCGTCGCGAGGCAGTTTAGCGTAGAAAAACTCCGCCTCCGCAGTTTTTTCGTTTCGCTGAAAGCCCAAAAAGCCGACGCTTGCGTCTGGAATAATCGTAAATACGCTATCAAGCATACCCAGTGCCGCTCGCAAAATAGGGCAAATCATCACCTTTGTCGCGAGCTTTTTGGCCTGAGCCTGGGCGACCGGAGTCTGCACGCTCACGTCGCGCAGCGCCAGATCCCTAGTCGCCTCAAATATCATCAGGTGGCTGATCTCGTCCACGAGCATCCTAAACTGAAACGGCTCGGTGTTTTTATCCCTTAAAATCGCTAGTTTGTGCTCGATGAGCGGGTGTGAGATGAGCCTGACGTTTTTCATTTACAGACCTTTCGCTAGCTTTTCGGTATAGGCTTTTACGTCAAAATCCTTCACTCTAGCTACGCCGTCGTCGACCGCAGCCTGCGCTACGGCAGGAGCCACGGCTAAAAGCACGCGATTGTCAAACGGTTTTGGTATGATGTAGTCTTTGCCGAATTTTAGCTCTTTTACGCCAAACGCCGCGCAAACCTCCGCAGGCACGGGCTCTTTAGCTAAATTTGCAAGCGCGCGCGCCGCAGCCATTTTCATATTTTCGGTGATTTTTTTAGCTCTGACGTCAAGCGCTCCGCGGAATATAAACGGAAAGCCAAGAACGTTATTTACCTGGTTTGGATAGTCGCTGCGGCCGGTTCCCATCATCACGTCGTTTCGCACGCTAGCGACGTCTTCGGGGAAGATTTCCGGAGTCGGGTTAGCAAGAGCAAAGATGATCGGCTCGTCGTTCATAGACGCGACCATTTCCTTAGTCACGACGCCGGGTTTTGATAGGCCTAGGAACATATCCGCGCCCTTCATCGCGTCAGCTAGCGTTCTATCTGCGGTTTCTAGGGCAAATTCTAGCTTTTCCGGGGTTAGATCGGTGCGGCCTTTGTGGATCACGCCTTTACTGTCTACCATCACGATGTGTTTTGCGCCAAGCGCTTTATACATCTTCGCGCATGCGATGCCTGCCGCGCCCGCGCCGCTAACTACGATTTTGATTTTAGAGATATCTTTGCCTGAAATCTCCATCGCGTTTATTATGCCCGCGCTTGTTATCATCGCCGTGCCGTGCTGGTCGTCGTGCATGACCGGGATATCGACTGCTTCTTGTAGTTTGCGCTCGATCTCAAAACACTTTGGAGCGCGGATATCTTCTAAATTTATACCGCCGAAAGTTGGAGAGAGCGCTTTGCAGATCTCTACGATCTTATCAGGATCGTGCTCGTCTAGCTCGATGTCAAAGGCGTCTACGTTTGCAAATTTTTTAAACAAAACAGCCTTGCCCTCCATCACGGGTTTGCCCGCTACCGCACCGATGTCGCCTAGACCAAGCACGGCCGTACCGTCGGTGATGACGGCTACTAAATTTGCCTTGTTGGTGTATTTGTAGGCTAGCTCGTTGTCGGCCTCGATCTCTTTACAAGGTACCGCAACGCCCGGCGTGTAGGCCATAGATAGGTCTCTAGCCGTCGCGCATGGGGTTTTTACTTTTATCTCTATCTTGCCGCCCTCGTGATACGCGAGCGCCTCTTCGTTAGTTACGTGTGTCATTTGTTCTCCTTTAAAATATTTCTTATTCGTTTTTTCGTCTCGTCCGCGCCCAAAACTTCGAGCACCTCAAATATCCCCGGGCTTACGCTATTTCCAGTTAGCGCGACGCGAAGCGCCTGAGCTAGGTCTTTTAGCTTTAAGCCGTTTGCTTCTAAAAATTTACCCGTCATCTCCTCGTAGCCTTTGGCGTCTAAATTTTCGCCTAAAATTTCGGCAAATTTAGCCAAATTTTCCTTACTTTCGGGCGTGATAAATTTAGCGTAGGCTTTCTCGTCGTATGCGCTTGGAGCGTTTATTATCGTTCTTGCGCTCTGGCTCATTTCAACTAGCGTTTTTGAGCGCTCGCGCAATGAATTTAACAGCACCTCGCCCTTTGGCATCGCTTTAAAATCTATCTCAAATTCAAGCATCTCTTTTGCCAGCCTGTCGTACGGCAGAGTCTTGATATAGTGGGCATTTAGCCACTCTAGCTTGCTTGCGTTATAGGTGCTTGAGCTTTTGTTTATATCGTGCGGATCAAAGTACTTTAGCATATCGTCCATGCAGAAAATTTCGTCGTTTCCGTGGCTCCAGCCTAGGCGCACGAGGAAATTTAAAAGAGCCTCAGGCAGATAACCCATTCGTTTATACTCCATCACGTCGGTCGCGCCGTGGCGTTTGCTTAGTTTGCTACCGTCCTCGCCGTTTATCATCGCGACGTGATAAAATTTCGGCGCCTTAAAGCCCAGTGCATCGTAGAGTACGATTTGTTTTGGGGTATTTGATAGATGATCGTCGCCGCGGATGACGTCGGTTACGCCCATTAGCGCATCGTCTATCACGACTGTGAAGTTATACGTCGGAGTACCGTCGGAGCGCGCGATGATGAAATCATCCAGGATATCCTCGACTCTAAATTTGACCTCGCCTTTGATGCCGTCGTCGATCACGATCTCGCCGCTTAGAGGCGCTTTGATGCGGATGACGGGCTCGACTCCCGCAGGCGGAGTACCGGTAAATTCGCGGTAGCGATTATCGTATTTGGGCCTCTCTTTTCTCGCTTCTTGCTCGGCGCGCAAAGCGTCTAGCTCGTCTTTGCTCATGTAGCATTTATAGGCTTTGCCCTCGGCTAGCAGCTTTTGTACATACTCTTTATATACGTCGAATCTACGCGACTGATACGTCACCTCGCCGTCGTGATCTAGCCCGCACCAGGCAAAGGCTTCTTTTATCGCTTGCGTGGCTTCCTCGGAGTTGCGTTTTAGGTCGGTATCTTCGATGCGTAGCAGAAATTTGCCGCCGTTTGCTCTAGCATATAAGTAGTTATAAAGCGCCGTCCTAAGACCGCCGATGTGTAGATATCCGGTCGGAGAGGGGGCAAATCTAGTTACTATTTGTGAATTTTGCATTAAATTTTACCTTTATAGCTTGCGCTTAAATTTAAAATGTTATAATGCTCAAATTATATTTACTTTAGACTTAAACAAAGGTTTTATATGTTAAAAAAGATCTCATTCGCCGCGTTTTTTCTCAGTTTTTGTATGGCTAACGCGAGCCAGATCTCAAACGGCATAGCCGTCATCATCGAAAACGAACCCATCACCGTAAACGAAGTACGCAAAGCCGCCGCGCAGCTACAAACAAGCGAAGCAAACGCGCTAAATTTACTGATCCGCGATAGACTCGAAACCGCGCAGATCAAAAACCTAAAAATCGAAGCCAGCGACTACGAGCTAAATCAAAGGCTGCAAAAGATCGCAAGCGAGAGCGGTATGAGCGCCTCCGATCTGCGCTCGGCCGTACTATCAAAGGGCGGAGACTACGCGCAGTTTAAAGACGACGTCGCAAAAACCATAAAACAAGAAAAGCTATATCAAAGCATATTTGCCGAGGCTAAAATCAACATTTCAGAAAACGCCGCGAGAGCGTATTTCGAGCAAAATCGCGACCTTTTCGCGCACTTTACCGACGTGAGCGTGACTAGATACGTGGCGCCTTCGATGCAGCTTTTGGAGGCCGCCAGACACAGCTCCCCGATGAACACCAACCACAGCGTGCACATGGACGTGCTGGATCTAAAAAGCGAGCAGATCCCGCCTCAACTACGAACGATATTTCAGCAGACCGCGGACGGCACTTTCACGCAAATTTTCCAGACTCCCCAGGGCTTTGAGATGTTTTACGTAGCGTCTAAAAAGGGGCAAACGATGCCTGAATTTGACGAGGTCAGAGACGAGGCGATGAACGCGCTTTATAAACTCGAGCAAGACCGCGTCATCGGCGAATACTTCAACAAACTCCGCGCCAAAGCTAACGTCAAATATCTACGCTAAACTCAAATTTTAAGCCGATTTTACTCGGCTTAAATTCTTTTATTTTCGGTCAAATTTGACCGATTTTTTAAATTTAGTTGCTTACTCGCCAAGACCCGCACCTTTACGGCATAAATTTATCTCCAAACGATATCAAATTTAATCTCACGAAGTCATGGATACCATAAGCTACGATAGGCTTTCACTTTCTGAGTGATAGTTTTATGTGGGAAGCAATGAAATACACACAACCTTTTAGCGGCTCGGTCTTGGTCTGTGAGTTTTACAAGAAATTTAACGGTCAAACGATAGTGGCGAGCCGTACGCTAAATACTAAATTTTTAGGCGAAAAAGAGCAGATGGACGATACTCTTTTTAACGATGAATTTAGAGTTTTTACGGATGACAAAGTAGGGGCGAGATATCTTTTGACGCCTACGTTTATGAGACGTTTGTACGAGCTAAAGGAAAAATTTGCGGGAGATATGGGGGTGAGCGCGGCATTTATGGACGACAAATTTTACCTATTTTTAAACGGAGCGGAAAATAGATTTGAAACAACTCTCTTTTCGCTACCGCCTAGCCTTTATGAGGTAAAGCAGATAAAAAAGGAAATTTCAGAGCTTTTATCTATCATAGACGAATTAAATTTGAACCTTGATATTTTTAAGTGAGGGCAAATTTGACGGCTTAGATGATTGGGGATTTTGCAGATAAATTTGAGCGAGAATTTACGGCCGTACCATCTAGTGTCTTACTAGTTAAAATTTAGCCGCTCGCCTTAACCCGTTTTTAGGCTTTTGATGATATAATTTCTCAAAAATAAGACTTTTGCGGTTTGAGGAGAGTTTAAAAATCAGCAAATTTAATCAGCTTAAATTTAACGTCCCAAAAGCGCAAATGCTCTAAAATTTATCAAAAAAGGAGCCAAAATGAAAACGCTAGTAGTTTTATCTCACCCAAATTTCGCCGCCTCTCGCCTAAACAAGGCACTGGCAAACGCCGCAAAAAGCGCAGGTGCCGAGGTTCGCCACCTAGAGGGACTTTATGGCACCGACGCCCTAAAAATCGACGTCGCAGCCGAGCAGGAGGCGTTTTTGCGCGCGGATCGCATCGTGTTTTTATTCCCAATGATGGGCTTTAACGTGCCCTCCATGCTAAAGGCATACATCGACTACGTGCTTAGCCGCGGCTTTGCCTACGGCGAGGGCGCGAAGATCGCGGGCAAACAGCTGCAAATCGCCGTGAGCGCGGGCGGCGGGCTAGGCGAATACTCCAAGCACGGCGCGATCAAATTTAGCCTAAACGAGATTTTGCTGCCGCTTCAGTGCTGCGCGGACTTTTGCGAGCTCGTTTACGGACGGATTTTCGCTAGCTGCGGCGTGGAGCCGGGTGTGCCTGATAGCGCGATAGAGGCGCATGCGGCGAGATTTACGAAGCTCTTAAACGACGAGCTTGAAGAGCACGAATATCAAATTTAACGAAGCAAAATAGCTCGGCCCTGGGCTAAAATTTGCACTGCTAGCGGCGATTTCCCGTGCGGAGTCGCCGCTTTTTCAAATTTAACCGCACAAAATGTCAGCTTAGGCGCCCAAACAATGTGAGCGACTCGGCGTATCGCGGAGATTTTGCTGGTTTTGCGCCATAGTCCTTTGCGGGGCGAGCTAGTTTTTTGTTTTTCCTGACGGCCCAGACCCGCACCTTTATCGTACTTTGCTTTGGTGCGGGCGTATTTTACGGCGAGATTTGGTCAAATTTGCGTTATCGCAGCAAAGCTCACGACCGTATCTTTTGCCGTGGGCGACGATTTTGGTTTTATGAAATTTTTACGCATTAGGATTTGGCTTTAAATTTGGCTCGTTTTAAAACGGCGCAAATCCTTATAAATTCGGAGTTTTTATGATTTTTGGCAAGATTGATTATCTAAATTTGCTTCCTTTTCACGTATTTTTAAAGCGCTCGCGCCTAAGCTCGCAGGATAAAAAAATCATCGAATTTAAAAAGGGCGTGCCAAGCAAACTAAACCGCGATCTGTGCTGCCGCAGGATCGACGCCGCCGTGGTCTCAAGCATCGAAAGCCGCAAAAAACGCTATAAAAAAGTGAGCCTGGGCATCGTCGCAAAAGGTGACGTCAAAAGCGTGCTCGTGCGAAAGGGCACCTCCGCGCGTCCCGACCCCGCGTCTGCGAGCTCAAACGCGTTAGCCGAATTACTGGGGCTTGAGGGCGAGGTGCTCATCGGCGACCGCGCGCTAAAGGCGTATCTGCGGGATGGTGAGGAGGCGTTTTACGACCTTGGGCGGGCGTGGCGCGAGCGGACGGGCTTGCCGTTTGTTTTCGGGCGATTTTCCTGCGTGAAGGGGCGTGGCGCGTATGAGCGGCTGGCGCGCGAGTTTTTGCGAGCAAATGTCAAAATCCCAAACTATATCCTCGCCAAATACGCCCAAACTAGGGGCATCAGCGCAGACGATATCAAATGGTATCTCAAATTTATCAGCTACGAAATCGGCGCAAAGGAGCAAAAGGCGCTGCGGATATTTTTCAAAGAAGTGCGAAAAAACGGACGCACGGCAAAGCTTTTGGCACGAGGCGAGCGTTAGGCGCAAATTTACTCTAACGCGCCGTTTTAAATTTGCCTTTATCTCGGGCGGTTTTCGCGGTCGCTTTAAATGCGGTAGTTTAAAGCCTAACCGCCGCGCAACGCTAAATTTTAATCACTTTAAGCGACGCATTTTTTAGAAGCTAACAAGATTCAGTCAAATTTGAAATTTAGCGGGCAAATTTACGTCGGTTCTCATCAAATTTGCCCGCTTAAATTTACGCCGCCGCGAGCTCAAATTTCATTCGACCGAATTTATATTTTGGCTTCGTCTTTGCGGCTAGATTATTTTACTTCAAATTTGAGCTTGAGCTGGATTTACTTCGGTTACTATCTACGTAAATCACCTTGGTTGGGTCATTTTCGTATTTATCTATAAATGCTTCTATTTTATATTGCCTTCTCTCTTCATTTGCCCATTTTATAAAAGCTCTAGCGTCTTTAAACGTTGCATTTTCGTCGGGGCAGTGTTTAAAGTAAGAATTTATCGTCTTATCAAATGTTTCTATCATTTTTGTATCTATCGGCTTTGGTTTGTATTGCAAAAGACCGTCTTGATATATATGTTGATAGGGGGCGTATTTGTATTTTTTATTCGTTCTTTGTATCTTTTCCTCAGCCTCTTTGTCTCTACCTTGATTCATTCCATAGATGTATTTTTCTTTTGCTTCCGTAAAAGATTTTAAGTTATCATAGCACGCTTTATACGCCTCCTTTAGCTGATCCTTAGTAGGAGCATTAGGGAGGTCGTATTTTATAAATACCTCAAGCATAGGTTCGTAGTTTTCGTAGTTACCTAGATATGCCCAGCCGCTTAGTTTTAACGGTCTATTTTTCTCTTCATCTTTTATGCCTTGTAGTCCGCTTCCCATTTTAAACTCTCTAGGTTTATACCCCGTGCTTAGCATTAGTTCTGCCATCTGAGGCAGATTTCTATTTACTACGTAGAAAAACGGGTCTGATTTATATCTAGTGCTCGACTCTACGCATTGCGGATTATTTAGATCCGTCTCTGGACGCCCCTGATCGTATTTGTAGCGTATTGTTATGTTATTCTCGCCGTTTATGATTATGGATTCAAATCTGGAAGAATCATAGTATCTGTTTGTATAAATATGCGGCGATAAATACTCCACCTCTTCAAATTTAACCCCTTTTTCTAGTAGTATTTTGGCGGTATCAAGGGAGTTTAACATAATGGCGTAAGCCATAGGAGATAAGCCGAATCTATCCTTAGCCCTTATGTCAGCTCCTAAATTTATTAGAGCACTAGAGGTATTTACGTCGTTTCTAAAAGAGCTGTACATCAGCGGGGTTCTTTTATCTCTCATCTCTACGTCTACGCTTAGGTTGTTGTCTTTTATAAATTTAACTACGAAATCGGTATCTTTTCTATCAAGAGCGGCCCTTAAAGGCACGAGCGTAGCGTTTTTCTCTTTATCGCAAACTATATCGGACGAACCGAATCCAAACGCCTCTATCTCCTCTTGCGTTACGTATTTAGCTAGCTCGGAGTTTGGGTCTATTTTAGTATCGGGAGTGACGGTAAAACCTGTCGGCATAGAGCCTGATCCAAATTTATCAAATTTAACTCCCAAAAACGAAAGATAAAAGAGGATAGCGGCAAAGGCTGCGAGTGTGAATATAAATTTAAAAAAGCTTTGCAAATTTGATCCTTTTGCTCATGACTAAATTTGCGAAATCTTAGCCAAAGGGCGGTTAAATTTGAGTGAAATTGGAAGGGAAATTTGGAAAATGCGGGAGTAAATTTGGGCGGGTTAAAGATGCTAAAAAATCGCACCGAAAACGGACGGGTTTATCTCGTCAAATTTAAAGCGCAAATTTGACGAGAGACGGCCGCGCGGGCGACTCGGGCAAGTTAAATTTGCCTGCCGGCACGAGCCTAGCAAGCAAATTTAAGCGCGTAGTCCTCAGTCGTCAAACTCTTGCGAGATGACGGGCGAGAACTCCTCCCAGCGGAGTTTTGTTTTGGCCGTAGGCATCTTGCTTTGAAACGGCTCTTTTTTCATCGAGGCTACCGCCGCGCTGTCACCGATCGGCGCAGGAGGGGCTTCTACGCCTAGCACCGCGCGCTCAAGATCGATAAAATCGCGCAAGATAACCGCGTAAGAGGCGAAAAAGTCTGCATTTTTGTGAGCGGATAAAAATTTGATAAATTCATCTATAAATTTATTCGTAACGTCCGTAAATAGCTTGCTGCTGATATTTGCCGCGCCCGCTACTTCGTCGCGCAAAAAGGTCGCCGTGGCTAAAAATATAAATCCGACGTAGTCCTCGCTGTCCTTGCAGACGTCTTTGTCTCTGCGGTACGGGCTTAGCTTCAGGCACTCGATCACGCGTAGCCTAGCCGCGCCGTCGTCGCGTCCGTCCTCGTAAAACGAGGCGTTTAGCGGGATATTTGAGTAAGAAAAGTCAAAAAGTACGTCGTTTTGCTCCCTGGCGAATTTCTCAAAGTCAAATTTGGCCAAATTTGCAAACGCAGCCTCGCTCGCAGGCGTAACTGGACTAGTAGCCAGGTAGGCTAGCTGCTCGCGCCAGCGGTCAAATTTGCCGCCGTGCTCGTGAAAAAACAGCGGATAGGCCAAAAACTCGTAAAAATACGCGCGCGCCTTGGTTAAGTTATTGTCCATTTAAAACCTCTTCTTTCATTTGATCCATTTGCGCTTTTACCATCACTTTGGCTTTGCAGTCCGAGCAGCAATAAAGCGTCTTTAGTTTGGCTTTGTCGCCGTTAAATTTAGGCGCCATGATCGCGGCGATCTTTTCGACGGCCTTTTTGGTCGCAAACTCCTTGCCGCACTCGATACAGGCGAAAAGCTCGTCTCTGGCTAGCTCGCTAAAGGTAAAGAAACTAGGCTCCAGGTCAATCTTGCCGGGGCGTAAAAATATCGTGTCTTTTTCCGCGCAGCTAAGCTCGCAGTATCCGCACGCGGTGCAGACGCTCGGGTTAAAGACGATGGAGTTTGTTTCCTTGTCCGCGACTAGGGCGGCGACGTTACACGCTCCCACGCAGCTTAGGCACAGCGTGCAGGTGTCGCGGTTTATCTCGACGCGGCCGTATCTGATGAGCTCGGTAGTGCTAACGGAGCCTAAATTTTGATCTCCGACTAGCCACTCTAGGCGTCTGGCGAAAATTTCGCGCTTTGGCAGAGCGTACTCGGTGACGGAGTGCTGCGAGCCTTCGATAAATTTGGCCTGAGATAGGGCGCTTTTTAGCTTGTCTTCGTTTTCTGCTACGAGGACGGCTTTTTCATGAAATTTAAGCTCATAAATTTGGTTTAAAATATCCACCGCGTCTTTGGTGCCTTTGCCGATATTTTGCTCGTAGATCACGACCTGCGCGCCGCTTTCTTGAAGCAATGTAAGCAGATGCGTCTCGCTCAAAAATCTCTCACCGCTCACGGCAAAAGGCAACACGTTTGCGGGTAAATTTACGCTTAAGTTTTCTAAATTTGCCTTTGCGGGTACGACTAGAGCGATCCGGCCGCGGTAGAGTTTGGCTATCTCGGCAAAAGAGTTTCGCGGCATATCCGAGTAATCAAGCGCGCCGCTAGGGCAGACGCTCACGCAGCCGCCGCAGTTTACACAGTCGATGTGAGAGAAAACTAGGTGCTTGGTCTCGTCCTCTTTTAGGATCGCTACCGTAGGGCAGGCCTCGACGCATCTGCCGCAGATTTCGTGTCTGCGCTCGTGATACTGGCAGATCGTGGAGTCGTAGTGGACGTGGCTTTTAAATTTAAATTTCGGGCTTTGCGCCTCTAGCTGCGCGGCGATTTCCTCGTCGCTTTTGCCTGCGATCTCGTAGCAGCCGCTTTGTTTTAGCATGTATTCGCGCGCGTTTTCTACGAGGAAAAAGTCGCAGTCTACCTCAAACTCGCCGTCCGGGCGCAGCACTAGCACGCTTAGTTCGCCTGCGGCTCCGTAGATAAATTTGATCTCAAAATGCGTCAGCTCGATAGTTTTAAAGCCTTTTTCCTTAAGCAAATTTGCCAAATTTTCGCGGCCGCCGTTGCTAACGATCACGACGTTTTTGCCGACTGGTTTTTCGTAGTCGATGTCGCGCGCTAGGTCAAAGGCGCTGGCTCTAGCCTCATAAAGCAAAAGCGTGTTTTTAGCCTTATCCAGCACCGAGTCTGCGGTGTTTTTTAGATAAAAATTTATCTCCGGCGCTACGACGCTTGCCTTTAGTTTGGGCGAATTTGAGACGATGTAGTCGCCTTCGCCGTTTATCTCGATCTGCTCGTTTAGCATCAAATTTTCGTCAAAATCGTTGTAAAAACCGAATTCTTTCATGATTTTCTCCCCGCGCTACGCGTTATCAAAATTGAGCGCATTTTAATACTAAAGGCATTAATAGGCTCTGAAATTTTACATTTATTTTTTTTAATAAGATTAGATTTATCCAAATTTATGCTAAAATCGCGCTCGGTAACACAAATTTACTAGGAGCGAATTTGAACGAACTACGAAAACTCCCGCAGATAGATAAATTTATAAAAAACGAGCGATTTTTCGGGCTTGACACGAGCTTGCTGACTAAGGTCGCCAGGGCCGAGCTAGAGAGCCTGCGCGCTCAAATTTTAGGAGGCAAAAACTGCCCTGAGCCAGGCGAAATCGTCCAAAACACGCTCGCGCGCTACGAAAAGGCGTCAAATTTGAGCCTGCGCAGCCTAATAAACGCAACCGGCGTCATCATCCACACGAATCTCGGCCGCAGCGCGATCGATCCTGAAATTTTACGCCGAGCCGAGCCCGTGATCACGGGGTATTCAAATTTAGAGTACAGCGTCGAAAAGGGCGGCCGCTCAAACCGCTACGACTACGTGGGCGGGCTGCTGGCGGAGCTTTTTGGCTTTGAGGACGCCGTCATAGTAAATAACAACGCAAGCGCCGTATTTTTGGTGCTAAATACCTTCTCAAAAGGCGGCGAAGCTATCATCAGCAGAGGCGAGCTAGTCGAGATCGGCGGGAGCTTTCGCGTGCCCGAAGTCATGGCAAACTCGGGCGCGATCCTGCGCGAAGTGGGCACGACGAATAAAACCAACCTGCGCGACTATGAGGACGCGATAAACGAAAACTCGAAGCTGATCTTAAAGGTGCATAGGTCAAATTTCGATATCGTAGGCTTTAGCGAGGAAGCGGCGATGCCGGATCTTAGCGCGCTGGCAAGAGAGCGAAATCTCATTGATTATTTTGATCTTGGCGGCGGATTTTACGGCGAGCTGCCCTACGGTCTAGAGCGCAACGAGCCGAATCTAAAAAATCTAAAAGACGCCTCGCTCGTTAGCTTTAGCGGCGATAAGCTCTTTGGCTCCGTGCAGTGCGGCATAATCCTAGGCAAAAAGGGGCTCATCGCAAAGCTAAAGAAAAATCAGCTGCTAAGAATGCTGCGCGTGGATAAGGTGATCATCTCGCTACTGGCCGAGAGCGTCAAAGCCTACGCAAACCGAGAATTTGAGCTTATCACGACGGTAAAGCAGCTCTATAAAAGCGTAGAGGAGCTAGAAAACACGGCAAATTTCATAAACTCGCAGCTAAAAACTCCGCTTGAAGTCGTGCGCACGACGACATTCGTAGGCGGCGGCACTATGCCAAATAAACGCATACCTAGCCTCGCGCTAGCCGTCAAAGGAAACGCGAACGAAAACGAGGCTAAATTTAGGAAAAATCTCGTGATCGGCCGCATCGAGGATGGCAAATTTTTGCTCGATCTTCGCAGCGTGCTGGACGCGGACGTGCAAAATTTGATAGAAAAAATCAACGAAACGGATGAAAAATGAGCTTAATAATAGGAACGGCCGGGCACATCGACCACGGCAAAACGGCGCTGATAAAGGAGCTAAACGGCTTTGAGGGCGACAGGCTAGAGGAGGAGCAAAAGCGCGGGATCACGATCGATCTTAGCTTTTCAAATTTGAGCAAAAACGGCGAAAATATCGCATTTATCGACGTGCCTGGGCATGAAAATTTGATCAAGACTATGATCAGCGGTGCGTATGGATTTGACGCGTGCCTTTTCGTCGTGGCGGCAAACGACGGACTTATGCCACAGTCTTTGGAGCATTTGGAGGTTTTAAATATCCTTGGCGTTCGTTCGCTCGTAGTAGCTCTTACCAAGTGCGACCTGGCTAGCGCAGAGCTAATAGAGCAGCGAAAAGGCGAAATTTATGCCGCCGCACAAAACTACAAAAATCTGCAAATTTTAGAGATTTTCCCGGTTAGTATCAAGGATAGCGCGAGCATCGACGAGCTGCGAAATTATCTTTTCACGCTAAAGGCGGCTAAGCGCGAGCAAGAGGGCGTTTTTAGGTATTACATCGACCGCGTTTTTAGCCTAAAAGGTATCGGAAACGTAGTTACGGGCACCGTGATAGAAGGCAGCGTGACGAAAAACGAAAAGCTGTTTAACTATGACGCAGGCAAAGAAGTGCAGGTGCGAAGCGTGCAGAGCCATGACACTTTCGTTGACCGTGCCGGAGTTAGTAGCCGCGTGGCGCTAAATTTGACGGGGATTGAGCTAAACGATCTAAAAAAGGGCCAATTGCTTAGTAAAAAGGGCTTTTTTAGAGGATTTCGTGAGATAGACGCGATAGTTTTCGCTCGCGAGCTAACGCACGGGCAGAGCGTTACTTTTTGCGTCGGCGCAAAGGCTGCGCCCGCAAAAGCACTGGTTCTTAGCGAAAAAGAGGGCGGGATATTTGCGACGTTTAAATTTGAAAGGGATATGTTTTTAAAATTTGACGAGCCGTTCGTGCTCATCGCAAACGGTCGCGTCATAGGCGGTGGCAGGGTACTAAACGCCGTGAGCGAACCGATGAAAAAATCAAGCAAAATTTCGTTTTTAAACTCGCTTCTCAAAAAAGATTTCGTAAGCGCCTTTGCGATGCTAAAAGATACGCATAAAAACGGCTTTGGCATCATCTCGGCCTATCAGCGCTTCGGGCTAAATCACGAGGAGGCCGTCGCTATAGCAAAACAAACGCCAAATGTATTCGTCGATGAAAAGGCGCTAAATATCTACGATCTAAGCGCGGTCGATCGGATAAAAAGCGCGGTCAAATTTATGATAGAAAAGAACGAATTTGCGGTATTTTCGGCTACGAGCATCAGCCTAAAGCTCTCATGGGCTAGCGAAAATATCGCCCAAAAGGCGCTTGACGAGCTAGAAAGCGCGGGCGCGATCGCTAAAAACGACGGCGTCTATACTAAAACGGGCGTCGATATGAGCAAGCTAAAAATCAGGCTCGAGGAGAAAATTTACGAGATTTTGCAAAGCGGAAATTTAGCTCCCCTGGCGCCTTATAACATCTACGACGAGCTTGAGATCGACCGAGTTAGCGGCGATAACGCACTAAAAAAGCTAACGGGAATCGGGCGCGTGGTGAGGCTCGCGCATAATCTTTTCGTAACGTCAAAGGCCCTAAACGAGGCGCTTGCGAAGCTAAAAGCCGTCATCGCCGCGCAAGGATTCGTAAACGTAACAAACGCGAAAGAGGCGTTAAATTTGAGTAGAAAATACATAATCGCCTACCTCGAGCAGCTCGATCTAGATCCTAATATCGTAAAAAACGGCACAGATAGAGTTTTAAAAGCGTGATTTTTTATCTATTTATAAAAAGCTAATATAATCCGCGCAAATTTTTATAAAGGAATGAAATGAAAAAAATAGTTTTGTCGCTAATGGCGGCCTCTGCGATGTTTGCGGCGTCAAACGAGCAAGTAGTCGGTTTTTACTCGCAGATGGTCGGCGAGGGCGTGAAAGTAAATGTAACTGAGCGCAAACCGTTAACCGACGGAATCGAAGCGGTCGTGGTAAATTTGAGCAACGGTCAAGTCAGCCAAGACGAGGTTATCTTTACTAAAGGCGACCTACTTTTCCCGGACATCATCGACCTAAAGGCGCAAAAAGCCTACCTGCAAGAGATAAAAAAGGAAATAGCGGCGAAAAACATCTCAAAAGTCTATAAAAACGAGCAAAAAGAAAATATCATCACTCTAGGAAACGACTCTAAAAAGCCGACTATCGTGATGTTTTCGGATCCTGAGTGCCCATACTGCCGCCTAGAGCTTGAAAAGATCGAAGCGACGCTAAAAGAAAGCAACGTAAAGCTAATCTTAACTCCGGTTCACGACGTTTCGTCTTTGCAAAAAAGCTTTTTGATCTATAAAGACGCCGCAAGTGCGAAAACCGATAGCGATAAGATCAAAATTTTACGAAAATATTTCGCGGACGACTATAAGGTTGCAGACGGTGCCGTTAGCGATGCTGACGTAAAAGCGATGGATAACTTGAGACAAAAATACTCCGCCGCCGGCGTTCGCTCAGTGCCTTTCATAGTAAATTTAAGCGACCTTCAAAAATAACATCTAACGCGAATTTGAGCTAAATTTGATAAATTTAGCTCAAAACCCCCAGAGTTACATAAAATATACATTTTTAACTTGATATGTAGTATTGAAATTTAAGCTAAATTTTAGATTTCCTTAACTATTTATTAAGTTTCATAATTAATCTAATATTTTTACTTCATTTATTCTCAAAATATGCTAAATTTGCACAGTGATATTTTAAAATATGCAAGTGCCCTAAAATACGCGCCTGTAAGGCGCACTACGCCTAGGAAATATGCAAAATTTGAACAATATCTTTCTAAAAACGTCTCAAAAATTTCAAATTTGAGATTAATAAGGAGAAAACATGCAAGGATCAAGACGAGATTTTCTCAAAAAATCTCTGAAGGTCGGCGCGGTAGGCGGAACCGTATTGGCCGCTGCAGCTATCGCAAAACCGACTAGCGACGAGCTTGCTCCTGACGACAACGGCGTAGTTGTCGGCAAGTCGAGCAAAAAAGAGGTGCTTTACAAAAAAAGCAAAGAGTGGGAATACTACTATAAGATCGCTTACTAAGGGAGAAAACCATGAGTGATTCACGCATAGGAAGACGCTCGTTTTTGAAGCTTGCCGCTCTTGGTGCCGGTAGCACGATGGCATTTGGCGAAAACGAGACGTTTAGAAAGGCAACCAACGAGGAGATAAAAAATCCTTATGAAGGTTCAAAAAAGGTTAGAACGATTTGTTCTATTTGTTCTGCAGGCTGTGGTATCGAAGCCGAGGTAAAAGACGGAGTATGGGTACGCCAAGATATGGCTATGTATCACCCGATCTCTCAGGGGTCGCACTGCTCTAAGGGAATCGATCAGATCGACCTTACGAAATCAAAACAGCGTATCAAATTTCCGATGAAAAAAGTAAACGGAAAATGGGAGCGCATCAGCTGGGAACAGGCCGTAAACGAAATCGGCGATAAGATGCTACAAATCCGTAAAGAAGACGGTCCTGATAGCGTAGTTTTCTTGGGTTCGGCTAAATTTAACAACGAGCAAAGTTATTATTTTCGCAAATTTGCGGCGTTTTGGGGTACAAACAGCAACGATCACGTAGCACGCATTTGACATAGCGCAACAGTCGCCGGTGTGGCGAATACTTGGGGTTATGGCGCGATGACGAATCACTTCGGAGATATGACGGCAAATTCAAAAGCGATCTTTTGTATCGGTGCGAATTCGGCTGTAGCAAATCCCGTCGGCGGCATGAAGCATATGTTGCAAGCCAAAGATAGAAACAACGCAAAATTAATCGTAGCGGATCCGAATTTTACTAAAACGGCTGCGCACGCGGATCTTTATTTGCGTCAGCGTTCAGGAACGGACGTAGCTCTTATTTACGGACTTATTCACATTATCCTTAAAAACGGCTGGGAAGATAAAGAATTTTTAGAAAACAGAACCTATGGTATCGAAGAGGTTAGAAAAGAGGCCGAACACTGGACTCCTGAGCTTACTTCGGACGTTACCGGCGTACCGGTAGATAGACTCATAGAGGCTGCTAATATAATGGCGCATACGAAACCGGGAACGGTTATCTGGGCTCTAGGCATCACTCAGCACTCGGTAGGAACGTCAAATACCAGAATTTTACCTATCCTTCAACTAATCCTAGGCAATATGGGTAAACCTGGCGGCGGCTGTAATATCATCCGCGGTCACGATAACGTTCAGGGCTCTACCGATATGGGTAACCTTTCAGACACTCTTCCTATGTATTACGGGCTAGGAGACGCATCGTGGAAATACTACTGCAAAGGCTGGGGCGTTGATTATGACGAGTTTATCAAACGATTTGCGGTTTCGACAAAAGAGCCGAAACAGGGCGGCGCTCCGGTAAAAAATACCGTATTTGAAGAGTATTTTTATCACGATCCGCAAAATCCGGAAGATAGAAACTGGAGAAACGAAAAAGGCTGGTCGCTATCAAAATGGTGGCAAGGCGTTCTAAAAGAGGAAAAGACTTTTACTAGCGGCAAACTTCGCGTTCTTTGGGTGCAAGGAACCGGTATCACCTCTATGGCGCACCTGGCTAAAATTCAAGAAGCCGTAGATAAACTAGATATGTTAGTTGTTGCCGAGCCGTTCGTAAACGAGGTTGCTATCCTTTCAGATAGAAAAGACGGAATTTACGTATTGCCAGTAGCTACGGCATTTGAAAATGAAGGCCACATCAGCTCGACTAACCGCTCTGGTCAATGGAGAACGAAAGTCGTTGAGCCACTTTACGAGAGCAAGGCTGACCAAGACGTTATGTTCTTATTTGCTAAAAAATTCGGCTTTTACGACGAGTACGTAAAAGGCATGAAGATGGCGACCGTGAATCACGAGCCAAAACAAGTTAAAGACGACTTTGTATGGCCTGACGACGCTACAAACGAGATAGCTCGTATGGGCAAATCTATCGGCTACACCGGTAGAACGGCCGAGATGTTTAGAAGACATCAGGCTAACTGGCAAAATTTCGACCCTGATACGCTAATGGGTATCGGCGGCGACGTAAAAGGCGAATACTACGGTAAGCCTTGGCCGGCATGGGACGAAAAACACCCTGGTACACCGATACTTTATGATATGAGCAAGTCTTACGCAGAGGGCGGTTGCGGATTTAGAAATCGTTTCGGCTTAGAGCATAACGGCGTTAGTCAGCTAGCTAGCGAGGATACGACCCTGGTAGGATCGGACGTAAAAGGCGGCTATCCGCAAATTACCAAAGAAAATATCGAAAAAGTCCTAGGTATAACCTTAACCGAAGAAGAAAAAAGACTGATGGGAGCTACTTGGAGTACGGATCACAGCGGATTTATCTTAGAAAAATGCCGCGAAAAAGGCGTAGTGCCGTTTGGTAATGCAAGGGCAAGAATGATCGTTTGGGAATTCCTAGATCCGATCCCTAAACACCGCGAGCCTATCCACTCTCCGCGCTGGGATTTGGTACAAAAATACCCGACTTTCGACGATCAGGCTAGAAACTTCCGCGTTGAGACGAAATATAAATCCGAGCAGCAAGCAAAAGACTGGAGTAAGGAATTCCCTATCGTATTTAGCACATTGCGCCTAGTAAACCTAAGCGGTGCAGGTATGATAGAGCGAACGAGCAAGTATCTAGCGGCAATCACGCCTGAGATGTTTGCTAACGTCCACCCTGAGCTTGCGCTAAAATACGGTATCCAAGACCGCGATATGATGTGGATCCACTCTCCGCAAGGCACTAAGATTAAGGTTCGTTGCTATCATACTCAGATGGTTACGCCGGATAGAATTTGTATGCCGTATAACTTCGCGGGCGTTATGCAAGGCGTGAGCCTAGAAGACCGCTATCCTGAGGGCACTAAGCCTTATACGATCGGCGAGAGCTTTAATACCGTAACAAACTACGGCTTTGACCCTGTTACTCAAATTTCGGAATTTAACGCCGGACTTTGCAGGATAGAAAAAGCTGACGGAGAGGGCTTTAACACCTTCTTCCACGAATATGGCGAAAATAGAGTCTAAGGAGTAAGAGATGGCAAGAATGAAATTTTTCGTAGATACCAACAGATGTATCAGCTGCTTTGGATGCCAGGTCGCTTGCTCTTCGGCTCACGAGCTCCCGGTGGGGCTCTACCGCCGCAAGGTCATCACGCTAAACGACGGTATAGAGGGCAAGGAAGTATCGACCACTATAGCCTGCCAACACTGCACCGACGCTCCTTGCGAGCAGGTGTGTCCGGTTGATTGTTTTTACATCAGAGCCGACGGTATCGTGCTTCACGATAAAAACAAATGCATCGGTTGCGGTTACTGCCTATACGCATGTCCTTTCGGCGCGCCGCAGTTCCCTAGAGACGGGGCATTTGGCATAAAAGGCGCTATGGATAAATGCACTATGTGTGCCGGAGGCCCTGAGGAGACGAACTCTCACGAGGAGCTTCATATGTACGGCCAAAATCGCATCTCAGAGGGCAAAGTCCCTATGTGCGCCGCCGTTTGCGCCACCAACGCGCTACTAGTAGGCGATGCCGCAGACGTGTCAAACGTATACCGCAAACGCGTTATGCTAAGACAAGCGGGCACCACTATCTAACTCAAATTCGGGGGCGGCTCGCTCCCGAATTTTCTTTCAAATTTTACCCATTAAATTTACTCAAATTTCAAAGTCGGATAAATCTGATAATCAAAAAATATAGCTTGTTGATAAGACTTATACTTGATAGCCGTTTTTATTTTCGCTAAAGTTTTTTAATGATAGAATGCGCGCATAAAACATATTTTATTGGAGTTTTTATGAGTAAATTTTTGAAATTTATACTTGCTTTGTTTATCCCCTTTATGCTAAATGCGCAGGACGCCGACTACGGTCCTGAGATACAGAGCATAAAAGATTCATTCGTAAGTATCATGCAACAGTACAAGGACGGCAAGATCGACGAAGCCAAAACCACCACGCAAAATGCGTATTTCGGGCATTTCGAAAATATCGAAGCCGCGATTAGGGTAAATTTGGGACAGAAAAAAGCCTACTCGATGGAGTCTAAATTCGGTAAGATCCGTAAAGCCATCATCGCTAAAAAATCCGTAGAAGAGATACAAGCGATAATGGACGAGCTAAACAAAGAGATGGATGAGGTTTTGCCCGTCATCAACGCCGGTCATAAGCTAGTGGGCGAGTACTCAGACCCTAAAAACGCGGACGCCGCGCAGACAGCCAAGACTACCGAGGCTAGCCAAACTACGGCACAGCCCGCAAGTAGCGCCGCTATCGAGCCGCACTGGCAGGTGGTTTATAACGACATAAAAACAGCCCTTAGCGCTGCCGCAGCAGCCTACGAAAAGGGCGACAAAGACGCCGCAAAGCAGCAGATAAGCAATAAAGCCAAATTTGAGCTTTACCGCAACACGAAGCTGGAAGAGGCTATTCGTAGATTTATAACCGGCGGTCAGGGCATCGACGGCGATATCCAAAAACGAATGGGTTCGGCGATAATCGCGATAAACAACGATGTAGCCGCCGACGTACTAAAGTCAAATTTGGAGGAGCTTGACGCGCTGATATACGAAAACGTAGCCAAGCTGCCTATGGACTCGGGTTCGCTAGCTACTAACGTGGTTTTACCTGATAACGCCGAGGATGACGCGGCTACTGATTTTGCGCCCGTCGTTGCGAGCATAAAGGCAAAAATCGCCGACGCGATCAAACTTTACGCCGCAAAAGACGTAGCTAAAGCTATGAGCGATGCGCAGGATATTTACTTCGACGAGTTCGAAGGTAGCGGCATGGAAAACAAAGTAGGGGCGATAGACGTAGGCCTAAAAACCAAGATAGAAGGAAATTTCGGCGAGGTAGTCGCACTGATGAAGGCGGGCGTGAGCGTCGAGAGACTCCAGCAAGCAGCCGATAATCTGGGCGCAAATTTAGACGCTGCGCTAGAAAAAACAAGCGGCAGCAGCTCCCCTTGGGCGCTATTTGTTTACGCGCTTACTATCATACTTCGCGAGGGATTTGAGGCGCTCATCATCGTAGCGGCCGTCGTGGCGTATCTACTAAAAACCGGCAACGAAAAGCGCATGAGTATCGTTTACAGCTCGCTTGTCGTAGCGGTCGTGTTAAGCTTTGTTATGGCGTGGATTATGAATTTGATTTTTGCCGGCGCTGCAGGTCAAAAAAGAGAGGTGATGGAGGGCGCGGTGATGCTTATTGCCGTAGGACTGCTCTTTTACGTCGGTTTTTGGTTGCTCTCAAACGCAGGCGCAAAAAAATGGAGCAAATATATCCAAAGCCACGTCAGCGAGTCGATATCTGCAGGATCTGCTAAGGCGCTTTGGTGGACGGTGTTTTTAGCTGTTTTTAGAGAGGGTGCGGAGACCGTGCTTTTCTATCAGGCGCTGATTTTTGACGCTAAAGATAGCGCGGGCTACTCGATGATCGCGCTGGGATTTATAGTGGGGCTAGTCATCTTGCTCGTCACTTACTACGTGTTTAAAATTTTTGCTATAAAAATCCCGATCAAGCCGTTTTTCTTGTTCACTTCGGCGATCATTTTTTATATGTCGATCGTGTTTGTGGGCAAGGGGCTTATGGAGTTTGTCGAGGGTAAAATTTTCGTTCCGACCAAGATCGAAGGCTTCCCAACTATCGAGTGGCTGGGTATTTATCCGTATTACGAGAGCTTAGTACCGCAGACTATCATGGTAGCGGCGCTAATCATCGGCGTGATCATAATGAAAAAAAAGCAAGCCAAAGAGGCTTAAATTTGACGTTTCTAGCTTTCGCGGGTTGCCGCGAAGCTTAAAAATAAATTTACAAACCAATTTAAAGGAGAGAACATGAACAAATTTGTTAAAACAGCTTTGGCATTTAGCCTTGCTGCTTCAGTAGCCGTAGCAGGCGAGTTTCCTATCGGCGATCCGGTAGAGATCAACGGCATGGAGATAGCTGCCGTTTATCTAGAGCCGATCGACATGGAGCCAAAAGGCATCGACCTAGCTCCTAGTAAAGCAGACATCCACCTAGAGGCCGACATCCACGCTATCGAGGGAAATAAAAACGGCTTTGCAGCCGGTGAGTGGATCCCTTATCTAAAAGTTAATTACGAGCTAAAAAACCTAGATAACGGCAAAGTTAAAAAAGGCACATTTATGCCTATGGTTGCTCAAGACGGCCCTCACTACGGCGCTAACCTAAAAATGGATACGGGCGTTGGCAACTACGAGCTAAAATTTCATATAGAAAATCCTGAAAAACAAGGCTTCGGTCGTCACGCAGACAAAGAAACGGGCGTAGGTAAATGGTTCGAGCCGTTTACCACGACCTATAAATTCCAATATACCGGAGCGCCTGCTAAATAATTCGGGCTTAGAGCGGCTAAGTCCGCTCTAAATTTTATTCAAATTCTCAAATTACAGGGCTGATCATGTCTATATATTTCGTCCAAGTTATCTCATCGTTACTGGGATTTGTCCTTTTTGCAGCGTTAAACAACGACAAAAAGAGCCTAAAAGCGCTGTTTCTACCCTCGGTTTTGGGTATCGCAGTAGGCATAGTCGTTTTTAAGATCGCTAGACTCACGCTTCACGACGCGGGCGTTAAAATGGTATTTGACGCGGCTACTTTGGTATTTTTGCTAGTTAGCGCGCTTTGGATTTTTATCAAATTTAACCCTGCAAAGATGATAATGTTTTTCGCTCTCGGTGCGGGCTACGGCCTAACCTACGCTCACGCGGGCGCGAATTTTCCGGTATTTGCCGGCGAGCTACTCGATACGCAGTCTATCATCAGCCTATTTTTGATGATATTTGCGTTTTTGCTTTTGCTGATTTTGTTTTTCGTAGTTTCAAATTTAAAAGAGTGTCTCTGCAAGCACGTCTTATGGACGTTTTCGCTTCTTTCGCTTGCGGTTTTGATAGTGCAGGCTATTTCAAACACGGGGCTTGAGTTTATGCGAGCGGGCATGATACCTACGTATCCGTGGGCGCTCTCGCTCGTGGCTAAGGGCATTTATTATACGACGTTTGCGCAGTATTTTTTCATCTTTTTAGTTTTGGTTTTGGCGGTTATAAATTTCAAAAAACGCCCGGCTCCGCTGGTAAAATCAGTCGTGGGCTCAAATAAATTTAGATTTAACAACGCGGCTAGAAATTTCATGGCGGCAAACTCCAAAAGCAGCATAACTATTGTCGTCACGGCTCTGATTTTTGGGCTTTACTACGACCTGCACGCATCTAAACCGCCCGAGATCTCTGATCCTATCATCGTAGAACCAGTAAATAACGAGTTTAAATTTGACGTGGCAGAGCTAGCCGACAACGAACTTCACCGCTACGCCTATATAAACGACGAGGGCAGGGAGATAAGGTTTTTTCTTTTAAACCGCTTTTCAGACCGCGCTTCGCCGATCATCGTCTTTGACGCGTGCGCGATATGTGGCGATATGGGCTACGTCAAAAAGGGCGGCGATCTCATCTGCATCTCGTGCAATGTACGCATTTTCTTGCCATCAGTTGGCAAAGAGGGCGGCTGCAACCCGATACCTATGCCTTTTGAATTTGACGGCAAATTCGTAACCGTAACGCTTGATACCATCCAAAGCGGCGCGAACTATTTCTCAAAAGTCGTCGAAAAAATGGTGCTAGATCCGGTAAGCCGCAAAAAAGTAAGCAACATCGGCTCGAAATCTTATTTATACTACAACAGGACGTATTTCTTTGAAAACGAAAATACTCAGGCGGAATTTGAAGCCAACCCTGAAAAATACGTCGATATAAACGGGACTTTAAAATGAAAAATATGCAACTAAGGCTTATAAAAAGCTCGATCACCGGCTCTAAGGTGCAAAAAGGTATGGCTTTTATCACCATACTTTTGGCGACGGTTTTGATCGCTTGTATGCTAAATATCACGCTAAAAATCGGCGATCAGATCGCTAGCGAGCTGCGCGGATACGGCTCAAACATCGTCGTCTTGCCAAAGGGCGAAGCGCTAGCCATCGAGATCGAGGGTAAAAACTTCACTCCGCTAAAATCGCAAAACTACCTAAACGAAGAGGATTTGCATAAGATCAAGGAAATTTTCTGGCGAAACAACATCGTGGCGTTTGCGCCGTTTTTAAATGGCGAGGTAAAAGACGCTAGCGGCGAAAAATACCAAATTACGGGCACTTGGTTTGACAAATTTGCAAACGTTGCCGACGAGCCCGAGTTTAAAACGGGTGTAAAAACGCTGTTTGGCTTTTGGGCGGTTGAGGGTAAATGGATAGAAGACGACGATACGCAAAACGTGCTCGTGGGCGAAAATTTAGCCGCAAAGCGAAATTTGAGCGTCGGCGGCGAGCTAAATTTAAACGGACATAACGTAAAAATCGCGGGCATCCTAAAAGGAGCGGGCGAAGAGAGCTATAAGATCGTAACCTCGCTAAAGCTAGCTCAGGAGCTTCTAAATAAGCCCGGACAGTACTCAAAAGCCGAGGTTTCGGCGATGACAATCCCGGAAAACGACCTCTCCGTCAAGGCCAGGCGAAATTTAGACAACCTAGACAGCGCCGAATACGATATGTGGTACTGCTCGGCCTATGTTAGCTCCATAGCCTATCAGATCGAGGAGAATTACGCGGGCGTAGCGGCAAAAGCGATGATGCAGGTAAGCGACGCCGAGAGTAATATCGTAAAAAAAATCCAAAGCCTAATGGGTATCGTTAGTGTTATCGCGCTTGCGGTCTCCTCTATCGGCATTACATCGCTGATGACTAGCGAAATTTACAGGCGTAAAAAAGAGATCGGCCTGCTAAAAGCCATAGGTGCGAGCAACTTTGAAATTTACGCTCTTTTTGCGAGCGAAAGCCTAGTCGTGGCGTTTTTCGCGGGCATTTTGGGAGCGTTTTTGGGTTACGCGCTAAGCTACATAATCGCTTACAGTATCTTTGGTTACGGCATCGGCATAGCGTGGATCGTGCTTCCGCTTAGTATCGCTTTTGCGCTTCTTATCTCGATCGCGGGCTCGCTCGTGCCGATGAGAAGCGTAGTTAAACTCTTGCCTGCGGAGGTGCTATATGATCGCAAATAAGGGCTTTTTTTATAACGTTATCTTTAAAAGCCTGCGCTTTGGCGCGGCTAGAGTGGGCGTCATCATCGTCTCTATCCTGCTTGGCGCGTGCGTGACGGCGGCCTTTGTAAACGTATATCTTGATATCGACTCAAAAGTAACGAAGGAGCTAAAAAGCTACGGCGCAAACGTGGTTTTTGCTCCCGCAGACCCGGTTAGCGACGAGGTAAACGAGGCTAAATTTAACGAAAAGATCGCCAAAATCCCAAGCGACAAGCTAATCGGACAGAGCGGATATCTTTTCACGCAGGTAAACATAGGTCCAACGACCGCGATCGCTATGGGCGTCAAATTTAGCGATTTAACGCGGGTTAAGCCGTTTTTGGAGGTTAAAGAGGGGCAGGGCATAACGCTTGATTTTGACGAGAGAAACGCGCTAATCGGCACCGATCTAGCCAAACAAAGCGGCTTTAAGGTCGGCGACGTGATCGAAGTAAGACAAATCGGCGCGAACGCGGGCGAAAAAGTAAAGATCCGTGGCATCGTGCAAGACGGCGACAAAGAGGACTCGCTACTCATCATCTCGCTGCCTCTAGCGCAAAAGATAGCAAACGAGCCAAACACGCTAAACTACGCCGAAGCCGTAGTAACGGGCAAATTTGACTACATCAGCGAGCTTGGCAAGAGCCTTAGCGACGAGCAAATTTCGGTTAAACCCGTGGCTAAAATTTCAAAATCAGAGGGCCTAATTTTGGATAAGATTAAGCTTTTGATGGCGCTAGTTAGCTTTGTTATCTTGCTTATCACTTCAATGTGCGTAAACACGACGCTAAGCGCGATTTTGTTCTCGCGCTCAAAGGAGATTGCGTTGCTTAGGGCGCTGGGGGCCAGCAAGAAAAACGTGCTAAATTTGTTCGGCGTCGAGACCTTCGTCACTGCGTTTGCGGCGGCTTTGGCGGGTGCTATTTTAGGCTACGGTTTGGCGCAAATTTTAGGCTACGCGATTTTTGATTCGAGCATAGATTTTAGATTTATGAGCATACCGATAGCGATGGTTATCTCGCTCGTTTTTGCTGGCGTGGCCTCGATCTATCCGATCAAACGGGCGCTGGAAAACAAGATGGCCGATATTTTAAGAGGAGAATGATATGCAATACGCGATAAGATTAAACGGGATAGAAAAAAGATTTGGCGAAGTAAGGGCGCTGGAGGGCATTACCTTTGACGTAAACGCCGGCGAGTGGGTCAGCATAATGGGGCCAAGCGGTAGCGGTAAAAGTACGCTGGTAAATATCCTCTCGCTGATGGACGAGCCAACAGCTGGCACGTACACGCTAGGCGGAGACGACGCTAGCAGACTTAGCGACGAGGAGACGCTCAAATTTCGCCGCGAAAAGATCGGGCTGATATTTCAGCAGTTTCACCTCATCCCCTACCTAAACTGCGTCGAAAACGTGATGATAGCGCAGTACTATCACAGCAGCGTGGACGAAGAGGACGCTAAAAAGGCGCTCGAGCGAGTGGGGTTAGGGCACAGGCTAGATCACCGTCCGAGTCAGCTTAGCGGCGGCGAGCAGCAGCGTCTGTGCATCGCGCGCGCCCTCATCAACGATCCTGATATTTTGATAGCCGACGAGCCGACTGGTAACCTAGACGAAGCCAACGAACGCGTGGTTTTGGAGCTATTTCAAAAGCTGCGAAGCGAAGGCAAAACCATCCTGCTCATCACGCACAACCCCGATCTTGGGCAGTTTGGCGACAAGATCGTCTATCTAAGGCACGGCAAGATGGAAAATATCCACTACGTGAGCGACGGCGAGCGTGCGGAGGCATGCGAGAGGCTAGCAAGCGAACCAAAAGGTCAAACCGCCTTTGCTACGGTTTAAATTTGGGAGAGTTATGATAAAAAAATATATACTTTTAGTTTTTGCGGCGGCGATGATAGCTGGCTGCGGAAATAGCGGCTTTGATAAACACCACATTAGCCTAAACTCGCCAAAGGGCGTCGATACGCACTATTTTCCCGAGGGCAGACGACTCAAAACGGACGGCAAGCCATACATGCTATTTTTCTTCGGCACTTCTTGCGGCGCCTGCGTAGCGCAAGCTCCGATCGTAAATGAAATTTACTACGAATTTAAGGACAAATTCGGCGTTTACGGGATATTTGGACCCAGCCTCGGATTTGATAAAGATATCGACATGGTTAGGCAGCACCATATTGCCTACGACGTGATTAGCGATAAGGTTTCGGTTGATTATTTTAGCAAGGCCGTAGGCGGCGTGATGGGCGTGCCCGCGATATTCGTCTTTGACGGCGAGGGCAATCTCAAAAAGCGCTTCATTGGACTCACGCCAAAAGCAACCCTTGAAAACGAGATCAAGCTCGTGTTATAAATTTACTCAAACGTAAAGATTTAGTAGTAAAATACGCTTAAATTTGATCCTAAATTTGACCCGTCCGCGTTAAATTTGCGGCGGTCAAATTTGAATAAGGAGACGCG
The DNA here is from genome assembly GCF_004803815.1 of Campylobacter showae. NCBI lineage: Bacteria > Pseudomonadati > Campylobacterota > Epsilonproteobacteria > Campylobacterales > Campylobacteraceae > Campylobacter > Campylobacter showae. Next base: position 1,827,433 of record NZ_CP012544.1, on the reverse strand, counting down.
AAATGAAACCAAAAATTTTCTCTATTTTGCTATTTGCGATTTTTTTCGTAGGCTGCGGCGAGCCCCGCACGCCAGAGCTTTATGCTAGAAGCACGGTGCCGATTTTCATCACTAACGGCGACGTGAAAAAAGCCTCGCGCAGCGTCTACGTTTACTTTAAAAACTCCTGCGGCTACGCAAACACGCTAGAAAATACCGTGCGAAACAAGCTACTGCAAAACGGCTTTACGCAAAGCATGGACCAAAAGAGCGCCGATATAGTGATAATGGGCGATTTTGCGAGCTTGCAGCGCTTTGAGCGACGCGAACGCCCGCGCGCGTATATGAGCATGGGTTACGGCTGGGGCGGCTACGGATACAGGCGTAACATGGGCTTTGGCATGCTTTTTGGCGACCCGTTTGACGATGATTTTTACGACAGGACGGATTATTATCTTTATAGAGCCTTTATCAGCGTGATGATCCGCGCAAACGGCAGCGAACAAAGAACCAATCTCGAGATCGAAAGCGGCCAAAATCTTTATTCGCCAAGTTATATAATCCCATACATAGAAGAAAAAGCGGCGACGCAGATACTTAGTTTCTTTTATCCTTAGCGGCTTGTCTTTTTCCTTTATACTTCGCTTTGCTTCGTTGCACTCGCAACTGCAAGCAGAAGGAAATTTCGCCGAAGCTCGGTTACGTATTTTATATACGCGCCCTCGCTCGGCTCATTTCCGCCTCGTCTAAAGAAAAAATACTTCACCTTATCGTTTTACGCTCAAATTTAAAGTCAAATTTGTCAATTTCGGCTTCAAATTTTACCCACCGAGACCCGCACCTTGAAAATGTAAATTTGAGTTTTTAAATTTTACACATCGATTCAGACTATTCACTCTTTGCCTAAAATTTACGTTTATCAAATTTAACTTCTCTAGCGTCAAAAACGAAAATCAAGATTTTTTCAAATATTTTTCTATATAATTATGATACAAAAAATTAAAATTATCATAAAGGATACTAAATGAGATTAGCTATCAGTCTGGCTGCGGCTGCGACGGCGCTATTTGCAAACGGCGCAAATCCCGACGTCATAAAGCCGATAAAGGATTTTACGCCTCCGCCGCCTTATACGCCAAACATCGCCCAAAGCGCGTTTCCCGAAAACCAATTCGACCGCGCGCCTAGGGATGATTATTTTTTCGTGACGGATTTGCTTGATAATTCTATGAATAAATTTCACGTCGCGGGCGGATTTTACGGCAGGACGTTTTACGGTTCGGGACTTTTTAAATACCGCGGCGCAAATTTCTACACGATTTTAAACGCGAACTTTTCTAAAGCCAACCGCTACAAAGACGGCGGCGGCAGAGAGTGGAACTACGGCTACGCCAGGCAGGGGCAAAGCGCAGTCGTGGGTTTCGTGCCTAGCGAGCTAAGCGAGTTTAGATTTACGCTCGTACACGACAACATCGACGACGACAAGCAGCCTCACCATCTAATGGATGCCGTTAAAACCGAGCGATACGTCGGTAAATTTAACGCTCGTATCGGCGCGGAGGATCTATCAAATACGCTAAATTTCGAGCTGATGCTACGCGACGTGAGCAGAAACGCCGACAACTATCATCTAAGGAGCGCGGCGCAGACGGTCAAGGTCGAACTGGATAGAAAAATCGTGGACGCCGAGCTAAAATACGACGCGGATTTTGGCGATTTTCATAATCTTGCGGGCATCAGCTATCAGCACGATAATCACGAGGGCAAAAGATATCAGAGGCAACCGAGCGGATGGGTTTTTAACGGATATAGATTTGCCGACGTGACAAATAAACGAACGAGGATTTTTGATACGCTAAGCTATAAATTTAACGACGCTCACAAGCTTAGTTTAGCTCTAAACTACGACTGGATGAGATCAAATTTAAAGGGGCTAAACGAGCCCTATTTTGCGCCCGCCGCACCGCTTAGAACGGTAAAAGGGCTTATCCGCAGCGTTTATGGATATGATTTTGACAGTAGCGTCAAGCAAGATGGCCTAAGCGCTAGCCTAAAATACGATTTCACGCCAAACGAGCTGGATAGCTACTACGCGGCGCTTGAGAGCTTGCAGCGCATACCCGGCAACATGGAGCGATTTAACACGCTTTACGGTCCGATGAATAACGGCTGGGTGAGCAACCCGCTGCTAAAACCGGAGCGTCACAACCGCGTAAATTTGGGCTTTACTTACAAGAGCGAATTTTATAAAGATTACTTAAGTTCGCGCCAGGGCGAGGATAGCTTTAGCGTGGGCGGGCACTTTATCGCAGACGACGTGCAGGATCTGGTTATCTACGATCGCCGTCATGCCGCTTCATCCACGCCGCCAATAAACAGAAACGCCGTCATCACGCGTAACGTCGACGCTAGAATTTACAGCGTAAATTTGCGCGGCGAGTATAACTTCGCGCGAAATTTCGGGCTAAAAACTTCGTTATTTTACAACTACGGACAAAACAAAACTGACGGCAGACCGCTCTATCAGATCCGCCCGTTTGAGGCAAATTTGGCCTTTGATTACAAAGACTACGCGAGCTTTGGCAGCTACAATATCGGCACTGCGGTGCGCTACGTAGCAAAGCAAAATAGGGGAGATTTTGATAAAACCACCGGCTTTGGCATCGATAAGCGCGAAGCGGCTAGGAGCTTTACGACGATGGACGTTTACGGCGGATTTGAGTTTAAAAACAGCTGGGGCGTGAGGCTGGGCGTGACAAATATCTTTGATAAAGATTACGCCGAGTTTATCAGCGGCGAGCACGTAGGGGCGCTAGATCCTGCGGTGGTGCATGCGCCGGGGAGGGCGGTGTTTGTCAGCTTTCACTCTAGTTTTTAAAACTTAAGCGGCGGCTTGTCTTTTTGCCCTATACTTCGTTACTTTTAAATTTGGCTCGGTCATTACCTATATGGTAACTCCCGTCGCCAAATTTAAAAGCGCCTCGTCTAGAGCAAAAATACTTCGCCTTATTTTTTTGATTCAAATTTGAAGTCAAATTTGCAAATTTGGGTTGCCAAGACCCGCACCTTGAAAATGCAAATTTAAATTTGCGACGCTTTGCGTCAGCAAAGCAATGTCGCCACTTCTAACGTGCAGTGGGGCTGGAGAGGGTTTGGGAGAGGAAGGGGCGACGCTTCGTAAGTAGAACCCCTTCCTCTCCCAAAGTAAAGAGAAAGGTGAACACCAAAGGGAGCTATTTTGCTAGCTTCGCTCGCAACTGCTAGCAGGGCGTAATTCAAGCCCCTTCCCCCATAACAAGAAAGTAAAAGTTGAAAGTCGTTTTATTAAATTTTAAATTTACCGTCCAAATTTAATGAATCAAATCAACTAAAAACCAAGATTTAAATCAAGGTTTTATATTTAAATCTTGGATATAATTATCAAAAATAAGTTGAGGTAAGCTCAAATTTACCTCGAGTAAATTTAGTATTTTCGCGGTGCGGGTCTGGACGGGTCAAATTTAGCTATTAAATTTTACGATCAAATTTGATGCCCGGGGCGAGCCGCGAAGCGAAACGAAATAAAATTTAAAATCTTAATACAAGGAGAAAGTTATGAACAGACGAGGATTTTTAGGACTCGGAGCGGCGCTGGGCGCGACGACGATGGCTCCTAGCCTTTTTGCGAAGGAAAACTTTACGATGTGGGGCGCGCCGGCGATCCCTAGCGTGATAATGGCCGTGGCAAGCATGCAAGGCGAGCTAGCAAAGACGCACGACGTGAAGCTGCGCATCTGGAACACTCCGGACGTCCTGCGCGCGGGAGTGGCTAGCGGCGATATCAAGGTCACTATGTCGCCCTCAAACGTTGCTGCAAACCTGCGAAACCAGGGGTTAAATTTCGCGATGTTAAATTTACTCACGCTAGGCGTTATGAACGCGATGATAAAGGACGAAAGCATCAAGACGCTCGAGGACTTCGTCGGCAAAAAAATCATAATGCCGTTTAAAAACGATATGCCCGACCTCGTGCTACGCGCGCTTTGCAAGAAACGCGGCATAGACGCGAGCAAACTTGACATCACGTACACCCAGACTCCGCCTGAAGCGGTGGGGCTGTTTATCCAAAAGGACTACGACGTGCTTATCGTGCCGCAGCCTCTTAGCGAGGCGACGATTTTGCGCGGTAAAAAAGCGGGCGTAGCTGTGCATTACGGGCTTGATTTTCCTAAAATTTGGGGCGAGAGCTTTGGTGCTAAACCATACATCCCGATGGCGGGTATCATCGTAAACGTGGACTACTACGAGGCAAATCGCGCGCTTTTTGAGACGCTGCACTCTGATCTAACGAGCGCGCTAAAATGGATACTAGAGAACAAACAAAGCGCGGCTAAAATCGGCGCCGAGTATCTGCCGGCTCCAGAGCCTGCGCTAGCAGGGGCTTTTGATAAGGCAAATTTAACGGTAACAAAAGCGCATGAGTTGCAAGATGACGTGATGGCGTTTTTTGAGCAAATTTTCGAGTTTAATCCAAAGCTTCTCGGCGGCAAAATGCCTGATAAGAGCCTATTTTTATGATACTTATCGATAACGTCAAAAAAGACCGCGGCGCGTTTTTAAAGGTCGCGGACTACCTTTGGGGCGGATTTAGCGGGTTTGCCACGATAGCGCTTATCATCGCGCTTTGGCAGATCGGCAGCGAGCTGGGAGGAGAGTTTTTGCTCCCGGCTCCGCAGGCTGTTTTCGTGCGGGCTTACGAGCTTTTGGCGGATTATAAAAATAGCGAGATAAACATCACTCTCGTGCGCTCGCTAGTCGGAGTCGGTACGGCCTGTGCCATCGGTATCACGCTGGGGCTGGTTGCTGGAGCATATAAAAGCTTTGCCGCATTTTTAAAGCCCGTGATCACTACGCTGCTTTCTATGCCGCCTATTATTTGGATCGTTTTAGCTATATTTTGGTTCGGGTTTGGAAACGCGAGCACTATTTTTACGATCATTATCACGGTTTTGCCGCTAACATTTGCTAGCTCGATGGTCGGCATGATGAGCGTTAGCGAGGAGCTAAAGGAGATGTTTGACGCCTATAAACTAGGTGTTTGCAAAAAGATTCGCCACCTATACGTTCCGCATCTAACTAGCCACATCATCAGCTCTCTAAGCGTCGCCGTAGGTATGGGCGTAAAGATCGTCATCATGGGCGAGCTGCTAGGCGCGAACGACGGTATGGGCGCAAAGATCGCAAGTGCGCGCGTGATGCTAGATACCACCGAAGTGATGGCCTACGTCGTGCTCACTATCGCTATCATTATGCTTTTTGAGTATCTGGTTATCGAGCCGCTCAAGATCACGCTAATGCCGTGGAAAAGGTAGTTTGCTATGCTGGAACTTCAAAATTTAGAATACGAAATTTTACGCGACAAGGTCGTACGCGACTTTAGCTTAAAGGTCGGCGCGGGCGAAGTGGTGACGCTCTTTGGTGCGAGCGGCTGCGGTAAAACCACGATCCTACGCCTGATCTCGGGCCTCATAGATCCGCGCAAGGGAAAAATAATCAATAAATTTAATAAAACGACCTATCTGTTTCAAGAAAATCGCCTGCTCGAGTGGAAAAATGCGCTCGAAAACGTATTGCTCGTGATGGATGAGCCCGATGAAAAGACCGTGCTAGAGCTCTTTGCCAGGCTTGGGCTAACGGAAAAAGACGCGCTAAAGTACCCTGACGAGCTAAGCGGCGGTATGCGTCAAAGGGTTGCTTTCGTGCGGGCGATCGTGACAAGGCCTGATTTACTGCTGATGGACGAGCCGTTTTCGGGGCTTGATTACGATATGAAAGAAATCCTGATAGACATCGTCACGCGCCGCGTAGAGGATGGTATGAGCGTCGTGTTGGTGACTCACGATAGGATGGAGGCCGCGCGCATGTCTAGTAAAATTTGCTTTTTAGCGAGCAAGGGCGCAGTAATCGAGCGCGAGCTGGAGCTTCGCCGTGCCTTTTCGCAGCGAGATTTTGCCTACGCTAGCGGCGTGGTAGAGGAAAATTTTAAAGGAAAAATTTATTATGATTAACGACTTTTTCACTCATCCGATGAGAATTTTTTTCCTTACGAGCGCGGTTTGCGCGGTGCTAGGCGGAGCGATATTTTTTACGCCCGTGGATTTTGTTAGCTGGCACAAATTTATCTTTTTGCACCTTGTCGCGGCCCTTGCGTATGCGGGATTTTTGCTAACGGGGCTAACTGATTGGACGAATTTTAGCGGAGGGCTAAAAAAGCACGCCTGCGCGATGTTTGCGTTTTTTGCGGCGAGTTTTGTTAGCGCATTTTTTAGCCTATTTGCGGCGCACTTTTTTATGGCGCTTTTTTGGGTGTATCTGGCCGGGCTTTGCGTTTATATGATCTGGCTTGACCGCAACGACGATCAGCTGGGCGTTTTAGCATTTTTACTAGGCATTCTTGGCTTTGAGATTTACTATCTGCTTAGCGGCGAGGAGAGATTTCTAAATTTACAAATTCACCTACATGTTATCGCGATTTTGCTTATATCTTTTCGCGTTAGCGTGGTGCTTGGCAAAGAGGCGCTAAACCGCGAGCCGGGTATGCAAGACGCGGCTTTCGTGCCAAATTTCGTCTATAAAAACATCGCGATCGTTAGCGTTTGCGCGTTTTTGTTAGTTAGCGTGTTTTTTGAAGGCAGCAAGGCGGTAAATTTTGCCGCGATAGCCTGCGGTAGCGCGATTTTAGCCAAGCTAAAAGAGTGGCATTACAAGGAGCTTTTGCGCCATAGTTTCGTGATTTATTACTACTTGATGCAGCTTTTGCTAGCCGCGGGCTACATCGTTTACGGCGCGAGCGGGATTTTGGGACTGGGGCTGGAGACAAACATGCTGCACGTCATCGCGCTAAACGGCATTATTTTTAGCATTATGCTTATCTTTAACATCGCAGGCCTGCGTCACAGCGGGCAGGAGCTTGAGTTTTTACGCCTGAGCAAGATCGCCTTTGTGCTCGTTATTGTTGCCGGCATTTGCAGAGGCTTTTTGGCTTACGTTTGGAGCGGATTTTACATCCATCTGCCCGCAACCCTCATCGCCGTAGCCTTCGCGCTTTGGTTTATTGATTTTTATAAAATTTTCAGAGATAACGAGTTTAGCGACGATCCTGGGTAGGCTAATCTAGCGTCCTTTTATACCTAGCGAGCGATATGGCCGTGCTAACGCATAAAAACGCCAAAATCGCGGCTAGGTCGTAGTAAAAATCGCTAAGCTGGGCGCTTTTTAGCCATACGCCTCTAATGATACGCAAAAAATGCGTCAGCGGAAAGCACTCGCCGATAAACCGCGCCCACGCCGGCATCCCGTAGAAAGGAAACATAAATCCCGATAGCAGCATCGAAGGCAAAAAGAAAAAATAAGTCATCTGCATCGCCTGCAGCTGGTTGCGAGCTAGCGTGCTAAAGGTAAAACCCACGCCCAAATTTGCAAGCATCAGCAAGGTGCAAGCCGTAAAAAGCGCTACCCAGTCGCCGATAGCGGGTAGCCCGAAAAGAAGCCTGGCTATCAACAAAAGCGCGCCTACTTGCAGGTAGGCTATGAGCAAGTAGGGTAAAATTTTGCCTATCATCACTTCGGCCGGGCGCAGAGGAGCGGCGAGGAGATTTTCCATCGTGCCACGCTCAAACTCCCTCGTCACCGAGATGCTAGTTAGCAGGATCGTCGTTAGCGTGAGCAAGATACCCATAAGTCCCGGGATGATCTGATAGCGTGTGAGTAGCTCCGGGTTGTAGCGAGAGTGCGCGCGCAGCTCAAATTCCATTCTAGGCTGCGCGTAGCCGGGCTTATCTCTAGCTAGAGCTTGCTCGAATGCCGTTTGCAGCGCGCCCGCGGCACCCGAGTTTGCCGAGGGGTCGGTGGCGTCAGTAGCGATTAAAATTTTAGGCGTTTGGCCTCGCATAAGGTCGCGTTCTAAATTTGGCGGAAAATAGATAATAAACTGCGCCTCGCCGCTTTGCATCATGGCTTCGGCTCTATCCGCGTCCGTGCCGACGTGTTTGACGTCGAAAAACTCCGTATTTTTCATCGCGCTAACTAGCGAGCGGGTGAGCTTGCCGCCGCCCTCTGCTATCACTACGGCTGAGGGCAGGTGGCGCGGGTTGTTATTTATCGCGTAACCAAAAAGTAGCATCAGCATCAGCGGCATCGCGATGATCATCGCTAGCGTCGCGCGGTCTCTTAAAATTTGACGAAACTCTTTTACAATCATCGCCGCGGTTCTAGAAAACGAGATAAATTTCATCGTCACTCCTAAAACCGCTCGTCTTTATAAAGCTCTAGCAGATGGATGAAAACATCCTCCAGGCTCGCTTTTATCGGCATTAGGCTTAGCTCGCCTTGCGGTATCGCAAGGCCTCTAACTGCCTCTTGCAGCATGGCCTCGTCCTTTGCGGTTACGTGATAGCCGTTACCGAACGCAGAAACGCTAAGCGCGGCGTTTGAGGCTAGCAGCGACGCCGCTTCGCCCGCCTTATCTCCGCTTAGCTGCCAGACGTTTAGATTATAGCCGGCTATGATGTCTGATTGCGTGCCGCGGGCTAGGATCTTGCCGTAGGCGATGTATATGAGCTCGTGGCAACGCTCGGCCTCGTCCATGTAGTGCGTGGAGACTAGCACTGTGATGCCGTCCTGGGCTAGTTCGTGGATGATATCCCAAAACTCGCGTCTAGCCTTTGGATCTACGCCCGCCGTGGGCTCGTCGAGTAAAAGCAGCTCCGGGCCATGCACGAGGCACATCGCAAGCGCTAGCCGCTGTTTCCAGCCGCCCGATAAACTGCCCGCTAGGTGGTTTTGACGCGGGGCTAGGTCTAGGCGGTCTAGGATTTGATTTACGGCGGCTTTGTGGTTTTTGACTGCAAAAAGCCTAGCGATAAATTCCAAATTTTCCCTCACGCTAAGGTCGTCGTACCAGCCGAATTTCTGCGTCATATAGCCCGTTTTTAGGCGTATGGCTTCGCTTTGGCTGCGGAAATCATACCCCAGACAGTTGCCGCTACCGCCGTCTGGCTTTAAAAGGCCGCAAAGCATGCGTATCGCGGTCGTCTTGCCGCTACCGTTTGGTCCTAAAAATCCGCACACGCTGCCCTTTTTGACCCTGATATCTACGCCGTCCGTGATGATCTTTTTGCCGAATTTTTTGGTGAGACCTCTAACGTCGAGGGCGTAGTCGCCGCTCCGTGGTTTCGGGCTCAAATTTGACTCCAAATTTGAGCTTTGGTTTGCGGTTAAATTTGAGGCGTTTGTCAAATTTGAGGGCAAATTTGCGCTGCTAAAATTTACGCGAGAATTTTTATGAAGGCTAAATTTGGCCTTGATCTCGTTTGCTAAATTTAACCCGCTCAAATTTGAAATTTTCCCAGCCGATGGCGGGGCCTTGTCTGCGCCGTAAATTTTACCGCCGCGAGCGTTTAAATTTTGCCCCGGCGAAATTTTGTCTAAATTTAAACGCCGAATTTGAGCAGCGATATTTTTCGCGTTCACGGCTCTAGCCTCGCTTTTATCGGTAGTGACGGGTGCAGGGCGGTTGCGTTGTTTTCGGGCACGGCTTCTACTAGATAGACCAGCGTGCTTTGCGAGGTTTGGTTGTAGATGACGGGCGGGGCGTACTCGGGGGCGGACGCGATTTTTACGATACGAGCGGTAAAGTCCGTGCACCCTTCGCAGCTAATGCGCGCTTTTTGCCCCTCGCGCAGGCTAGGCAGCGCGCCTGCGGGCACGAAAAACCTGATCTTTACCTCGCTAGGCGGCAGCAGCGATAGCACGGGCTGCGAGCTTTGGACGAACTCGCCCGTCTTATAAAATATATCCTCGACGAGTCCGGATTTCGGTGCTAGGACGGCGGTTTGCTCTAGCCTCCACCGCGCGGCGCGCTCGTTAGCTTTGGCCGCTTGTATTTTTGCTTTTAGGCTTGTTATTTGTTCGCTTCTAGCTGGCAAATTTGCGATCTTTAGTGCAGCGTTTAGCTCGCTAGCCAGAGCGTTTGCGCGGTCAAATTCCGCCTTTGCGGCGTCAAATTCTTTTTGCGAAACGGCGTTTTTAGCTAGCAGAGACTTTGCGCGTTCATAGTTAGCCTCCGCGATCCAAAGCGCGGCCTTGGCTTGTTTTAGCTCGGCACCTATCCGCTCGATCTCCTCTGGACGCTTGCCCGTGCTAAGGTCGGCTAGCTCGGCTTCCAGAGCGCTCACGTTAGCCTTTGCGGCGTCTAAATTTGCTAGAGCTTCGGCGCTCTCAAGCGCAAAAAGTGGCTCACTCTCTTGAACGACGGCGCCCTCTTTGACGCTTAAATTTACGATCCGTCCGCTAACGCTAGGCGCGACGCAAAGATAATCTCCCTCGACGTAGCCGTTAAAAAACGCGCTCCCCTTCTCATCCGCGCAGCCTGCAAAAATCAGGATAAAAAAGGCAAAAAACGCGTAAAATTTGCTTAAATTTAAACCCATTTCGCCTCCTTAAAGCCGCTATTTCATTAGCATTATACTCCGCTTTGGTTAAATTTGGCTACATTTTAGGATGCTGCGCGGCACTCGAGAAGGAAATATTTTCGGCGTGTAGGCTTTGGATAGTGCGGTAGAAGAGGCGGTTTTTTATCTCTTTTTAGGAAAGAGCAATTTAAATTTGGAGCAAATTATTGCGGCGATTATAGTATTATTTGCGCTTTAAATTTCTTAGATGTGTTTTATAAGTACTGCAAAAACGGTATTACTAATAAAAAAGGATAAAAAAATATCCAATTTAAGCATTCTTTGAAGATAGAGGTTATATAATTCCCGTTCTAATGATATTAGTTATTAATATTAAATATTGAGGAGAGTGTATGAAAAAAATTATTTCAGGTGCGCTTGTCACATCTATTTTGGCTGCTTCGGCATTTGCTTTTAGTGTAGATGGCAACCCTAGCGTCAAATTCGTTGGTTATAAGTTAGCTAACAAAACAGCCGTCGAGGGTACGTTTAAAGATCTTGGCTTTAAAAGCGCGGAAAACGCAAATTTTGCTGATTTTCTAAAAACCTTTGAGTTTAACATCGATCCTAAAAATATCGATACAAAGTTGCCCGATCGCGACAAACGTATCGGTATGATCTTTGACGGCAACGCAATAACAGCTAAAATCGTATCCGTAAGCGGCGACGAGAAAGCGGGCGAAGCTGAAGTCGAAGTTAGCGTAAAAGGAAACTCAAAGTCTTACAAAACGCAGTATACGGTGGAAGATGGTAAACTAAAGGCTAAAATCGGCATTGATTTGTTGGCTGATTTGAAACTCAATGAGACATTTGAAAAATACGCAGCTTCAGCCAAGCCTTTTCATGGTGGCAAAAGCTATCCCGACGTAGAAATCTCTCTGGAAGCTAAAATAAAATAACTTTCAAATTCGGCGCGAACGAGTTAGCTTGCGCCGAATTTGCCTCTTTATCCTCGTTTTTTATTCTATAATGCCGAAAAATCGATAACTTAAGATATAATGAGCTTTAAAATTTAATTTAAGGCGAAAAATGACGACGAAAGAAAATAAAAAAGGGGCGGTAAGCGCGCTATTTTTGGCTATTGCGCTGTTTGCGGCGGGGTGCGCAGGGTATTTTTATTACGGCATAGGCGGGACTGGCATTTTTACCGTGGTCGTCGCCGTGATCTGCGCCGTTTTTTGCGTGAAAAAGATATTTCAAGTTAGCTTTCTAAGCATCGATGACGACGGATTTTTAGTGCAAAAGGGCGGCAAAAACGCTAAATTTTACTTTAAAGATATCGAAGATATCGGCGTTCGCATGGTCGACGCTAAACGCAAAATCGACGTTTTAAACGTTAGATTTAAAAGAGGCAAACTAGACCGCGACGCGGCTGATGGCCTTATGCAGCCTATCGGCGACGACGATGTCGTGATATACGACAAATACGAGCTCTCAAAGCACGAAGTTTTTAAAATTTTAAAGCAGAAATTTGAGGCGTTAGACACGCAAAAAAGTGAAAATAAGAAAAAGTAAAATTTGGCTTTGGCGACTGAATTTGAATCAAATTTTTAAACGGTAAGTTGTTTGTTAAAATATACTATGAATATTACTAAAGACAATATATTGTTACCGTATATTGTAGCGATCTAATTAGTACAGTGAGCTAATTATAAAGGTGTAGGTAGCTACATAGCAAAATATCGCACTAAGCATGTAACGCATAATTGGCATCTAATAATCTTAGATGGTTTTTAAACGACGATGCGATCGGCTTTGTGGAGTGCTTTTGCGACGGTGGGTCTTGGGTATAGAAAAAATCATCGCAAACACAATCGCGCTAAGACATTACATATGAAGACCAAAATTCTATTATTACAGAGCATCTGATAACAGTACTGCAACCAAGCTATTGCCGTGATAATAACTAGCGCATAGAGCATCTGTGCAGCCTGCAAACTACAGAAAAGATGGCTTCGCATTTTTACGACTTTGGTTTGGCTTAACATTGTTCCTACTCGCACGCCCATAACCTGACATGTATATCAAAACACTAGGCTAGCCATTGCCGGCATCATGCAGTCTGCTTAAACCGATTTCAAAGATCACTATGTTGATAAAAAACGAAATTTTATATCCTATCCCGCCTTCAATAGCCATCATGTTAGTTGTATGGTATCAAAGCGATGAAAATTAGGACAATGAGTTATCGTCTTTTAATATATAAAATTATAAAAATTCTATCTATATTACTCATAATGCGAGTTTTTCATTATGTAACAAATGATTACATTGTGTAAATATCATTTACATATTAAAATTTTATTGACTTAAATACTAATATTGTGTATAATTCACTTACAATTTTACTAAGGAGAAAGAATGAATTTAAATACGATAGCCAAAAATATAAAAGACGCAAGAGAGGGTATAAATATGTTACAACAAGAATTAGCAGACAAATTAAATATAACAAGACCTGTTATCTCAAACTGGGAAAACGCAAAGAGTGAGCCGTCATCTACCCAGCTGTTAAAATTAGCCGATATATTCGGTGTATCGGCGGATAGACTGCTTGGTAGAAATTTAGATAGTAAAAAAATTATTGTTGTAGATACTTCGGCACTTATAAAAAAGCCGTTTTTACCAAAAGAATTAGTTGGGAGATTTGACGAGGTCATTATTCCAGATGTTGTTATATCTGAGCTTAATAACATAAAAGATAAAAAAGATAAAAACAGCCAAGCTGCGTGGCTTATAATGACTACAATAAAAAATTTAGGCGAAAAAATCATCAGCTCAAAAAGCGATACGAGCATTAAAAATAACGATGAAAAAATAGCTAATGTCGCTAAAGTAAAAGCTAAGCAAAATCCTAGCGATAAGGTTTATATGCTAAGCGATGATATATATTTTCAGTTTTTGATTAAAGATATAAATAATATAAAAGCCATAACTCCAAACGAGTATTTTAAAGATTTTAGCAAGGATGATAAATTTGATAGAAATAAGTCTTTGGAATTTTTGTCACTTGTAAAAAACAATAAATTTACAAAGTTAGAAAGGCTTAATCTAGATGACATTAATGTAAATATACACGATCCTATGAATGGACTTACTCCACTGATGACGGCAATAAGAAATAAAAAATCACAAATAATAGATTATCTGTTAAATTTACCCAGCCTTGATATCAATGCTCTTGATGAGCATAAATATGGCTTTTCAGCGCTTCATCACGCAGCGCAATTAAAAAATATCGAACTGATGAAGCTTTTAGTGAGTAGGGGCGCTGATGTAGAGCTAGGTAGTAAAGGAGAAAATTTTGGAAATACGCCGCTTATGGTCTGTGCTTGGGGCGGATTTGAAAGCGGCGTTGATTTTTTATTACGGCAAGGAGCTTGCGTAAATCAACAAGACAACAACGGCTTTACTGCGCTCATAAAAGCATGTATAAAAGAGCATAAAAATATAATTTTTATGTTAGCAAAGATAACCGACATCAAAATAAGAGATAGGAAAAACAAAACAGCTTTTGAACATCTAAGGCTTGCTTTATTTAGTCAAAGTGAAGCAATGGAGTTAAAAAAGCTTTTAAAAGGAGAAAGAGATGATAGATAGAGCTTGTATATCGCTTGGCGAACGTTGTAATTTAAAATGCAAATATTGTCATTTTCACGGAGAATATACACAAAAGCTAAGCGGACAAAAACAGGAATTTAACGAAGACGAGCTAGGTGAAATAATAGACAATATAAATTTATACCACGATATAAAAAACGGAAAATTTAAACTTGGTATAGTTGGTTCAGGAGAGCCGTTAATGGAATTTGATAAAATAAAATACATTATCGACTATGCTAAGAAAGCATCCGCAAATATCGACTTTTACACAATCACAAATGCTATTTTATTAGATAACGAGAAACTTAAATTTTTCTATGATCATAGAGATATTATTAAACTTTGCGTTTCACTAGACGGATACGAGGAACTTCATAATATAGGGCGCGAAAAATTTCAAAAGGTTTATGAGGAGATAAAAAAGTATGAAAGTTTATTTGGTGTAAAGCCTGCCATAAACTGCACCGTGCATGCACTTAGTATAAAAAATAAAGAGAAGTTGGAAAAATTTTTAGTAGATGAGAAATTTAGCGATATTACGTTTTCTAGGTTATTTGACTGTCATGATCGAAAACTAGTTATAACGGCAGACGAATATAACGCTTTTTTGTCTTCATTTACAAATTCAAAGCTAAAAATAAGACAACTGGACCCACAAAAAGCCCAAAAATATGATTGCACTATGTATGGTACGCTTTGTGGAGTTGGCAGAACTAATATTTTTATAACGAGGCGAGGAATTTATCCGTGTGGTAGATTTTATGGTAAAGAAGAATATAACGAAGGTAGCTTTAATACTCCTTTGATTGAAATAGAAAGGCGCATAAAGCGATTAACTCCGCTTGATGCTAGAAAATGTTGTTACGATGAAATTTTAGGATAAGAAATGAAAATAGCAATTTACGGCATAACAGGAGCTGGTAAGGATTATTTGATAGATAAACTTGTAAACTCATTAAATTTAAAAGCTTTACATATTAAGGGTTCGACCGAACTTTATAGACTTGCAAAAGAGAAATTTGGTAAAAATTTTAAAGAGTTAAATGGCTGCCAAAAAGATGAGTTAAGGAAAAATGATTTTATAAAACTCGTAAAAGCTTGTGAGCTCGAAAATGATATAGTTTTTGTTGATGGACACTATGCATTTAAAAAAGATGATGGTTTTGAAGTCGTTTTTACAGATGCGGATAAAGAGTGCTACGATCACTTTTTTTATCTAAATACAAGCTCTAAAAATATCATAAAATGGTCGCACAAAAACATTCTGGACAAGCATGGCATAAATGCTGATGAAAATTTTATAAACAAATGGAAAAAATTTGAGATATCTCAAATGTCTAAAATTTGTAGCACTATGCAAAAAGAGCTTGTTATACTTGATGAGGATAGTGTTACGGCGATAGAATTTATGCGAGATTGGATATGGCAGTTTTATGATAAATTTGATTATCCAAATATTGCCGAAAGATTTGTAGAAAAGCTTTTATGCGAACAAAATATATCAAAAGTAATAATAAGCGACTGCGATAAAACCTTATCTGTGAATGACCCTACTTATGCTTATTGCGATTTTTTAGGCATAAAAAAAGAGGAACTTAAAAGATTATTTGAAGGTGATATATACACTAGCTATCAATTTTTCAAAGCTCGAAAAATGCTTTTAAATTTCAATACAAGCGATATCAAAAAAGCCAAAGCTTATGCATTGAGTAAGGTGCAAATAAGTAAGGAAGTGGACGAATTTATCAAAAGTAAATTTAAAGAAAGACATTTTATAGCAATTACTTGTGGGATATTTGACATCTGGAATGAGCTTTTAAAAGACAATACTATTCTGCTTGGCAACTATCAAAAAGAAGAAAATTTTTTTATAACTCCGTTGCTTAAAAAATATATAACAAAAGAGCTTAGAAAAAATAATATAAGTGTAGTTGCACTAGGCGACTCTATGACTGATATATTTATGCTAAACGAGGCAGATAATGCTTACGTAGTAGCGCACCAAAAGCCAAACGATTCTTTAGAAAAATACCTTGCCGAGCATCAAGACGGCAATATAGTTCAAATCTTTGCAGGAGAAAAGCAGTATAGAACTATGCAATATATTAAAAATGAGCAACTAAAAATTTATGATTTGCAAAGCAAGTCAAAAGACGACGAACTTGACTCTCTTATTGCAAAATGCAAAAGCAATTCTAGAGTTGGTGGAGCAAAACTAAGAAAGGCTCATCAAAGATTAGGTGAGTTAATGGCTAGAAGGCTTTGTGACGAGGATGATAGATTTGCTGTTTTGGCTCTTATGAGAGCTGGGATGCCGTATGCTATGGGTATAGCCGATGGACTAGAGGCTGCCGGTAAAAAAGTAGCTATCTTTTTTATAGAGAAAGATATTGATGAGATTTTGATCGAAAGTATTAAGGATAGACGAGTATTAATTGTGGATGCCGTAGTAAATAGTGGGGAGACATTATATAAAATTCTAAATAAACTACCGCTTGATAGCATAATAACTGCTACTGTTGTACCTGAAAATATACCACTTAAAGTGTTTGAAATTTTAAAACGCAATAGACTTTTTACGGTGCGAATCTCGCCCAATAGATATAAGGGCGAAAAGGTTATGCGCATAGAGAATGGAAAAGGCCCAGATACCGGAGATAGATTATTTGGCACCATGGAATTATAGTGTTGGATTGGGACGTATTGATATTTTACATACTTTTCGATAATTTTATTTAGGTTTAATGCAAACTTCAATTTAAAATTTGAATGCAAATTAAACTAAAATGATAAATTTAAGTTTTTATTCTATCGTGATAGGCAATAGAAACGATGTAATTTTTGCCGTACGGGCTAAATTTAATAAAATCAGGTATAGGATTTTTCGCTTAGGCGAGGCGAAATTTCTACTTCGCTTCGCTCATAGCTGCAAGCAGAAGATTTTTAAGCGGAGCTTGTATATTAAAACAAAAAATCAGGCAAAGTATCGTGAGATGATTTTAAATGTTTTCTACGTCGCTGCGCTCGTAGCTAAACAGAAGAAGTAAATTTCGTCCCAAGACTAGACATATAGTCTGTCGCAGGACGAAAATTTCAAATCTATTTAAATATACCCACCAAATAAGGCGTAATATTTTTGCCTTAATCAAGGCGGATTTAAATTTTACGACGGGAGCGCATATGAAATACGTGACCGAGTAAAATTTAAATATAACGCAGAGTAAGACAAAAAGACAAGCCTAAAAACTAAACTTCATACCTCTCGCCCGGTTTCATCTCGATCATCTCCCACGACAAGCCCTGCTTATTTAGCTCGTCCATGAAAGGCTTAGCGTCGAAATTTTCCATATTAAAGACGCCTTTTCCGCTCCAGATACCTTTTGCGACCATCATCGAGCCGATCATCGCAGGTACGCCCGTCGTGTAGCTCACTGCCTGCGCGCCCGTCTCGGCGTAGCAAGCCTCGTGGTCGCAGACGTTGTAGATATAGACCTGGCGCTCTTTGCCGTCTTTTAGACCGCGGATTACGCAGCCGATGTTTGTTTTACCTTTCGTACGAGGACCAAGGCTTGCAGGATCAGGCAAAAGCGTCTTTAAAAACTGGATCGGCACGATCTTTACGCCGTTATGCTCGACCTCGTCGATGCGTAGCATGCCGACATTTTCTAGGCATTTCATATGCGTGAGGTAGCTCTGCCCGAATGTCATAAAAAAGCGGATTCGCTTTAGTCCTTTGATGTTTTTTACTAAGCTTTCTAGCTCCTCGTGGTAGAGCAGGTAGCTATCTTTGACGCCTACTTTCGGGTAGTCCCATTTGAACATTATTTCCATCGGCTCGGTCTCTTTCCATTCGCCGCGCTCCCAGTAGCGGCCTTTTGCGCTCACTTCTCGCAGGTTGATTTCCGGGTTAAAATTCGTCGCAAACGGATATCCGTGATCGCCCGCGTTGCAGTCTAGGATGTCGATCTCGTGGATCTCGTCAAATAAATTTTGCTGCGCGTAGGCGCAAAATACGTTTGTCACGCCCGGATCAAAGCCGCTTCCCAGCAGTGCCATGGTGTTTGCGGCTTTAAACTCGCCGTCCTTCGCCCACTGTAGCTTATACTCAAATTTCGCGGTGTCGGGGTGTTCGTAGTTTGCGGTGTCGATGTATGGGATGCCGGCGCGAGAGCACGCGTCCATGAGGGTTAGGTCTTGATAAGGCAGCGCCACATTTAAAAGCAAATCGGCACCCGTTTTTTTAATGAGAGCGACTACGGCATCGGTATCGTCCGCGTCGATCTGGGCGGTGTCAATTTGCACACCTAGGCGGTCTTTGATAAATTTAGCGATCGCGTCGCACTTGCTTTTGGTGCGGCTAGCAAGGGTGATTTTTGTAAAAACGTCCGCGTTCATCGCGCATTTTACGGTCGCGACTTGGCTCACGCCGCCCGCGCCTATGATTAAGATATTTGACATTTTGGCTCCTTTAAATTTTAAATTTAGCCGCAATTTTAGCAAATTTAAGATGAATTTTAAGAGGTGAGTGCGATTAATCATAGAGTTTGGTTGTGGTGGGCGCGGAGCGCAAGCCCGCTCTAGCAAGAGCGCCTAAAGCGGCACGATGTTAAAATTTACGCAGATAGCGGCATGCCGATTGACGGCGGCACGAGATTAAATTTACCGCCTGGCATCGCGCGATAAATTTTATCTCAAATTCCATTTTTTAGTTTGAGGTAGATTGCATAAAAAATAAGCTTAAATTTTTAGGTTTAATTTTGTCGCTAAAATTTGAGCGCCTAAATTTATCCTAAAGCATATCAACGATGTATTATCAAGTTAGCTTGTTTTGGGTATAATCAGCATATTTAAATCTAAGAAGCTACCGCAACCGAGTTAAAAAACTTGGGTGGATTAGCGCCTGGCAAGAAAACGCAAAAAGAGCAACAATGATTGAAAATGGCAAGCAAATACCGAATGAAAAAGAGATAGAAGCCTTAACTCTTTTTTATAATAGATTTTATTTTTTATATGATGAAATTTCTAATGAAAATTTCAAAACTCAAGAACCATACTTTAGGTTTTATAGGCTCAGAGAAGCATTTTCGGTATTTAAAGAGATTTCTAATTATGAACCAATTAAAGAATATTTAAAGTGGATGAAAAGAGGAGGACGACCTTTTTTTGAAGGAGTGATTGCCGATGATCTATTTAGTTTTATTAGAAACCTCTTATTGCACTTTCCTATTTTTGACACATGGGATGAAGTCTATATAAACAAAAGTCTTGCCACTTGGGATAAGGCTGGGCAAATAAATAAATTTCTCACTAAGGCAAAAGAATATAAAATTGATGATAAATCAGAGGTCAAATATAGAATATGGGAGACAAAAAAGAAGAAAATGACTTATTTTTCTGTTAAATTTCCCAGTAAATATAATGAAATAACAAATATTTATCTAAAAGATATAATCACAGAAGAGATGGGTATGAAATTTTGCATGGCGCTAATGAGGCAGATAATTGATACTCAAATCGAGAATCCAGAAGAAGAAGACATAAAAATAATGTCACAAGTTTATTTGCCAAGAAATAATATTGATTTATGAGGAAATACGGGATAAAATTTGCTTTCAATCGTTACAATAGCGCGGAATTTCAAAGGAATTCTATGCGTAAAATTTTAATTTTTTTGCTTCCGATTTGGCTACTTGGGACCAGCTGCGAGGAGGCGATAGAGCTTAGTGCCGAAGAGTTTATTAAGCGCGAGCACAACGCCACGGCTACTGCGCTAGTGAGTGAAAAGGCGGTGTAAATTTGCCTGGCTGAATACGGCGAAGAGCATGAGAGCACGATCATAGCGTTAAACAACTCGGGCAGCTTTTTTATGTTTGCAGGCGAGCCGCAAAAGGCGCTCGCAGCCTACGAACGCTCGCTAAAAATTTTACAAAAAGGGCTCGGCAAAGAGCACAAGGCGCTTGCAAAGCCCTATCACGACGTAGCTATCGCACAGTCGGCATTAGGGAGATACGATGAAGCGATAGCGAATTTCGGCGCGGCGATTAGATGCTACGAGCTTGGCGGCGCGAAGATGCAAAAAGATCTGATGAGCTGCTACGCGGGGCTCGGCGATACGCTCTATAAAACGGGCGATTTTACCAGGGCATACGCAAGACACGCCGCCGCGCTTAAAATTTACGAAGAGGTTTTCGGCGCAGATAGCGTAAATTTGCTACGCGCGAAGTATTGTGCGCTGATGGCGGGCGATCTGGCGGGGCTTGGCAACAAGACTGAGGCGCTGCAAAACTACGAAAAAGCCCTTAAAGTCGCGAATAAAATTTTAGAAAAAAGCAACGATAAACACGCAAAAAGCCTAAAAGCAGAGGTGGAAGCAAAGATAAAAGAGTTGTAAATTTAGCGATTGGGTTTCAAGAGAAGCCAAATTTGCTGCTCAAATTTGACTAAGTCGTCGCTACTCGGCGTTTAACCGCTTTGCCAAATTTGCCGCGCACGCAAACGCAAAATGCAGGTTGTACCCGCCGAGCATCCCCGTCACGTTTAAAACCTCGCCGATAAAGTAAAGCCCGCGAGTGTCGCCACGGCCGCAGTTTGCGTCTAGCTCGTCCGTGTCTATGCCGCCTTTTGTTACTTCGGCTCGCTCGAAGCCAAACGTGCCCGCAGGCGCAAATTTATAATCAAATAGCTGCAAAATTTTCGCCATTTCATCCGCCTTGTACTCGCCGTAAGGTTTGTCGTTAAGCCCCGCTGCGCGTAAAAACTCGAGCGTAAATCGCCTAGGTAGCGGCAGGATAGTGCTGAGCTGCTTTTTGCTTTTTTGCGCGGTTTCGATGCTAAAATTCGGGCAAAAATTTATGGCCATCAAGCCCTTTTGCCAAAAAAGCGAAGCATTTAGCACGGCCGGGCCGCTTATGCCTTTGTGGGTGAAAAGTATGTCGCCCGCGAATTCTCGCGGCATTTTTGACTCGCGGTTTGCGGCGTCTTTGCCTGCGCAACCTACGCGGATGCGGGCTGGGAAGCAAACTCCGCTTAGATTTTTAAACCAAAACTCGTCTTTTTGTACGGTAAATCCCACGAGCGCGGGCGCGGGCGGGACGACTTTGACACCGAAGCTTTGCGCTATTTCGTAGCCGATACCGCTTGCGCCTAGGCTTTTGTAGCTCAGTCCGCCATTAGCTACGACGAGATTTTTAGCGTAAAATTTATCGCCGTTTTCGGCGAGCACTTCAAAAACTTCAGTCTGTTTGGATTTAAAATCTTGCAAATTTTTGCTATCAAATTTTGCCTCTTCAGCAAGAGAGGCGTCCAAAATTCCGCCGTTTTCATCGGTCGAAATTTTCCTCGCGCTTTTTACGCAAACGCCGCAAAATATTTGCGCTCCGCTTTGTCTAGCGCACTTTAAAAGCACGCCCAAAACGTCTTTTGCGCCGCTTTCGCAGAAAAATTGATTTTGCTTTTGCTCGTTAAATTTCAGCTCGCCAAAAAATTTTAAAACGTTTTTGAAGTCTAGATTTTTTAGGATATTTTTGACGAAATTTGCGTCGCCGAGGTAGTTTGACGCGTCGATACGGCGGTTTGTGACATTGCACCTGCCTCCGCCGCTAGCTAGGATTTTCTTGCCTGGAGTTGCGTTTTTTTCGAGTATGGCGACGCTTTTACCGCGTAAATTCGCCGCCAAAAATAGCCCTGCCGCGCCCGCTCCGATTATCAAAACGTCGTAAATTTTGGAAATTTTAGCCATCATAAAACCTCAAAATTTATGCGCGGCAAAGCCATCTAAAATCAAAAACTATTTTTTAGCGCTAGGAATTTTTGCTCTTGCGCTTCGTCTAGTTTCATTTTTTCGTTGCGATTTACAAAAAGCTTAAAGATCACGTTGTGATCCGCGTCGTAAAAGTGCAGGCTGTGCCCGAGAAATCCCATAAATTTAGTGCTCACAAAGCCGATGCTGGCGATTGATTCTTCTTTTAGGTGGCCGCCCAAAAAGCCGCTTTTATCGGTGAAATTTAAAAACCCTTTCGCTTTTTTAGGCATAGGCACGCTAACCTTGATCTCGATGATAAACTCAGGCGTATTTTTGATGAAAAGCATCTCGCCCCAAGTGCTGACTTCTTCAAAAATTTTCATCAAATTTTCTGCGCTGACTTCCTTAAATTCGTCATCGCCGCGGTATTGCAAGATATCGTATTCGCGTACGTTTAGCTGTTTGGCCGCATCGTAAACGGACATCTTTTTGTCCTCGAAAAGCTCGTCGATTTGTTTTTTTAGATCGCTCATTTTTATCCTTTTTTGAAATTAGATTTTGATAATAGTATTTAAAAATAGCTAAAAATCGGCTAAATTTACATGACAGGCGTCGTTGCGTTATCAAACGGCGTGCGAGCCGAAGTTTCGGCGTTTTAGAGGGACGGACTCGGTAAATTTGCCGTCCGTAAAAGTCCGCTAAACGCCTAAAATTTGCTTTATCTCCGCCTCGTTAGTGAGCTTGGAGTTGTATTTCACAACGAGATTTTGAGCGTTTTTGTAGCACTCCACGACGCCTTTTTGCTTTTCGATCTCGGCTAGATCGGCATCTGTATCTGACGGCAGATAGATATTTTTAAAGATATTTGGGTTATCTAGCCATTTTAGCGCGATCAGCCACACGACGCAAAGCACCGTCACGACGGCGGAAAGCGCGCTAAGACCGTAAAATTTAAGCAAAGTACCGCCGCCGATACCGCCGATAAAGCTTCCCATGTAGCCAAAGGCGTTAAAGATGCCTAAAACCGCGCCCTTTTGGCTTACTTTACTAAATTTGGACGCCATTGATTGCAAGATCGGTTCGTGCAGGTTAAAGCCTATAAAAAATATAATCACGCCGGCGTAAAACAGCGGCTTGTGTCCGAGCGAGAGCGCGAAAAGTCCGTAGCAAACGACGAAAAGCGAGACCCCGATGACTAAAATTTGCTTTGTTATGCGCTTTGTTTCGCCGATCGCGCCGCCGATACCCATCGCGATAAAGCCAAACACCGTCGCGACCGAGTAGATGCCGCTGAGGTCTTTTTTGTCCATGCCAAAATACTTCACGATAGCGATCGGGATCACGATAAAGGCCGCCGACATCAGCATTTTTTGCATGAAGTTGCTTATGTTCATGAGTAGTAAATTTCTGTTTGAGAGTAGCTTTACGGCTGGCGTTTTGGCCTGCGAATGCGTAAATTTAGGCTCCTCGCCCACGGCTGTGTATAAAAGCACGATACAAACGACCGTAACCGCGATCGAGAGGTAAAAGAGGCTTGAAAGGCCGTATTTGGCGCTAAGTATCGGCGAAAGTATCATAGAAAGCGTAAAGCTAATGCCGATAAACGCGCCCATCATCGCCATCGCGTGCCCGCGCACTTCCTCTTTAGTCATATCGCTCATCAGCGCGATCGCCACGGCTCCTATCGCGCCCGCTCCCTGGATAAATCTACCAAAAATCATCGTGTAGATATCAGTCGCCACGGCGCAGATCGCAGCTCCCGCGATGAAAACTAGCAGGCCTATTAGCATCGAGTTTTTGCGCCCGAAGCGATCCGAGACGTAGCCAAAAACCACCTGAAACGTGATCTGTGACATCGCATAAACGCCGATAAGAACGCCGACTAAAAACTCGGTCGCCCCCTCAAGCTCGAGTGCGTAGACGCTGATAACTGGCAAAATGATAAAGAGTCCAAAAAACCTGCTGCCGATGATAAAAGATAAAGGTAATGCGCTTTTTACTATCATAAATTTTCCTTTTTAAAGGAGTGATTTTACCCGAATTTTGATAATACGTAAATTAAAGCCGAATTTGATAAAATGTGAGCGGTAAATTTAAAAAATCGGCAAAGTTGTCTTGCTATGAATTTAAATGTTGCGACGAAATTTTCGACCGAAGATAGAACATATAGTTCATCGAGGGAGAAAATTTCTAGCCCATTTAAAGGCGCGCAAGAGAAGCCGAAAAAGGAAAAATTTTGAAAATAGTTTTAGCAACATCCAACTCCGACAAAGTACGCGAAATAAAAGATTTTTTAAAAGATTACGAAATTTACGCATTGCGCGAAATTTGCGAGCCCTTTGAGATCGTCGAGGACGGCGCGACATTTGCCACAAACGCGCTAATCAAAGCTCGCGCGGTGCATGCTAAACTGCGTGAGCTAAATTTGGCGGACGAGTTTATCGCGCTAAGCGACGATAGCGGCATCAGCGTGGAGGCTCTTGGCGGCAGGCCCGGGATTTACTCTGCGAGATTTAGCGATATGAACGAGCGCGGGCAGATAACGGGCAAAAGCGCGACCGATGCTAGCAACCGCGCAAAGCTGATAGCCGAGCTAAATGCGCTAAATTTAACCAGCTCGCCCGCGTTTTATACTGCCTGTATCGCGGTTGGCTCAAATTTGGGCGACTTTACGGCGCACGGCTTTATGCACGGCACTGCGATTTCCAAGGAACGCGGCAGCAACGGCTTTGGCTACGATAGCCTCTTTATCCCCAAAGGCTTTACGCGCACGCTTGGCGAGCTAGACGACGCCACAAAGCTAAAAATCTCGCACCGCTCAAAGGGGCTAGAGCTCATAAAGTACGTGTTAAAAAGCCTTGAGAGGAAATTTGAGCGGTAAATTTAAAGCGCAAATGAAAAGGCAAATCTGCGGGGTAAAAACTGAGTTAAATTTGCCGTCCCTTAACGCTAGCGCTGTATAATCGCGCAAATTTAAAATTTGAGACGAAGATGAATCTGGTTTTATTCGACTTTGACGGGACGATCACGCGCGACGACTCGCTGCTGGAGTTTATCGCCTACGTTGTGGGATTTAAGAAATTTTTTAGAGGGATTTTTTGGCTTTCGCCGGTTTTGATCGGCTATAAGCTAAAAATTTGCAGCAACAACTACGCTCGTAGGCGGTTGATGACGTACTTTTTTGCGGGTATGAGCGCGGATAAATTTGCTCAAATTTGCAAAAAATACTCAAATACGCACATCGAAGATATCGTGAAATTTTCTGCGATGGCAAAGATCGCCGAGTATAAGGCAAACGGCGACAAGGTCGTGATCGTGACGGCGTCGCTCGAGGACTGGCTAGCTCCGTGGTGCCAGGCGCAGGGCATTGAACTACTAGGCACTCGTATCAAGAAAAAAGGCGGCGTGATAACGGGCGAGATAGACGGCGCCAACTGCTACGGCGCGGAGAAGGTACGCCGCGTGCGCGAGGCGTATGACACGGACGCCTTTGAGCGTGTGATCGCATACGGCGACAGCAGGGGCGACAAGGAGATGCTGGAGTTTGCCGACGAGGCGCATTATAGGGTGTTTGAGTGAGCGGGGTCGCGACTGCGGAAACTGCAAACTAGCCGTAAATTTAAAAGCTTTAAATTTGAGCATTTTTACGGCAAAATTTATCTCTAGCGCCTTTTGCGGAGCGGCAAATCGGCGCGCACGGGCTGAAATTTGGCGCCGGAATGTTTGAGCCAAATTTGCTAGGTGCTTTTTTAGTTAAGCTTAAATTTGTTCGTCCTTGCCATAACGGCTCCAAATTTAATATGGCCCATATAAATTTGACCCGGCGCGCGTTTAAACCGGGTCAGCGTAAATAAAAATAGCAAACTCGGCGCTAATTGTTTTAGCTTAAATTTAAGCCGATTTACGGCCTTTTCTTTGTGTAAATGCGCCACTCTTGCGGCTCAAATTTAACCCCAAATTTAAACCATTTTCAGCACTTCGACTATCTCGCCCTTTGCGATAAATTCGGTTTCTTTTGGAATGATTAAAAGCGCGGCGTCATTTGTGAGATTGTTTACGATCGCCGAGCTGCCCAGCTTCTTGCCGTCTAAATTTACGTAAATTTTGCCGTCTCGATTGACCAAATTTACCGCCGTAAACTCCAAAAACGGTGAGCGCTTTTTGTAGTCCTCGTCCATGATCGCCGTGATTTTAGGCTCGCTAGCGCCAAACCACGCGTTTAGCAGCACGCGCACGTAGAGCACGCACATCACCATCGCCGAGTACGGAAAGCCCGGCAGCGCAAAAATGTATTTTTCGCCCGCTTTTGCGACCTTGATGTGGCGGCCCGGTTTGATCGCGGCGCCGTCTATTATGATGTCGAAATTTTCGCCCAGCGCGCCCTTGACGAAGTCGTAGTCGCCCATGCTGATGCCGCCCGTGGTGACGAGCACGTCGGCTGATTTTAGCGCGCGGACGATAGCGTCTTTTACGAGCTCGGCGCGGTCGCGCACTATCTCGCACAGTACGGGTTCGCCGCCCATTTTGCGCACCATGGCCGCGATGCCTACGTGATTTGAGCTGTGGATCTGCGCAGCGTTTTCTAGCGGCTCTCCGAGATCTTTTATCTCGCTTCCCGTCGCTAGAACCGCGACTCGCGGCCGCACGAATACGCTTACGTTAAAGATCCCAAGCTCTGCTAGCAGCGCGGTCTCGGCGTAGCCTATCGTCGCGCCTTTTTTGATTAGGATTTCGCCTTTTTTGTAGCTTTCGCCGACTTCGCGCACGGCAAAGCCCTTTGGCACAGGCTTTTTGATGAGGATCTTGCCGCCTGACACCTCGACGTTTTCGACCGGGATTAGCGTGTCGGTACCTTCGCTCATCAGCGAACCGGTGAAGGTTTTGACGCATTTTACGCCCTCTACCTTTAGCCCCTTATCGCTGCCTGCTGGTAGGTCGGTGACGAGCTCAAGCTCGCTTAGGCCCTCTTGCCACGCAAAAGCGTAGCCATCCATCGCCGAGACGGGCCGGGCGGGATAGTTATCCTGTGCCGCGATATCTACGGCGATACGGCGATCGAGTGCTTGCGTGAGAGTGACCTTTTCTACGCGGTCCCAGGGGGCCAGCGTAGAGCGCAAAATTTCAAGAGAGGCCTCGTAACTCATAAATTCTTTCATTTTTTATCCTTTTTTGATTCCCCATAAATGACGGATTTCAAGCTTTAAAATTTTAAACCCGTTTCGGTTACGGACGACGAGTCCGCGCCCTCACGGATTAAAATTTTAAAGTTAAACTACGCCTATTCTGTCTGGAATATTTCTGCCGATTTTACTAAATTTAATCGTAAATTATGCTAATAAAGCACAGAAGTTAAAAAAATGTGCCAAATTTAAATATGTAAGTACGAGCCAAGCTAAACGTCCTTCCGCGAGTAAATTTTAAAATTTGACCGAAATTTAAAGCTCGCGATTAATCTCCCGTCAAATTTTATTAATTTTTTATTTTAACATCAGTAAAATAACGCCTAAGAAATCGGGTCGATTTTACCTTTTTAAAGGACACTTCATGAATTTTTCAAACTCAAAATGGTTTATCGTTTCAGGTGCGGCGCTCGGCGCTTTAGGTGCGCTACTTGTGTATTTCGGCAACCCCGGCAACATGGGCGTTTGCGCAGCTTGCTTTTTACGCGATACGGCGGGAGCGCTCGGCTTTCACCGCGCAGGAGTCGTGCAGTACGTGCGCCCGGAGATCATCGGGCTTATTTTGGGCGGCTTCTTAGCTAGCGTGCTTTGGACGAAGGAGTTTAGCGCGACCACTGGCTCGTCGCCTTTCGTGCGCTTTTTTCTAGGATTTTTCGCGATGATCGGTTGCCTCGTGTTTTTAGGCTGCCCGTGGAGAGCGTTTTTGCGTCTTGGTGGCGGCGATATGACGGCGATTGCGGGAGTCATCGGTATTTTTGCGGGCGTGTGCGCGGGCGTGTTTTTCAAAAAGCTCGGCTACGGACTCACGCACGAGACCAAAACTCAGGCCGCGATAGGCGTTTTGCCGACGGTTATGGGTATTTTGCTGCTTGCTGCGCTTGCGTTTGGACTAAATCTCGGCGAAAACGGCGCTCTTTTTAGCTCCGCAAAAGGCCCGGGCTCCATGCACGCTCCTATCCTGATCTCGCTTGGTTTTAGCATCGTCGTGGGCGCGCTAATGCACAAAAGTAAATTTTGCAGCGTCGGGGCGTTTGGTAGACTTTTCAAAAAGGATTTCTCGATGTTTACGGGGATCATCAGCATCGTGGTCTTTGCTAGCATCGTAAATTTAGCGCTCGGGCAGTATAAATTCGGCTTTGAAGGCCAGCCTATCGCGCACAACGATGTGCTTTGGAACTTCCTTAGCATGACGCTAGCAGGGCTTTGCTTTAGCCTGAGCGAAGGCTGCCCGGGCAAACATCTCGTGCAAATGGGCACGGGAAATCTAAGCTCCGTTATATTTGTCATCGGTATGGCGGCGGGCGCGGCCGTAGCGCATAACTTCTTGCTCGCCAGCTCTCCGAGCGCCATAACGGCGGCGGCTCCGTGGGCGGTAGCGATAGGGTTTGTTTTTGCGGTTTATGTGGGATTTTTTCACAAAAAGGCCGCTTGATTCCTCATAAATGAACGGATTTTTAACTTCGCGCAAAGCGCTCGTTACGAGACTTTGCTACGAGGAGGCTTTAAAATTTTAAACCCGTTTCGGTTACGTATTTCATATACGCGCCCTCACGGGTTAAAATTTTAAAGTTAAACTACGCCTATTCTGTCTGGAATATTTGTCACATATCTTACTAAATTTATAAATTTGACATTTTCGTGGCGCGGGTCTCGGTGAGTAAGAGATGTAAATTTAACTTATATAAAAAGTGAGCTTGAATTTGACAAATTTGATGGCGGTTAAGAGTAAAAAGCAGGCTAAAACATAGCCTAGCCCGCAAGAAATAAATCTTTTATCTAAAAAGTAGTCAAATTTGCTCGGCTCGTATACCAAAGCCGAGTCAAGTAAATTTAGCCTAAAAGTCCGGCCCCTTTTATCGCCTGGCTACGCTCTTTTGCGTAGATGCGCTCGCCTCCCACGACGTCGTATTTCCAGATCGGCGCGTTAGCCTTGAAATCCTCGACGAACTCGTTTATCAGCCGCAAGGCGACTTTTCTTTGCGGACTCACGACGCCTGCGACGTAGGAGCTCTCGTGCACCGGTACGTCTCCGCGAGAATGCGCAAAAAGCACGTATGCGCCCAGATCCTTCGCCTTTTGCTCCCAGCCCGCTAGCCATTTGCGCAGGATCGGCTCGTAGATATCAAAGCTAAGCGCGCTTATGCCGCCTTCTTCGCGCACGATGCCCGTAAACGTGATGAGCGCGCCGCAGTTTTTGTCCTTAAACTCGTCGTACCAAGCGTTTGTGATCGCTTTGGCGTCGAGACTTCCATCAAATATCTGCATATTAACCTCCGCAAACCGGCGGTAAAATGGAAATTTTATCCCCGTCTTTTAGCGGCGCCTCAAGAGAGCTTGCGATCTCGTCGTTTACGGCGACGGCGCAGATTTTTAGCCACTCGCCGAGCTGCGCGTATTCGCCTAGTTTTTCTTTTACTTCGCTTAAATTTGCCGCTTCCAGCTTTAAATTATTCATCTTTATCGGGCCCAAAAACTCGATTTCTATCATAAATTTGCCTTTGAAATTAAATTTTTTTCTTGATTTTACTTAAAAAAATATTTAGATATACTTACGCCAAATTTTAAACGAAAGAGCCCTAATGAACGAAATCTTAAGCAAAATAAAAATGCCCGCCTACGTCTGCGAAGAGGCTAAGGTGCGCGCAAATCTCGAAATTTTAAAACGCGTCAAGGATGAAAGCGGCGCAAAGGTGCTAGTCGCCCTAAAAGGCTTTGCATTTAGCGGCGTGATGGGGCTTGTGGGCGAGTACTTAGACGGCGCGACATGCAGCGGCCTGCACGAGGCTAAATTTGCCCAAAAACACGTTCGCGGCGAGATCCATACGTATTCGCCTGCATTTAAAGACGAGGACATAGATGAGGTGCTAGCGCTCTCAAAGCACGTGGTTTTTAACTCCTTTGCGCAGTGGGCGAAATTTAAGCAAAAAGCCCTAGCTGCGGGCGTTACTTGTGGACTTCGCGTAAATCCAGAGCTATCCGTCGCACCGACTGACGCTTATAATCCGTGCGGTCGCTACAGCCGCCTAGGCATCACTCGCGCAAATTTTGACGCTGACGCGCTTGATGGCATTACGGGGCTGCATTTTCATGCACTTTGCGAAGAGAGCGCACAGAGCCTGGAGACCGTGCTGATGGCGTTTGAGGAGAAATTCGGCGAGTTTATCCCGCGTATGAAGTGGGTAAATTTTGGCGGCGGACATCACGTCACCAAAGAAGGCTACGACGTGGATCTGCTCATAAATTTGATCAAAAACTTCCGCGAAAAATACGGCGTCGAGGTCTACATAGAGCCTGGCGAAGCGGTGGGCTGGCAGACGGGATTTTTAGCCGCTTCAGTGCTTGATTTCGTGCAAAACGAAAAAACCATAGCGATCCTAGACGTCTCAGCTGAGGCGCATATGCCAGACACCGTGCTGATGCCGTACCGACCGGCCGTGCGAGGCGAGAGTAAGGGCGGTAAATTTAGCTACCGTTTCGGCGGAAACACCTGTCTAGCTGGCGATATCGTGGGGCTTGACGCGGGCGAGCCGGAGTATAAATTTGACGCGCCGCTAAGCGTGGGCGACAAAGTGATCTTTGAGGATCAGATCCACTATACGATCGTAAAAAACACGACCTTTAACGGTATAAAGCTGCCCGATTTACTCCTTTTAAAAGAAAACGGCGAGCTTGTAACCGTGCGAGAATTTGGCTTTGAAGAGTATGAGAGGCGCAACTAGATTTGCCTCCTGAAACTGTGCCCTTTAGGGTGTAAATTCGACGTTTGGGGGACGCCGTTTGTGGCTGTAAATTTAAATCAAATTTTACCTCAGGTTTCTGCCTGATATGCGCCTGCGCTAAACCCGTAGCTTTTCGGATTTAAATTTTGAAATTTGGTTTATCGCCCGCCAAATTTGCCGCAAATTTAATCTCAAACGAAGTTAAATTTAAGATAAATAAAATCTAGCTTATATAAATGAATTAATATAGCGGGTTATAAATTTGACCCCGATTTTGATAAAAAAGCGCCGTAACCGCCTAAAAATGCGTTGTTTTGACGCTAAGCTTGCATTACGTTATTTTTTGATATAATTTCATAAAAATCCGCAAAATTTAGCCTTTGGCTGGATGCCGACCACGACGAGCTTTTTAAGGCGGAAAACAAAACCAAAGGGAGATAGCATGACGAGAATTTTTAGTTTGCTTTCGGTTTTCGCCTGTTGGGCCTTCGCTATCGAGGCGAGTCCTAGCACGAACCAGTACCAGAGCAATATCTGGGCTGCGGGTAGAATCGAGAACATTAAGCCTTACGAAGACGGTTTGGGGCCGATTTTCACGTTCATTCAGGGCAACGACTACTTCGCGATAGCGGCCTTGTCGCTTATTTTGGCTGTTATCGGCGCGTTCGTTCTGCACTTTTTGATCATCGGACCGAAACACTTCAGCCACGACGGCAAAAAAGTCTATGCGTTTAATATGATAGAGCGCGTATCTCACGGCGCTGCGGCGATCGCATGGATAGTGCTTATACCGACGGGCGTCATTATGATGTGGGGCGCAGAGCTTGGCGGAGGCGCGTTTGTTAGATTTTGTAAGGACATCCACGGACTAGCGACGATTTTATTTGCCGTTTCAGTGCCTCCGATGCTGATAGCTTGGACCGTGAGGATGCTACCTGTGGTTTATGATATCAGATGGATGATGATCATCGGCGGATATCTATCAAAGGTTAAACGTCCAGTACCTGCGGGCAAATTTAACGCCGGCCAAAAGGCGTGGTACTGGGTAGCTATTCCTGGCGGTATCGTGATGATACTAACCGGCGCAGCGATGTTCTTCCTTGACTTTAGAACCCCGGACGTTGCAACCTGGCTAGGCGTATCTCAGATCGAAGTTTTAAGAGCTTCTGCGCTAGTTCATAATGTTCTTGGTATCGTTTGCGCGGTATTTTTCCTAGTACACATCTATATGGCGGCTATCGCGATACACGGCGCTATCTGGTCGATGATAACGGGCTATAAAGAAGAAGAAGAGGTTTACGTACTTCACCACTACTGGTACCAAGAGCTCATCTCTAAAAACAAAATCCCGGTATCTGAATACGAAAAAACTTATCCAAAATTAAAATAATAAAAAAGGAGAAATTTTTCTCCTTTTTGCCTCAGAGGTGAGCTTGCAAGCCGCCTTTTATACGAAATTTAAAATCTTTTAGATAAAATTCCCCTCAGACTTCAGGTTGAAGAGTAATAAATTTAAGGAAAAATCATGCAAATCGATTGTAGAAATTTAGCTTGTCCGGAACCCGTCATCAGGACGAAAAATACGCTTGAGAGCCTAAAAGTCGGCGAAAAGCTTGAGATTTTAGTAAATTCTATCGCTCCCAAAGAAAATATCAGCCGTTTTTTAAAAAATCAAAACGTCGAATTTAGCGTAGAACAAAACGGCGCCGAGACGAAAATCACTGCCGTTAAGGGCGAATCTAAGTTGGAGCTAGCTAATTTTGACGAATTCGTCTGCGAAATTACGCCAAAAGCCAAAAAAACGGTCGTTTATCTAAATGAAGAATACGCCGGAAGCGGCGATGTGGGCGTTAGCTTACTATCTAAATTTTTAGGCGCGCTTTTGCAGGTGGAAAAACCGGAGTACGTCATTTGCGTAAATAACGCCGTTAAAATGACTACGAACCGCGCGCATGCGGGCTTTAAACCGCTTAAGGATTTAGAGGCTGCGGGCGTTAAAATTTTAAGCTGCGGCAGCTGCTTGGAGGCGTATAAACTCGTCGGCGATTTAAGCGTCGGAGAGATATCAAATGCCTACGAAATCATGCAAATTTTAACTTCTCACGAGCAAATCAAACTATGATTTACAACGACAAACGTCTAACCAAATTCGTCAAAGCGGCGGGTTGAGCGGCCAAGCTTGACCCGTCGGGTCTACACAAAACTATCGGCGATTTAAATTTAGCTCACCCAAATTTGCTCTCAAACATCGGCACGAACGAAGACGCGAGCGTCTTTAAGATTACGGACGACATCGCGCTCGTTCAGACGCTGGACTTTATCACGCCGGTGGCGGACGATCCGTTTATATTCGGCCAGATCGCAGCCGCAAACAGCCTAAGCGACGTGTTTGCTATGGGCGGCAAGGTGCTAAACGCGCTAAATATCGTCGGTTTTGACAGTTGCAACCTAAGTGGCGAAATTTTGGGCGAAATTCTGCGCGGTGGACAGGACAAAGTCGCCGAGTGCGGCGGCGTGATCGTCGGCGGACACACGATAGAGACGCAGCAGATGTATTACGGACTTAGCGTCACGGGTGTTGTTTCGCCAGGCTCCTTTTGGTCTAATAACTCCGCGCGCGAGGGCGACGCGCTCATACTCACAAAGCCGCTGGGAACGGGCATTTTAAGCACGGCGATCAAGGCCGATCTGCTAAATTTGACTCAAATCGAGCAGGCCGTCGAGACGATGCGGCAGCTAAATTTCTATGCCGTGACCGCGCTAAAAGGCATCAGCGTAACGGCGGCGACCGACGTCACGGGATTTGGCCTTTTGGGGCATTTAAGCGAAATGCTAAACGACAAAATCAGCTTTGAAATTTACGCGAGTAACGTGCCAGTGATAGCTGCGGCACGCGAGTTTGCCGATATGGGCATCATCCCCGAGGGCAGCTATAAAAACCGCGAATTTGCGAGTAAATTCGTCCGTGGCGAGGCCGACATCTTGCTTTACGACGCGCAGACTTCAGGCGGATTACTGCTAGCAGTACCGCAAAGCGAGGCAAATTTGGCTCTGTCTCGTCTAAAAGAGGCTGGATACGAAAGTAGTGCGGTCGTGGGCATAGCTAAAAAGCGCGGCGAATACGGTATAAATTTAAGGTAACGGAGCTTTAAATTTAAACGGGCAAATTTAATCAAATTTGACGGGTTTAAATTCGGTCAAATTTGAAATATTAGTTTAAAACGGCAAGCTCGCCAAATTTATTTATAGAGACCAGCAAAGCTTCCTAGCTTATAAATTTAGTCAAATTTGTGCCGTCTAAAATGCGAAAAAAGCTAAAATACTTAAAAATAAAATTTAACTAAAATAAAAAATCATAGCAAAATAAAACAGCAAATTTGCGCGTAATCCCGTGTTCAAATATCCCTAAATTTAGCTATTTGTTCGCAAACCAAATCCGTCAAATTTCTAAAATATTTACCCAAATTTTAAAGTAATCTGCAATGTATTATCAAAAATATTCCGTGTTTTAAGCGAAAATATAAAAGAATTAAATTAAAATGACAAACTAATATTAATGACACAAAGGAGATAAAATGGAATTTTTGTCGTTTCTCTTTCTGGCTATAGCCGTTTTTATAGCTTGGAAAAAGCCTGAAAAAGAGGGTTTAGCGTTTGGCGCATTTGCCGTGGGGACGGCGATTTGCTTTATTATGTTTTTCATCGCCAGCTGGACGTCCCTGCTGCCTTACGCGGCGTATTAGGAGGCCTAGATGAGCTTTTTTAACGAGAAAAATTTCGACTTCGTCATGGCCACCGCGGTCTTGCTCGTGCTTGCTATCCCAGTCGGTATCGCGAACATTTATCTTGGCTACTTCATCGGCGAGGGGCCTTGCACGCTTTGCTGGTGGGAGCGTATCGGCATGGTCGTGGTCGGCGTCGCTGGCATCTTGATACTGCGCTACGGGCTAAAGGCGCGCTACATAGCCGCCGTTCTTTTTGGCGCTGCATACGGCATTTTTATGACGCTTAGGCAGGCTAGCTTTAGCTTGTATAGAGACGTGGGTATGGGCTTTGGCGGCGATATATTCGGCGCACACACCTATACATGGGGCATTTTGGTGTACTGGGTCGTGGTCGTAGCGATGGGGCTTATGATGCTCTTTGCCAAAGACAAGGTCGTCTCGGGCGATATCGCGCGCTCGGACACTAGGATCAAGCCTCTTAACGCATATTCAAAATTCGTGATCGCTTTGAGCCTATTTGTCATCCTATCAAACGCCGTTCAGGCGCTCATCTCGGCAGGCATCCCTCCGTATAGCGGCAAGGGCGATCCTGAGCGTATCAGCCTAAATAACACTTGGACCTCAGGCGTTTGGAAAAGGTTTGAACAGCCGTTTTCATTTGTCGGTGCAAACGTCGTCGAGGATCCGTTTATAGCGGGCGAGCCTAAAGACATAAGCGTCAAATTTAACTCCGATCCAAGCGCCGGCGCGTTTACGGACGTGAAGCCCGCGCTTAGCGTGAAAAACAGCTTCCCGCTTCCTTTTGAAACAAAAGGGATTTTTGGCAAAGGCGTAACGAGCGGTCTAGCGTATAACGCTAAAAACGATACTTTCGGCATCTCAAACACCGAAGGCGGAGTTTATTTTACGGATGCGAATTTTAAAGAGATAGCTCACGCCATCATCGACAAGCCAAACGGCCGAAATATCAAAAAAGCCGTCGCATCGACCTTTGTCGGCGATATGCTGGTAACTACGGGCTTTAACAAAACCACCTTCGCCGTTAAACCTGCCCAAAATGTGGACGCGTATCACGAGTGGAGATATTTTAGAGAGAGTACCGGCGGGCTCGAGTCTGCATGGAAGTTCGACCGCCCAGCGATTTTAACCATAAGGGCAAAAAAACAATACGTCCTAACGCTCGCAAAAGACCCGCAAAGCACCTACATGTACATGATCACGGTGCCAAACGAGCGCTCTAAGAACTTGATCCTCATCAAAGTCGATAGCAAAGACAAGATGCTAAGCGGCGAAACTATCGTGACATCGGGCCTCGCGCTAAAAGAAAAACGCGATCTAAAGGACTACTACGTCACGGCTGGCGACATCGTGGGCGGTAAATTTTTGGCCTACTCTAAAAACTACAACACCTTGCTCGTGATCGACCTTGCGGACGCGAAGGTGGTTGACGCATACGCTATGCCGCAAATTGGCGACATCTCAGGAATGGCGATAAAGGGCGGCAGCATCTACGCTCTAGCGCATAAGGACAGCAAAGTAAACGTCGTAGAGCTAAATAACCCTTTGGCTCAGTAAATTTAGCCCAAAATAATAAATTCGTCCGCTTTGCGCGGGCGAATTTTGATTGTTTGTATTTAAAGTCAGCCTTTTGTGCTGGCTACTAAATTTCTTTTAATTTACCTAACCGCTCTATAATTTCAAAAATTTAACAAAGGAGATATGATGAACTATCTTGAAATTTTAAAATTTCGTCACGCTTGCAAAATTTTTGACGAGAGCAAAAAGATAAGTGCGGGTGAATTTGACTTTATCCTAGAGGCTGGCAGACTAAGCCCAAGCTCGACTGGCCTTGAGCAGTGGGACTTTTTAGTCGTGCAAAACAAGGAGCTTAGAGAAAAAATCAAAGCCGTTTCGTGGAACCAAGTGCAGATCACATCTTGCTCGCATTTGGTGGTCGTTTTAGCAAAGGTCAAAGAGATAAAATTTGGCAGCAGCTATGTTGATAAAATGATCGCTAGACGCGCAGATAAAGAGCCTGAGATGATCGCTGCAAGGCAGAAATTTTATCACGACTTTTTGCTATCAAATTTCAAAAACGACGATGAGCTAACATTTCAGTGGTCGCACGAGCAGTGCATGATAGCTGCGACAAATATGATGAACGCAGCCGCGAGCCTTGGGATTGACAGCTGCCCGATCGAAGGCTTTGACAGGCATGCTTTAAATGAAATTTTAGAGCTCGATGAGAGCGAGCAAAGAGTGGCTATAGTAGTGCCATTTGGCTACCGCTTAAACCCACAGCCTGAAAAATACCGCCGCGAAATAAGCGACGTCGTGAAGTGGGTTTATTAAATTTAGTGGTTACGTAAATTTAAAATTTAACTCAGTCGGCGCGAGCTCAATGCGATTTTGACGCCGGCCGGTTTTTAAATTCGAGTTTTGCTACTCAAATTTGAGGCAAATTTAAATTTGCTGAGGCGACGAAAATAAAAAAACGAACCAATAAAATCTACATAGGTAGAGAAAGCGTGCGCACCGCAGACGACGTAAAGGCGCCAAGCGCAGTTTGTGTATACGTTCTAGCGATTTTGACGATTTTGTGGCAAAGCTTTACGGCAAACTGCCGTTTGGCAAGCGGTCGCGCCATCTAGACCGGCCGCAGCAAAATAGAGATGGCGCCAGGGGGGGGATATAGGGTAAAGACGGCCGCGCGCTTATTTCGCGCGATATTTTATTTTATACGAGCGAGCATTTGGCCGCGTTGCACGGCAAAAGTCGGTGTAAGCTAGTTGGGGCGCGCCCGTATTTATTTTGCGAACGGCTCGGCAGATCGGCGAGATTTCAAATTTGCCGATTCTATCAATTCCAAATTTTAAGAATTTCCGACCGAGCAAATTTAGCCAAACTCAAATTCGGCTAAAAATTATCGCTCTGCCCGTTTAGCAGCTTGTCCACGACGTAGACGGCAATCTTTTTAGCGCCGTTCATGCTGATATGCATGCCATCGTCCTTGCGTAGCGGTTTTTTGTCCGCGCCTTCTTTTAGATACTTGCCGTTATCGCAGATCGCACCGCTGATATCGATGTAGCGCGCACCGTATTTTTGCGCCGAGTCCTTGTAGATCAGGTTTAGCGCCTTCATTTTTTTGTCGAATTTCTCGCTCTTCATGCACGGCACCCCCAGCCACACGACCTGCGCGCCGTGCTGCCCTGCGATCTCGTAGATCTCGGCGATCCTGCCTTCATACGCCTCGCGCCATGCGTCGGTGCCAAAGTCCAGCGCCTGCTCGTCAAATGTGTAGCTATAAGCGTCGTTTGCGCCAAAAAGCGCGAATATTAGCAGATTTTGCGGGCGATTTTCTAAGCTTGCTAGCGCCGCTTTTAGCTCCTCGCTCCAGTCGTAAAATTTCTTATTTGTTAGCCCCGTGCTTGCTTTTGCCATATTTTTGATTGAGATTTTGCTCGTTTTTAGCGCGTTTTCAAAGCCCCAGCCAAAGCCTTGCATTATGGAGTCGCCTATCAAAATGATGCCTAAATTTTCATTTAGCTCGATATCAAAAGTCGCGGATTTATTTGTTTTGTTTGGAGCGCTCGGCGTTAAATTTGAGGCTAGTGAGCCGTTTTTATCTAAATTTGAAACGGTTTTAGCGGGAGAAATTTGAGCGGTTTGCGCCGTCAAATTTGCCTCTTTTACCGTGCCGATACTAGGCGTTAAATTTTGCGTATTTTGAGCGTTTAAAATTACCGGCTCGGTTTTGGTGGCAGTTAGATTTTGCTCCGTTTTAGCGCTAGTTGCGACCTGTTTTTTATCGCCTGAAAAAATACCCGTAAGTTTATCGATGGCCGATTTTGCGCTCTGCAAGCCATCCTCGGCCGCGCTTATAAATTTATCGCTCAGCGCCATCGCGCGCTCGTCCGTGATGAAAAAATCCTTTTGATATTTGGCTTCGTAGTAGTTTGACAGCGGTCGCAAAAATAGCGCAATCAGCGTAAAAAACGCGAGAAATACCCCAAAAAACGCTCTCATTAAAATCCTTGATATATAAAGTTAGGCATGCCTGACGGCATCAAAAAGTAAATAATTATCCCAAAAATCGCCAAAAAAACGGCTGAAAAAAGGGCGTTTATATTTTCAAAAAATTTAACCAAAAGCGGATAAACGTCAAGTGCGGCGTACAAAAATACGAACACGAAAACGCCAGCAAATAGCGCACAAATCGCAAGAAGCTCGCCGTCCGAGTTTCTAAAAATAGCTCCGATGTAGCGCACCGCCCCCTCAAAATCCATCGTGAAAAATACCCAAACCATGCTCACGAAAATAAACGTAAAGTATCGCCCCAGCATAGCCGAATTTAGCCATTTGTGCTCGCTTGTTAAATTTAAGAACACTACGCCAAGGCCGTGGATGAGCCCCCAGAGCAAAAAGCCAAGCCCAGCGCCGTGCCAGATGCCCGAAATCGCAAAGACTAGCATCACGTTTAGCTGCGTCTGTGCCGCCGTACCGCGACTGCCTCCGAGCGGAAAATAGACGCACTCTTTAAAAAAATTCATAAGGCTGATGTGCCAATCTTGCCAGAAAATTTTTAAATTTCGCGCCGTAAAAGGGCGGTTGAAGTTTTGCGGCAAAACAAAGCCGCACATGAGTCCTAGCGCCGTCACGAAGTCCACGTAGCCGCTAAAATCGGCGTAAAGCAGCACGCTGTAGCCAAAAAGCGCGCCTAAAAGCTGCGAGGCGGGTAGGGTGGGCGCGGCAAAAACGGGACTTACTATCTCGAAAAGATGGTTTGCGACGATGAGCTTTTTAAAAAGCGCGGAGCATAAAAGTGCAAATATGGCGGGGCTAGCGCGAAAAACTTTGGGAGAGTTTAATGACTCGAAAAAGGGCTTAGGCCGTAAAATCGGACCCGAAATAATCGCGGCAAAAAAGCTAAGAAAAATCAGCGTATCAAGATAGCTAGGCGCCTCTAGTTCGCCATCTCGCACGGATTTTAGCAGTAAAATGCTCATAAACGAATAAAACGAAATGCCAAGCGGAAGCGCGATGGTTTCGAGCCTCATGACGCCAAATTTGATCGTGAAATAGCCGCCGTATTTAAAAAACGCAAGAGCGCAAAGCACGAAAATAACGCCCGCGGCAAACGGGAGCGCTGAGTCCTTGTTCTCGCTCGCCCTGGCAAAAAGAAAAATCGCGGTGCTAAAGATAAAATTTATGATTAAAAACTTAAGCCCGAACGAGGCCAAAAACAGGTAAGAAAAGGCGAGTAAAACGATTTTTTGTAGGTGCGGGCGCATGTTTAAAAAATAATAAATCGGCCAAAAAATAAAAAAGCACAAGCCAAATTCTATGGAAAAAAGATTCATATCCCGCCTAAATTTTTGCGTAATTATATAAAAAAATTATTTTGGGTTAGGTTAAATTTGCGTTTGACGGGAATT
Organism: Campylobacter showae; assembly: GCF_004803815.1. NCBI lineage: Bacteria > Pseudomonadati > Campylobacterota > Epsilonproteobacteria > Campylobacterales > Campylobacteraceae > Campylobacter > Campylobacter showae. The sequence continues at coordinate 1,787,561 of NZ_CP012544.1, read as the reverse complement.
TAAAATTTGACTTGCGCTTTTACTTGTGCGTGTTTTAAATTCGGCGTCAAATTTGGAGCCTAAATTTGAGTTCAAAACGGCTCAAATTCGCGTCCAAATTTGAGCCCTAAATCTCTCTCCCTCTTGCGAAATTGGCCAAAATTTAAAGCCTCTCTATCGCAGCCAGCACGTTTGCCGCGTCATTTGCTGGCTCTGCCACGTCGTTAAATCTTTTTACGACTTCGCCGTTTTTCATAATCAGCGTTTGGCGGTGGTAAAATTTCTTGCCGTCGTTTGTCGTAAAGGTTTGCAAATTTAGCGGGGATTCTAGCTCGAAGTTTTCGTCGCTTAAAAATATAAAATTTGCGCCTACGCTTTGTTTAAACTCGTTCATCTTTTCTACGCTTTGAGAGCCGACGGCAATTAGCGTAAAGCCAGCAGATTCTAGCTTTGCGAGGTTTTCTTGATAGGCTTTGCACTGAAGCGTGCAACCGGTTAGCCCCTTTAAATCCTTTAAATTTTCAGGCAAAAACTTCCCGCTCTCGCCCATTTTGGGATAGGTAAAAACGATGCAGTTTTTGCCACCTGTTAGCTCGTTAAATTTTACCGGATTTGCGTTTATATCTTTCATTGCGTCCTCTTTGCGTGTGAATTGTTGAAAAAATAAACTAAAAATAGCACCGCAAAGCTTATAAACAGCATAATCGCCGAATAAACGTGCGCCTTTGTATAGTCCATGAGCTCGACAGCCTCGTAGATGGCGATGCTGGCGACCTTGGTCTTGTCCGGGGCGCTGCCGCCTATCATCAGCACGACGCCAAATTCGCCCAAAGTGTGCGCGAAACTCACTATGAGAGCGGTTAGAAGCGATGGTTTGATATTTGGCAGAGCGACTCTAAAAAGCGTCTCCCATTTGCCCTTGCCTAGCGAGTAGCTCGCCTCAAAAAGGCTCTTTGGCAGACTTGCGAAGCCCGCCTGAAGCGGCTGAAACATAAACGGCAGAGAGTAAATACAGCTAGCGATGATGAGGCCTGAGAAGTTAAAAACCAAGCGGATATCAAAGGTTTCCTCAAAAAATTTACCCAAAAAATTATAGGGCGAGAGAAAAACCAGCAGGTAAAATCCAAGCACCGAAGGCGGCAGCACCAGAGGCAGCGAGATCACGGCCTCGAGTACGGGTTTAAATTTAAAACTCGCGCGGCTAAGCCAAAATGCGACGGGCAACACGAGAAAAAATAGGATTGCAGTCGAGATAAAAGCAAGCTTTAGCGAGAGGTAAAAGGGCGTAAAATCAATACTCATTTTGGCTCGCTTTGCGCGTAAATTTGATCGTTTCGCTCGTCAAATTTGCCTAATTTCGTACCGTAAAATTCGTCGTTTTCGCCACCGTTTTTTCGCAAATTTAGCCCAAACGCCTTGGCGCTTATCACCGCTTCGTCGCCGGCTTTTAAATTTGCCGCTTCCGCGGCGCTTAGAGCCACTTCGCAAAGCTGCTGACCGACGGAGACTACGGCTACGTAGATGGCGTCGCGCTTTGAGATCTCTAAAATTTTTGCCGGCAGGCTAAATTTCTGCGAGCCGCTGTGGCGCAAAAATATCTCGCCCGGGCTGCCTTCTTGCGCGATTTTACCGCCCTCTAGCACGAAAACTTTTGACGCGAGTTTGTAGATCTCCGCGACGTCGTGACTAACCAAAATCGTCGTCATACTAAACTCGGCGTGCACCTTAGCTAGGTAGTCTTGCAGCTTTTCTCGCATGGCGTTATCAAGGGCCGAGAGCGGCTCGTCGAGTAGTAAAATTTCAGGCTTTCGCATTAGGGCGCGGGCCAGGGCGGCGCGCTGCTTTTGACCGCCCGAGAGCTGCGAGATGGCGGCGTTTTCTAGCGAGCTCATCTCGACAAGACCCAGCAGCTTGCGGGCTAAATTTACGTCGTCGTTTGCAAAAAGCAGGTTTTTCATCACGTTCATATTTGGAAAAAGCGCGTAGTCTTGAAATAAAAACCCGATATTTCGGTTTTGGGGCGGAGTGAAGTTTTTACCGTCAAATAGCGTCCGTCCGCCTGCTTTTATCGTTCCGCTATCAGGCGTTTCAAAGCCTGCGATCAGTCGCAAAAGCGTCGTTTTGCCGCTGCCGCTTTTGCCGTATAGAGCGACGAATTCGCCCTTTTTTACGTTCAAATTTATGTCTAGATCAAATTTCCCGTTTGCGCCGTTTAGGCTTTTTATGCAGTTTAGTTCTATCATGCGATGTAGAGGGATGTTGCCTTGACGTAGGCGTAAATTTGATCGCCGAGCGCTAAATTTAGCCGCTTTAGCGATGCCGTAGAGATGATGCTTTCAAACTCAAATTCGCCCGCGTTTAGATGCAGCGAGCTTGTGATCTTGCCTTTTTGGATGTTTGAAATCTCGGCTTTTATCTCGTTTGAGACCGAGCAGTTTAAAAGCGGGGAAGTAGCGACGAATACGTCCGAGCTTTTAAAGCCTAGCCGAACTTCGTCGCCGATTCTTAAATTTTGCAGATTTTCCAAGGATAGCATTTTTAGGCTCAAATTTTCGGCGCTAAACTCAAAAACGCTAACGCCGTCGTTTTGCTCTATCGCCGAAATTTTAGCCTTTATCACGGGACGACGTATCCGAATTTTCTAAAGATTTCCTTCGCACGGTCGCTTCTGATGAAGTCGTAGAAAGCCTTGGCTTCAGGATTGTTTTCGCCGTGTTTTAGGATAACCATGCCTTGATCGATCGGAGTGTAGAGCGCAGGATCGATGAGGATAAAGTTTTTACCCTCTTTGTACTCGGCCATTTTTTTATCGTACATAGCAGAAGCCGCGATAAATCCGACGTCAGCAGCGCTTAGAGCTTGGCTTAGAGCCTCGCCGATAGATTTTGCTAGGATGACGTCTTTCTCGACTTTATCGTAGATGCCCGCTTTTTTTAGAGCTTCGATGCTAGCCTTGCCGTACGGAGCGGTCTCAGGATTTGCGATCGCGATGGCTTTTAGGCCTTCTACCGCGTTTATGCCCTTAGCTAGATCGATATCTCTGATCGTAAATAGCGCAAGCGCGCCCTGAGCATATACTACGGGCTGGGTTACGGCAAATTTAGTGTCGTATAGATCCTGGACGAATTTCATATTCGCCGCCATGAAAACGTCGGCAGGAGCGCCGTTTTTGACCTGAGTAGACAGAGCGCCGCTAGCTCCTAGAGTGACGGTTACATTGGTGTCGGGATTTAATTTAGCAAACTCAGCCTTTAGCTCGTCAAACGCGTAAGTGACGTTTGCTGCGGCAAATACGTTGATCTTGCCTGCGTTTAGGTTAAAAGCGGCGATGGCCGCGAAGACTAACGAAAAAAATGTTTTTTTCATTTTTTATACTCCTACTATGATTTGACTTGCTTTGATTATAGCTACCAGCTCGTCGCCCACGCCTATGCGCATTTGCATCGCGCTTTCTTTGGTGATGATAGAGGTTATCGTCTGATGATTGCTTATTTCTAGTACGATTTCGGCGTTTACCGAGCCGATTTTGGCCTCGATAACGCGTCCTTTTAATAAATTTGCCGCGCTTAGTTTTAGATTTTCCTCTTTTGCGAGCATTACGCTTGGAGCTTTAAAGATAAATACGACCTTTTTGCCGACCTTTAAATTTAGATTTTTTTCAGACTCGACCGTGACGTTGGCGCGTAAAATTTCGCCGTTTGAGAGCTTTGCGCTGATTTGCGAATTTACCGCGCCCGTTTTTACCTCGGTTATCTCGCAGCTTAGTTGGTTTCTGGCGCTTAGACTCATGCTCATGCGCTGTAAATTTAAAATTTCGTTCGTATCGACGTTTATATTTGAACAAACTTTTTCTAAAAATATCTTTTGGCTTTCCAGCATCGCATCGTATAGCGCGATCATCTTTTTGCCGTAGGGCGTGAGCTCCGAGCCGCTGTTTTTCTTGTTGCCCTCGGCTCTTGCGATTAGCGGTTCGTCCGAGCGGTTATTTAGCGCGTCTAGGCTATCCCATGCGTTTTTGTACGAGATGCCGACATACTCGGCCGCTTTTGTTATGCTTTTGGTGTGCTCTACGGCCTTTAAAAGCTCTATGTGCTTGGCTAACACCGATACCCCGCTATCTAAAAATAGCTCTAAACTAACGTCTGCTTTCATGAAAATCCCCCAAATTCTATCAATATAAAAAAATAATTTGCTAGGAAGTATATTTAAATATATATGAAAAATAACTTAAATAAACTTCGTAATACCGGGCATTTTGAAATTTATAAATTTAAAAGCTACATTGAGATAAAATCTCAGGTTACTGCCTTTGCAGACTTGAAATTCGGAGATTTGATGAGAAAATTTTTACTCTCTTTTTTGCTTTTTTTTAGTTGCGTTTTTGCCGAACAAACGCAGGAAAAGAGCGAATTTGACGACGAATTTACCCAGCCTAGCGAGATTTTCGATCCGCTTAGCGGTTATAATAGAATGATGACGGGATTTAATGATTTTATGTACGTAAACGCCATCCATCCCGCGATAAAAGGCTACAACTACGTAGTGCCAGAGGCTGCCAGAACTGCGGTGGGGAACTTTTTTGACAACCTTTTATATCCCGTTCGCTTCGTAAACAACCTCTTGCAGTTTAAATTTAGCGAGGCGGGCGAAGAGACGCTGAGATTTTTAGCAAACACGATTATCGGCTTTGGCGGGCTAACCGACGGAGCGAAATACTACAATCTGCAGCGCCATGACGAGGATTTTGGACAGACGCTTGGATACTGGGGCGTGGGTAGCGGATTTCACGTGGTTTTACCGTTTATCGGCCCGTCAAATTTACGCGATATCGCGGGCCTGGTCGGCGATTATTACCTCGATCCAATCAGTTACGTAAAGCCGGCGCTAGACTCCTTTGCGATAAAAACTTTCCGCCAGGGTAACCTTTTGTCTTTACATCCAGACGCTTACGACAATCTTAAAAAAGACGCGATCGACCTGTATCCGTTTCTACGCGACGCCTACGAACAGCGCCGCAACCACTTAATAAAGGAATAAAATGAAATTTTTAAAAATCATCCTGCTTGCGCTTTTTAGTGCGGTTAGCCTCTTTGCGATTAGCGAGGAGCAGATAAAACCTACTATGCAAAAAACGACGCAAGACGCCATCGAGGTGCTAAAAAACGCAAATTTGAGCAAAGACGAGAAAATAAATAAAATTTTTGCCGTTTTTGATCCATATTTCGACTACGAGCAGATGTCAAAGATCGCTCTAAGCAAGCGCTACAACAACCTAAATGCCGAGCAAAAGGCTAAATTTAATAAGGCTTTTGAAGAGAGATTAAAATCAAGTTACGTCGATAAGCTCTTAAGCTACAAAAACCAAACTATAAATTTTAAAGACGCGACCAAACCGAACGAAAATCGCTACTTTCTAAATGCCGATTTGGTTGGCGAGGACGGTAAAAACTATGGCTTTACATATAAATTTTACAACGCCAAAGAGCGCGGCTGGCTCATCTACGATGTCGAAATTTTAGGCGTTAGCATCATCCAGACCTACCGCAGCCAGTTTGATAGCCTGATGGAAAACGAGAGCTTTGAAAATTTGCTTAGCAAGCTAAACTCAGTCCAAGCTCCGCAATAAGGCGCTGATGAAGCGGATTTTTAAATTTATCGTCAACTTTCCAAAAAGCGTTATCGCTGGCGTACTAGCCGCGACGCTGATTTTTGGATACTTTAGCGGCAAGCTCGAGGTGGACGCGTCTACCGAGACGCTGCTACTTGAAAACGATAAAGATCTAGCCGTCTTTAGAGACGTTTCTAAACGCTACGTTAGCCCAAACTACCTAGTCATCGCCTACACGCCAAAAGACGATCTGCTCGCGCCTTCTACGCTTGAAAAGATAGAAAATTTAAGCCGCGAACTAGAAAAAAACGAGCTTGTTTCAAACGTCATTTCTATATTAAACATCCCGCTGCTTCAAAGCGGAACTAACGATCTTAGCGAGCTGGTTAAGCATGTACCTAGCCTTGCCGATACCGATATAAACAAAACCTTGGTGCGCCGCGAGTTTGCTGATAGTCCGCTATATACGAACAACCTCGTTAGCCGCGATCTAAAAACTACGGCGATCGTGCTAAATTTAAAGACCGATGAGAAATATCAAAGCATACTAAACGAGCGAAACGCTCTGCTAAACGTCAAGATTGATGGCAACATCACCAGCGAGCAAAAACAGCGTCTAAGCACCGTAAATGCGCAGTTTAAGACTCACCGCGACGAAGCGCGTATAAAAGAGCACGCCGCGATCGAGCAGATCCGCGATACGATAGCGAAATTTGGCGGCGGTGAGAGTTTGTTTCTAGGCGGGGCAAATATGATCGCCGATGATATGGTGAGCTTCGTGCGCTCGGATCTTGCGACCTACGGCATCAGCGTAACTCTACTTTTGGTCTTTTGCCTTTGGCTCTTTTTTAGGCAGATTCGCTACATCGTTATGCCGATTTTTATCTGCGTGATTAGCGTTATTTGGGCGAGCGGGCTGTTTGGGTTTTTTGGCTGGGAGATTACCGTCATCAGCTCAAACTACATCGCCCTTCAGCTCATCATCACGATCTCGGTCGTCATTCACCTGATCGTGAGCTACCGCGAGTTTTGCCTTACCAAGCCGCATCTTAGCAACCGTCAGCTAGTCTATCTCACGCTGCGCGATAAGGCCAGTCCGTCGTTTTTTGCGATATTTACGACCGTTATCGGCTTTTTGTCGCTTGCGCTTTCTGATATCAAACCGATCATAATGCTTGGCATCATGATGAGCGCGTCGATCTCTATCTCGCTGGCGCTTGCGTTTTTGCTATTTGGCTCCGCGATGGCGCTGATGCCAAAGCTCGCTCCCGTTAGGACGTTTGAGGATAAATTTAGCTTTACCAAGCACTGCGCCGCATTTGCGCTAAATCATAGCCGCGCCGTTTATGCTATTAGCCTTGCTGTGCTTATTTTCGGGCTTTATGGCATCTCAAAGCTAAAGGTCGAAAACAGCTTTATAAGCTATTTTAAAGATACGACCGAAATCCACAAAGGTATGCAGGTGATCGATACGAAGCTAGGCGGCACCGTGCCGGTTGATATATTGATCAAATTTAACAAGCCCAAATTTGACGAAAAAGCGGCCAAAAACGAGCCTAAAGACGAATTTGACGACGAATTTGCCGCTAGCGCGAATGAGGATAAATACTGGTTTAATCAGCATAAAATCGACGTCGCGAAAAAGGTACATAACTATCTAGAAAATAAGCGCTTTATCGGGCACGCTAGCAGCCTAAACACAGTCGTAAAGATCGTCGAGCGCATCACGCAAAAGCCCGCTGACGGCCTCATGCTCTCGATCCTATACGAACAGATTCCGCAAAAGTACAAAGACATCATCCTAAGCCCATACGTAAGCATAAAGGATAACGAGCTGCGCTTTACCGCGCGTACTCTTGATAGCGACGATGCGCTACGCAGAGACGAGTTTTTGCACGAGCTTAAAACCGATATCGCAAATTTGATCGCAAACGACAACGCAAGCGTGCAAGTTAGCGGTGCGATGGTGCTTTATAACAACCTCCTTCAAAGCCTCATCGCCTCGCAGGTGGATTCTTTTGGTTTCGTGATCTTGTCGCTTTTTATCGTTTTTTGCATTATTTTTAAAAGCATAAAGCTAGCCGCTATCGCTATCGCGTCAAATTTGATCCCGCTTTGCGCGGTGTTTGGCGTCATGGGCGTGATGGGCATTCCGCTTGATATCATGAGCATTACGATAGCGGCTATCAGCATAGGCATAGGCGTGGACGACATCATCCACTACATCCATCGCCTAAAAATCGAGCTTCGCAGCAAAAACGTCGCCGAGTCGATCAAGGCCTCGCACGCTAGCATCGGCTACGCGATGTACTACACCTCGTTTGCGATCATCCTTGGCTTTAGTATAATGGTAACTAGCAACTTTATCCCGACGATATATTTCGGACTTTTGACCGATCTTGTTATGATAATGATGTTGTTGGGGGCGTTGGTGTTGCTGCCAACACTAATCAAAACCTTTTACCGGGCTAGGATCCCCCGCTGATTCCCCATAAACGACGGATTTCAAAAGTAGTTTTTGATTAAGGCGCTCGGTCACATACTACATGTATGCTCCCGTCACGCCCAATCAAAAACTATTTAAACTACGCCTATTCTGTCTGGAATATTTGTCTAGCGTTTTGCTAAATTTGTAAATTTGACTGCATAAATTTAAAACGTACCGTATAGGCCTGGGTGATTCAAATTTGACTCAAATTTGGAGGAAAAACTACTCTTTCATAACCTTAAGGAAAGAGTAAATGTCCCGCACTCCGTCGATGTGTTTGGCATACCAGATCGCGTGTTTTTCCTGCTCGATATCGGTGATGATGCCGGTAAATACGACATTGCATTGCACTACGCTTACTCTCACGCTTGTGCCACTGATTATGCTGTCTTTAAAAAAATTATTTTTTAGTTTTAGCATTATGGCGAGGTTGCTTTCGCATTCGCCGCCGTCGCTAGGAAGGCGAATATAGGTGTAAATTTTACTCACGCCGTCGGTGTTTTTGGCTAGCTCTACTAGTTTGGTTTTGTGCTCGGAGTCAGGCACCACGCCGATGAGATACACGTCACCGTAAAAGCTCTCGACATCCACGTTTAGGTTGCTAAGCCCGCTTGAGGCTAAAATTTTAGTCTGGATTTTTGTTTTTATAAATTTATCTTTCGTTATCGCATATATGCCGCGTTCGTCTTTGCTGATCTGGTAGGCGTCGTAGACGTTTATGCCCGTTAGCGGCGTCACGGTCGTAAAGAGCTCAAGACAACCGCCGAGGAAAAAAATCGGCGAAAAAATGAGGATGTTTTTTAAAAAAAATCGCGCAAATAGCTTTTTCATCGCCGACCCATAAAATTTTCTCCAAATACTATAGAAATCAAACTAAAATTTATATAAATTTAGTTATAATCGCGCTCATCATCTAAAGACGCGGAGGATAAAGCGATCTGGTGGCGCTCGCGGACTTCAAATCCGATGGCGGGGCGGTTGACCGCTTCGCGGGGAGTTCGATTCTCTCATCCTCTCGCCAAACTTCTAAATTTATTATCTTAAAACAAGCAAAATTCAGCTACAATAAGCCGTTTATATTAAATTAATTTAAGGTTTTTCTTTTGGCTAGTTCATCCGCCTCCAAATTTCCTCTCGCACGCGCCGTTTTGGGCAGAATATATGCGGTGTTTTTGGCTACCGCCGTATTTCTGATATGCGCTGCTAGCTTTGGGTTAAATTTAAAATTTGAAGGCGTAAAAGAGGATATTTACGCTGCAAATTCTAACTTTAAAACTTTCATCAAAGAACGCGCCGTAAATATAGATAACGAACTTAAACTTATCGAAAGATATATTGAAGCACCCGATTTTGACCAAAAAGCGATCTTTGACTTTGCCGTAAAAAATAATAACGAATATATGGCCTTTTTTATCGTAAACGAACGCGGCGAGATAGAGTTTATCAGCGATGAAAAATTACGCGATACGTACTCTGAGTTTTTTCTCTCAAAGCCTTGGGAAAACGAGCCTGAGGATAAAATTTTAAGATCTGAGTTTATGTTTGATAAAAGCGACGTACCGACAAGACTCGCCGCAAAAAAGATGAAAAACGGCAAAATCTTAGCAACGCTCATACGCTTTACGGCGATTTACGAGGAGTTTGCGCGCGGATACGAGAGGATAGGCGTAAATTCGTTTGCGATAGATAAAAGCGGTAGGATCGTATTTCACCAAGACCCCGAGCTGGTTTTAGAGCGCAAAACCATCTTTGATCTTTACGACGTGAGTGCGGACTACCTAAACAGCGACGAAGTAAAATTTGCAAATTTAGGCTCTCTAAACAGCGAAATTTATTATATTCAAAGTATCCCAAGGATCGGTTTGGCCGTGGTTTCAAGCTATCCTGTGGATAAATTTATAAAAGAAAATTTACTATTTTTACTAATCTGCGTCGCATTTTTAGCCGCAGGCGGATTTTTTACCTTTTCTTACACCAAATTTGTCAAAAACTCGGTCATAAAGCCCGTTTTATCTATCAAAAATTTAGTCGCAAAAGCCGGCGACGGCGAGGAGATCAAAGCATACGCGAAATTTGGCTCGGTAGAAGAATTTGATCAAATCTCGGACGAGATCGTCAAATTTTACGGAGATTTCGGCGAGAAAAAGGCGAAATTTGAGGAGTATTCGCGTAAATTCGGATTTTTGTTTGAAAAAGGACCTTTTATCTTGCTGTTAATCGACGCAAAAAGCGGTAGGATCGTCGAGGCGAGCGCGAGAGCGTGCGAGTTTTACGGATTTAGCGAGGAAGCGATAAAAAGCAAAAATTTAGCCGAGCTAAACGCGTCAAATTTGACCGATATGAAAACGCAGCAAGAAGGCGAAGGAGAAATTTACGAAACGAACCATTTTGCCGCGGGCGGCGAGATAAGGCAGGTGCGCATCTACAAACAAAACTACGAGTTACCCGGCGGCGAAAAGATTGGCTTTTGCGTCGTAAAGGATGTTACGAAGAGCAACATTTTAAAGAAAAACGCGCAAAAGCAAAGCGAGATAGACGCGCACTCGCCGCTATTTAGCGTGGTTTGGAAGGACCGTTTTATAGGCGATATATCAAGCGTTTCTGACAATATCGAGCGCGCGCTGGGATACAAAAAAAGCGAAATACTATCAAACGAATTCGAGTTTAAAAACATCATCCATCCAGATGACCGAGATATGCTCGCGAACGAATTTAACATCAAATTTAGCCTATTTAACGCGGCTTCGCTCAAAAAAGAGAACGAGTCGCTGCAGTCTTGCAGACTGATAAGGAAAAATCTAGAGGTCATAAACTGCAGCGTATTTATCAAATTTATCTCAAAAGACGGCAGAATCGTGGACGAGGTGATCGGGTATTTTATCGAGAGCAAGCTGGCGGCAAATTTGACCGCAAAAACCGGCATGGAGATAGCGCGACTAAACGACGACAAAGAGGGCGCATATAAAAATACGATTTTAAGCCTATTTGCAAACGCGCAAGAAGCCGTCGCCGTAGTCGGGTTAGACGGCGTATTTTTAGACGCTAACGAAACCTTTTGCAAGATAAGCGGCTATTCCAAAGAAGAAGCCATCGGCAAGCCGTCGAATTTACTAAAATCAGGCGTGCATGATGATAATTTTTACGAACACATGTGGAAGAGGTTGTTGAAAAAAGGCTTTTATAGTGGCGAAATTTATAATAAGCGTAAAAGTGGCGAAATTTATCTCGAGCAGCTTAGTATCGCGACCGTTTATAGCGGCTCAAAGCCTAGCTACTTCGTAGCTGCGTTTCACGAGTTGCCGTGGGTAGAGCCTGAGATAAAACAGAATGAATCAAAAGCAAAGGAGCAAGAGTGAGCGAATTTGACGCGAGCGTTTACGAGCACGAAATACCAAGCGGCACGAGGCTGTATTTCGGACAAAGCGCGAAACTAAAAAGAAAGATCGAGCGCGCGGCGAGCGAAATTTTGGAGAAAAACGGATTTCACGAGATCGTGACGCCATTTTTCTCGTATCATCAGCACCTAAGCGTGCAGCCGACGGCTCTGGTGCGCTTTAGCGATCACGAAAACCACCAAATTAGCCTGCGCGCCGATAGCACCGTGGACGTCGTGCGTATCGTGCTTAGACGCCTAAAAGACACCGAGCCTAAACGCTGGTTTTATATCCAGCCCGTTTTTAAGTACCCGAGCGCCGAAATTTATCAAATCGGCGCCGAGTTAATCGGCGAAAGCGATCTGGCTACCAGCGTCAAGATCGCAAAGAAGCTTTTTGAGTCGTTTGATCTCGCGCCCGTGCTGCAAATCAGCCACATCGCTATCCCGCAGATCGTGTGCAGGCTATTAAATTTGCCTATTTCGATATTTGAGTACGGCGAGATCGAAAAAATCCTAAATCAAAACGAGGAGTGGCTAAAAAGGCTAGCCTTCGTAAATACTGTCACCGATATCGACGAGATTTTGTCGATAGTACCTGACGAGATAAAAACCGCGCTGCTTGAGATAAAAGAGCTGGCACAGGCGGTAAAATATGAAAATTTAAGAATTGTTCCGTTATATTATTCAAAGATGAGGTATTATGACAAGCTGTTTTTTAGATTTTTGGGCGGCAATGCCGTGCTAAGCGGCGGCGGCAACTACGAGATAGAAGGCATCAAAAGCAGCGGATTTGGCGTATATACCGACGCGTTAATCGAAAATTTAGATCAAAAGGAGAGAGTATGAGCAAGGCTGACGTGATAGTGGGCGTGCAGTGGGGAGACGAAGGCAAGGGCAAGATCGTAGATCTGCTAAGCGGCGGCTACGATATGGTGTGCAGGTGTCAAGGCGGGCACAACGCGGGCCACACGATCGTCGTAGAGGGCAAGAAAATCGCACTGCATCAGGTCCCCTCAGGCATACTTCATAAAAATATAATAAACATCATCGGCAACGGCGTCGTGCTCTGCCCGGCCGAGATAATCGAAGAACTAAAGCAGTTTGGAGATGTTTCGGGACGACTATTTATCAGCGACAAGGCGCATTTAAATTTGCCTTATCACGCGCAAATCGACCAAGCCAAAGAAAAGGCCAAAGGCGCACACGCTATCGGCACGACGGGCAAGGGCATAGGGCCTGCGTATAGCGATAAAATCAGCCGTAGCGGACACCGCGTAGGGGAGCTGAAAAATCCCGAAAAGCTTTGCGACGCGATTATGGCCGATTTTGAGGCAAATAAAGCGTTTTTAGACGTTTTGGGCGTCAAAGCGCCTGCTCGCGAGGAGCTTTTGGGCGAGCTAAAGAGCTACGAAGCGGCGCTGGGTAAATTTATAGTAGATACCACGCACATGGTTTGGGAAGCCATAGACGCAGATAAGAAAATTTTACTCGAAGGAGCGCAGGGCACGCTGCTAGACATCGATCACGGCACGTATCCTTTCGTAACTAGCTCAAACACCGTAACCGCAGGCAGCTGCAGCGGTATCGGACTAAGCCCTAAAAACGTCGGCGAGGTGATCGGTATCATCAAAGCCTATACCACGCGCGTTGGCAACGGCGCCTTCCCGACTGAGGACATGGGTGAGGACGGCGAAAAGATACGCGATATTGGACGCGAATACGGCGCTACGACGGGCAGGCCGCGCCGCACGGGCTGGTTTGACGCAGTAGGTGTGAGATATGCGGCGAGGCTTGACGGCGTGGATAAATTTGCGCTGATGAAGCTTGACGTTTTAGACGGTTTTAAAAAGGTAAAAATCTGCAAAGCCTACGAGAAAAACGGCAAGATAATCGAGTATTTCCCAAGCGATTTGGAGGGCGTAAAGCCGGTCTATGAGGAGCTTGAGGGCTGGGATAAGGTAGAAGGAGCGCGTAAATTTGAGGATTTACCCGCAAATGCAAAGGCCTTTATCAAGCGCATCGAGGAGATCACGGGCGTAAAAGTCGGCATAGTATCTACTAGCCCGGAGCGTGAAGACACGATAGTTCGCTAAGATGAAAAGCAAATTTACGCAAATCGTAAATATAAAAAAGCGAAATTTAGACAAAATCGAGCTAAATTTAGCAAGAACCAGAAACGAAGCGGCGATGATAGAGGGCTTCATAGCGCAGGCTGCCGAGCAAATTTCAAAATTTGAAATGCCCTCTAGCGGCTCTGCGGCCGATCTGCGCGGATCGCTGGAGCTTCTGGGCGCGATGCGGCGAGAAAAAAGTCTGCTAACCGAGCGGCTCGAGCTAATGAAAAAAAACATCGCGCACCTCGAGCGGCAGTACAAGGCGGCAAATTTGGAGTACGAAAAGATGAAATACCTGCAAACGCAGGACTTTAGCGCGCAAATAGAAAAGATAAAAAAGGCCGAAGCTACGGCTCTGGACGAGTTTGCGACGATGAATTTTACTAGGAAAAAAGAGGCGAAAGCTTGAAAAAAATTTTGATTTTACTAACTTTAAATTTATGCGTTTGGGGTGCAAACGACGTAAACGCTCAAAGCGCGAGCCAAAGCGGCTTTAAGATCCCGGTGGACTGCGTTTCGATATTTGAAACTAGAAAAGACGAGCTAAAAAGAGAGCTTGCCAAAATAGACGAAGCAAGGCAGAGTTTGGAGGCTTTTCGGGCGAGTTCGGCGGCGCTTTTTGAGGAGCGAAACGCCAAGCTAGCCGTCAAAGAGGCCGAGATAAACGCAACTCTAGCTCGCGCGCAAGAGGAAAAAAAGCAGACCGAGCAGCTGATAAAGAAAAACGAGGAAATCGTAAAAGAGCTAAGAACGATGACTAGCGACAAGGTCGGCGAGGCTTACGGCAAGATGAAGGATCAAGCTGCCGCCGACGTGCTAAGCGCGATGGATAGGACGGACGCGGCTAGCATTATGTACTCGTTAAGCCCTAAAAAAATCTCCGCGATAATGGCAAAAATGGAGCCTACCGCGGCGTCTGAAATCACGCTTTTAATCAAGCAAGGCCCGCCGTTTATAAAGGCTGAGAAAAACGTAACGCAAGAAATCTCTCCGACATCTCCGGACGGCCCGGCGGGAAATCTGCTAAATTTGTAAATTTGGCGCTATAACGCTTTAAATTTAGCTTGGCTCGCGTCTAAATTTGGGCTCAAATTTGCGCAGATAATGCGAAAGCCAAATTTGCCTTTGGCGGTCAAATTTGACTCCAAAGGTTAAATTTTACCGCCGTCAAATTTAAGGCTAAAGCCTAAATTTAACTAGCGCCCAGTCTCAAAAGTATTTTTATCCGCGCGTCAAATTTTGCTTCAAATTTTACTTAAAACAAACGCCCGTCAAAACAAAAACTCCGTGAGATTTTAGGTATTTCTTACCAAATTTTGGTTAAAATCAAGCCCAAAAAGAGAGGTAAAAATGCGTATAAAACTCCCACACACACCCTACATCGCGCACAAAATCGCTATTGATTTATTAAAGTCCGGATTCGTAAATTTAACGCGCGGAGTAGAGCCCGTAGCGGCATGCGCGAAAGAAATTTTAGATAACGATTTACAAAAAGAAAAAGCGCTTGAAGAGCGCGTAAATGAGGTGCTCGCCGAGAACGAAGACGACATGGAGAGCATGCAAGTCGATAGAAAAAATATGTTTTGGCTCGTAAAAAAGAAGCTCGCCAAAGAGTATGGCGTGATTCTCACGTACGAAGACCGCTTTAGCAACGTCGCCCACCTCGTGCTAGAAAGCGCTTGGAAAAAGGGGCTCATCGACTACACGGTCTCCGAAAACCGTATCAAAAACATCATCTACGGCTCGATCGAAGAGTATCTAAAAACGTATGAAATTTTACAAGACGTGGTCATCGACAAGATCGACGGCTACAAGCGCAAGCTAATCCCTGGTACCGAGGAGTACGACATCGTATTTGAGCGGCTCTACGAGGACGAACTAAGAAAACGAGGCATGCTGTGAGAGCTTATATCTACCTTGAAAACGGCGTTTTTTTGCAGGCTAAGGCTTTTGGCACGAGCGGTACGGCTAGCGGCGAAATGGTCTTTAATACAAGCCTAACTGGCTATCAAGAGATCATGAGTGATCCTAGCTACGCGGGTCAGTTTATCGTCTTTACGATGCCTGAGATCGGCATAGTGGGCGTAAACGAAGACGATATGGAGAGCGCGAAAATCCACGCTAGTGGCGTTTTGATGAGGGATTTTAATCCTACCGCGTCAAATTTCCGCTCACAAAAAAGCTTGGAAGAATTTTTCAAAGAGCAAGGTAAATTCGGCGTTTACGATATCGATACGAGATTTTTAACCAAGATGTTGCGCGATAACGGCGCGCTTCACGCTGTGATCTCGACTGAAATTTCAGACGAAAAAGAGCTAAAAAAACTGCTCGAAAACTCGCCTAGAATCTCGGAGATAAACTACGTCGCAAAGGTAAGCACCGAGCAAATTTACGCTCACGAAAACGGCGCTTGGGATCCCGCGAGCAAAGCCTACTCTGCGCTAAAATCAAACGGCAAAAAGATCGCCGTCATCGACTACGGCGTAAAGCGAAACATCCTAAACGAGCTTTGCGAAATGGGTCTTGAGACGCAAATTTATCCGCACGACGTGCAGGCGGATGAACTCATCGCTAAATTTAACAAAGGCGAGATAAACGGCGTGTTTCTCTCAAACGGTCCAGGCGAGCCAAAGGCCCTAAAAAACGAGATCGCGCAGATAAAAAAGCTGATCGAAGCGCGAGTGCCGATTTTTGGCATTTGCCTAGGCCATCAGCTACTTAGCAATGCATTCGGCTTTGAGACGTACAAGCTAAAATTCGGTCAGCACGGCGCAAATCACCCGGTTTTAAATTTGCAAACCAAAGCAGTCGAGATAACGGCGCAAAACCACAACTACAACGTTCCCGAGGAGATCTCACAGGTCGCCGAGATCACGCATAGAAATCTTTTCGACGGCACGATCGAAGGCGTGAAATACAAGGATTATCCGGTATTTTCGGTGCAGCATCACCCCGAGGCTAGCGGCGGGCCGAGCGAGAGCAAATATATCTTTAAACAATTTTTAGAAATTTTATAGTTGCTAGCCGCGGTCAAATTTGAGTTAAATTTAGGGTTAAATTTGCGGGCCGAATTTAAGGCGTGCGCGGCTAAAACTCGCAAATGAAATTTTACGGTCAAATTTGATGAGTGGCGCGGAGTTTTTTTCGATTTTGAGCGTCGCGGCGCTTAGCTCGGTTGGCCACTGCATAGGTATGTGCAGCGGTTTTGCTATCGTGCTGGCACGGTTTTTGAGCGGAAAAGGTAAAATTTTTAGCGCAGCGATGATAGCGGGGTACAACCTAGCTCGAATTTGCGCTTATATGCTACTTGGCTTTATTTTCGGGTCGCTTGGCGGCGTTTTTACGCTATCTCTTGTGGCGCGAGGCTACCTGTTTTTTGCTATCGGCGTTTTTATGGCGGTTTTGGGCGTCGCGCTCATCAGGCGCGGAGCTGTGTTAAATTTCATCGAGAAAAACGCATTTTTATCCAAAATTTTAAACGAAAAAATGAAAGCCGCAATCTCTAAAAATAGTGTGCTCGGGTTTTTGACGCTCGGGTTTTTAAACGGGCTACTGCCGTGCGGAGTGGTTTATTATTTTTTAGCTTTAGCAGTAGCTAGCGGCAGTGGGGCAAAGGGCGCGGCGATCGCGGCTACGTTTGGCGTAGTTAGCTTTTTTGCGATGAGTTTTTACGCGCTGGTTTTAAAGGCCGTGAGCGAAAAATTTAAAAAACACGCGCTAAATTTAAGCGGCGCGGCGATAATAATTTACGGAATTTATCTATCTTTTATAGGATTTACGGCGAGCAATGGATAACATCAAAGCAAGATTTAGGCAGTATCAAGAGGCTATCGAGACCAGCAATATAGTCTCAAAGACCGACACGAACGGCACTATCACCTTCGTAAACGACGAGTTTTGCAAGATGTCTGGCTTTACGCGCGAGGAGCTAATCGGCGCAAATCACAACATCGTGCGCCATCCCGAGGTGCCAAAGGAGGTTTTTTCGCGGCTTTGGGATACGATTTTAGCTAAAAAAGTGCACAAAGGCACGATAAGAAACCGCACCAAAGACGGCCGCGACGTCTATCTAAACACGACTATCATTCCGATTT
Organism: Campylobacter showae; assembly: GCF_004803815.1. Lineage (NCBI taxonomy): Bacteria > Pseudomonadati > Campylobacterota > Epsilonproteobacteria > Campylobacterales > Campylobacteraceae > Campylobacter > Campylobacter showae. Next base: position 1,769,902 of record NZ_CP012544.1, on the reverse strand, counting down.
TGGATTTAAGCGGGCAGATCGAGGAATTTCTTGCGATCAGATACGACGTGACGGACGTGATAAATTTAAACAACGAGCTTGAAAAGACGAAAAAAGAGCTGTTAAATTTAAACGAAAATCTCGAAAGCAGGGTCGCCGAGCAGACGGCGGAGCTCGTAAATTTAAACCAAAATCTAGAAAATTTGGTGAAAGCCGAGATCAAAAAAAACGAGGAAAAGACCAAAATGCTCTTTTTGCAGTCGCGTCTAGCCTCGATGGGTGAGATGATTGCAAACATCGCTCATCAGTGGCGCCAACCGCTAAACGAGCTTAGCATCACGCTTTTTAAACTAAAAGAGAGCGTGAAGTCAAACGAGAAATTTGAAGCCGGCTACGAGCACGCAAAACGCGTGATAAAGGGTATGTCGCAGACGATCGAGGATTTTAGAAACTTTTTTAGCGTCGAGCGCGAGAGGGAGCTTTTCTTGCCCTCGTCTGCGGTAGAAAACGCGCTAAAGATGGTACAAGGAACCTACGAAAAAGAGGGCATAGACGTAAATTTGGAGCTAAAAAGCGAAGGTCAAATTTACGGCTTTGAGTCGCAGCTTTGCCAGGCTGTGATTATCCTGCTTTCTAACGCCAAAGATGCGCTGGCAAATAAAAAAAGCGATAAAAAAGTAACGCTAAGCTTAGAAACAAAGGATAAATTTGTTATCATAAGAGTAACGGATAACGCAGGCGGCATAAAAGAGGAGATAATGGATAAGATTTTTGAGCCGTATTTCACCACGAAGCACCCGAGCGCGGGTACGGGTATCGGTCTATATATGCTAAAAAGCATAGCCAAAAATCACGGCGGAAGCGCCGGCGCTAAAAACGTAAAATTTGGAGCGGAATTTGAGATAAAGCTGCCGCTAAAGGATGAAAAATGAAAAATTTTAAAGAGCTAACGCTACTGCTAGTCGAGGACGAGGATGGCATAAGGGAGTCGATGCAAGAGGTTTTTGGCGGCGTATTTCAAAAGGTCATCTCGGCCTCAAACGGCGACGAAGGGCTTAAGAAATTTAAAAAATTTAGCCCCGACATCGTGATAGCCGACATCATGATGCCTATCATGGACGGGCTTGAGATGTCAAGGCAGATAAAAGAGTTCTCAAAAAACACTCCCGTGGTGATCCTAAGCGCGTATAGCGAAAAGGAAAAACTACTAAAAGCTATCGACGTAGGCATCGATAAATACGTCATCAAGCCTATCGATATGGACGAGCTTTTCGTCGTGCTGGAGCAGATCGTAAAAACCAAAATCATAGGCGCCGATATCATCGAGATTTCGGGCGGATATTCGTTTAATCAAACCAAAAAAGTGCTCGTAAAAAACGGCGTCGAGATCGCGCTAACCAAAAAAGAGCTGGCCTTTATCTCGCTTTTAGTTAAACGTATCGGTACGCTCGTTCTAACCGAAGAGATCAGAAACGTGGTGTGGTTTGGTGAAAAGGTAAACGATCCGGCCGTTAGGACATTTATCAAGCGAATACGCGATAAAGTGGGCGCCGGACTCATCAAAAACTCGCCCGGCCTAGGCTATAAAATAGAACTAAAAAAGTAAAATTTAAAGTAGCGTAAATTTAAAACGATTAAGCGATTTTGCGCTTAAATTTTAGTAAAATAACATTTTCGTAATAAAATAAACAAAGGAGGATATCGATGCGACTAGACAGGGCGCTAAGCTACGACTACACGGTCGCCAAGTATTTTATGTTCGCGACGATACTGTTTGGGATAGTCGGCATGGGCATAGGCGTGCTGATAGCCTTTCAGATGGCATATCCCGATCTAAACTATCTCGCGGGCGAATACGGCACCTTTAGCCGCCTAAGACCGCTGCACACGGCGGGCGTGATATTCGGATTTATGCTCTCGGGCGTATTTGCGACGTGGTACTACATCGGACAGAGGGTTTTAAAGGTCTCGATGAGCGAGTCGCCGTTTTTGATGGCGGTGGGCAAACTGCACTTTTGGATATATATGCTAGTTATGGCAGGCGGCGTGTTTAGTCTCTTTGCCGGCGTTAGTACGTCAAAAGAGTACGCAGAGCTAGAGTGGCCGCTAGATATCGGCGTGGTCGTGCTTTGGGTGCTTTGGGGCGTTAGTATATTCGGCCTTATTGGTATCCGCCGCGAGAGGACGCTTTATATCTCGGTTTGGTATTTTATCGCGACGTTTCTGGGTATCGCGATGCTTTATCTGTTTAATAACATGGCCGTGCCAACCAAGCTAGTTTCAGGATATGGCAACTGGTGGCACTCGGTCTCGATGTATGCGGGCGCAAACGACGCGCTAGTGCAGTGGTGGTACGGGCATAACGCCGTGGCGTTTGTGTTTACCGTGCCGATAATCGCTCAAATTTACTATTTCCTCCCTAAAGAGAGCGGTCAGCCGATATTTTCTTACAAGCTTTCGATTTTCTCATTTTGGAGCCTGATGTTTCTTTATCTTTGGGCGGGCGGACACCATCTGATCTACTCTGCGGTGCCTGACTGGATGCAGACGATGGGCTCGGTGTTCTCGGTGGTTTTGATACTGCCGTCTTGGGGTTCAGCTATAAATATGCTTCTAACGATGCGCGGCGAGTGGCAGCAGCTTAGAGAAAATCCTCTTATCAAATTTATGATTTTAGGCTCGACGTTTTATATGTTTTCGACTCTTGAAGGACCGATTTTGGCGATCAAATCAGTAAATGCTCTCGCGCACTTTACCGACTGGGTACCAGGCCACGTGCATGACGGTACGCTAGGCTGGGTTGGATTTATGACGATGGCAGCGCTTTATCACATGACGCCGCGCGTGTTTAAACGCGAAATTTACTCAAAATCCTTGATGGAAATTCAGTTTTGGATACAGACTATCGGCATAGTGCTTTACTTTTCATCGATGTGGATAGCTGGCATCACTCAGGGTATGATGTGGCGCGCGACCGACGAGTACGGAAATTTGGCCTATTCGTTTATCGATACGGTGATAAACATAGTGCCGTACTACTGGATCAGAGCCGTGGGCGGACTGCTATATCTGCTTGGATTTTTTATATTTGTTTACAATATTTACAAGAGTTTTGGCGCCAAATCGCTCGAAAAAGAGCCGCTAAGCGCGAGTCCTGCGGGCGTAAAGGAGGTTGCTAATGTTTAGTTGGTTAGAAAAAAATCCCTTCTTTTTCGCGGTTATGGTTTTTATATTTATCGCCTATGCGGGCGTGATCGAGATTTTGCCTGATTTTGCCAACAGAGCTAGGCCGCTTGAGGGAACCAAGCCGCCGACGGTTTTACAACTTGCGGGCAAACACGTGTATATGAAAGATAGCTGTAACGCCTGCCATACGCAGCAAATTCGCCCTTTTAAGGCTGAGACCGACAGATACGGCATGTATTCGCTTAGCGGCGAGTATGCGTTTGATCGTCCGCATCTTTGGGGATCAAAGAGAACCGGCCCCGACCTTTGGCGCGTGGGTAACTACCGCACTACCGACTGGCACGAAAATCACATGAAAGAGCCGACCTCTGTGGTGCCCGGTTCTATAATGCCTGCTTATAAGCATCACTTTAGCAACAACGCCGACATCGAGACGGCATACGGCGAAGCGGTAACGACGAAAAAGGTATTTGGCGTACCGTACGACGTAGAGGGCATGCCAAAACTCGGCACCTACGAGCAGGCACAAGCAGCCGCCAAAGAAGAAGCCGCCGTTATAGTTGAAGAGATGAAAGATGAAGAGGTCAAAAAGGCCTTTGAGCGCGGAGAGATCCGCGAGATAGTGGCGCTCATCGCCTATCTAAATAGCTTAAAATAGGCAAATTTATGGATGCGCAGACTCTAAGAGATATCCAAGGATACGGAGCTTTTATCTTTCTAGCCGTGTGCGCCGCGCTTCTTTACGGATACTATTTTCATCTGTATAGATCCGAAAAGAGCGGCAGGCGAAACTACGAAAGATACTCCGACCTCGCCCTAAAAGACGGTATCGACGAGGAAATTTTAGAGTCTGCGTCCATAGAGCAAAACGCTAAAAAGGAAAAATAATGCAATGGTTTAATTTAGAAGATAACGTAAATTTACTGGGGCTTATCGGAGCTATTGCTATCGTTTTAGCCACGGTTTTCGTCGTAAGTCGCTTGGTTGGGCAGATGAAGGTAGCAAAACCGGATGCCGAGCTAAGCGAGCATAGTTGGGACGGCATAGGCGAGTACAAAAATCCCGTACCGCTGGGCTGGGCGATAGTTTATGCGATATGCATCGTCTGGGCCTTGTGGTATATGATCGCCGGCTATCCGGTAAACTCCTACTCGCAAATCGGCGAATACAACGAAGAAGTCGCCGCCGCAAACGCTAAATTTGAAAAGAGTTTCGCAAATCCAGACGCCAAGACACTTCACGCGATGGGCGAGAGCGTGTTTTTGGTGCAGTGTTCCTCCTGCCACGGCATAACGGGCGACGGTATAAACGGCAAGGCCGCAGACCTTTCCAAATGGGGTAGCGAAGAGGGGATATTTGATACGATAATGAACGGCTCAAAAGGCCTTGAGTACCCGATGGGCGAGATGCCTGCCGGTATGGCGGACGAAGAGGGCGCAAAGGCGATCGCGGCCTACATCGCTAAGGAAATTTCCGGTATAAAAAAGACCAAAAACGAAAATTTGGTAGCTAGCGGCAAGGAGCTTTTTGCGACCTGCGCGGCGTGCCACGGCGAGGACGGCAAAGGCATGGAGGGCAACTCTCCTGATCTATCTAAATACGGCACGGCCGAGTTTGTCGAGGACGTGTTGCAGCGCGGTAAAAAGGGCGCTATCGGTACGATGCCTAAATTTAGCGACGGCAGATTAAACGCTTTACAGCAAAAAGCCGTCGGCGAGTACGTCATCTCGCTTTCTAAAGGAGAATAAATGGAAAACACGAATCGAAACGTCTTCGGTCTACACGGCGTGACCGGGCTACTCATTGCAACCGGGCTTCTGCTAGCGATCCTGGCGGCACTCACGTACTACGCGATCAAGCTCCAGCAAGAAGTCGCGCAAAAGCCATACACGCTAAACGCCTCCGAGCTAAAGATGAAAAGCGCGGATAACGCCAAGCAAGTGCGCGTAAAGGAGTAAATATGCAAGCGATTTTGGAGAAATTTATCGTCGCGGGACTTATTGCGGCGGCGGCATTTACGGCGTGGGCGGTGCTAACGCCAAATCACCTTTTTGTGGGATGAAATTTGATAAATCAAAGAGCGCAGACCTTGCCGCTCTTTTTCAAATTTTACGTTTAAATCCTAGCGGCTCGCTTTGCATTTTGTGAGAAAACGCTTGATTATACCGATGAAATTTATAAATTTTATTAGCTTAAATTTAACTATCCTTTTTCGCTTTCTCGCGCTCAAATTTGCAAATTTGACTCGCGCATTTTTTATCTTTTTGCTTTTTATTTTTTACGGCGCGGCGACTTTGCATGGTTCAAATTTGCCTCGCGAGATAGTTTTAGTAAATCAAAACATCCTAAGCCAGGCCGTGAGCGAGAAAATCGCGGTTTTAGGCGAGGAGCTAGCAAGTAAAAGCGGCGTATTTGCGGGGGTCGCGGTTTATGAGAGCTTAGAGGGCAAAACGCTAAAAGAAGCGGCCGCGCAGCTAAATTTGACCCCGCCTTACGCGCTTTTGATGCTTGCTAAAACAGAGCATAAGGTGGAAATCTTCGCCGACTCCGAGACGCTTAAGCTTTTTGATAAAGAGAAAATTTTAAGCCCGTATCCAAGCTCCGGCTCGATTTTGCCGATTTTAGCGTCCAAAAACGGCAAAGATATCTTTAACGCCGCCGTTTTAAACGGCTACGCGGATCTTGCCGAACAGATCGCCGCGAGCAAGGTCGTGAGCTTGCAAAACGCTATCGGCAGCCAAAACCGCCTGACGCTTGATACGTTTAGGATTTTTATCTACGGCTCCATCGCTCTGGTTATTTTCGCTGCTGCGTTTAGAAAATTTAGGAGGGAAAATGGCTAAAAACTACTGGCCTCACGCTATCGTCGGCTCGCTTATTTTGATAGTCGCCTCCTGCGTAGCGACCATTATTCTGGCCGTCAAAAACCCCGTGGAGATGGACGGCTTTTACTTTGAGCGATACCAAAACGTCGATGAAAACATAAACGAGATCGAGGCTAGTCTGCGTAGATTTGACGCCAAATACGCTCTTAAATTTGAGGCTAAATTTGACGGGCTAAGCGGGCATTTTGCGATCGCCGTTGCGCCTAAAAACGGCTCGGTAGCGCCAAATTTTACTCACGAGATTTTACTAACCAGGCCCGCAACGAACGAGCAAAATCAAAATTTAGACGCCAAATTTGAGGGGCAAATTTTAAAAACGCAGTCCGTGACGCTCCCAAAAAAAGGCAGATGGCAAATTTTGCTAAAAATATCCGACGCAAACGACACGGGCTTTTATAAATTTAACTTCGAGGCGCGCTAGTTTTCTTTGATTTTCAGCCGCTCTGGGCTATCATTTCGCCAAAAAACAAAGAGCTTTTATGCAAAATTTAGACAAACTTTACATCTTTACCAACTCGCGAAAGATTCGCGAATTTAACGCGGAATTTCAAAACGAACTCGTGCCAAAGGCCATGACGATAGCGCAGTTTGAGCAAAAGGCCGTGCTGGTGCCGGGGCGCTTTGAGGCGGACGAGGCGTACGCGCTGGTGCTGATGCAGCGAGCCTGCGCGAGCGTGAGAGAGGCCTCCGAGCGGCTGCGCATCCCGCCCGATTTTTTCGCGTTTTTGAAAAACAACGACTATCTTTTTAGCTTTTTTAAGGAGCTTGCTATCAGCAAAAAGAGCGTGGCGGATCTGAAATTTAGCGATATTTACGCCGATTACGAGGAGCATCTGGGTATCCTCGAGGCGGTGCTTGCGCGATATAAGGAGCTGCTCGCGGCCGAAAATCTATACGACGGTATCGTGCTGCCTGAAATTTACGAGCTAAACGGCGGGTTTGTGAGGGAATTCCGTGAGATAAATCTCGAAGTGGACGGCTTTTTGAGCGAATTTGAGTGGGAGCTGTTTGGCGAGATAGCCAAGCTAACGACGCTAAAAATCATCTTTCAAACCAGCAAATTTAACAAAAAACTGATCTCAAAACTGGCTGAAATCTCTGGGCTAGATGCAAGCGAGTTTGGTCTATACGGCGAATTTGAGCTAAATTTGAGCTCGCGCGAGCTAAAAAAAACGGGCTCCGTGCGCAAAAATCCGCTCATTTTAAAAAGGAGCTTTAGCGCTAGGAGCTTGCAGGCGGCCTACGCGATGGCAAAGGCTAGCGAGTTCGTGGCTGATGGCATCAAGCCCGAAAACATCGCCGTTATCTTGCCCGACGAGAGTTTTGCCGAGATCTTGCGCCTGCACGACCGTGGCAAGATGTTTAACTTCGCGATGGGCGAGAGCTTTACGCGCACGCGGTTTTTTCAAATTTTAAAGTGCATGGTAACCGCTATAAATGACAAAATCCGCGTAAATTTGAGCGAGGATAACTATAAAAATTTCAACGAATTCGAGTTTAATCTGCACGAATTTAGCGTTAGCGGCGAGCTGTTTGAGAAATTTAAAAACAGCTTTGAGGCGCCTTGCTCGTTTGAGGATTTTAGGGCGCTGATGGAGGAGATTTTGGCGCTTGAGAGCGACCACCCCGCCGCACAAAAAACGCGCGAGGAGCTATTTTACGCGCAGAGTTTGGCGCGGTATTTTAGCTTTACGCTGCGTCAAATTTGCGAGATATTTTTGATAAAGCTAGCCAGGCTTAGGCTTGATCACGTAGGCGGCGGTAAGATCGGCGTCATGGGCGTTTTGGAGAGTCGCGGGCTTAAATTTGAGGGCGTCATAGTGCTTGATTTTAATGATGATCTGGTGCCAAAACGCAGCGTAAACGAGATGTTTTTGAGCTCGCGCGTACGTCAAAAAGCGGGCCTCATCGGCTACGTGGACCGCGAAAATTTGCAGAGATTTTACTACGAGAGCCTAATCGGAGGCGCGAAAAAGGCGGCGATATGCTACGCGGCAAACGAGGAGAAAATCGCATCAAGATTTCTCGGCGAATTTAATGCTGTGGAGGACGCGAGATTTAGCGACGAGAGCTATGCGGCGCTGTTTAACGGCGAATTTGACGCAAAGGCCGATTTTGCGGATGAGCAAAATTTCGAGGGCGAGATTAACCCGAGTCTTGACGAAAAGAACGAGGCTAAGCCAGGTCAAATGAAAATCGCCAAAGAGCGAAGTTTGTTTGAATTTGGCGAAGCGGAGAGCGAGCTAAATTTAGCCGACAAATTTGACGAAAAAGCGGCGCAAAACAAAACGCTGAGCGAAAAACAGCAAGCCGTAAATTTGATAAATTTCACGCGAAAAATGCCCGCAAAGCCTAAAATTTTCGAGCAGGACATCATCGTCAAGCACGATTTTTTCGCTATCCCGCTCTCTTTTAGCAGGTTAAACACCTATTTGCAGTGCCCGCGGCGGTATTATTACAGATATATCCTAGGCGTAAAGCCGCCCGTGATGCCGCAAACGGCGTCTGCAGCGGACTTTGGCAACTCGCTACATAGGGCGCTTTTTGAGTATTATTCTAAATTCGATCGATTTGACCTCGCTAAATTTGAAACGGTGCTAAGAGAGTTAAACACGCCGCCGCTAGAGCGCGAGATAACGATGATAAAGATGGAAAAATTTAAGGCCGTAGAGGACGCGAGATATGAGTCGGGATGGCGCGTGAAGGGGCTCGAAAAAGAGCTTGATAGCGTGTTCGCGGGCGTGCGCATAACCGGCAAAATCGACCGCATAGACGTGTGCGGCGGCGAGCTAGCGGTGATTGATTATAAAAGCGGAAAATTTGATGCTAAATCCTTGCAACTACCATTTTACGAAGCGCTCGTGGGTAGGCCTTGCGAGGGGTATTTTTATGATCTAAAAGATAATATGAATTTGGTGGCGGGCGAGGCTAGCACGGATGCGCTTGCAGAGGCGATCGAGCAGCTAAAATCCATCAACGACACGCCGATAAATTTCGGGGAGGCGAAGGGCGCGATGAGCGAATACGAAGACTATAAAATTTTAGTGAAAGGCGAGCTATGAAGCCGTTTTTGGCCCTCGAGGCGAGTGCGGGCAGCGGCAAGACCTTTGCGCTTAGCGTGCGTTTTATCGCGATTTTGCTATCAGGCGCCGACGCGCGCGAGATCACGGCGCTGACCTTCACCAAAAAGGCCGCTAATGAGATGAAAGAGCGCATCGTGCAGACCTTTTTGCGGCTCGAGGAAAAGGGCGCGGAGCTAGCCGAGCTGGAGCAAATTTTGGGCGCGGGCAGGGATAAGATTTTAGCCATGCGCGATGCGCGGGCGACGCATTTTTTAGAAAGCGATCTAAAAATCGGCACGTTTGATTCGTTTTTCGTCGGTATCTTGCGCAGCTTTTGCTTAAATTTGGGGCTAAGCGCGGATTTTGAAGTGAGCGAAAATTTAAACGAGCTGCAGCGGGGCGAGTTCGTCGCGAGCGTGAGCAAGGATATGCGGCTGCTAAAAGCGCTTGCGAATTTGATAGCGACGGCCGAGCGCAGCCAAAGTAGCTTTTTTGAGAGCTTGGAGATGTTTTACGAAAATTTCGGCGAGCTTAAAAGTAGCGAAAATGCGGCGTTTCCAAACGAAAGCGGCGTAGAAGAAGCGCTAAGAAATATGCGCGAATACGTCCTAGCTAGAGGCGGGGGCAAAGACGCGCAAAGCGCCGTGAAAGAGGGGAGTCCCGGCGAAATCTTAGCTCGATCTTTTATGTCGCGCGCGAGCCTTGATTATCGTACGTTTTCTAAAATTTATACGCCGGAGCTCGACGAGATGTTTTTTACGCTAAAAGCGCGATTAAAACAGTATTTTGATGCGCTTGAGGAGTATAAAATCGCCGAGCTGGCTAGATTTTTAAAAATCTACAAAGAGTGCAAAATCTCGCTAAACAAAAGGCTAAATTCTCTCGCATTTAGCGATGTGACGCGCCTGGTTTACGAGCTTTTGCGAGGCGGCGAGACGGACGCGCAGATGCTTTATTTTAGGCTCGACGGGCGGATAAACCACCTTCTCATCGACGAGTTTCAAGACACCAACGTCGCGCAGTACGAGATCATGCGTCCGCTCATCGAGGAAATCGTCGCCGGATACGGACAAAACGGGCTTGGCAGCTTTTTTTACGTGGGCGACGTAAAGCAGAGCATTTACCGCTTTCGCGGCGGCAAAAAGGAGCTTTTCGGCAAGCTAATGCGAGATTTTCCGCAGATCAAAGCGCAAAATTTGGAGGTAAATTACCGCAGCAAAAAGGCGCTGGTTAGATTTACGAACGCCGTATTTGCGGGCAAGATCGAAAATTTTAAACCGCAAAGAACGCCACAAAAAGAGGGCGAGCGGGTAAATTTGGTAGGGCAGATGCCGTATTTTGAGGCGGAGGCGGACGATCTTGGATTCGTGCGGGTAAGCAGCGGCGATGACGTGGCGGCAGAGGCGGCGCAGCAGGTTAAATTTCTCCTGCAAAAAGGGGTCTGCGAGGACGATATCACCGTGCTTTGCTGGAAAAACGACGATATAAATAAAATCTCAAATTTGCTGAGCGAGGCGGGCGTAAAAAGCGTGAGCGAGGGCGTGATGCCTCTGCTAGCTAGCAAAAATGCGCGCGCAGTAGCGGAATATGCTAAATTTTGCCTATTTGACGAGCGAATTTACAAGCTAAATACCGAAGCGATCCTAGACGTAAACGCCGTAAAGTTAAGCGTAAATCCGCAAAAATCGGCGCTTGAGAGCCTGCACTATCTAGCGGGCAGGCTCGGCGTAGATATGAGCGACGCGGACGTTTTGCGACTACTTGAGCTAGCGCAGCCGTATTCAAATTTGACCGAGTTTGTCTATAATCTTGATAGATTTGAAGCCAAAGCGAGCGCAAAAAGCGGCGAGGGCGTGAAAATAATGACCGTGCACAAGTCAAAGGGGCTGGAGTTTGAAAACGTGATCGTATGCGATAAAATGGGCGTCGGACGGCACGACGGGTCAAATTTCATCGCTGAGTACGACGCGGGTACGGGCTCCTGGCAGGTGCGGCACAACGTCAAAAAACAGTGCATCGACGAGGATTTTGCAAGGCTAAAAGAAAAGGCGGCGCGGCTCGAGCGTGAAGAGGATATGAACAAGCTCTACGTCGCGCTAACGCGGGCGATTGGCGGACTAATCATCGTCAAAAAAACGGGTGCAAACGGCAGAAATCCGAGCTTTTTTGGAGCGTATGAGAGTAGCGGCGAGGTTATAGAGTATCTTGATTTGGTTGATTTTAGCTTCGGCGAACCGACTCCTAGCAAGGCGCGAAATTTGAGTGTAGTAGGCAAATTTGAGCCTATTAAACTAGCTCAAATTTCAAAGCAAATCGTAGACGAAACGCCCAAAACCGAGGGCAAAAATCAAAAGGCGATTTATTTTGGTTTGGCGCTACACTATCTGCTAGAAATGGCGGAAAAATTTGACGAGAGCTCGCTAAAAACGGCGCAAATTTCGATGCGAAACGCGTTTCATAAATTTTTAGACGAGGGCGAGCTGGATGAAATTTACGCTCGCGGGCTAAATTTGACAAACGAGCCTAAATTTAAGCAAATGACGCAGGCAAAGAGGGTGTTTAAAGAGCAGCCTTTGCGATATGAGAGTGCGTTAAAACAGCTTGATTTGCTCTGTATTGGCGAATCTGAAATCTGCGTGATCGACTATAAAACGAGCGATAAAAATATAGATGAAAACATCGCGCAAGTGGCGGAATACAAAAGAATATTGGCTCAAATTTACCCGAATTTGAGCGTGAGAGCGGCGATATTTTACGCTTTACGGGATGAAATTCGAAGCATTGATATTTAAATATAGCTTAAATTAAGCTATTTGTAAGATGCATTTGAATACAATCACGACTTAAAATTATCTAAAGGGTAAGAAAATGACGAAAATAACAAAACCAAACGAAGTGGAGCGCGAGTGGATCGTGCTTGACGCGGCAGGCAAGCGTTTTGGTAGATTGCTAACCGAGGTGGCTACGCTGCTTCGCGGTAAGCATAAGCCAAATTTCACTCCGAATGTCGATTGCGGCGATTACGTTATCATAATCAACGCTTCTAAAGCCGAATTTACGGGCAATAATAAAGCCGAGCAAAAGCTTTATCACCGCCATTCAGGATATTTCGGTAGCACAAAAAGCGAGAAATTCGGCGAGCTTTTGGCTGACAAACCTGAAAAACTGTTCAAGCTAGCCGTTCGCGGAATGCTTCCAAAAACAAAACTCGGCAGAGAGATGATAAAAAAACTAAAAGTTTACGCCGGCAGCGAGCATCCGCACACGGCTCAAATAGCTAAAAAAGAAGGAAAATAATCATGGCGAAAGTTTATGCAACCGGTAAAAGAAAAACTGCCGTAGCAAAAGTCTGGCTAAAACCGGGCAGCGGTAAAATTTTAGTAAACGGACTTGATCTAAACACTTGGCTCGGCGGACACGAGGCTATCAAGCTAAAAGTGGTTCAACCTCTACTTTTAACAAAACAAGAGGGTTCTATAGACGTAACCGCAACGACTCTAGGCGGCGGATACTCTGCTCAGGCTGAGGCGCTAAGACATGGCATTTCAAGAGCATTAGCTCTATTTGATACCGACTTTAGAGCGACTCTAAAACCAAAAGGCTTACTAACTCGTGACTCACGCGTCGTTGAGCGTAAGAAATTCGGTAGAAGAAAAGCTAGAAGAAGCCCGCAATTCTCTAAACGCTAATAGTTTGTTAAAGTCGTTTCGTCGGCTTTTAAATTTCGGAGATGAGGCATACGGTTTGATAAGACCGATATGTCTCAAATTGCGTGTTAAATTTAGATTTATAAATTAGTGATAAAATCAAAAAATAGTCTCGTGAAAAAACGGGGCAAAAGAAAGGATAACTTATGAAAAAGATTGCTCTTGCTTTAGTTGCTGCTACTGCGCTTTTTGCCGCTGATTCAGCTTACAATTACGAACTAACTCCGACAATAGGCGGTGTTCATCCTGAAGGAAATTTGGGAACAAATGAGCAGTCGGCTATCGGTTTAAGAATCGGAAGAAACCTTGAGAATTTCTTTATAGACCACGTAGAACTCGGTCTTAGCCACACTAACAAGATAAGAGAGTATGGCGTAGACGGAAAGGCTACTAGATATTTCGTTAATGCTATTAAAGATTTCGGCCTAACTGAAAAACTATCTCTTTATGGCTTGCTTGGTGCAGGTTATGAAGATGTCTCAAAAAAATTCGTCAAAAACGATGACGGCGGCTTTGGTCAATACGGCCTTGGTTTGAGATATCAAATTACCGATAACTTTGCTCTACGCGCTGAAGCGGTAGATGCTATTAAATTTGAGCATGCGGATCACAACCTATTCTATACGCTAGGTTTTGCAGTCGGCTTTGGTGCTAAAAATGCTCCTGTAGTAGCTGAAGTGGTTGAGGTTAAAGAGCAAGCCGTCGTAGTGCTTGACGACGATAACGACGGCGTTTTAAACGATGTTGATCAATGCCCAAATACACCGGCTGGGGTAGTAGTTGACGAGACTGGATGCGAGAAAGTTATCGTTCTCAGAGATATCGGCGTAAATTTTGCATTTGATAGCTACAAAATAACTCCAAAATATCTTGAGGAGATCAGAAAAGTAGCTAATTTTATGGGCGAAAACCCAGGCTACCGCGTAGTTCTAAGCGGACATACAGACAGCGTTGGTGCTGAGGCTTACAACCAAAAACTATCTGAAAAAAGAGCAAACGCAGTTGCTAAAGCTCTTGAAGAACTTGGCGTAAGCGCAGACAAGATCACTACTGTAGGATACGGCGAGCTTAAACCTGTCGCTTCAAATAAAACAAAAGAAGGACGTGCTGAGAATAGACGCGTTGAAGCTAGATTTAACAAATAATTAGCCTAGCTTAATAATGCATGGACGAGATTAAATTTGAACTTATTTGGTCGTTAATCTCGTCCTATTCTTTAAAAATCTTAGGCTCTATCGCTATCTTGCTTATCGGCAAATGGCTAGTAGCTAAAATCTCAAATCTTATATCAAAATTAATCATTTCCTCTAGACTTGACGAAACTCTTTCGAGTTTTTTACTAAATATCATCAAAACGCTTCTCATGGCTTTTGTAATTATAGCTGCGATCGCAAATTTGGGCGTAGAGACATCTATGTTTGTTGCTGCGCTAGGTGCCATCGGTCTTGCTATCGGTATGGCGTTTAAGGATACTTTTTCAAACATTGGCGCAGGATTTTTGATAATATTTTTTAGGCCGTTTAAGCTCAAGGACCATATCGAAGTCGCAGGCGTACAAGGCGCAGTCAAAGAGATCAATATGTTCAGTACTGTTTTACGCACGACCGATCATAAAACCATTATCATCCCAAACGGACGCATCATAAGTAGCAATATAATCAACTTCTCAAAAGAGGGCACTAGACGCGTCGAGCTCGTGTTTTGCATAGATTATAAAGACGATCTAAAGCTTGCAAAAGAGATTATTTTAAGTCTGGCTGCCGAAAATAAAAAGATCTTAAAAGAGCCAAAGCCGTTTGTCGGCGTCGGAAGCCTGGGCGAAAATAGCGTAAATTTGACCGCTAGATTTTGGTGTGCGAGCGATGATTTTTCCGACGTGCAGTTTGCTATGCTAGAGAGCGTTAAGCTTGCATTCGACGCCCAAGGCATCTCTATACCATCGCCGCAGCTTAGCATCCGCTATCAGGATAAAAAACAAGACAATCAAATTTGATTTGCCAGGCTGTGTAATTCTTTCTTCTATATTTTTGCTCTTTGTTGTGCGGCATGTTGTAGATTGAACTTATGCTTATGTCCTATTTGGTTCTGTGGGGTAAATAGATTAAATTTGGTCCAAAATAAATACCGCACAAGCCCTTTAAAAATGTACAAATTTTGACGTAGTCCTTATCTGCCGCATTGCAAAAATTAAATTTCACCGCTTTCGCTAAATTTAAAATCTAATTCATATTTTAAAGTCAAATTTGACAGCATAAACATTTTAAAAAATCTTTAATTTCAGCGTCTTAGAGTGCAGTCGTATAAAATTTAGTCCAAAGCCAAAAAGCATAAATTTAAAAATCAAAAATTTACAAAAGCTATCTTAAGACAAATTTTAAAATACAAAAAGTAAAATCAAAGTTTATTAAAACGTAAATTTTGGCTTGAAAATGCCGTCAAATTTGCAACATTAAAATAAAAAACGAAAGAAGTAAAATGAAAAAAACCATACTTTTTGACCTCGACGGTACACTCATCGACTCGACGCCTGCGATCCTTGACGGATTTGGTGCGGCGTTTCTCGCTCACGGCGAACCCACGCCAAACCCTGAAGCCGTCAAGGCTCTAGTCGGCCATCCGCTTGATTTTATGTTTGCCGGGCTTGGCGCTCCGTCGCATCTCGTGCCTGATTATATCGCCGTGTACAAGGCACGATACGAGCAGATTTTTTTAGAACAAACATCGCTACTTGGGGGCGCGGCGGGTGCGTTAGCGCTTGCTAGCGAGGTTGCGGACGTTGGCGTCGTGACGACGAAAACGTCGAAATTTTCAGTCATTTTACTTGAGCACTTGGGCGTTATGAAATTTATCAAAACAGTGATCGGCAGAGACGACGTAGTAAATC
This sequence comes from Campylobacter showae, assembly GCF_004803815.1. Taxonomy (NCBI): domain Bacteria; kingdom Pseudomonadati; phylum Campylobacterota; class Epsilonproteobacteria; order Campylobacterales; family Campylobacteraceae; genus Campylobacter; species Campylobacter showae. The sequence continues at coordinate 1,754,199 of NZ_CP012544.1, read as the reverse complement.
CAAAACCGGACCCCGAGCCCATAAATAGGGCTCTTGAGCGCCTAGGCAAAACGAGCTCGCAAGATAAGGCGAGCGCCTTTATGGTTGGCGATACGACGATGGATCTGGAATCGGCGAAGCGTTCTGGTATCGCGGGCGTCGGGCTAGTTTGCGGCTACGGCAAGGAGGCAGATTTGCGCGAGCATTCAAATTTGATCTTTCAAAATGCATTTGAAGCGGTTAAATTTATAGCCGGCAGATGAGCTTAGCCTGCTACCGTGCCAGTTAAATTTAGCAACCAAAGCCTATATCTGGCTTACTAAACTACTGTTTTGGCATTTCGCTACGGTTAAAATTTAGCCGCTCGTGGGATAAAAATTAAGTCAAATTTGCGGCAAGCTCGCAAGCAAAAAGGCAAATTTGACTTATGTGCGTGTGCTTTCTTTTTTAAAGTACTCGAATTTATCGATTATATCGAGATAAACACTGTCAAAATCAGCGTCTAAGATCTTTTTTGATGTAATTCGTTGTTTCCCATATTATTTTTTTGCCAATCCGCATCCCAATATTTGACGACGTAATTTCCTTTCCAGTGCGGGTTTTCCTCTGCTAGCCAGGCAGGCTTGTCCGTTTTCCAGGCACCATTCCAATAATACCGGTAATCCTCCGCCTCCCCTATGCTCATATAGCAGATCACGAGCCGCTTCCCGCCGTTGTGTTTTGTTTTAAGCTCCCGTATTTTGGACGCGGTGTAGGCTTTTTCGAAGTGAAATAGATCCGTTATCATGATATCGTAATCCATATTTTTGAGCGTATCGATAAGCTGGAGTTTTGTAGAAAATTTTTCGCTGTTAATCAGATACAAAAAGTTTTTGGCATCTGCAACCGTGTTTATATCTTTGGCGTTTGCGTTATACTGGGCGCTTGGATACTTTGGAACGGCGGCTAGGTTGCTTTTATCCTCCGCAAAAGAAAGAAAACCGTTTTTTTATTGCGCCAATACGAGGCGTTTACGTCGCTCGCGGCCAAACAATAATCGGTAACTAACACCGCAAGCCGTTTTGCGAGTAGAGGCGGCAGAGCTTAAGCTGTCGGCGGGAGCGGGTTTGTCGTCGCCTGAATATCCGTAAAACTGCGACTCGGCACCCACAGCTGAGATCGCGCCTAGGTAGTCCTGCTGCAGCTCGCCGCTAGCCGAGCCGTTATTGGTAGTGAGCTCAAGCCCGTTTTGCGGGATGACGATAAAGTTTTTATCAAATTTTTGCCGTATTGCGAGATGGTGATGACGAAGCGGCGCATATCCTCGCGGTAGTCTGTCGCGGGTTTTGCTTCGCCTGCATGATTTTTATTCGTGCTATTTTCAATCGCTGCAGCGCAAAGGCATAAGACGAAAAACGCGGCTAGCGGATAAAATTTACGCGTAGCTTCTTTGTTTTAAAATTTAGCGGCTAAATTTTAGCAAATTTATAAAAATCGGCCGTCAAATATTTTTTGATTGTAGCTCAAATTTGGGGCTTTGGATTATTAAATTTAATCATTTTTGAAAATGTAAAGCGGCGGATTAATGATAGATTTTGGAATTTAGCTCTATAATAAAAGATTTTTAAAAAACATAAGAAAATTTAAGGCGGAAAATGGCTAAAATAATGAAAACTATGGACGGAAACGAGGCTGCGGCGCATGCGGCTTACGCATTTACGGAGGTTGCGGGCATCTACCCGATCACTCCTAGCTCGCCGATGGCCGATTACACCGATATGTGGGCGGCTCAGGGCAAGAAAAATTTATTCGGTATGCCGGTTAAAGTCGTCGAAATGCAAAGCGAGGGCGGGGCTGCGGGTACCGTACACGGCTCGCTGCAAGTTGGCGCGCTAACTACGACATACACGGCTTCGCAAGGTCTTTTGCTAAAAATCCCAAACATGTACAAGATCGCCGGCCAGCTGCTACCCGGCGTCATCCACGTGAGCGCGCGCTCTATCGCGGCTCAGGCGCTTTCTATCTTTGGCGATCATCAGGACATCTACGCCTGTCGCCAAACGGGTTTTGCGATGCTGGCAAGCGGCTCGGTGCAAGAGGTCATGGATATCGCCGGCGTCGCGCACTTAGCGGCGATCAAGGGTCGCGTGCCGTTTTTGCACTTTTTCGACGGATTTCGCACGAGCCACGAGATACAAAAGATCGAGGTGCTTGACTACGCGCACTTTGATAGGCTTCTTGACCGCGAGGCGCTGCAAAAATTTAGGGACGAGGCGCTAAGTCCCGAGAGCCCTAAAACTCGCGGTACGGCTCAAAACGACGATATTTACTTTCAGACGCGCGAGCTAGCTAACCGCTACTACGATGCGGTGCCTGATATCGTGGCCGAGTATCTAAAAGAAATTTCAAAAATCACGGGACGCGACTATAAGCCGTTTAATTATTACGGCGATCCGCATGCTACGCGCGTCGTGGTCGCGATGGGCTCTGTCACGCAAACTCTAGAAGAAGTGGTCGATCACCTACGCGCAAAGGGCGAAAAAGTAGGCGTGCTAAAGGTGCATCTATACCGTCCGTTTAGCCTAAAATACCTCTTTGACGTGATGCCTGAGACGGTAGAAAAGATCGCCGTGCTAGACCGCACGAAAGAGCCAGGAAGCCTCGGCGAGCCGCTATATCTGGACGTCAAGGCGGCATTTTACGGACGTAAAAATCAGCCCGTGATCGTGGGCGGTCGCTACGGCCTAAGCTCAAAAGACGTCGATCCTGCTCAGATGCTAGCAGTCTTTGAAAACCTAAATTTAGAGGGGCCTAAAAACGGCTTTACCGTCGGCATCGAGGACGACGTGACCTTCACCTCGCTAAAAGTCGGCGAGAAAATTTCTCTAAGCGATGCAAGCGTGAAAGAGTGCCTATTCTACGGCCTTGGTGCGGACGGTACCGTGGGAGCGAATAAAAACTCAATCAAAATCATCGGCGATAAAACCGATCTTTACGCGCAGGCGTATTTTGCCTACGACAGCAAAAAATCGGGCGGCTACACGCGCTCGCACCTGCGTTTTGGTAAAAACCCGATCCGCTCGACCTATCTCGTCTCAAATCCGCACTTCGTAGCTTGCTCGGTCGCGGCGTATCTTGAAATTTACGACGTCATAGACGGCATCCGCGAGGGCGGGACGTTCCTGCTAAACTCGATCTGGGACGCCGAGCAGACGGTTGCCAAACTGCCGAATAAAGTAAAGAAAATTTTGGCCGCTAAGAAGGTAAATTTCTACATCATCAACGCCACGAAGCTAGCTCGCGAGATCGGGCTCAAAAATCGCACGAATACCATCATGCAGTCGGCTTTTTTTAAACTCGCAGACATCATCCCGTTTGCCGACGCGCAAAAATACATGAAAGAGTACGCGCACAAAGCCTATGCTAAAAAGGGAGAAGCGATCGTAGAGATGAACTACAAGGCCATCGATATGGGCGCGGACGGGCTAGTTAAGGTCGCGGTCGACCCTAACTGGGCAAATTTAACCGATGACGCCGCTAGCGAGGAAAAATACGTAGGCGATGAATTTATAGAAAAAATCGTTAAACCTATCAATGCCGCCAGGGGCGATAGCTTGCCTGTTTCGGCGTTTGTGGGCTATGAGGACGGACACTTTAAATCAGGCACCACAGCCTACGAAAAACGCGGCATCGGCGTGATGGTGCCTAAGTGGATCGAGGAAAACTGTATCCAGTGCAATCAGTGCGCCTTCGTCTGCCCGCACGCGGTCATCAGACCGTTTCTAATCGATGAAAACGAGCTCGCCGCTGCGCCGCAAACCGTGCAAGATCACGTCCTAGACGCCAAAGGCAAAGAGGTAAAAGGGCTAAAATACAAAATCCAGGTTAGCCCGCTTGACTGCACGGGCTGCGAGCTGTGCGCTCAAATTTGCCCGAGCAAGGAAAAATCGCTCGTAATGGTACCTCTAGCCGAGGAAATGGAGAAAAACGAGCAGGAAAACGCCGATTATTTATTTAAAAAAGTAACCTACAAAGACGACCTGATGAGCAAAGATAGCGTCAAGGGCGTGGGTTTTGCGCAGCCGTTGTTTGAGTTTCACGGCGCGTGCCCCGGATGCGGCGAGACGCCTTATATCGGGCTTGTGACGAGACTATTTGGCGACCGTATGATAGTGGCAAACGCGACCGGTTGTAGCTCGATCTACGGCGGTAGCGCGCCTTCGACGCCTTATACGACGAACAAAGACGGCAAGGGCGTAGCGTGGGCGAACTCGCTATTTGAGGATAATGCGGAGTTTGGCATGGGTATGAATGTCGCAGTAGAGACGCTTCGCCACCGTATCGAGGATGTGATGCTACGCACAAAAGACGCCGCACCAAACGCTCTAGCCGCGCTATACTCCGACTGGATCGCGCACAAAAACGACGGCGAGAAAACGACGCAAATCGCTAAAATTTTAACGCCGATTTTGGAGCAAAATTTAGACGTAGAGGGCGTGAAAGAAATTTTAGAGCTAAAAAGATACCTCGTCAAAAAATCCCAGTGGATCATCGGCGGCGACGGCTGGGCGTACGATATCGGCTTTGGCGGTCTTGATCACGTGCTAGCTAGCGGCGAGAACGTAAACGTACTCGTACTTGACACCGAGGTCTACTCAAACACCGGCGGCCAAAGTTCAAAATCAAGCCGCGCAGGCTCGATAGCGCAGTTTACCGCTAGCGGCAAGCCGATGCAGAAAAAAGATCTAGGCTACATCGCGATGACCTACGGAAATATCTTTGTCGCGCAGATCAACTCAAACGCGAGCCAAGCAAATACGATAAAAGCCATCGCCGCAGCCGAGGCCTACGACGGTCCGAGCCTCGTGATCGCGTATTCGCCGTGTATCGCGCACGGTATAAAAGGCGGCATGGCACTCTCGGGTGATCAAGGCGAGCTAGCGACTAAGTGCGGCTACTGGCCGACCTACGTCTACGATCCGCGCCTAATCAAAGAGGGCAAGAATCCGCTAAAAATGACTTCAAAAGAGCCTGATTGGTCGCTTTACGAGGAGTTTTTGCTAAACGAGGTTCGCTACAACTCGCTTAAGAAAACCAACCCTGAGCACGCAGACGAGCTGCTGGCTAAAAACAAGGCCGACGCGCAAAGACGCTACCGCCAGCTAAAACGCCTAAGTCTAGCCGACTTTAGCGATGAGGTCGAGTCTAGCGCGGAAGCTCAGGCTAACGAAAACGCCGAGTAAGGCGAAAATTTCTCTCGCCTAAATTTGACGGGCGAGGGAAAATATCTGTAAATTTAGCCGCTCGTTTGGGCGGTTAAATTTACTTTCAAATTTGAAAAATGCCGAAAGCATGGCAAATTTAAAAGGTGCAATATGAGCCAAACCCATCCTTTTAAACCGATTTTTGATGAAAATTCTAAAATTTTAATCCTCGGCTCGTTTCCTTCCGTCGTTTCTCGTAAATTTGGCTTTTACTATGCAAATCCGCAAAATCGCTTCTGGCAAGTATTGGCCGGGATTTTAAACGCACCGCTACCTGAAAGTATAGACGAAAAGATAAAATTCCTGCTCGCTTACCGCATCGCTATCTACGACGCTGCGATATCCTGCGAGATAAAGGGCTCGAGCGACGCCAAAATGACCGCTGTCGAGCCCGCAAATTTAGAGCCGATCTTTAGCGGAGCGCGCGTCGTGCAGGTATTCGCAAACGGCGGCAAGGCACACGAAATTTGTGAAAAATACTTAAAAAATCAAATTTTAAACGCAACCGGCAAAGAGCCAATCAAACTACCCTCGACTAGCCCGGCAAATGCAAATTTTAGCCTTGAAAGGCTCGTGCAAGAGTGGCTGAGTGTGGTGGATATGTTAAAAGATGGCGAATTGGTTTAGTAATTGGTATTTTGCACAAATAAGGTCATATGTTATTTGTATATATCATTTATAATAAATGAATTTATAATTTGAAAGTATGTATCTTGCATTTTAATAAAATCGTTTTCGTTATTGGAAGCAAACATAATTGAAATCTCATAATTTTTATAATATGTAATATATGCATTGTTGATAGATGCCAATTGCTTATTTAATCTTTTGCCAGTAGAAACATAAATCATATTGGTAGCTGGTAAATTTTCTATATATGTTAATTCACACTTAAAAAGTTTTGATGGCATATTGTTTGAATTTAAGTTATTTATCACTAAATCGCAGTAACTAAGTATATTGCTTTCATCTAATACAAATTCCTCAAACACGTCTCTAACTATTACCATTATAATGTCTGATGGGTTTTGGGGGTTAAGAAATTTCAATGCTACATTTGGGCGATAAGTTTCTTTTGAAACGTAATTATTTGGTATTTGAATACTTAAATCAAGCCCTTTTGCTTTTGGATTATTTTTGGTATTGTAGGTGGTAAAGCCTTCCATAGAAAACAATATATTGGTTAAGAAGAATAATAAAAAACAGCATCTAAACATGGATAACTCCCTAAATTTATTTTAGTATTACATAATAAAACTTATTTAAGAATTAAATTCTATAAATTTTATTTTGCAATAAATTTATACTTAAATACTATATTGTTATCTTAATTTTTATTTAGTAGATTTTTACGTTCATTAAAACTAAAAATACAAGGCTAATTTTTATGCAGGCTTCATCTTAAATTTAGTTTCAAATTTTAAAATTACCTAATTTAAACAAAATAGGAAAACCATGAGAATCCTAAAATTTCTATTTTTACTTCCGCTTCTAGCCATCGGTGCGCAAGCTCTAGAGCCAAAAGTCGTAATAAAGCCCGAAGCGATCCTAAAAAACGGGGTTTACTACGTAAACGGCAAGCTCTACGACGGCACGCTAAAGATGCTTCGCTACAGCGTCGAGGACCTATATGACGTAAATGCGATGGGCATGGTCTATCCGAGGCTAAAACCTCTGCCGCCCACGCTCATACGCGAGATAGACGTAGAGGGCGGCACGGCGGTGCGATATAGAGACTATTTTGACGGTAGAGACAAACCCTCAAACGAATACCCCCTAAAAAACGGCGTCCGCGAGGGTACGGCTAAGCACTACCACGCAGATAGCGGCGCTCTGATGGGCGAGAGCGAGTACAAAAATGACGTCCGCGACGGGCGCTACCGCCGCTACTATTTTGACGAGGGCGGCGCGTTAAAGCAGGAGGGCGTTTTCAAGGCGGACAGGCGAGAGGGCGTGTTTACCGACTATTACGCTAGCGGCGAGGTTAGCGCACGCAGCCCCTATGTGGGCGGGCTACGAAACGGCGAGGACATCGACTACTACAAAAGCGGTAAAATCCGCGGTGTGCGAACCTACAAAGAGGGCAAGCGAGAAGGCGCGGAGACGTGGTACTACGAAAGCGGCGCCGTGGAGGAGACGGGCGAATACAAAAACGACCACAAAAGCGGCGTTTGGAAGCGATTTTACAAAAACGGCAAAACGCGCGTGGTAGAAACCTATAAAGACGGCGAAAAGGACGGCGTCGCGCGCGAATACTACGGGGGCGGCAAGCTACGAGGCGAATACGAGTACAAAGACGGTCGCCAAACGGGCGCGGGGCTGGACTACTACGAGAGCGGGGCGCTGGCTGCAAAGGTAATGTTTAAAAACGGGCGCTATCACGGACTGTACGAGGAGTATCACGAAAACGGCAAGCTAAAAGCCAGGGTGATGTTTGAGGACGGGTTGGAGGTCGGCGAGGCGCGCCACTACTACGCAAACGGCAAACTAGAGGCCGAGGGGGAGTTTGAGCGCGGCAGGCTCATCCGCGCCAAAAAATACGACGAAGCAGGTAAGCTAATCAGCGATAAGTCAGATAAAAACGGACTGCTGAGGGAGTAAATTTAGCTAAATTCGCGTGGCTGATTCGCGTCGTTTAAATTTGGTTTTGAGGCCATGATTTTTGGCTTTGTGCCGCTTTGGCGGGAAATCTGGTGCGCAAAGCTCAAAAAAGCGGCGAAGCGATAAAAATCCGCGAAATCTTATAAATTTTGCCGTGCTTTCGGGTAAATTTCGCCCGCGCAACGTGCAAATTTCTAGGTAAGCAAGACGAGGCGCTTATGGGGCAAGTGAACAGTGATGTTTACAATAGTGGACGGCGCAATATGTATGAAATTTTACGGTAAAACGCAGTTTTAGGCACTTGCGGGCGTAAAACGGAGGTGGCTTAGGTGCCAAGCTCGCATAAAAAAACGCCGAAGCGGCTCTGGCAAAGCGCGCCAAAAACGTAGGCGCGAGACTTGCGGACGCGAACGGGTAAAATTTGCAAACGTTTTTTCTTGCAAAAGGATAAAGCTCTGCTAAACCGCAAAGGCCGTAAATTTAATCCGCCCGCGCGAAGTAATCAAAACGCCGCTTTGAGCCGATAAAATTTACGCGCCAAAGAGAAATTTTACTCGTAAATTCGGATCGCAAGCGCCGAATTTAAGCTCTCTTCATTTAAGCTATCTTCCTAGCCGAACGTTTAAATTTCCTTTGTAAATTCGGCCTCATCGGCTCGTTAAATTTAGCGCATTTATTTCGTTAAATTTGCCCTTTCGCGGCGGACTAAATTAAATTTAGAGCAAATTTAATTTAAAACCGTAAAATCGCCGAAATTTAAGGAGCAAATATGAAAAAAATCGGCCTAATCGGCGGGATGAGTTTTGAGTCTACGATAACGTATTACGAGCAAATAAATCGCAAAATAAACGAGCGTCTAGGCGGGCTAAGCAGCGCGGAGATACTGCTAAGCAGCGTAAATTTCGAGGAGATCGAGGTCTGCCAACGCGAAAACAGATGGGAGGACACGGGCGAAATTTTGGCGCGGCACGCGATGATTTTGCAAGGCGGCGGGGCTGATTTTATCTTCATCTGCACAAACACGATGCACAGGTGCTTTGACGCCGTACAAAGCGCCGTTGGCGTGCCTGTGGCGCACATCGCGGATGCTACGCTAAAAGCGCTAAAAAACGCAGGCGTCGCCAAAGCGGGGTTGCTCGGCACCGTCTATACGATGACGCAGGATTTTTATAAAAGTCGGTTGATAGAGGGCGGCGCGGAGGTGCTTTTGCCAAGCGCGGTGGATATGGCGGAAGTAAATCGCGTCATCTTTGAGGAGCTTTGCTACGGCAAAATCGCGCCTAGCTCAAAGGCGAATTTCTTGCGCATCATCGAAGATTTTAAGTCGCGCGGCGCGCAAGGAGCGATACTTGGCTGCACCGAGATAGGCATGCTGGTATCGCAGGCGGATACGGATGTGCGGCTTTTTGATACGACGCAGATACACATAGATGCGGCGGTAGAGGCGGCGCTGTCGTAGTTTTTAGACGCAAAGGGGTTAAATTTACTCCGCGTCTTTAGATAAATTTGCGTAAATTTACGGTTTGCGGGGCATTTTACTTTTGGCACTACGATTTTTAATCGTATTTTTAGACCCGCAAACGATAAATCTTATAAAAGGTAAAAGCAAGAATGGGTAAAATGTGGAGCAAACAGCGTTAAAAACGCTGTTTTAGCAGATAGAAACATAAGGAAAAATAAGAACTAAAAACGCAAAATTTGCAAAATTTAGGTTTTTTGCATTTTAAAAGCCAAAGCTTCAATTTGCCTCAAAAGCTTCAAAAACAGCTTCAAAATCCCTTTAAATCACGCCTTTTTTGACATGCGCCGTACCCTATGATAGCGCAATTTTCTAAATTTTCGCCGTCTATCAAGGTAGGCTCGTATTTTTCATTATCCTAAAATAGAGCTATAGCCTTCGTTATCAGGTTTTTCTAAACGCTTGACGAATGCGTTGCCGCCGTAGTTTATGACGTGTGCATTGCCGCTTTTGCCGTGCTTATAAAAAGAAGTTTGTCGTTAGAGATATCGCAACTCTTAAATTTGCGCGCCTTAATTTCGCCGATATTTAACGAGATTTGGGCGGTTTTATGCGCTGATTTCTTGGACCTGATCAAGTAAATTTAATAAACGTTACGAATTTCTACTTAAATGATAACAACTCTCATAACTAAGCTGTTTTTTAGCTAATCTATTTTATAATAATCACAATCAAATAAACAGGAGCCCAAAATGTCAGTTTTAGTTATCGGAGCCGACGAGATAACGCCTATAAAAGCAGTCCTCAAAGACCTCGGCGCAGAAGCGATCGAACACTGGGACGCGCGCAACGAAAACCGCGTAAATCGCAAACCGATCCCGCAAGATACCGAGTGCGTCGTGATGCTAACCAGTTTTCTAAACCACAACACGATGAAAACGATAAAAAACCAAGCCAAAAAGCGCAATATCCCGATCGTCTGCGCCAAAAGAAGCGTCAGCTGCGTCTTTAGCGAGTATTGTAAAGTCTTTGGGCTAGATAAGGAATTTGGATGTTGCAAGGTAAAAGACTAATAGATGAAATTTGGCTTTTTATCAGGTATTGGAGAAATAACTCCAAGTATTTTTTCAGGGCTTGACGCGGTAAATAAAGCCCGAATTTTTATAAATTTATACAACTGTTGTGCCGGACGCGAGCTAAAAATCCCTCTAGTTTATGCGTATTCGGGCTTAAATTTGGAGAAAATTTTTCTAAAACGCATCGATGATCTGTGCGCTTTTAAAAATCCTAGCCGAAGTAAAATTTCAAGCTTTTGTATCGCCTCAAACGCCGTTATCTGCGCCTATAAATCAGGCAAATTTGACGCCGTCCCGCCGCTAGCCGTCTCTCCCAAGCACCCGGCCGCCAAGCTAATCGTTATGCTAAAATCCCAAAACGGAATATGTTTTGACGCAGACATAATGTTTTCTCAGTTTGTTTATGATAAAATACGCGCCAAACATTTTGATAAAAACGTTTATTTTCAAGACGGGATTATCTTTGCGGAGCAGGGCGGGCGCAAGCTTTTCGGCGTTATGCCGTGCTTTAAAGAGATAACAAAAGAGCGGTTTCATCTGGCTAACTGCGAGATCGCTAGAGGCTTTGAGGCGCTTAGCGGCGGAGAGTTTGACAGGATGTTTATCGTAGCTCCGAGAAATGCGAATTTCTCGCGCTACATCGAGGTCAGACGGGAGTGCGGATGCGGCGGATCGCTGCGACTGGTGCCCTACACGATAAGTCATCATATTTTTTAAAGGAAATTTAAATGATAGGTATCATTTTTGGAAGCAGTATGGGAAATACTGAGGAGGCGGCGAGCTTTTTAGCCGAGAATTTGGGGCTAGAAAACGAGCTTTTAAACGTAGCAAACTGCGACGCGGCTAAGCTAAACGGCTTTGACAAGCTGATTTTGGGCGTTTCTACCTGGGGTACGGGCGACTTGCAAGACGACTGGGACGCGTTTGATTTTGGCGGACTAAAGCTTAGCGGCAAGACTGTTGCGATATTTGGCATGGGCGATGCCGAGAGCTATGCGGATAGCTTTTGCGGCGCGATGGGCAAGCTTTACGATGAGGTCGTAAAAGCCGGCGCAAACGTCGTGGGCGCAGTGTCCGTGGACGGATATAAATTTGACGAATCAGAAGCCGTAAGAGGCGGTAAATTTGTTGGTCTGCCGCTTGATGCCGATAACGAAAGCGAAAAAACCGAGCCTAGAATCAGCGCTTGGATAGAGCAGATCAAACCTCATTTTGCTTAAAATTTAATACTTCTAGTCGGGCTTTTTGCCCGATTTTTCAATCCTAACAAAAACCATTCCAGCTACTAAAATCCAATCTTTTAAATTTCAGTTTTCTTTAAAATCTTAAAGGTAGAATTAAATTTATTTTTTAAATTTAGGAGAAAGTATGGCGTATCAAGAGGAGTATTGGCAAAACTTTTATGAAAAAGCATGGGCGACAAGGGCTAAATTTATGGATGAGTGCCTAAAAAACGGACTCAATAGCTATCAAGCCGTAAAAATGCTAGAGAAAAAGGAGCGGCTACACGAGTTAAGTTTGGATAACGTTACAAACGAGATGGTTTGGGAGAAGCGAAAGCTTTTTAGTACGAATGTTTTAAGATTCGTCGAAATCCCGGTTGCTAGACTCACCACTAGACAAGGAGCTGAGCTAATCGTACCTTTTCACTCGTCGTTTAACTTCTATGATATGCTGATAGATATCATCGACGAGACGGGGCCATATGATAGTATCGTGGAGCTTGGCTGCGGATACGGTCGAAATTTGATTGAAATTTTTTATAGGGGCGGACCGACGGATGTGCGGTATTTTGGCGGAGAATTTACCCAAAGCGGCGTAGAAATCGCTAGCAAACTAGCCGCCGCAACGCCTAAAATGAATGCTAAGTTTTTCCATTTTAATCACCTAGAGCCTAGTCTTGAAGGGTTAGATTTAGGTAAAAAGGCCCTTGTTTTTACATGCCACTCTATCGAGCAGGTTAAGGAGATCCCGCCGCATTGGTTTGACGTAGTGGCAAACGCTGCGGATTTCGTGCGCTGCGCTCATCTAGAGCCGTTTGGATTCCAGATAGAAGGAGCAAACGACGCCGTTAGCGAAAGACAAAGAGGGTTTTTTAAAACTCAAGGTTGGAACGTAAATTTTGCCGAGACTTTCTTTAATGCTGCAAGACGAAACGTTATCGCTATAGACGATGCCATCGCCGATATCGGACTTTCTCAAGATCCTATGAATCCAGGCTCGCTAGCATTTTGGCATACAAATAAGTAGATGATCGGCTAAAAATTAACCAAAGCTGCCGCTCTTATGGTTGCGTTTCTTTGGCCATCGGCTTAGTAAATTTACGTAAATACAAATTTAGATCAAGCCGTGGCTAATAAAAATTTAGCTAAAATCACGCCGAATTTATGTTAAAAATAAGGAGAAAGTATGCCTCTACTAGATAGTTTTTGCGTCGATCACGTGAGGATGAACGCACCCGGCGTGCGTCTGGCAAAGACGATGAAAACGCCAAAAGGCGACGATATAAGCGTGTTTGATTTGCGTTTTTGCAAGCCAAACGAGGAAATCTTGCCAGAAAAAGGCACGCACACGCTAGAGCACCTGTTTGCGGGTTTTATGCGCGATCATCTAAACGGCGAAGGCACCGAGATCATAGACATCTCACCGATGGGCTGCAGGACGGGCTTTTATATGAGCGTGATCGGCGTGCCGAGCGAGGAGGCGGTCAAGGCCGCGTGGACGGCGTCTATGAAGGATATCCTAGGCGTTAAAAACCAAGAAGATATCCCCGAGCTAAACAAGTACCAGTGCGGTACGTACAAGATGCATTCGCTTGATGAGGCGCACGCGATCGCAAGTAAAATTTTAGAGCGCGGGCTAATTACGATAAATAACGAAGAGATCGCGCTAGACGTCGCTGCGATGGGGCTTAAAAACACTAATTGATCTTTAAATTTAGCCGCCGTTCGTGCGGCTTTTGCTCTAGCGGCAAATTTGAGCAAATTTCAAATTTGACCCAGTTTGCCGCACTCTTGCTTCAAATTTTACCATTTTTAATATACAAAATCCGCTTCGTAATAAAATATAGTGATGTAATTTTAAGCCACAAATTTATAAAATTACATTAATAATTTTTCTTAAGGAAGTGCGATGAAAAGTTTTAAATTCGTTTTGGTCGCGGCCTGTGCGGCGGCGATAAGCTTAAACGCCGAGATTTTAACAAAGACTACCGAGATATCGCTAGACGGTAAAAAAGTCGGCAAGATCGAGGTTTTAACGCCGGTTGAGGTCGTCTCTAAAGACGGTGCAAAGGCCAAAATAAAGGTAAAAGGCGCGGTTTCGGCAAACTACCTAGCTCAGATACAGCGAAGCGTCAAAAACGCCGAGATTTTCACGGTTTTTGATGCCGAGAGCGAGGCGAATTTTAAGAAAATAAAAGAGGTCGAGGACGACTACGGTGAGCTTTGGTATGAGGTCGAGGGCACGTACGAGGTCGCCGCAGACGCGCTATATAAACAAGCTCAGCAAAAGTACGAGGAGACCTGCTCTGCGTGTCACCGTTTGCACGAGCCAAACAGTTTTACGGCGGCTCAGTGGCCGGCAAATTTGCAGTCGATGATCGATACAAACTACGTCGCGCTGGAGGAGACGGAGCTAAATTTGATAGTAAAATACCTGCAGCATAACGCAAAAGCGGTAGAATAGGGCTTTGTGCGGTTAGCGCCGAGATCAAATTTGCTCGCCGCTTAAAATGTAAAATTTAGCGACGTTTGTTCTTTAAATTTAGATTTTTGGGATTTTATACTTTTACGGTGGCAAATTTAACGCTACTAGCTTAAATTTGCCTGCATTTTGCTTGCCGCGCAACCACGTTATTAAGAGATTGGCGAGCGTGACTAAACAAAATACGGTTTTAAAAAGCAAATAAGGGAAAAAGTTGCCCGACCATGCAGATGTCACAAACATAGGCGCGCTTTGGGCGAGTATAGGGAGTGTATACTTCCGCTCACGGCAGGGGTCTTGCTCCTGCGATCAGTAAATAAGGGAGAAACCGATGAAAAGACGAGATTTCATCAAATTTTCGGCCTTGGCGGCTACGGCTGCGCAGGCTAGTAGGATAGAGGGCGTCAAACAGACGATTTTTGATAACAAAAAGGTGTTCGGCGCAAACAGATTCGGCCCGTTTTGGGCAAATTTAAACTCATCGCAGATCGTTTCTGTTAGCGATTTTGAGGGCGATAAATTTCCAAATACGATGAACTACAGCCTGCCTGATTCCGTGCAGAACGAAAACCGCGTGCTCTATCCGATGGTGCGCAAAAGCTATCTAAAAGCAAAAGGCGCGGCAAAGAGCGAACTGCGCGGCAAAGAGGAGTTCGTGCGCGTTAGCTGGGATACGGCGCTTGATCTAGCCGCCAAAGCCTTAAAAGAAAACTTCGATAAATACGGCGCCGAGGCGATATACGGCGAGTGCTACTGGTGGGGCGGCAGCGGTAAGGTCAGCTGGGGTCGTACTGTCGCGCACAGGATGCTAAAAGTGCTAGGCGGTTACGTGGAAGAAAGCGGCGATTATTCGACCGGAGCGGGTCTAGTCATCATGCCTCACGTGCTAGGCGGTAGCGCGGTTTACGACGCGCCGACGAAGTGGAAAGCCATCGTCAAAAACGCTAAAAACGTAGTATTTTGGGGTACCGATCCTATCGTAACCAACCAAATCTCATCAGTCCCTCCGACTCACGACGGCTACTTAGGCATGCAGGAGCTCAAAAAATCGGACATCAAAACCTATAGCGTAAACGTCATGATAAACGACACCGCGCGCTACTACGGCAGCGAAAACATCATCGTACGCCCAAATACCGACACCGCGCTCATCATCGGCATGTGTCATTATCTGTTTACGAACAACCTATACGACGAGGAATTTATCAAAAAATACACGGTCGGATTTAATAAATTTAAAGACTACTTCCTCGGCACGCAGGACAAAGTCGTAAAAGACATCGAGTGGGCGAGCAAAATTTGCGGCGTACCTGCTGGCACGATAGCGCAGTTTGCTACGCGTCTAGCCAAAGAGCCTACGACCGTACTGATCGGTCGCGCGTTACAAAGAGCCGATCACGGCGAGCAGCCTTTCTGGGCGCTAGTGGTGCTAAACGCGATGCTAGGACACGTGGGTAAAGAGGGGCTTGGATTTGAGTTTAGCCTAGGATACGGCTCTGCAGGCGCTACGGACAAGATCGCTCCGGTGCTAAAAGGACTAAGCACGCGTATCGACGAGAAATACGAAAACATCGATGGCGCGCCGTGGAAAACGACTAAAAACATCACTATCCCGTCCTCTCGCAGCATCGAGGCGTTAGAGCATCCCGGCAAAGAGATCGACTACGACGGCACCAAGATCAAGCTACCTCACATGAGAGTGGCATATATGGCCTCAGGCTCGATGTTTACGCGCCATCAGGACGTAAACAACATCGTAAAACAGTGGCGTAAATTTGACACCGTTATCACCGCCGAGCCATACTGGACTAGCACCGCAAAATTTAGCGACATTGTGCTGCCGGTAGCTATCGAGGTCGAGAGAAACGACATCAACCAAACGGGCTCAACAGGCGAATACATCGTAGCCTATAAGCCTGCGATAGAGCCGATGGGCGAGAGCAAGAGCGACTTTTGGATCTGCGAGCAAATTTGCAAACGCTGGGGTAGAGGCGAGGTATTTAGCGAGGGCAAGGACGAGCTAGGCTGGATGAAGGAATTTTACGCCGACGCGGCCGAGCAGGCTAAGGGGTTAAATTTAACCATGCCTAGCTTTGAGGAATTTTACGAAAAAGGCTACGTGAGATTTGAAAAAGACAACACTGAAACCGAGCTATATACGCGCTTAGCGGCATTCCGCGAAAATCCGGCCAAAAACCGCCTAGGCACTCCGTCTGGCAAGATAGAGATCTACTCGCCGACGATAGCGAAGATGAACTACGCCGACTGCCCGCCGATGCCTACGTGGATCGAGCCAAAAGAGTGGCTAGGCAACGCGACGAAAAAATACCCGCTACACGTCGTTAGCCCGCACTCTCGCTACCGCTTGCACAGCCAGCTAAACAACTCTATCATTAGAAATTTCGCCGAAGTTAGCGGCAGAGAGCCGGTTTTAATAAATCCAAAAGACGCCAAAGAGCGCGGTCTAGCTACGGGCGACGTTGCTCGCGTATTTAACGACCGCGGCGAGATACTAGCTGGCGTACTAATCACCGATATCGTGCCTGAGCGCGTCGTAGCTATCTGCGAGGGCGCGTGGTACGACCCGGAAATTTGGGGCGAAAAGAGCCTCTGCCAACACGGCTGCGTAAACGTGCTAACCTTTGACAAAGGTACGTCCAAACTCGCGCAAAGCAACTCGGCTCACACCGTGCTTGCCCAAATCGAGAAATTTAAAGGGGAGATTAAACCTATAACAGCGTTTTCAAAACCTAAAATCTTACAAAGCATTTAATGCGTCGTCTCGCGAGTGCTTTTGAGAGAGATTTGAAATTTTAAGTCTGCGGCAGACTATTTGTCTAGCCTTGACTTAAAATTTCTGCACAACTCTCAAAATCATCTCGCGATACTTCCGCTTGTCTTTTTATGCTCAAATTTGCAGTTTGTTGAATTTGAGCGTAAATTTGCTTCTTTCGTATCCGTCAAATTTGAACTTAAATTTTGCACGGATTAAAAACTCTGCTAAAATTCGCTCAAATTTAACACAAAGGCCGCGCTGTGCAAATCCCGAATTTGATCCAAAATTTTATCCGCAAACGCATCGTTTCAGAGTCCGTTTTGCTGCCGTTTTTCTATCCTAATGAGGGCGAGTTTGAGAGCTTTCAGGAGGGATATAGGCTCGCTAGCCGCAAAACTGGCGAGGAGCTAGCAGACGATACGCCAGGACAGTGGCGCAAGAGCTGGCGGGTCATCGCGCGTAACGGCATGGACGATCCGTTTTTCGTGGATTTTGCCCTCGGGGGCGCCTCGCCCGTGTATTTTGCCTATCACGGCGTGGGTTCGTGGGAGCCGATAAAGGTCGCGGACGACATCGTTAAATTTGAAGAAATTTTAACCGCACTTGCCGCACTTGAGGCGCCTTGCTCGCTTGAAGCGATTGCGCCGCTTACTGATTTAAACAACGAATTTTACCGCGAGCTGGCGGACGATTACGGGCGGAAAGATGAAGCGCGCGCGGAGCCCGAATATAAATATTTCAGCGTTTTTATCGAGGATCTGGGTTCGGATAAGGTAAAAACGCTCGTGTTTTTAAAGAAATTTTTTGACGACGAGAGCTTTGCGGCGACCAAGGAGAGGGCGCAAAATTTGCCGCTTTGCGTATTTAGCGGCATAGAGGAGCTGGCGATATCGATACAAGATGAGCTCGCCTCGCTTGGGGTTAAATTTAACTCCCGCGAGATATCTTTTAGCGAACTTATCGCCCGTCATGGCTAATTTATCCAAATTTCGCTATCATACGCGGCATTTTTTAAAAAGGATAAATATGAAAAAATCACTGCTTTTCGTCGCGCTTTGCGCTTTTGCCGGACAACTTGCGGCTGCTGAGATGCCTGCTGCTTGCGAGGAGTACAAAAAGGTTTCTTACGACTTTATCGATTCGATGGCAAAACAAGCCCAGGCTCAGGGTAAAAAGGACTTTGACGTCGCTGCGACGAAAAAAGAGTTTGAGGCCGACTACGCGAGCATAAAAAAGATGAGCAAAGAGGAGCAAGAATCTACGTGCAACCAAGGCATAGCCGAGGTAAAAGAGCTTGAAAATATGCTAAAAATGATGGGAGCGATAAAGTAAATTTAAGCGGCTTCGGCTTATTTACGCCCCCAAAATCCGCGTTTAAATATCAAATTTGAGCGCGGATTTAAAAACTATCTAAATTTCACAAAACTATCACTCAGGCACGCAAATTTCGCCGCGCCGCATTGCCTTTACCGTATAAAAGCCCACGATACCTATAAAAATACACAAGATGGCAAAACCGGCCGCTCCCGCAAACAAGAAAAACTTAATCCCGTTAAACTCAAACGCTCGCAAAAACGCGATGCTAGCCGCAGCCGTCGGGAATGTAAACGCCCACCACGAGAGGAAAAATTTAAGCCGCAAAAAGCTTTTAAACATAAAAAGGATGAGAAGCGCGAAAAATAGCGTGATGTAGAGCATGATCTTTGCCGTCACGTCAAAGCCGCCGGTGAGCTTGACGTAGTCTAAAAACGCCATCGCAGGCGGCGCGATCACGATAAAAAGCGTCGGGATAAATTTCTGCGGCATCTGATCGTGAAAGATGATGCGGTAAAACAAAACCGCAAAAAGCACGGGCCAAAAAAATATCCCGATCGCAAAGTAATACCACGCAAGCTCGCTTGCGGCGGGCGCTGCTAGCGGGACGAAGAGGTTGCCTACGATCGGGATGAACCACGCGGGGTTTGAGTGCGCGATCTGGACGTTATTTTTGATCCAAAAGGAGACGACATGTAGCGTGATAAAGGTCTGAAACGTTACGCCCATGCAAAAAAGCGCGTCGTAAACGGGCGCGAAGTCCCGCCAGAGTGAGGCGACTAACAGCGTGCCGATCGAAAATGCGGCGAAAAAATTTACGCGCACCGGGTGGAAAAACTCCGCCTTGCAAGCCTGCGGGTATTTTATCAGCTTTGCCGCGTAACAAGCGCAGATGAGAGCGTAGGCTAGGCTCGCCGCGGCGCGCAAAATCTCAAAAACCGCGCCTGAAATATCAAAGATCAAATTTAGCCGCTCGTACGCGAGAGCTAGTCCGCCAAGCCCCATAACTACTGTGTAAAACATTATGGGGAAGTGCTGCAGCCAGCTTGGTTTTTCGTCCTGCGTTTTCATAATTTTTCCTTGTTTTTTCTAAATTTTACCCCAATTTTAGCGCAATTTCGGTGAGTTAGTCACAAAATAAATCAATGCTTAAAATATTTTGTAGCTAAATTTTATCACCGCGCTTTTACATAAAAGAAAATATAATTAAGAAAAGCCAAATTTAACCAAGGAGCGCGTATGTCGGGAGACGAGCTAAAAGATACGCTAAAGCAGCGGTTTACCTCTAAATTCACGCTTAGTGCGCAGGATGAGGCGGCTGTGCTAAAGAGTGCGATGCTAAAAAGCTTTAAAAAGGGTGAAAGGATATACCCAAAAGATGGCTGCCTTGGCTACGCGATCATCATAAGCGGGCGTGCGCGCGGGCTGGTTAGCACGAGTAATTTTAAAGAGATCACCGTCTTTAACCTTCAAGACGGCGATAGCTGTATGCTGTGCGGCTTTTGTTCGCTAGGAGCGCTACAAGCGGAGATAAATTTACAAATCGAAGAGGACGTGCGGATGATTTTGATACCAAGAGAGATATTTAAGAGGCTACGCGAAAACTATCCGCAGGTGGCAAATCACGCGCTAGAGCTTATGGCGACGAGGTTTAGCTCGGCGATAACGGCGATGGATCAGACGCTGTTTTTGCCTCTAGCTCGGAGAATAATAAATTTCCTCGAGCAAAACGGCGCGAAAAACGGGCTAAAGATCACGCACGAACAGATCGCAAACGACATCGCTAGCGCGAGAGAGGCGGTATCAAGAGCACTAAAAGAGATGCAGAAAAAGGGGCTCGTCGAGCTAAAACGCGGAGTCGTGACGTTAAGGTGACTTTGTTACATATTTAAATTTTAAAATGCGCTATGATTTGACAATAACTTCTAAAAGGAGCTTTTATGCAAAGCATCGACAGAAGAGGCGTCTTGAAAATTTTAGGCGCGGCGGGGCTAGCGGCGGCGGGAGTCGCAGGGGCTAGCAAGCTAAATGCGGGAGAAAATGCGGACATCCGCGCAAATATCCTAATAATCGGCGGCGGTCTAGGCGGCATCAGCCTAGCGGCGAAACTACGACGAGATATGCCAAACGCCGAACTAACGGTCCTTGATAAGGACGAGTACTTCTACTATCAGCCCGGCTTTACGCTCATCGCAGCCGGTCACTATCTGCCCGAAGACATAACCTACGAAAAATCAAATTTGATCCCAGACGGCGTAAAATGGATAAAGCAAAATGCCGCATCCATCGATCCAGGGGCAAATTCCGCCAAGCTAGAGGACGGGTCAAATTTGAACTACGACTACCTCGTGATAGCTAGCGGAGCGGAGTATGAGTTTGAGAGCGTAAAAGGACTTAGCGCCGACGATATCGGTAGCGACAACGTGACTTCTATCTACACGATCCCTGGCGCCGTTGCTATGTCCGGCATAATGAAAAAAGTCGGCAAAGAAGGTGGCAAGATAGTCTTTAGCGACAACAAAACACCGATGAAGTGTTCGGGCGCAAATAAAAAAGTAACGCTGCTAACCGAAGATATGGCGCGAAATTTGGGCAACAGAGACAAGCTTGATATCTCGATATACTCGGGCGCGCGGACGATATTTTCCGCTCCGGTTTATGCTAAAATGATAGAAGGGATGCTGGAGGAGCGAGACGTGAAGTATTTTACCTCGCATCAGCTGGTTGAGGTGGATAAAAGTGCCAATATAGCGGTATTTGAGCACGCTATGCCGTACCGCGAAAACGGCGAAAATAAACTCGCTAAAGAGCTAGTCGAAGTAAAATTTGACTACCTACACCTAGTGCCTCGCATGAAGGCTTCTAAAATCTACGCCGATGCAGGGCTAAGCGTAGAAAAGGGCGATGTGGCAGGCAACTGGATTAGCCTCACGCGCGAGACGCTGCAACACTCGAAATTTAAAAATATATTTGCTATCGGCGACGTTTGCGGATTTCCCGCCGGTAAAACAGGAGCTAGTATACGCAAGATGTATCCAGTGCTGGCGCAAAATCTCGCCGACGTTATAAAAGGACGCGAACCGAGTGCAAAATACGGCGGCTACACCGCGTGCCCGCTGCTAACGAAATTTGGCAAGGCAGTGATGGTGGAGTTTAACTGGACGGGCAAGCCCGAGCCTACGATAGCATGCATGGGCGCGACTCGCGAGAGCTACCTAAACTGGGCGATGAAGCTATATATGATGAAGCCGATGGTCATGCAAGGCATGATAAGAGGTCTAGCATAAAGGAGAGAAAATGCAAAACGTCGGGATTTTAGATAAAACTATCCGCCTAGTAATCGCTGCGGTTTGGATATACGCATTTGGGTTCGTCTGCGAGTGCTGGCTGTGGCTGGTCGGACTCGTGCCGCTACTGACGGCTGTTTACGGTTATTGTCCTCTTTATAAATTTTTTGGTATAAATACGTGTAAAAAATGCAAAAACAAAGAAAGGAAAACGCAATGCTAAGTAAAAAAACTAGGATAATAAGAGCGCTGATCGGGCTAGCGATAATGATCGCTGGAGCGGTGTTTGACAGCTGGTGGGGGCTGGTCGGGCTCGTGCCGTTTGTCGTGGGCGTTACGGGATTTTGCCCGGCTTGCTACTTTTTAAACCGCTGTTCGCTAAAGCGCTAAATTTAGCCGAATTTACTCGCGCGGGTTAAATTTGACCTCCAAATTTTACCCCGTGCCCCGTTTTTATATAAATGCAAATTTGAGCTTTATAAACCAATCTCTTTACGGCGCAAATTTAGCCGTCCGAACTTTCAAATTTAACTCCCGCTTACTCATTTTTAACGCGATATGCATCAAATTTAAGCTAAAATACGCCAAATTTTTAAAAGGATAAACGTGAACGATTTTAAAAGATTAAACGAGCTAGTAGCGGCCGGTAAAGATGAGCTAAACGCGATGTATAGGCAGCTGGATAATCCTAGCGATGTCGTGCAAAATATGCTAAAAATCGCGGGTTTTAAGGGGCAAAAGAGCGAAAAAGTCGCAGTTTTGCGCCGCATAGTCGATCTAAAGGTTGAGCCGCTAGAAAACGAGCTAAAAAAACAAAGGCGCGAGGAAGCCGAGATAGGGCGCATAAAAGATGAAGCTTTTGAGCTCGTGCGCGAGTTTTACGAGGCGCGCTTCGAAAAGCTGTTGGCGCGGGTAAAAGAGGAGAAAATTTTAGACGATTTCTACTCGGCGCTACTTAGCGGCATGCACGGCGCGGGACTAGCGATGAACGCGTGGCAAAGCGCGTGGGATAGGCAAATCCTGCAAACGACGAATAAAGAATTCGAAGCTAAATTTGCAAGCATGGCAGAGGCGATCAAATTTATCGACGAAAACCGCCTATATCAAACGGACGGCGGGCAAAAGGGCGAGCGAAGCTACGGCGCAGTTATGAAAAACGGTGAAAAATACTCCTTTGCGCCGTATGCAGCGGCTTTTGAAAAAGAAGTAAAACGCGTGGCAGACGCGCTAGAGGAGCTAATCAAAAATCTAAAATCGCTAGCCGCAAACGACGAGCAAAGAGCCTACGTAACGTACTTTGAAAAGCTAAAGGCGGCGTTTTGCGAGCGAGAAAATGACAAAGCGATCCCCGCGTGGCAGGACGCCGAGCGCGCATGGATGGAGGTAAAGGGCCCGCTGCAGCCCGGCCATCCGCTCGAGTACTACGAGGATGCCTACACGCATGCCGTCGCGCTCGAGTGGGACGTGAGGCTAGCGGGTGCGAGCGACTTTGACGAGGCGAAATTTAAAGCTAGCGTCATCCGCGCCTACGAGCAAATTTGCGAGCAGTGCGGTATCAAGGACGCCCAGCTCGCGCGCCAAGTCACGCAAAACGTCGCTAGAACGCAAACCTACATCAGCGTGCCGATGATCTACTACGGAGCCGAGCTAAACGGACTTTTCTCCGCGCAGGTCGTGCCAAACGACGAGACCGTGAGCAAGGAGCGGGGCAAAAAGATATTCGCCTTCGTCGAGCACGTTTACGAGAGCGCCAAGGCACGGCCGTTTATGAAGCTTAGCGGGGAGATTTTTTCGCGTGAGTTTTTGGATTACGGACGCGAAATTTTGTTTAAAAAGCCGCAAATTTGGAAGAAAACCTACGAAATCTCCACGATCGGCCACGAGTTTGGACATATACTTTTCGTCGGCACCGACACGGAAAAGACGATGAACGCGGACGGCGAGTTTAAATTTATCGAGGAGTACAAGGCGACTACGGGCGGGCTGATAAATTTCTTTATCGGCAGCGACGCGAGCTATGAGATGAGCGTGTTTCACGAGCTGATCGCCCGCGCGGTCGGACTCATCGCGTGGCGCGAGGTCGATGAGGTGCGCGCGTACTACTGCGAGGGGCTCATACACCTGAGCTTGCTGTTTGACTCTGGTGTGCTTAGCTTTGAGGACGGCGCTTTGGTCGTCAAATTTGACCGCGAGCATTACGCTAAATTTAAAGAAATCTGCCTCGCAAACTACAAAAATTTGGCGCTTCACTACGCAAGGCGCGCTCCTGCGGGCGAGTTTTTGGCGAGATTTTGCGACAAAGAGGGCAAAAGCTACCTGCCTAAACACGCGCAGGCAAGGGCCTTTGTAGAGCATTACTACGCCCGCTACAAGGCTATCGGAAACGAGCTTGACGAGAGCGGCGAATGGGAAAAGTGGCAAGCGGGAAAGAAATAGGGTCGCCCCCTTAGCGTCAAATTTGACATTAGCTCGCGGCTGATTGGGCTGTAAATTTGCCTTTTTGAGCGGCCGAGACCCGTACCTTTTGGGCGCTAAATTTGGGTTATAAAGACGCGGGTTTTTCGAGTCAAATTTAACCCCAGCTTGACGCAAAATAAGCCAAATGCGGCGGATTGTCGCTAAATTTGCAAAATTAAATAAAAATAGAAAGGATAAAAATGGAAAAAACTTTAGAAGGCATGGGCGAGCCGCGCATGAAGCAAGTCGCCTTGCCAAAAGACACCAACTCTGCGGGAAACATTTTTGGCGGCTGGATACTAAGCCAGATCGACCTTGCGGGCGCTCAGGCTGCGCGCGAAGTGGCTCCCGAGCGCGTCGTGACGATCTCAATGCAAGAGATTATATTTAAACAGCCCGTTTTCGTCGGCGACGTCGTGAGCTGCTACGCCAAGATAACGGAAGTGGGCAACACTTCGATCAAAACCAAGATCGAAGTTACGGCGCAGCGGCTAAATACGGCGGGCTTTCGCGAGTGCATACACGTGACATCCGCGATCGCGACCTACGTGAGCGTGACAAAAGACGGCGCGAAAAAACCGATCGATCTGGAGCTAAAAAAGGCGCACGGGTTTTGATCCGCTCGGCTTAAGGGCTTGGAGTAAGCTGGCTCGCTAGGCTCTTTAATGCGTCAAATTTGACTCGGTTTTGCGGACGGCTAGCAAACGAGTCAAATTTGACTAAATTTACGCGGCTTGCTCGCGAAATAAAATTTTGTTTTGCCGAGTCGGCGGTCAAATTTGGCTCGCCAAAACCCACACTAAATTTACCGCACTCCAAAATAATTCAAAATAAATTTAACGCCAAAACTCTCGCGCTATCAAATTTAAGCTTACAAATTTAACCGCACTATGCTCGTTTGACGCCTCACAAACGGATCAAATTTGATTAAGCATGGAAGTAGAATTTTAAGTTACATTAATACAATAACTAATTCTAATCTTAATAAAATCTCTCAATACGCCTTTATAAGTAACTAAAATGATACGCCAGAAGGTACGATTCTGCGGCTATTTCGGCTTTGTTTACAGATATAAAATATAAATTAAATCTTAAATTTAGAAACTGATTTACGACATTAAGAGAATTTATTATCTTTTAAGGACAAATATGCGAATATTTCATATCTAATAAATGTGCAAATTTTGCACATCGGAAAAGGAGAAAAAATGGCAAAGACCGGTAAAGTCATATGCCCGTATTGCGGCACGGGCTGTCAGGTCGAGCTTCACGTCGAAAACAACGTGATAAGAAGCGCGCTTGGAGTGCAGGATAACCCCGTAAATCAGGGCAATCTGTGCTTAAAGGGCTTTTACGGCTGGGACTACGTGGGGGCGCCCGACAGACTAACAAAACCGCTAATTCGCAAAAAAGACGGCGTATTTAGCAAGGACGGAGATTTTGAAGAGGCTAGCTGGGACGAAGCGCTCGATCTAGTCGTCTCAAAGATGAAAGAAGTAAAGGAAAAATACGGCCCCGACGCGCTAGTAGGCAACTACTCGGCTCGCTGTACGTTAGAGGACAACTACGTCGCGCAAAAGATAATGCGCGCCGTAATCGGTACGAATAACGTCGATCACTGCGCTAGAATTTGACACGCTCCGACTGTGGCAGGTCTTGCCAAAACAATCGGTAACGGAGCGGCGACAAACAGCTTCACGGAGATTGGACCTTATAGTAATTGTATCTTGATGATCGGCTCAAACCCCGAAAACGGCCACCCGATCGCGGCGATGCACATACAGCGCGCGCTAAACCGCGGCGCTAAGCTCATCGTGGTAGACCCGATAAAAACGGAATTTGCCAGCCGAGCGGATGTGCATTTACAGCTAGCGCCCGAGCATAACATTGCGGTTATAAACTCGCTGATTTACGTTATTTTTGAGGAAAATTTGGTTAACTGGGACTTCGTAAACGAATGCACCAAAGGCGTGGAATACGTACGCGAAGCGGTTAAGGACTATTCGCCTGAAGCTATCGCTAGCTACACCAACCTAAATCCCGAGGACGTGAGAAAAGCGGCCCGCATGTACGCGACTATCAGACCTGCCGTCATCACGCACGGTATGGGCGTTACGCACTTTAACCACGGCGTGGGCGCGGTTTGCGATATCTCAAATTTATTCCTTTTAACGGGAAATATCTGCGAGCTAGGAAGCGGCGACTTGCCGATACGCGGTCAAGAAAACGTCCAAGGCTGCTGCGATATGGGCGTGTTGCCGAATATTTTTCCAAATTTAGGCTCGGTAACTGATCCTAAACAGCGCGAGTGGTTTGAGCAGGTTTGGCATCTAGAGCCAGGCTTCCTAAACGGTAAAATCGGCATCCATAAAACCGAAGTGCCAAACGCCATCCTTGACGGTAGAGTGCACTTTTTCTGGACGATGGGCGAAAACCCGGTTATGACCGATCCAAACACCAACCACTTCCTAAAAGCGATCTCTAAAGTAGATATGTACGTGGTTCAGGATATATTTTTAACCGAAACGTCGCGTAAAGCCGACGTCGTGCTACCCGGCGTGGCAAGTAGCGAAAAAGAAGGCCTCTATGCCAACGCAGAGCGCCGCGTACAGCACAACGAGCACGTCATCACGCCTCCGGGAGACGCCAGACAAGATTGGTGGATCATCTGCGAGATCGCGCGAAGGCTCGGAGCGACGGAAGGGTTTAACTTTAACTCGCCCGAAGAAATTTGGGAAGAGGTCCGTAAGTGCGACCCTAGAAGATACGGCGGCATGAGCTACTACCGCATCAAAAAGTATCATGGATTACACTGGCCGTGCCCGGATGAAAATAGCATGGGCGGACAGAGCCTATATCTAGATAAAAAATTCTTTACGCCTGACGGCAAAGGTAAATTTATCCCTTGCTTGCACGTAAAGAGCGTAGCGGATATCGAGCCTGCTAAAGCCGAGTTTGCTAAACGCGTAAATTTACCGCCCGAATACGAAGTGATGGCCGGTAGCGTGGATGAGCCGACCGACGCCGAGTACCCGATACAGCTACTAACTACGCGTAAAGTCTATCAGTACGCCGGCGGAGTCATGACTAGACGCTCAAAAGCTATCGAAGAGGGCGGCGACAGCATCGGACCGATCGCAGAGATGAACCCTGCGCTGGCCCAGCGCTACGGTATAAAGCAAGGAGACTTCATCAAAGCGTGGAGTAGATACGGCTACATAGTCATCAAAGCAGACGTCACTGGTATCGTCCCGGACGGCGTCATCCAGATGACCTATCACTACTGGGAGAGCTGCTGCAACGAGCTAACGAGCAACGGCTGGGACTTCATCAGTAAGACCCCGACCTTTAAGGCTGCCATCCAGATCCAAAGGATAGAGGAGGAGGAGTTTTTGCGTATTCGCGAGCTAAAACGCATCAAATTCCAAACCAACAAGGTCATCTACGACGACTATCACCACGAGTGATTTTTGGCCCCGCTTGCTAAACCGCGGGCGGGGCTTTTTAAATTTGCCTTTCAAATTTAGCTCCTTTCTTAAAATTTAAAAATATATCTTATTTTAATATGCTTTTCTGTAATATTCCACAAATTTTAATATGCAATTTTGTAATATTATAAATTTACATTTCACAAGGAGCAAAAGATGAAAAAATTTCTCACGACGTTGCTTTTAAGCGCTATCGTCGCGCTAGGAGCCGAGGTCAAAACTATCACCGATATGACCGGCAACGAGGTCAAAATCCCGGCCAAAACGCAAAAGATAGCCGCGCTCTGGCACGCAAACAACCAAGTGATTTTGGTGCTGGGCGGCGCGGATAAGATCGTAACTACGACCGATCTCATCAAGAAAAATAAGTGGTTTGCCGCGATTTACCCTCGCATAGCAGAGGTGCCGGCCGCGCTAAACGGCAACGATATCCAGATCGAGGAGCTCGTTAAACTAGCCCCGGACGTAGTCGTCGTGTCAAATAAAAACTTCCAAGAAAATCTTACTAAAAACGGCTTTAGCGCGGCGAATTTGATATTTCGCGACTACGACGATATGAAAAAAAGCGTGCTGCTAACGGCCCAGATCATCGGCGGCGACGCGGCTAGCAAAGCAAAAGAGCTAAACGAAAATCTAGATGCCAATATCGCGCTAGTTACCGAGCGCACGAACAAGCTAAAGGACGCCGCGCGCCCTAAAGTGCTACACATCGTAGGCGGCGCGAATCTGCTAAAAATCGACGGCACTAAAACAATCATCGACACGTGGGTGAGATACGCAGGCGGTAAAAACGCGGTGCAAAAAGAGGGCAGCATGATAGAAATCACGGCCGAAGAGATCGTGGCGGCAGACCCTGATATCATCATCGTAGGCGGCGCGGACAATCAAAAAGCGGTTGAGAAAATTTACGCTGATCCCGTATTTGCAGGGCTAAAAGCGGTCAAAAACAAAAAAGTCTACGGCAACCCAAAAGGCGTGTTTAGCTGGGATAGATACGGCGCGGAGTCTGCGCTGCAAATTTTATGGGCGGCTAAGACCATCCAGCCAGAGCTCTTTAAAGACGTCGACGTAAAAGCCAAAACTAAGGCGTTTTATAAGAAATTTATGAACTATAACCTTAGCGACGCGGAGTTTGACTACATCCTAAAAGGACTAAATCCGGACGGTAGCAAATAATCAAATTTGAGCGATTTTGCCGGTAAACGGGCAAAATCAAAAGGAAGCAAAGATGAAAAAAAGGACGCTTACATTAAGTGCGGCGGCTTGCCTTTGCGCGGCGTTTAGCGCGCAGGCGGCGGATCTGAAATTTAACCCCGATAAATTTGAAACTCGCTCTATAAAAGCGGGCGAAAAAGAGGTCAAATTTAGAGCCTACGAGGGGATAGTTTACGTAGCAAATCCCGTGGATAGCGAGTATCAGAGGTTAAATTTTTACGTTCCGTCGCGGTATTTTGAAGGCAGCAAAAGCGAGACAGGAAAATTTGACGCGGCAAGCGCTCCGATCTTTTTGCCAAACTCTATCGGTGGGTATATGCCGGGCAAGCCTTTTACGCCGGCGCTTGATAAAAACGGTAAGCCAAACGCGGTGCTAGCGGCTCTTGAGCGCGGTTACGTAGTCGCAGCGCCTGGAGCTAGAGGCAGGACGCTCAAGGACGCAAACGGTAAATTTAGCGGCAAAGCGCCCGCCGCCATCGTCGATCTAAAGGCCGCCGTGCGGTATCTCAAATTTAACGACGCCGCGATGGCCGGCGACGCGAACAAAATCATATCAAACGGCACGAGCGCGGGCGGAGCGATGTCGGCGCTGCTTGGCGTCTCGGCGGACGCGAGCGAGTTTGAGCCGTATCTGGCAGCACTCGGAGCCGCAAAGGCTAGCGACGAGATCTACGCCGTCTCCGCCTACTGCCCGGTTACGAACCTAGAAAACGCCGACGCAGCCTACGAGTGGATGTTTGGCGCTCAGACGAAATACGAGAAAATGGACTTTAGCGCGTTTGATGCGGCTGGGTTTAACGACCGAAGCGGCAAGCCAAAAACCGTCTCAGGCGAACTAAACGCAGAGCAAAAAGAGCTCTCCGCAGCGCTAAAATCGGCCTTCCCCGCCTACGTAAATTCCCTAAATTTAAAGGACGCCAAAGGCCGCGCGCTCATGCTTGAGCCTAGCGGCGAGGGAAGCTTTAAAGAGTACGTCAAAAAGATGCTAGCAGACTCTTTCGCGGCTGCGAAAAGTCGGGAGAAAAGCCTGCTAAAGCCCGAGTTTTTCACGCTTGAAACGCAGGGCTGCACGCTCGGCTATGATTTTAAATTTGAAGACTTTGTTCTATCTATGCCGCGAGCTAAGGCTGCGCCCGCATTTGACGGACTAGAGCTACAAAATCCCGAAAACGACTTTTTCGGCGATGCGGACGCGGCGGCGAAGCACTTTACCGAATTTAGCGCAAAACGCGGCACGGGCGAGAGTGCAGACGCTAAAATCATAAAAATGGTAAACGCGATGAGCTATCTGGGTAATAAAAACGCGGCCAAATTTTACCGTATCAGACACGGCGCGGCCGACTCCGATACGGCTTTAGCGGTGCCGCTTATCTTGACGCTGGGGCTACAAAATGCGGGCAAAGCGGTTGATTTTGCGGTGCCTTGGGGGCAAGGTCACGGTGGCGACTACGATCTGGACGAGCTTTTTAGATGGGTAGATCGCGTCGTAAAATAGCCGAAATTTGGCGCAGCTGAAGCTTGCGCTCAAATTTGACATGAGTGGCTGAAATTTACAAAATTAAATTTGATAGCGCGGTAACGCGTTGCTTGGCTTAAATTTGACGCTAGCGACTAAATCGTAAAAGTAAAAGCAGCGGGTAAATTTGACCCAAACACCTTAAATTCGGCGCTTGGTGCGTATTATCTAGGCCGCAAACAAAACCGCCTTTTCGCTCGCTGCTTTGCGTGGCGATCGCAAACTAAGAAACAAAAACTTCGCTCGCCAAATTAGCAACAAGGAAAATTTAGCCCTTTTTCGAGCGATTTTTCACGCGGCGCTGCCGCGGACGTAGATTTTATTTTAGGAGAAAGATGAAAAATATTAGTTTTAAATTTACGCTGATTTTGCTAGCCGTGCTGACCGTAATTTGCGGCGTAGTCGCGCTTGGAGTCGGCAGGTTTTACGTGGCGCCGGGCGACGTGCTTAGCGTGATCGGCGGCTTTTTTGGAGTACCGACGGACGCCGCGGCAAATATCCAAAACGTCGTCGAAAACATCCGCATACCGCGCATCATCGCAGCTATCCTCGTCGGAGCCGCGCTTAGCATTAGCGGAGCGGCGTATCAGGGCGTCTTTCGCAACCAACTAGTTAGCCCCGATCTGCTGGGCGTTTCGGCGGGCGCTTGCGTGGGAGCCGCAGTTGCGATCATGTTTGATTTATCGCTTTTTTGGGTGCAGGCGTTAGCCTTTGTTAGCGGGCTCGCAGCCGTGGGCATGACGCTATCCATACCGCGTCTGATGGGGCGCTCTAGCACGCTGATGTTGGTGCTCTCGGGTATCATCGTTAGCGGTCTGATGGCTTCTGTTATCGGCTTTTTAAAATACGTCGCCGACCCCGAGACCAAGCTGCCCGACATCGTTTACTGGCAGCTAGGCAGTCTAGCCAAGATCGACGCCGGCAATCTTAAATTTATCGCCCCCGTGATGATAGCCTGCGCGGTGCTACTCGTGGCTATGAGCTGGAGGATAAACCTGCTATCTCTAGGCGACGAGAGTGCGGCTAGACTAGGCGTAAACGTAACGCTCGAGCGCGGCGTCATCATCGTTTGCGCGACGCTGCTAACGGCATGCAGCGTGTGCGTGAGCGGTATCGTGGCGTGGGTAGGGCTACTGATGCCCCACCTGGCGCGCATGCTAGTTGGCGCGAACAACGCCCGCAGCCTGCCTGCTAGTATATTTATGGGCGCTATATTTTTGCTATTTGTAGACACTCTAGCGCGCACGATCAGCGTGAGCGAGGTGCCTCTGGGCGTACTTACGGGCTTTATCGGCACGATATTTTTCGTCTGGGTACTCTGGCGAAACAAAAAGGTCGCGTGATGCTTGAGGTTAAAAATCTAAATTTCGCCTACCCAAACGGCGCGGGTAGGCTAGAAAACGTAAATTTACGCGTCGGCAAAGGCGAGATACTAACGATACTGGGTCGAAACGGCGCGGGCAAATCGACCATGCTAAGCCTAATCAGCGGCACGCAGGCGCCGCACTCGGGCGAAGTTTGGCTGGGCGGTAAAAATAGCGCCCAGCTTAGCAACAAAGAGCGCGCCAAAATCATGGCCTACGTCGCCCAGAGCGAGATCTGCGAGTACGACTACACGGGGCTTGAGTTTATCACGATGGGGCGAGCGGCGCATCTGGGTATCTTCGCGCGGCCTAGCGAGGAGGATACGGCGATAGCGAAGGAATTTACCGCAAAGCTTGAAATCACGCATCTTGAGGATAAATTTATCACTCAGATGAGTGGCGGGCAAAAGCAGATGTGTTCGATCGCGCGCGCGATGGCTGCAAAGCCCGAGATCATAGTGTTTGACGAGCCGACCTCGGCGCTGGACTTTGGCAATCAGTATAAATTCCTGCGCACCGTTAAGCAGCTAAAAGAGCAAGGCTACACCATCGTGCTAACGACTCACAATCCCGATTTTGCCGTGCTTTTGGGTGGCTACGTGGCGTTAGTTAAAGGCGGGGGCGAGGTGGCTTTCGGCACGGTGGACGAGATAATAGAAAGCGAGCATCTAAGCAAGCTTTACGGGCTAAATTTGAGCGTAGAGTATATCGAGCAA
This sequence comes from Campylobacter showae, assembly GCF_004803815.1. Lineage (NCBI taxonomy): Bacteria > Pseudomonadati > Campylobacterota > Epsilonproteobacteria > Campylobacterales > Campylobacteraceae > Campylobacter > Campylobacter showae. The sequence goes on along the minus strand of NZ_CP012544.1, from coordinate 1,722,003 downwards.
GTAGCTAGAAAGTGCTGCCTGACGCATCCGCTGTGAGTTGCGGCGCGCGAGAAGCGGCGTAAATTTGCGCTAGGCAAAATCAAAAAGAATGAGCAACGGGCGCACGCGGCGGGGCGGATAAATTTATGCGACTAAGGCGTAAGGCGTACTTATCTGGCTTAAATTTGACGGCTCCCGCTCGCCTCGTCGTTTGGCTATTTTGCCATCAAATTTGGCTTAAATTTGAGGCTTATAAAATTTGGCCGAGCCTTGGCTGGTTTTAGTCGGCTCGGCTCTGTAAATTCGACGGCTCCGGGTTTGCACCGCCTGTAAATTCGGCGTTAAATTTAAAGCTAGCGAATTTAGGTGGTTTTTATTTTTCTCCCGCATTTTGCACTCGGGACGGTAAAACAGACCTGCCGCAGCGAAGCAAAACCATGCAAAAAAGGCTCGCTCGCCACACTCTAAGCCCAACAAAAACGAGCCCCAAAGCCAAATTTACACATATCCCTGATCTATCATCGCATCGGCCACCTTGCGAAAGCCCGCGATATTTGAGCCAAGCACCAGATTTCCCTCGTCGCCAAACTCCTTGCTCGTCTCGTAACTAAGCTCAAAGATATGATTCATTATGCCGTGCAGTCTATGATCGACCTTTTCAAAGCTCCACGCGGTCATGCCGGCATTTTGCATCATCTCAAGGCCTGACGTGCCCACGCCGCCCGCGTTTGCCGCCTTTGCCGGAGCGAAGTAAAAATCCTTTTGCGCTAGCATAAAATTTATCGCATCAAGCGTGCTTGGCATATTTGCTCCCTCAGCCACGAAGCGACAGCCGTTAGCGTAGAGCGTCTTTATGTCGGCTAGGTGAAGCTCGTTTTGCGTCGCGCACGGAAACGCACCGTCGCACGGCACGTCCCAGACGCCGTTTCTGCCCTCTTTGTATTCGCTTACGCTTACGTATTTTGCATTTGGTCTAAATTTGACGTACTCGCTAAGGCGCGCGCGTTTGACTTCTTTTAGCTCTTTAAGCACCGCTAGATCGATGCCCCCTGCGTCGTAAACGTATCCGTTTGAATCAGAAACCGTGATAGGCAGCGCGCCTACTTGATAGAGCTTTTCTACTGTGTAGATGGCGACGTTTCCGCTACCGCTTATGCTGCACTTTTTGCCCTCTAGCCCAAGGCCCGCTTTTTGCAGCATATTTTGCGTAAAATAAACCAGTCCGTATCCGGTCGCCTCCGTGCGCGCTAGGCTGCCGCCCCAGTTTAGGCCTTTGCCCGTTAGTATGCCGTCAAACCTGCCCGTGAGCTTTTTATACTGCCCAAACATATAGCCGATCTCGCGCGCGCCCACGCCGATGTCGCCTGCGGGCACGTCTACGGTGTTGCCGATGTGGCGGTAAAGCTCGGTCATAAACGCTTGGCAAAAGCGCATTATCTCGCCCTCGCTCTTGCCTTTTGGATCAAAGGTGCTACCGCCTTTTGCGCCGCCAATATTTACGCCTGTTAGTGAGTTTTTAAAAATTTGCTCAAACCCTAAAAATTTTAGCACGCCAAGATCCACGCTAGGATGGAGTCTGATGCCGCCTTTATAGGGGCCCACGGCTGAGTTAAACTGCACGCGGTAGCCATTATTTACCTGCGGTCTGCCGTCGTCATCCGTGTAGGTAACGCGAAATATCACCGTGCGCTCAGGTATCACGATACGCTCTAAGATAGCGTGTTTTTGGTATTTGCTCTCTTTTTTTATAAGTGGCTCGAGGCTGTTTAGCACCTCGGTCGCAGCCTGCACGAACACGCCTTGGCCCGGATTGGTTCTTTTTATCCACTCCATCGTTTTTTCGATGTACTCGCTCATCTTCACTCCTATTCGTCAAATTTTTGTAGTTGAATATTAACTCTCCTAGAAAAAATTTTTATTTAAATTTATTTTTATATTTTTATTTTAGGCGATAAGTGTTACGTATCGAAACTAAATTTATCAAACGTAACTTTTTGATAAATTTGTTGTAGTTTTGTTTGGGCTTTTGACGGAAATTTTGGTCGGCTTTGGCGGGACTATGCTAAATTTAGGATATTTAAATTTGCGGCGGCGCGTTTTTGCCGTTTTAGTTTTTGCGTATTTGACGAGAATTCGTCAAATTTGAAATTTAGCGGGCAAATTTGCGGCTATTCTCGTAAAATTTATTTTTTGGCTAAATTTGAGCTTGTTGCAAATACGGATTAACTTTATAGGAGTATTTCAATCTACGTAAAGCGGTAAATTTGAAAATGCTGGAGTAAATTTGGGCGGGTTAAAATAGTAAAAAATCAAATTTTAGCCCAAAGCGGGCTAAAATCGGTTACATATCCTCTTTGATTTCGTCGTTGCTGCGAACGACTAGGCCAGAGCCATGGATGACGCTAGGGATGCATGCCGTGCAGATGTCGACCTCTTCGCCGTTTTTGTGGGCGCGGATAAATACGGCATTTTCGTTTTCCGTGCTTTTTTGTCCGCAGACGTTGCAAACTACGATATTTTCAGTTCTCATTTGTTTTCCTTTTTTAAAAATTTCGGCTTATTTTATTTAGTTTTTCACTGATTTAAAATGATTTACGTCAAGCGCGAAGTCTCGCGTAAAAAGAAAAAATGCGAAAAATAAATAACGAAAAAAACCTGCAAGAAAAGCCCGAAAATAGGCACCAAGCAAAGCAGGTAAAAGCACAGCGCGGCGGCTTTAAATTTATATCCGCCGTAATCAAGCAAATAAAGCTCAAATTTGTGCCGCGAGAGGGCGTTTGGCGCAACGTCGATGAAAAGTAGCGAATAATAAAGGTAAAAAAACGCGGGGTGCAGGGCAAGGAAATTTAGCGCGGGCACTGCTAAAATCGGCAAACAAATGAGCGCGATCAGAAAAAATTTGAGCAAAATTTGACCCATGAGAGCCGTTTGGCGAGCTAGGCTGACGTTTGCTAGCTGCGCCTCGTCCACGCGGTAGTGCCTGCGGTTTATCTCGCGGGCGACCACTGGAGTGAGAAAGCCTGCAACCGCTAGCGCGCAAAAAATCGAAAGCATAACGACTAGATATACGCCGACCGCGTAAAATATCGCGCCGATGAGCCATTTTGCGATGCCTAGGCTAAGGATTTTAGCCGCCATCGGATACTCGGCCAGTGCGCCGGCCTCACCAGATACGGCCGCGTTTAGCGCCTCGTACAGCTCACGTCCGCCAAACATCGCAATAGCCGCGATAATAAGCGCGGAAAAAACGAGCGGCAGGATAGAGAGCGCGATAAATTTGGGCGTGAAAAGGTCCTTTATCGAAAGGCGTAAAATATCAGCGAACAACGAATCTCCATTTGTTTAAATTTACAGCCGTCATGCGGCAAAAGGGCACCTAGGCTCAGCTTGGGTCAAATTTGACGATTTTAAATTTGTCGGCAAGCCTGGCTAAATTTACTCAAATTTGACCCATTTTTACTCGAAGCGGCTAACAATGCTAGAGCTTGCAAGCAGCGCAAATTTTACCGATTAAAGGGCGGCGCTTTAGTTAGCGGAGCCAAACCGCGCTCAAATTTAAAACACCCGTCCGCGTAAACCGCGTCAAGCCAAATCGCAAAAACTTTGCGGCTAAGCTTTTGGCTAAATTTGCCAAATTTAGCGAGCCGCGCCGCAAATTTTATTTTACCGCCTTGTACTCGGCCTCTAGCGCGGCGTAGATATCATCCACGCTTTTTAGCCCGCGAGCTAGAATCTCGTTCATCACGGCGTTATCTTCTTTGCCGTTCCAGACCTTTTTATACGCACCCTCTTTGTAGCCGTGATCTTGGCGGAAGCGATTTAGCACGTTTTTACCTACGTAGCACTCGTAAAGCGAGCTAAGATTTACGCCGCATTTTAGGCTCATCGAGAAGTAAATTTTAAGCAGGTCAAAGAGCGAATACTCAAAGCCGGAGCACTTGTTTATGAGCATTTCGACGTCGTTTATGATCTCGTAGATGTTTTCATCAGCGACGTTAAACGGCTCGCGGCAAAACGCATCAAAGCCGCTGCTAGCGCAGATGTCGCTTGAGAGCTTTGCGATATCGCCGAGGTTATTTAGCTTGTACTGCTCGAGCATCAAGCTCATCAAAAAGTGCCAGATATCCACGACCTCGACGCACAGATTTTCTTCATTTGTCGGTGCGTTTATGCTTTTCCAGTGCTTCCAGGCAAAGCTATCTATGAGCTCGGCGCACTCCATATATATGCAGCGTTTCCAGTTGATGAGTTTGCCGTTTTTGTTGACGCCGTTTTCCCAGCCGATGCCGTTAGTATCGTCGTTTAGGCTCTGCTGGAGATTTAGCATTTGGGTGATTTTTTCATTCGCGTTCATAAATTTTCCTATTTTTAAAATTTATGAATTATAGCGAAAATTTTAAACCGCGAACTAAACGTAAAATTTAAAGCTATCCAGCTGAGAAATGAGCTCGTCAAAGAGCTTTTTGGAGTTTTGAAGTAGTCTGTTATCCGCTTTGTTTTGCTCCATCAGCCTATCAAAAAGCTTTAGCATGCCGTCTGCGATAAAATTTTTATGATTTGCGTCTTTTATCTCGGGAAGCTCCTTGCGAAGGGAGTTTGCGAGATTTGTCACGCGTGAAAATATCGGATCCTCGCCATCTTTGACGTTTTTCATAAATTTATCTATGCTGGGCACTATTTTTTCTAGAGCGATTGCTAGTTCCTCTTTATCGCGCGCGTCCAGACCGTCGCCTTTATACGAAAAGCTATAGCCGTACTCGTGCGTGAGAGTGAGCGCAGATGCCGATGCGCCCGCTGTTTTAGCGCTAGCGTAGTCTACTGTTTTGTTATCGTACATTTTTAGATTTATTTCGTCGCCGCTACTGGTTTTAAAGCTAAAATCAAAGCTGTTTAGGCTCGCGCTTTGGTAGTTTTGTAGTTTCATAATTTGCCGTCCTTTTGGCTTTATATCGGCTAAATTTCTTTTTTCTTAATACCCCTTGCGCTAAAATCACTCAAAAAAAGGATGAAAATGTGCTGTTTTGCAACGCGCGTATTTTTGCTCATTAGCGCGACCGTTTTGAGCTTTGTTTTGCACGGATTTTTCCCGCAAATTCCCGTCGTCGCGTTTTATTTTTTACTGGCAAATTTGATCTCGCTTACGATATTTTCGCTATTTTTCGCGGGCAAACTCCCAAGCTTCGTTAAGCCCGCGGCAGTGCACTATTTTAGCTTTATCGGCGGCTTTGCGGCTGGGCTTGGGGTGGCTTTATTTAAACGCGAAAAAGCGGGAGCTAAATTTGTCAAAATCGAGCTTTTTATCTTTGTTTTTTGGCTGATTTTAGCTTGCTTTTTGGCGCTAAATTTTAGCTGGGTTTCGGCAAATTTGACTCAAATTTTTAGCGCTTAAGGCGGACGAAATGGATGAGAAAATTTTAAAATTTATCCGCAAAATGCACCTGCTTAGCCTTGCTGTTTTAGATGATGGCAGACCATACTGCGCGAGCTGCTTTTACGCTTTTGACGAGGAAAATTTGGCTTTTATCGTAGCTGGCGGAGAGCAGAGCGCTCACGTGAGGGCGTTTTTAGCAGAGCCTGGCGTAGCCGGCACGGTAGCGCTTGATACGAAGGTGGTGGGCAAGATAGAGGGCGTGCAGTTTCGCGCCCTAGCCGCCCCCGCAACCGCGCAGCAGATGAAAATCTACTTCGCGCGCTTTCCTTATGCTTTGGCGATGAACCCGAGCCTTTATGCTTTGAGCCTAGGCTGGGTTAAATTTACGCATAATGCGTTGGGGTTTGGGAGGAAAATGATCTGGCAAAGAGATTGATCTTTGCTATTTGCGGCTTGTCTCGCGAGCGCTTTTGAGAGAGATTTGAAATTTTAAGTCTGCGGCAGACTATTTGTCTAGCCTTGACTTAAAATTTCTGCACAACTCTCAAAATCATCTCGCGATACTTCGCCTTGACTTTTTCTATTCAAATTTGAGTTGCCCAGGCCCGCACCTTGAAAATGTTAAATTTAAATTTTGCGGCGCGATAGCGTTAAATTTAACCTGCACGTAGTGCAGCAACCTCTCACGTGCAGTGGGGTTAGAGAGGGCTTGGGAGAGGAAGGGGCGACGCTTCGTAAGTAGAACCCCCCTCCTCTCCCGAAAAAAAGAAAAAGGGAGCTCTTTTGCTTCGGCTTTGCCTCGCAACTGCTAGCAGAGCGTAATTCAAGCCCCTTCCCCTTTAACAAGAAAGATTGATTCGCTCAAAAATTCTAATTTATAACGCCAAATTTGATCAAAACCAAATTTAGCATCTTAAAGGCGCGGGTCTCGGTGAGTAAAATTTACATTCAAATTTGCAAATTTGACTCAAAATTTGAGTGTAAAGAATCAAGGCAAAGTGTCTTGCGATGAATTTAAATGTTGCGAAGAAATTTTCGACCGAAGATAGAACACGTGGTTCATCGAGGGAGGAAATTTCTAGCTCATTTAAAGGCGCGCAAGAGACGAGCCGCCAAAAAGCAAAATTTACTCGCCAAATACATCAAGTTTTTTATCATATTCCTTTGTCTCTACCCCAAAAAACCCCAGCAACGAGCTAAAAACATTATCATGCGAGACGGCGTCGTCTTTTTGTGCGCGCAGGCGAGCTAGCGTGGCTTCGTCGCTTGCGTACGCCATCATCGGGATGCGTTTTTGCGTCTCGGGCGCGATGGCGTAGGGCATGCCATGTAGATAGATGCCGTTTTCGCCCAGGCTCTCGCCGTGATCGGAGAAGTACCAAACCGCGCTTTTATCGCTGCCAGCAGCCTTGACCGCCTTTATCACCTCGTCAATGAAAAAATCGGTAAAAAGCAGCGTGTTGTCGTAGGTATTTACGATGCTTTCACTATCGCAGGAGCTAAGCTCGCTCGTGTCGCAAGTCGGGATAAATTTGCGAAATTCGCTCGGATAGCGGGCGTAGTAGGCTGGGCCGTGCGAGCCTTGCAAATGTAGGACGATGATCTCGTTTTGCGCGAGATTTTCGAGGCGTTTTTTGAGGGAGGGCAGCATATTCGTATCGTATCCGGCGTCAAAATACTCGACGTCGCCCGCGTCCAAGCGGTCGCAAACGCCCTTACATTTGCCCGAGTTGTTGCCCAGCCACACGACCTTGACGCCCACGCGTTTTAGGATATCAAGCGCGTTTTCGCTAAATTCTTTACTGCTGTATTCGCTCCTTGTCGATTTTGAAAACAAGCACGGCAGCGAGACGGCTGTCGCAGTTCCGCACGAGCGAGCGTCGCCGAAATAGACCAAATTGGGCTCCTTTTTCGTGTAAAAATTCGTGTCGTTTTTAGCGTATCCGCCGAGCGAATAGTTTTTCGCGCGCGCCGTTTCGCCGACAATCAGCACCATCAGCCGTCGCTCGCGGCTCGGCTTCATCGTAGCGTCCATGCCGATTTGTTTAAATTCGGGCTTGAAAAACTCCATTTTTATATACTTTTGCGTCGCGTAAATCGGATAAAACGGCAGGTTGTAGGCTCTGATGAAGCTATTTTCGCGAAAAAACGGGATAATAGACTTAGTCTGCGAAAAAAATAACCCCGCCGCTAGCGCAAAAAAGCCTATAAACGTTAAAAATTTGATCTTTATATGCCGCTTGGCGCCGCCGTACTCGATCCTCGCAAATGCGACCAGAAGGCAGGGCAAAACGCCCAAAAATAGCATATAGCAAACGAGTTTTGGATTTAAAAAGCTTAATACCTCGCCCGCGTCCGTTTGCGCGACGTTTCTTATCATTTCGCTATCGATTATGATACCGTAGCTTTGCATGAAGTAGCTGCTAGCGCACGTAATAGCGATCGCAGCGATACTAACGGGCTTAGCAAGATAGGGCAAAAAAACGAGTGAAAAGAGCGAGCAAAGCAGCGAAAAATAGATGATCGGCAGGCTTGCGGCCATTAGCGGATGAGCTTCAAAGCTAAGCCTTGAATAAATAAAATTAAACAGCCCGAAATTTAGCGCGGCGATAAAAACGGCGTTTAAAAGCGTAAATTTAAACCAAGAAATACGTAGCTTCATAGCTTTCCTAATATTGATAATAAGAGCGAAACTTTATCTAAAAAAAGCTTAAAGCTTTAATCATTCGGCGCGATTTTGGTGCCAGACGGGTTAAATTTTCGCAGCTTGCTCTCTTACCGGTTTTGCAAACGGCGGCGTTTGCGTGGTTTTGCGGTTAAATTTAGCCGTATTTTTATAAATTTTACGCGCCCGGCTAGCCAAACGACGGATTCTTGGGATTTGGCGGCGTAGCCTGCTTTTTAAAGTGGGCGGTTAAACTCGGCGTAAATTTAAGACCCGACTAGCGCAAAGTCACTACTGTTTTTGCCGTCAAATTTCACTCCGCTCTTAAAAAATTAGCGAAAAAATAGCCCACGCCCAAGTTATCGCAGCCGTGCAGATAGAGAGGCAAACGGCGGCGGAGGCGCAGTCTTTGGCGATTTTAGCTAGCGGATGAAAGTCTGGCGAAACGAGATCCACTACTGCTTCGATCGCGGTATTTAGGCACTCGCAGACTAAAACGAGGCCAAAAACGGCGATCAGTAGGGCGTGCTGTGCCGCAGAAACTGGTAAAAATAGCGAAACTAGCGCGAGTGGGAGGATAACGCAAAGCTCAAAGCGAAACGCCGCCTCGTTTTTTAGCATCGCGGCAAGCCCCTCGAATGCAAATTTGGAGTTTTTGAAAAAGTCGTATTTTGGTTTCATATTTTGCCTTTAAATTTGCGCAATGATAGCGTAAATTTGCTTTATAAGGCTCTTTTGCGGACGGCGCGGTTATTTAAGCGTAGCCAAATTTACCGCTCAAATTTGATAAAATCCGGCCTGCGTAAATTTACTCCTCGGAAATCCTTGAAGTCCTATAAAGCAGCGCAAACGCCGCCGCTCCGATAAGCGCAAAGCTCGCGACCATAGGCGTCAGCGTGCCACGAAACATCTGCCCGATCGCGACGCCGATAGGAAGCGAGATAAAGGTCGAAGCCGAGCCGATCAGCGCGGCCGCCATGCCAGCGATCTTGCCCATGGGCTCCATCGCCATCGCGTTTAGGTTGCCAAAAAGTATGCTCACGCAAAAAAAGCTACTCATGCAAAACGCCATAAAAGCCCACAGCGGCGGCACTCCGTCATACGCGATGACGACTGGCAAAAACGCGACCGCGATAACGCAAAACGCTCCCATGGCGCGCATGCTAAGGTAGCGCATGCCGTAGATCATCACGAGCTTTGCGTTTATCATCGATGCGGCGCCTAGAGCTAGGGCGTTTATAGCAAAATAGATAGGAAACTCGTCGCCCAGCTTGTAACTCACCTCGAAAATCTGCTGAGCGGTGCTGATATAGCTCAAAAACATCCCAAAAATCAGCCCCAAAACGATCGTATAGCCTGCGGTGCGCCTGTTTTTCACTACCTGCGCGGCGTCGCGTTTTATCAAATTTAGGCTAAATTTATTGCGATTTTGCGCAGGCAGAGTCTCGCTCTGACGCAGTCCAAACCACGCTAGGCACGCAAGTCCCATAAAAGTAAGCATCAAAAATATGCTGCGCCAATTATAAATTTTAAAGATAAAGCCGCCGATAATGGGAGCGAGTGCCGGCACGATGATGAAGACGGCCGCGATAAAACTCATCACGCGAGCCATCGCGCGCCCCCCGTAAAGATCGCGGATAAGCGCCATCGCGATGATCCTAGGGCCCGCAGCGCCTAATCCCTGGAAAAATCTGCTCGCTAAAAGCGCGGTAAAATCGCTCGTTACGACCGAAATAAAGGAGCTAGCCGTAAATATCGCAAGTGCTAGCAGCACGGCGTTTCGTCGCCCGATAAAGTCGCTAAGCGGCCCGTAAAATATCTGCCCGACGGCAAATCCCGCAAACATCGAGGATATGACGAGCTGGGTTTGGTTTATCTGCGTCACGCCAAGATCCAGGCCCATTTGCATGAGTGCCGGCAACATCGCGTCTGTACTCATAGCTCCAAGCGAGGTTAGAAGCGCCATGAGAGCGATAAATTCTACGAAAGGCAAGGTTTTGGGGATAAATTTCATATTAAATTTCCGCTTTTTGGATTTAGGGGCGATTGTATAAAAAATAAGCTTAAATTTTGAGCTCGGTTTGGGTAGAAATTGGCGCCAAATTAAATTTGATCTATCTAAAAAACTCGGGATCAAATTTGGAGATCAAATTTAAGTCCGCGCGAGTAAATTTCGCTAAATTTAACGCTTTAGTGAGCAGCAATTTAAGAAATTCGAGATTTGCTGCGAAGTATTTAAAAGTAAAAGATGATGAGCTGGTTGTTTTTGGATTTTATTGAAATGCTTTAGATTGCAAAAATAGAGGATGGTGGTTAGAGGTGACTTGCAGAAGTGTATTAAAGCACGTATACATCGCTGTTTGATAGGTAAATTTGGGATAAAAATGTCAAAATATGAACTCAATGTTCCTAAGTTTCACGAAATCTGAAAAATGGTTATGGAAATTCCAGTTTTCAAACTATTATTTCTGTAATGCCGTATTCTAGGGATTTTGTAAGCGATGAGGTTTATTTTTTAAGTTTAGAGGGCTTAAAGTATCTCAATATTAACTTTTTTGCTTAAGATTTTGTATTTTTGTGGCGGTTTTTGGCTCGAGGCTTAATTAAGCTTCGTTGTCTTAAAATTGGCTGATGTTTCATGCTTGCCACTCGTTGGCTTTGTAAATGCCTAAAAGTTCAATGGCGTCTTTGTCGATCAAGTAGGGTATTACATAACCTTTGGCGATTAGCTCTCTTTTGTCGTCCGCTATCGCTCGTCCTAGGCGTGGATTATCCTCCAAAAGCTCCACGGCGTCCAGTAGCTTACCGACAAAATCTCGCGCCCTGCTCGGGCTATCTTTTGCGATGAAGTCAAATACAGCCCTTAACTCGCGGTTAAAGCGAGCCGTGCGCTTAATTACCATTTGGCTATCTCGTCGCGTATTCCCTCTAGCGGATAGGTTTCAAGCTCTCCGCGCCTGATCGCTTCAATGTCGGCTTCATATTCGCTAAAGCGCGATTGATATTTAGCCTCATCGCTTAGGCTTAGCTTCACGCCGTCAAATTTGGCTAGCGTGATTAATATCTCTCTCGCCTTTTCTATGAAATCGGCGTTATCCGTTCGTATGGTTAGAGTTTGCATATCCTAGCCTTTGTTTTAAAATCCGGTCTTATTTTAACCGCTCGGGGCTTAGGGTTTGTTAAAGCGGTCATTATCGCGGTCATTTCCGTAGCCGTTAAACCGTTTTGTGCTGATGGTAGCGATATTTACTTATCGGCTAGGCGGTCATTTTTTGCGCTCAAAAACGCGCTCAATTTTTCCGCCTAGTTTGGGGCTACTTTGATGAAATCGGGCTTTACTTGTCCGCCCTGCGCTCATTTTTCGCCGTTAAATTTTAGGTTTCATTATCGCGGGTTAATCTCGCCCTTAACGACGATTAGGGTTTCACTTATCTTGTCGCTTGACTTACCGTTTATCACTAATCCGATCTATCGCTTAACATATCTTTTTTATCAAAAATATGGCGCGCAAAAAATGAAATGCACCCGACCGATGTTTCGCCGTCTCGGTCGTAGAGATTTGGCCTGCCCCTACGGCTTGACTACTTTACGGGCTACGGACAAATAGGGCGGGGGTGTCCTGCCCTAAGCTCCATAAAATTACTGTGCCTTAGCGTTCATTTTAGCGTTCATTTTGTTTCTGTCGTATCGTCTTGGGCTTGATATTGTCGCGCTTTGCTTTGCTTATGGCTGTTCGTTTTAGCGTTCATTTCATCGGCGCATTTTGAGCGGATAAAATAGACTTATTCAAGGGGGTTAAAAATAGCCCCCTTTGATAAACCTAAGCGCCTTTTAGATCGCTATGCCAAACGTATTGGCCTTTTGGCTCGTCTTTGGCTTGTAAGGCGTCTATTTGCCCGCAAAGATACTTTACGCGCTCCTCTAGCTTTTCGCACTCTTTGGCGTAATAATTAAAGAGGCGGTATGCTTGCAAGCCCGTTTCAAATAAAGCGTCTGACATTCCCTTTGCCTCTCTCTTTGCTACCTCTGCTTGAAACGCTTCGCGCGCCTTATCGCCTCTTGCTCTGCTTAGATTACTCATTGCTCGCCCTTTTCGTTTAGCTCGTCTTGGAGTTCGTCGTTAATCTCGATTAGCTCTTTTATCCTGCTATGTAGCCTTTCGTTCTCGCTTTTTAGTATCATCTTATCGGCTAGCAAATTTTGGATTTTATCCTGATAGCTTTTTAGCTGTCTTAGCGCGTAAATGTTACTGCAATAGACCAGATAACCCACGTTGTAGATTATTTGCTCGCTTACCTCATCGCTGCCGCCGTTATTTTGCCTAACAAGGGCGTTAAAGCCCTCTTTGGTCGTCGGTCTGTCTGAATTAGTTAAAATGGTCATTTCTTTACCTCCTCTTTTTGTTCGGATATTTTCTTGTCTGCGTAATCTCGCACGGCTTGGGCTACGTCGTCGATCGCCACGCTTAGGAAATAAGACGCGTTCGCCATTGCGGCGGCATTGGTTCCTACGCCTTTTTGCAGATACGGCAAAGCATAAACTAGTGTGCTAATAGCGTTTAGCGCGCTTGGTATCTCGTTTGTTAGGTCTAGCTCGTCGGCTATGTCGAATGTTAATTGCATTGGGTCTCCTTTGTGGTAAGTTACTTATTTAAGTATTAATAAGGCATATTATACAATTAAATAAATATCTTGTCAAGTCTTTAGATACTTATTTAAATAGTTTTTGGTATAATTGCATAATCAAATAAGTATGAAAGGCTACATTATGGATAAAAAAGAGTTTAATAACCTGCTTAAGCGCGCTAAGCTCTCTAAAAAAGAGTTTGCCGAATTGGTCGGAGTTTTGCCAAGCTCGGTTAATAATTGGGGCGGTTCTCAAAATGTACCGTATTGGGTCGAGAGCTGGCTTATTAACTACATTAAGGCTGGTAATTTCGACAAAATAGGCGAAATGTTTAAAAGTCTTGATACCGACACCTAAAAATCCCACCGCTTTAAATCTCTCTCCGATAGCTACCTATGTTAAATATACCTAGCTTTTAGGCTTGATTGTCTCTCGTCTAGCTCTATGAATTAAACTCACCCAGCTTTTAGGTTTTCCCTTTTTTTGTGGATAACCTCTCACGCCTAGCTTTAACGGGTCAAATATTCGGCCGGTTGGGTTTCCCCTTTTTTGCGGATAACCTTTTTTTTCAGGATTTTTTGAATAAGTCCGTTTTCATTTTTTCGTGAAATCCAAAAAGGGCGGGTTGAATACCACCCCCTTTAAACTCAGGGGGGTGTCGGTAACGCCCTTTTACTTTGCGCCTATGGGCTAAATTTGACTTAGGGCATAATGCGCCTATGACCTAGATTAAATCTACCTCATCGCTTTGGTTATGCGTTCCATTTTTTTGTGGAATGACGATTTTAGAGGCTCGGCTCGTTGCCTTATTTTTAAGGAGACGGACAAAGCTCGCATTTAAGGGCATTGTTACGTAAGCCGAAAATTAAGCGCACGCGCTAGGCTAAAAAGCTTTTGATCGTGCATGTTGCCGCCTTCGCCCTTCGAGGAGGGAGGCGTATGCTCTACTCAAAAATAACCTTACCCTATTTAAACGCAAAATAAAGCCCGCTGCTTGATTTTAACTCTTTTTGATGTTTTTGTATGTCTTTTTATTCAGTATTCAAAATCAAGCCGTTTGAGTTTGACTACGGAGCATTATTTGGACTGGGCTAAATTTTCTTTGTCCGACTGATTTATTTTGATTTATTCTCGCTTTGAAAATCGAGGCGTGTTTTTTGCCTTTAAAGGTAGGGATGAGGTCTTAATCTTGTTTTTTTCTTAAAGCTCAGTTTTTTTCAGTTTTTTAAAAAGGTTAAAAAACTCAGAGGCACGTATTTTAGGGGTTTAGAGCGTTATTTTTTTTAGTTTTTTAACGTATGCGAAACTCTGCCTAAAAAACTGAAATAAACCGATAAAAATGATAAAAATACAAAAAAGACTAAAATTTAAAAAACTGAAATAAAAAGCCTTGAAAAGCCCGTAATAGCAAGGGGTTTTAGTTTTTTAAGTTCGCTAAAAAACTAAAAAAAACTGAAAAAAACTAAAAAACTGAAATATGGAGATAAATACATATAAAAATATAAATAGATATAAATTTATTTATGTATTTATGTATTTATTTTTATGAGGGCAGGGCTTCACCTTTTTACAGGTCTAGCCCTTTATCGGTTATTCTTTGAATTCGTATGCTTTCACAGCATTGTAAGGTATGGGGTTTATCGTATTGTCGTTCTCGTCTATGAGCTTGTAGATATTTGAGTTTCTAGCTCCTTTGATGATGATGTATTCTTTTTCGTCATATCGTTTTAGAAACTCCCATAGGGCATTATTCGACAATACCTCTACGGCTTGCGCTTTGGCTAGGCTTTTTATCTCTCTAGCCAGATCGCTTTGGATTATTCCTATACGATTATCTTTGATGATTTGCAGAGTAAGCTCAAGCGTGTATCTCTCTTTATCGGTTAGAGCGTATTTGTAATAATCAGCCTGCACTAGTTTAAAATCAGCTCCGTTTATAATAAAGGCTTTATGTTCAGCCCCGTTTCTTGCTTTGGTGGGCTTTAGTGTTACTGCCAGCTTGCCCTCGCTTTTGTCCTGGTCGTTGGTTTTGTTGGATAGAAAATATGCAGTATCTACGCTATCGATAAAGGCTGTCGCCCCCTTGTAGGCTTCGTTGTTCTCGTCGGGATTTTTACTTTGTTTGGGTTGATGGTGCAAAAATATTACGGTAGCCCCATTGTCTCTAAACGCCTTTAGGCTGTTGAGGTATGGCATTACTACGCTGTCGCTTCCTAAGTCGCCTTTGATGAAGTCTCTTATGCTATCAATGATAACTAGCGTTCCTTTTAGTTCATTTGGTGCAAGGTTCTCGGCTAGGTCGCTTAATACGCTGTATCGGTCTATCGACTGCCCCTCGCTGTTTTGTTTAAAGAGCGGGTAGTATTCTATCTTTGAATAGGTTTTTAGTATTTCATCGACACGCCTGCGTTTTAGCGTGGTGTAGCCGTTGTCGCCGTCTAAATAGATAAGTCTGTTTATCTTTTGTGCGTCTAAGAGCCACACGCCTAAAATTAGAGCCAAAAAGCTCTTACCGCTTCCGCCGGTAGCGTATATCGTCGTTATACTTTGCTCCATCAAAAAATCGTCTATGAGCCAAACGGGGTTAAAGTTCGCTATCTCATCGGGATAAATCCTAAATTCCGATAAGGAATTAAAATTTAGATTTACTTTGCCTTTCTTTTTTACCTCATCGCTTTTTCTCATATCCGGCTTTGTCGGAGTATTCTCATATACCGGCAGCGCTTTGGGTGCGTTGATAAAATCGTCGTCTGAAAAATTTAATAATCCGCCGTTCATTTTTAAACCCTCTCTTGTCTTGCTTTGATTTCGGTTTGCAACGCTTTTAAAAGCTCTTTGTGGTTATACTTGCCTGAGAGCTCCGCGATTAAATCCCTTAGATCATACCCTTTTGGCTTGTCTTTAAACCTGACCTGGTAAAGATCGCCCCCTATGACCGGATAAAGAGCATTAAAGCCGTTTTGACTAGGCTCGTCATTATCTACGAAGCAAATCACGCGCTTGCCTTTCAACCCCTCTAATATTTCGTCTTTTAAAGGGTTATACTCGAATTTGGATATTTCGCCCGCATTCTGGAAACAAACGTAAGAGGCTTTTAGTATCTCAAATAGTCTGACCTCGCCTATACCCTCGGCTATGAATACCACGTCATCGGACTTATTAAAGCGATGAGGTATGAAGCCATTATTTGACCCTTTGGCTCTTATCCACTTTTTGCCCTCGATAATATTACCGGCTTCGTTTCTTAGTCGTCTTGTGGCTATGGCTTGCGTTTTATCGCCGCTTTTTAAAATGATCGCCAGGCTTTGGTGTTTCGTGTTGTAGCCTAGACATTCAATATCTCTTAGCTTCGCGCTACACGCTCTTAGAAAATTGCACGGATAAAGATCGTAAAGCTCGTCGGTTTGTTCCTGCGCGCATAAACTAACGCCCGTATATGCATTTAAATACGCCTCCCTTAGCTTCGTGGCATATTGACTAAGGTCTATGCTATCTATTGCACTGCTCGCTTCTTGGTATCCCTCACACGGCGCTAAATTTGGCTTACTCAAAGATACGTTTTTAAAATCCTCGATTGATTTCATTTCTCAGCCTTTAGTCTTTTGTAAAGCGGTTCGTAATGAGCTCCCAAAAAATTATTTAGCATTGTTTGCGCTAGCTTCAAATTTCCGGTTAATAGCTCTCTGTTGCTCTCTATGTTTTTTAGTTCATCTTGCGTTAATGGTTGGTAGCCGCTCACGCCTTTTAGCCGGCTATTTTCATCTATGGTCGCGTCGGTTACCATATCCACTAACTGCTTTTGAGTTTCTAGCTCTTGTAAAAACTCGATACTCTTAAAAATGAAATCTCTAAATATGCCCTCTTTGTCGTTCGTAAAAATAAATTTTGCCGTCTCTTTGGCTTTGGCCACGTCTATTTTCACAAGCTCGCTTAATCCGTATTTATTAGCTCCGGTATCTATTATCTTTTGTATATCTTTTGTCATCACTCTGCTCCTAAAGCATATTTGACTATTTGTAGGGCCTCTGCTTTCGAGTAGCCTACAATCTCGTTTAAAAAGGCGAATACATCGCCGCCGAATGTTCCGCCAAAGTCTTTAATGTAGCCGTCTTTATCTATCGACGCACTAGGCGTTCTCTCATCTCTAATCTTAAATTTGTAAGCCCTGTCTATGCTGTAACCGCAATTTATGATTATGCTTGCTACGGCGTCGCGGTTTAGATAAGGTTTTAGCTCCTCATATTTTGACATCTTGCACCTCATCGACATACTCGGCTATCGCTTCGGCTACTTTGTAGGCGTTTAAATACGCCTGCGCCTTTTTGCGATCTTTGATAAACCTCATCTTGCAGTTAGTGCCGTTTGCTCTTGTGTGCCATCTGCTGCCGCTTATGCCTAGCTTCTCGAGTTCTACGAAGTATTGATTAGAGTTGCTTATATGAGCTACGTCTGAGGCTGTTACCTCGCCCCGGTCCAGCATTATCCTTACCAGGATTTGTTTATTTGTGCGTGCCTGTCTCATTGTCTAGCTCCGCATTCTTGCCGTTAAAGAATTGATCGCACTCTAAAGCGTCAAATAGGGTTACTCTCTCACCCACCTTTACAGGCTTTAGGTATCCTTTTTTAGTGTAATTCCAGATTGTGCTTTGGCTTACCCCGTAAATCTTTGCCACCTCATAAGCTCTTAGCTTTTTTCTTTAGTGTGTAGTTTGTTGCATTGTATTGACCTTTATTTGTTTTTATTCAAGCTTGATGAGGGTATTGTTGCATAAATTGATCTTTTAATCTAGTGCGAAAATAGCGTTAAAATCGATGTTAAAAATAAATTTTTAGCAGTGAAACAAATTTAAAAAATAATAAATTTCACAGATTTTAATGTAGATTTTTAAAAACTTGCTTTAGTTGAGATGTAAAAAATAAATTTTTGCGTCGATTTTGATGTAAAAAATTTATTTTTTACCTGAGAATATGGCTATTTTAAAAAACAAAATTCTTTTTTATTGATATTCTAAAAGCTTGAATATCTTTTAGTAGTTGTGTTTTGCTTATTTTGTTTTTTGTATATTTTAAAATAAAATCAAAGACTTTGTCATCAAATTCCCTATTTATCTGTGATAGGGTTTCTTTTTCTGTTAGAGTTTTTAGGTCTCTTTCAAGAACTTTTAAAAGTTTGTTTATGTTGGCCAATGTTCCTTTTTTGCTAAAATCATTTTTCTCATCAACTAATAAAATTTTAACATCTGACATCGTCTCAATCTTAGACATAACGTCATTAAATGATGCTTCTGGTGGGTATTCAGATAAATCGATTACTGATTTTTGATAAAAATCCATCAAGAGCGTAGTTATTTCGAGCCCTTTTTTAAGGGAGTTGATGAGACGTAGTCAATGGGCTCTTTTAACTGTCTTAGCTTCCACAAATAAAGCTCGGTTGCTGACAAAATATTTGTTTTTAACTCTCTTTCGTTTATTGCTTTAATTCCTAAGGCGTCTAAAAAATACAGATTTAGTAAAACCTCATCGGGATTTTTTAATTTTCCTATCGCATTATCTCCACACATATTTTCTTGCAGTTCTAATAAAATCTCCTCTGATATTTTTTTAACCTTTGCCATTGCTATTGCCTTTCATCTCTCAAATTTAGTATAAATCCGCTCCACCACTCAAAAAGCCCCCTAAGCTAGTTTAAAAAGGTCGCTTTTTCGCTGTATGATAGCTCTACCCTATCGCCGTGCAGGTGGTCTAACGCCTTGTTGATTGCTTCCGTGCTGGTGTTGTGTTGCTCTAGGTAGTTGTAAACGGCTGTTTTAAATATGCCTCTAAAGCTATGAGCCGTTATTATCCGTCCGGTATCTCTATCGTAAAATTCAAACTCTTTAATGGTTTTTGTAGGAGTATCTTTGTGGATCGGGTTTTTGTAGCTCGTATTCATAAAAACATACGGGTAGGCTTTAAATTCTCGCTCCTGCTCCCTTAATATGCTAATAACCTCATCGCTTAGAGGCAAGATAAAAGCCCCTAGCGATTTATTCTTATTCTTTTGCAGCTCTCTTGGTATCGTTAAAAGCTTCTTGTCAAAATCCACGTATTCCCACTTTAAAAGCGTAAGCGGTGCGACCCTTAAAGGAATATGTAAGGCGAATTTTAAAATATTGCGCGTGCTAAGAAAAAACGGATAATCGTAAATTTTATTGACAAACGCCCTTAAGTCCTCTATCTCGGTAAGCTTGCCGTAATGCTCTGCCTCTTTATTTATGATGATCGCTTTTGCTTGGATATTTGAGATGATATTAAAAGGCGTGTAGCCTTTCGTAGTGGCATAATGAAATATGTTATTTAATAGCTGGTGCAGTATTTGCGCCGTTTGGGGTGTATCCTTGCCTATCTGTTCTAATATTTGTGCTATCTCGCCGTGATTTATGCTTTTGATAGCTCTATCCCCTATAAGAGGCGTAATATGATTATTTATGCGGTTTGCTTTGGTTTGTAGCGTTTTTGGCAGCACTCGCATTTTTTCAAGCTCCAGCCACTCGTTAAACACTTTGCTAAACGTCTGCTTATGGTCGCTTTGTCTTTGCTCTCTTGCCTGCTTTTTATGCTCTTTCGGGCTTATGCCTTGCGATATTAGACTTTTGTACTCGGCTCTTAGCTCCCTTGCTCTTGCTAGGGTAATGTCCGGATAAAGTCCAAAGCCTGCGCTACATTTTTTACCGCTTACCGGGTCTATGTAATAAAATACCCACCCTTTCACGCCTTTAGAGGTAATAAGTATCGCTAAGCCTCCACCATCTGTCAATGAGTAGTCTTTTTCTTTCTTGATTGCTTTGCGTATTTGCGTATCTTTTAAAATATCTATTGCCATTTTAGCCCCTAAAATACGATATTTAAAAGCGTTTTGGAACATTTAGGGTTTTTAAAAAACGGCACATTTTGGAACATTGGGATTTTTTAGCTCATAAAAATGCTCTCAATGTTCCGTGAGTGTTCCAAAAATCTTTGGATTGCATTATATTTCATTGTAGCTTATTGGATTATAAATAGCTTAGAAACGCCGTATTTTAGGGCTTTTTTCGGTGTTGTTTGGATTGTATTATAGGGGGTTAAATAATAGAATGGTGGTTAGGGGCAGAATCGAACTACTAAGCATTTCTTAAGATTTATTTTGATTTATAAATCCCTAGAATACGGTACTCTAAGTTTTATATAAGTTTATTATAATTGCTAAAAATGTCTAAATAGATGGCACCCAATATGGTACCCATTTAAAATTAAAGATCTGCGTGTTTTATTTCGACATGCAGATTTTAAATCTGTATGTTTATCTTTTTGGATTAATATATTTTAAGTTATATATTGTTTGTTTTTATAAATTTATGACAATTAAAATAAAGGTTGTATCTAGTAGCGTGGTAATAGTGTAAACTTTAAGGTGCCGACTTATGTCCTGCAATAACTTGATATTAATCATAAAGCAAAACAAAATCGGCTGGATAGCAAAAGTAGGAATTTGCGCAACGAATTTGATGCCGATATCTCAATGATCAAAAAGATAGTATAAGTCAAAAGGGTTTAGATTGCCATTGTGGATATAGTATTGGATGTAAATGTATATAGTCATTTACAATAATACACACTTTTATTTAAAAAATGACCTTGTATGTATTTTATTCCATGTATTTTTATGCTATAATTGTATTGTATTACATAATTTAGGAGTAAGCCATGTTAGATCAACTTTTTTTAAAAAGCAATGACCTTATAAGGTTAAACAACCATAAATTTAAAAGATATTTTATAGATTCCAAGGATTTATCTCATAGGCTTATTGTTATCCTTGGGCAAAGAGGTATAGGAAAGACTACTACTCTAGCCCAGCTAGCTAGCAAAAACAAAGATAGCCTTTATTTGAGCTTAGACGATATAGAGATATCAAACGATATAACTTCTATCATAAGAGAATTCGCACTAAACGGCGGTAAATACCTATATCTTGACGAAATTCATAAAAACAAGGATATATCGGCGATCTTAAAATTCGCTTACGATAACTTTAAGGAGCTAAACATAGTAGCTACGGGTTCATCCGCCCTCGAAGTACTAAAGAGCTCTCACGATCTAAGCAGAAGAGCCATCGTTTATAAGATGAACGGAATGAGTTTTAGAGAGTATATAGGATTAAGATACGGCGTAAATTTGGATGCGATAGAGCTAAAAAACCTGCCGCTAAATCACGAAGACGCAGCCATAAATATAATAACCGCATTAAAGCAAAAAGATCTAGCCGTCATCAAGTTTTTTAGAGAATATCTAAAAGTCGGCTACTATCCGTACTACAACGATATGTCAAATGATACTGCCTTTTATCAGACTCTAAGGCAAAGCATAGAAGCTACGATAGATAGTGATCTTTTAAGTATATATCCAAATTTAAACGGCAATACGGCAAGAAAGCTAAAGATCTTAACTCATGCTATAAGCACGAACGTCCCATATCAGCCAAACTACTCAAGCCTAAAATCGCTTGTTGATATAAGGGATGATAGGACGCTAAAAGAATACCTTGCTATGCTTGATAGTGCTGGACTTATAAGGCTTTTAATGAAAAACGAGCTTGCCATAAAAAATATGGATAAGGCAGACAAAATTTACCTTGAAAATACAAATTTAATGTATATAAACAGCCCTGATATAGGAAATGTGAGAGAGACATTTTTTGCCAATCAGCTTGGAAATATCACTGAAATTTACTCGGGCAAAGGTGGTGATTTTATGGTTGGTAATAAATTTACATTTGAAATAGGTGGAGCAAAAAAGAGCTTTGAGCAGATAAAAGATATGCCAAATTCTTTTATAGCGGCAGATGATATTGAAGTTGGGGTCGGTAATAAGATCCCATTATGGTTGTTTGGGTTTTTGTATTAATAATTTAAAACTAGGAGTATGTCGTGTTTGAATATAAAGTACCAAAAAAAGAAGATGGTGGGTTTGATCTAAAATCAACAGAAAGTAATAGTGTAATAATTATAGGTGCCAATGGTTCTGGCAAAAGCAGACTTGGAGCATGGATGGAGCAGCAGGATCTAGATAAAATTCACAGAATAGGCGGTCAAAGAAAATTAAATTTTCATGAGGAGATCCCTTTAAAAAGCGAAAAGGCTTCGGTTAATGGTTTCATGTATGCAAATGAAGATGCATCCAATAGCTACTCCTTGAATAAAAATTATCGTTGGTCGGATGGTAAAGAATATGTGACAAAGCTTATTGATGATTTTGATTATGTATTATCTGCTTTATTGGCTAATAAAAATACTACCAATTCAAAGTTTGTCGAAAACTGTAAAAAGGCTGAATGCGAAGGCAAAGAAAAACCAAATGTTCCACTTAATTCGCTAGATAAACTAAAGTCTATTTGGAGTGTCATTTTTCCGCATAGAGCCATTATAGAAGAGGATAGTAAATTTTATGCTATTTGCAACTGCAATGGCGAAAAATATTCTGCAACACAAATGAGTGACGGTGAGCGTTCAGTGCTTTATTTGGCAGCACAGGTTTTATGCATGCCAGAAAATAAAACTATAATAATAGATGAACCAGAGTTACACTTGCATGGTTCAATAATGAATAAGCTATGGAGTGGATTAGAAAAAATCAGAAGTGATTGTTTGTTTATTTATATAACTCACGATACAAAATTTGCTGCCAATCACTCAGGTTCAGATATTATCTGGGTAAAAGAATATAATAGTGGTATGTGGAAATATGAGTACATAAATGATGATATATTTCCCGAGGATATGCTTTTTGATATATTAGGAAGCAGAAAAAGAATAATTTTTGTAGAAGGGAATGGCGATAGTCTAGACGTGCGTTTGTATTCGTTGATCTACAATAACTATAAAATAGTACCTTGCGGAAGTTGCGAAAAGGTTATCGAATACACAAAAGCTTTTAATGGTATGAAAAATATACACGATAATGAGGCGTTTGGTTTGATAGATATGGATTTTAGATCAGAATATGAGATTAAAAAATACAAAGAAAATAATGTGTTTTCAATAGGGGTCGCAGAAGTAGAAAATTTATTTATAGTTAAGGAAGTTATAGAATTTATGTCAAACAAAATGGCATGCGATAAATTTGACCTTACAGATATAGAAAAACAAATTGAAGATAGATTTTTAAAACAAAAACAGCAACAGATCAATAATGCGGTGATTTCGGAATTAAAATATCAACTATCAACGCTAGAAATATGTGATTCGCAAACAATATACGAAGACATACAGATAAAAATTAAAATAGATGATATACAAAACGAAAAATTAATAATATATGATAGTGCTAAAGAATATGTAGAAATATTAAAAATTTTCAATGAAAAAGGAATTGTAGAAAGCGTAGGGCATTATTTCAACTTAAAAAATAAAGAATACTGTAATCAAGTGTTGCGCTTCCTGGAGAGGGAAGACAAAAATACGGTAGTTGAAATTTTTTCTAACTATTTACCCGAAGATATTGATTTAAGCTGATTTTTCATTACGGTCTTTTTAGCATCTCGCAAGCAAGATGGCTTTATTGTAGAAAAGTAAGACCAAATAAGATCTTACTTTTTATTAGCACCAATCAGCATATCAAATAAATTCACAAATATAAGATTATTCTATTATAATCCTAAATATTCAAGGATTATAATACAAGTATTTAAAATAAACTCGTAGATAATGACAGAGAAAGAAGTATATTTAAAGTTTCATAGTGACTTTAATAAGCTGACAGACAAAACAATTGTCGTTTAAACTCACGTTTACCAAGCTGCATAAATTTCGAAGATACTATATGCAAGCCTATTAAGAACGACTCAAGGAATTTTATAGAGTATTCAAAGACTTGTTGTTATAGAAAAATACGTATGCTTTATAGTGACCTGGCTAGCTGCAAAGACTGTTTAAATAAGCATGAGATACGCCACAAACGACCTTGGTAAAACAAAAATTACGAGGATGAAATTTAAATAAAATGCTACATGACAGTATAATCGTTCATAGACGTTGACAATTTAAAATTTTCATGCTATCATGTCTTAATATCGTCTACGTTTATAGACAATTACATAAAGGGATAAAAATGTTAAATTTAATAGAACAGTATCAAGAAAGATTTCTTAAAAACTTTTACACGACATACAAGCGTTATTTATACGATGAAATAAATTTTAGCGAGAAGCTTATCGGTATAGTAGGGGCCCGTGGTACCGGTAAGACCACAATGTTATTTCAAAAGCTGATTGAATTAAAAGTTCAAAACAAAAAGGCTCTATACATAAGTCTTGATTATCCGTTTTTGGGCTCTACTAGCCTTAGCGAACTTGCCTTTGAATTTGTAGATAACGGCGGCGAATATCTGTTGCTAGACGAAGTGCATAAATACGAAGATTTTGCCGCACACTTAAAAACTATATACGATATGAGTCCTTTAAATGTAATTTTTACCGGTTCATCGGCGGTAAGTATACTAAACGCAAAAAGCGATTTATCGCGTAGGGTTAGCGTATTTAGCCTAGAAGGGCTTAGTTTTAGAGAGTTTTTAGAGCTTGAAAACGGTATGACGATAGATAAATTTAGCCTAGAGACGATACTAAAAAACCATCAGGCAATAGCAAATGACTTAAAAATAAAGCTAAGTCAATTTAAAAAATACCTCAAATTTGGCTATTATCCGTTTTACTTTAATAAGCAAAGCTCATACTACGAAAGCTTGCTAAATACGATTAACCTAAGCATAGACGTAGATCTAACGTCTCTCGGGTTAGTTGAGCAAAAGTACACATATAAGCTTAAAAAACTGCTTGAAGTAGTTTGCCAAAGTGAGCCGTTTGAGGTGAATTATACTAAAATTGCAGTTCTTGCCGAGATAAGTAGAGCCAAACTATATGATTATATCGCCTATTTAAACGATGCAAGACTAGTAAACATGATAGATGAGCAAAGTAGGGGACTTAGCAAACTAGTAAAGCCGGCAAAAATATATATGAATAATACAAATTTAATTTACGCTTACGGCGATGATTGTAAGGCGGGCACAATAAGAGAGACTTTTTTTGCTAATCAACTAAAGGTAAAACATAGGCTAAATATCCCAAAACAAGGTGACTTTATAGTAGATGATAAATTTATATTTGAAGTGGGCGGTAAAAATAAGGGCTTTGAGCAGATAAAGGATATCTCAAACTCATATATAGCTGCTGATGAAATAGAGGTCGGAAGCGGCAATAAGATACCGCTTTGGCTGTTTGGATTGTTGTATTAGGCGTTAAAATGGCGATTAATAAACTCAATTATAAAAAGGTCGAAACTTGCTTATTTATGCATAAAGAAAAACCAAATGTTTTTTTGCTAAGAAAGGTTATCGGCAGCAAATACTTCACAAAAGTGCTTACGCTTGAAATTCGTAGCGGATGGAGCAAGAGAGAATATAAAAATGAAGCCAAAAAAAGAACTCGTCAAGTGGCTAGATGGCGTAACTAAGCAGGTAAAGGGGCTGAAGTTTAAAGATACCACTAAGGTTAATGATTTGTTTGAGATGTGGAAAGGCAAAAAAGATATCAACAAAAAGTCCGTCGCTAGCGACATCGCTTTTTATGAGACATATTTGCAAGACGGTATCGGCAAAGAGATCGTAGTAGACGTCATAGCTGCCCAAATAGACAATGTTATCCATAATCTAATGCACGATGGAAAATTTAATAAAACAATAGGAAAAGTGCAGGTATTATCAAAGCGCACAGCATATGATAATACAAGGCGAATTTTAGGCGAGATGTTTGACATAGCGCTTCGCAATCGGCTGATAGCGGTAAATCCTTGCACTCTGCTAACTAAAATAGCTAAAACGACTAGAAAAACGATAGTAAAAGATGCGGTCGGTAAATTTTATAAGCTAAAAACGGCTATTTTGGAGCTCTATAAGGACGATCCGTTTTGGAGAGGATTTTTCTTGTTTTGTTTGTATGGTAGACGAAAAGGAGAAGTAGCCAGCCTAAAATGGGAAAATGTCGATTTGGAAAACAACGTATATTACCTAATAGATACAAAAAACGGAAACGACTACAAAAAGCCGCTTCCTTTGTTCGTAAAAGAAGCCATAATGCAAATACCGGCCGATAGATACGGCTTAGTATTTGCAAGCCCAAAAACGGGCGAGTCTATTAAAAATACGGATAGACAAAAGATGAAACTCGATAAATTTGTAGGTTTTGATGATTTTAAACTGCATGGTACTAGGCATATAAGCGGTTCGGCACTCGAAGAGCTTGGCGCAAATAGTGATATTATTAAAGATCATTTAACTCACAAAAGAGATGGTGTTACATATAAAAATTACGTAACTTACGATACCTATATAAATAGCTGTAAGGCTCTTGAGATTTTGGAGGGTATAGATGGATAAAAAGATTATAATAGATGGAGCTGTTTTTACCAGTAATCGGCATAGGGCTATTGACCTTATAAGAATTAATATGACCATGGAAATTTGTGAAGCAAGTTTTGACGGAATGAAATTCTTAAATGCTGCTTTTTATACAAGAGAGGTAATAGAATGTTCTAGGCCTACGCTTATTAATTTCTTTGAGAATTACTACTTTATAGACGATAGTAACTATGTTGAAAATAAAGCATTGGTCGTGATGACGGAGTATTTTAAGGATTTTGATGGCGACATAATAGAATATAGCAAGAAACTAAAAAGAGAAAAGGAGCTTATGGGCAAAAAGGGATTCTTTGCCGACACGATACGCAATACTATTGCAATGAAAAATTATTATGAAGATGATTTGGAAGAACTATCTAAAAATCTATTCTTTTATATTTTAACAAAAACCAATGATATTTTATATGATACCAACAAAGACTATAAAAAATTTGTAGATTCTATATTAAATTTGCAGGAATACGGAATTTGTACAGAAATAGACAAAATGTATTTGAGTAGGACATATAATAAATACAAGAAACTCGTAAATAAAAATTTATCACAAATAAATAGCTTTCGAAACATGAAGCTGGACACAAAAATTTCTAGAAATACTTTTCTCGTAAGTATAGATGAGGGTATAAAGCATACATTGGATAGTTATGAAAAATTTAATCCTATAATAGCTTTTTAAAAAATTACAAATTTTCTATTTTTATTAATCGTTTTTGTAACTTTTCTACCGATATTTTTTATATTATCATCCCAAAAATATAAGGAGTATTTTATGAATGATAATATTATAAAACGTTGGTTGAGCCCAAAAGATGTTGCGGAAGAATATGGGATAGCCGTAAATACCCAGGCGCAATATCGTATGAGGGGGATAATCCCGCATGTGAAGATAAATAGAATAATAAGATATGATAGATACAAGCTGGATCAGTGGTTTGAAAAACATACCGTTGAAAGCAAGGAGGCGCTATTGTGAATCATAGAAAGTTTCCCCATAAAGTATCTGTTCGCCTTAGTGACAGCGAAAAAGAAAAACTTGAGCTTAATGCATCTTTGGCTGGCATTAAGGCATCTGCCTATATTAGACATGTTATATCAAACGCCAAGCCTCTTGTCCATAAATTCGATAAAACAATGGTGATTCAGGTAGCAAAAATAGGCAACAACCTAAATCAAATCGCGAAGCATGTAAATACGCATAAAACCATAGACGGCATCGTTTTAAAACAGATGCTCGACGTTAATAAAAAATTAGACGACCTAATATCGCAAAAGCTAATCCGAGAAGTTAAACATGTTAGTAAAATTCTTTAAAACTAAAAACGGTGGTAGTGTCGCTGGCATCAACTATCTTTTAAATCATAGGGTAAAAGATAAAACGGCGTTTGTTTTAAAAGGTAGCGAAGCGGTTACTAGGCGGATAGTATCCAATATGACTAAAAAACAAAAACTCTGTATAGGTTGCTTGAGTTTTGAGGAATCTGACATTGATTTAGATACCAAACGAAAGATCATAGACGAATTTGAAACGCTATTGCTTGGAGGATACAAAGAGAGATTCAATGTCCTTTGGGTGCAGCATGTAGACAAAGGAAGATTAGAATTAAATTTTGCTGTTCCTAAAATTGATTTAGAAAACAACATGGCTTTTAATCCTTACTACCATAAGGTAGATAGGCCGCTAATCGATACCTGGCAAAACTACGTAAATTTAAAATTCGGGTTTACCGATCCAAAAGACCCCGCCAAAGCTCATATGCTTCAAGGATCTAAAAAAGAATTAAAGCTAATTAAAGACTACATAGAGCTAGAAAAAATACTGACCGATAAATTTATAAATCAAGAATTTACTTGCAGAGACGACATCTTGAACGCTTTTAAAAGTAGCGGCATAGATATAACTAGAATCGGCAAAGACTATATATCGGTCAAATTACCAAATAGCAAAAAAGCAAAAAGATTCAAGGGGGATATATTTAGTGAGGAATTTAGAGGCTTTGAGAGCTTGGAGCAACTCCGAGGTAAAACTGAAACAAGAGCAACGGAATTTGGAAATAGAGCAGATGAGCAAACAAATATCGACGCTTCAGGACGAAGTTTTATATCTGCAGACTATCTTAAATCAAAAGAATCAAGAGAATTTAGAATTATCAAATTCAAACAAAGCTTATCAAAACGAGATCAAGAGCTTGCAAGACTCAAAAGAGAGCTTGACAAACAAATACAAAAACGCACTCAATGGCTTGAAACACAGGTTAGTAGAGTGCCGAAGCGAAGCAGATACATTCAAAATACTATCGGTGATCTTGACGATAGCAGCGATTTTGGTATCGATATACGCATGGAGGCTATATCTACAAAAGAACGATTTAATCCAAGAAAATCAGACTATGAAGATGTATATAAAGCAGAATATAGATGGCGAGCAATAAATCATAAACATAATATTTTTAACGAAAGGATATTTGACAATGACTTTACTAGAGCAAACATTGTTAGTGCAATTAGAAGAAAAAGAGAAGCAAGAGCAAGATCGGATGGCATTATTAAAGCAGCTATCGACGGAATACGACTTGTTAAACAACGAATTAGTCAAATTGCAAATGCAATTAACAAACAATACAAACTCTTTATCTCAAGAATTAGAGAATGTACAAATTTTGTTAACAAACTTGCAGAAGGAATCCGAAAACCGGACGTTTTTACAAGAGAAATACCTGACGCAGCTAGAGAATTTGAAGAAGTCGCTAGAAAGTATGTATTAAGCCGTATACCCGAAGATACGAAGATAGACGTAAATAAGATAAAAAGGAGAGAGATTAAAGATATCGGAGTTGGTGGAGATATGGGAATGGGTTAATTGCCTCAATAGCGCCTATACGACACAACCTGTCACTCCTCTATGCTAAATTTTCATCATAATTTAAATCAAAGGAGCAAAAATGCTAAAGTACATCATAGGAGGAGTGGCGTTGGCGGCTACTGGATACGGACTCAAAAAATATCTTGACAAATTTGAAATGCGCACATCGCCAAGCAGCAAAACGCAAAACAATATCAAAATGGACAACCTTGATACAAATGAAACAGACATAGCCAACTTGGTGTGCCTTGAGGGTGATGATTTTTTAGAAGCTAGAGTAGTGGAAAAAAGTCATAAATTTAACGAAATGATTCATCGTCTTTTTGTGTCATTGGGAAGTTTACAAGAAAAACTATCAAACGTAGAAAATTTGCCGGATCTAAAATCCGCTTACTCGTCTATCAGCGGCGAAAAGATCTTGAGATTTAAAGACTCCGATGCCAAAAATTTTAGCAAATTTTTCTATATATTTATAGACTCCAAAGAGGATCTGCAGATTTTGTGCGATCTAAATTTAATGATAGATTATGCATTGGAGCGCATGATAGAAAACAACATTTCCAAGCTTGATACTACAGAACAAAAGGTAAGAGATTACTGTAAATTTGATACAGAACAACAGGAGATAATCATCAAGCTAGTTGAACTAAACAATGTTTTAGTTAAGGCGTTAAGAGAGCTAAGGTCTGCCACGCGAATGAAAGAAATAGCAACTGTTTTTAAAGACGCGGCGGGAGTATATAAAAGATATTACGATAAAAAATTTTTTAAGGAGAAAATTTATGAATAAAATTATATTTGTAGCTGCTCTAGGGGCAGGAGTTTACGGCGCTAAAAAATACTTGCAAAGCTATACGAATAGGCAAAGATTTTTTGATATATTAGACGATACGGTAAGTTTTGTCAAAAAAAGCGTAAAAAGAGGCTTTGAACAAGATATCGGGGCTGATTTTTCGTGTGAGATTAGAGAGGTATTTTATACGTTTGAATCCATGAAAAGCAAAAGTTTTGAGATATTTTTTGAGTTTCAAAAAGCGCTTACCGAGACAAGAAATATAAAGCCTAATATATCTCTGCTTAGAATGACACCGATAAAAGATGATTACTCAAATTTTAATACAACCGATGAAAATTTGCAGCTTCTGAGGGAATTTGCTTGTCTTTTATCGCAGGCGAACGAGCTTGTAAATTTTACCGTTATTAACGAGATAGCGACGTTAAACGACGATTTTAGCTCGTTAAACGATACTCAAATGCAGTTTTTATCGGAGCTTATAAATTTAAATAATCTAGTAGTAAACGCCATCTCTTGCGCTTCTTTAACAAGTGATGGCAAAGAGGTAAATGAGCAAACAAAAAGAGCCTTTCAAAGACTCAAAATAAAGCTGGGTTAATTGAGTTAAAATATAGATGGTTTAGGTTTATTGCTTTATTAAAACACGTATAAAGCATTAAATTTCTAACATTAAATTTTTATTTGTCGCTATAAAAGAGGCCGCGAAACTAGCTCACAAAAAATTGGAAGGTTAAATTTAAATTAGTTTTTGTTTAAAATATACTAAAATAAAAAGTTTAAAAAAAGGGGCAGAAGTGGAACATCGAGAAAATAAAGAACAAGCAATAATCGAAGATAAAAAGATAATAGATACTGAAAATATATCTACTGTTCAAGTTAGACTTGATAAAAGCATAAGTGCTTTTTTGGAGAGACAAGGGTATGAAACTATAGTCTAGATAAATTTGAGACAGAAAATCCACAGCAGCTTGGCTTTGTAAAAATCTCAAATATTACGTATGATAGAAAAAAAGACGAGACTGACATTAATTTAATAGACTTTGAACAAATTTTAAGTGCAGTATCGTCAAAAACATCCAAATTTGCCTATATTATAGATGGGGACAAAAATGGAGTAAGCCTATATATAGGGACGGCCAAGGATTCAGTCGATTTTTTAAACGATACGTTTAATGGTATATACTCTGGTTCTCAAACGCAGATTTGTGAAAATTTTTTACTTGACGATATTAAAAATACGAAAGCGATGCTTGGAATTCCATCCTTAAAAAGAGATTCTAAAAAAAACTATAAACAAAATTTAGAAAAAATCATTTTCCCTATGCAGGGTAAAAAATTTAGGATTATACTTGTTGCCGATAGTTACAGTAATGAGGTGATAAGAGACATAATATCAAGCTATCAAAATTTGCGAGACGATGTACACAAAATAACAAAAATAAGCAAAAGCGTAAATCAGAGCTTGGCTCATGCTAAAGGGTTTACATTTACCAAAGGAAGTAGTCATGCTCAAGGCATAAACTTGACTGAAAATGAAAGCCATACCGAAGGATATAGTGATAAAAGCAAAATAGGCAAGGCGGTTAGCGTCGCAACTACAGTTTTGGCTGGAGTTATGACTTTTGGAGGAGCTATGGCAGGAGCTACAGGTATGGCTATCGGTGGCTTGCTTGGTGGTGGAATAAAAGGTGTGGTAGATGCTGTATTTGCAAGCAAAATAGTAAATGAAAATGATACTACTGGCATTTCATTGGGCGGATCAATAAATAATGCCACGAATAAAAGCGTATCGAATAACTCTAGCGATGCCATCACAAAGGGCGTATTTATAAGCTATGATGAGATAAACAAAAGCGCCATTTATGTCGAAGAAATGATAGATAAATTTATAGAGAGGTTTCAAAAAGGTCTAAGCTACGGCATGTGGAAAGTATCTTTATATATCCAAGCCAATGATGAAATCGTTTTAAGTGAGCTAGAACATACGTTAAAAAGCGTATATAGCGGAGATGATACACACTTTGAGGCTATAAGGTTTACAAGAAATTTAAATGACATAGATTTTAATCCTTTAAATTTTAATAGCCTATATTTTGATAAAACCATTATGCCGCACCCTATTCATCAAAGCTTTGCAGGGTTTAACAGCATAGTCAATACTCAAGAGCTAGCCATTTTATCCGCACTGCCAAAAAACGACATAGATGGTGTAAGCGTCAGTAGGATATCAGACTTTGGTCTTACGCAAGATAGCGAACTTGATAAATATAACTGTATTAAAATAGGAAATATAGCTAATAAGAAAAAATTGACTTCACAAAGATTTAAACTAAGTTTTGATGCTATTAACTCGCATGTTTTTGTTTCTGGAGCCACAGGTAGCGGAAAGTCTAATACTACTAAAGGTATATTAAAAAATATAAATGAGCAAAAAATACCGTTTTTAGTAATAGAGCCGGCAAAATCGGAATATAAAAATCTTTTAAACGATATAAAAGGCTTGCAAATTTTTAGACCCGGTGCTAAAAATGATATTTTTAGGTTTAATCCGTTTATTTTCGAATATTCAAAAGAAAATTTATCTACAACTCTAACTAAACACATAGATATGCTAAAGACAACATTTATCTCGGCTTTTGGCATGTATGGTCCGATGCCTTATATATTAGAGGAAGCCATTTACAAAATATACGAAGATAGAGGATGGAATTTGCAAAATGAAAGCAATCCGTACATTACCGATATGCTGGGGGCAGATGCCAACAGGAGAAGCTTGCTCTTTCCCACTATGGATGATTTAAAGCAAAAGGTTGTAGAGGTTGCGGAGTCGGCCGGGTATTATCAGGATATGGGTAGTAACATAAAGGCTGCTCTTAAGACCAGGATAAGCAACTTAACGCTTGGCGTTAAAGGTAAAATTTTTAATTCTAGACATTGTTTTGGTTCTAGCATACTATTTACCAAGCCTACGATAATAGAGCTTTCAAATATCGTTAATGATGACGAAAAAGCTTTCCTAATGGGACTTTTGCTTAGCAAGCTGTACCAATATCGAGAAGAAAACGGTAGTAGTGACACATTAAGACATATAACCGTCATAGAAGAAGCACATAGACTTCTGCCGAATATGTCGACAAACACAAATCAAGAAAATGCAAATCCAAGAGGCAAGGTAGTAGAAACTTTTACTAATATTTTAGCTGAAATTAGGTCTTATGGCGAGGGCATAATAGTAGCGGATCAAATAGCATCCAAGTTACATGCAGACGTAATAAAAAATACAAATGTTAAAATAATACATAGAACTATGGATTCAGAAGATAGAAATATAGTTGGAAAATCTGTCAACTTAAATGAAGATCAGATACTAGATATTGCTGAGCTTAAAAAAGGAGAAGCTATAGTCCATAATAGGGATGTTCATCAGGCTTTTTTAGTAAAAATAGACGAATTCAAAGAAAAGCCGACAACTTTAGAGCATATAAACAATTTTTATAAAAATTTTGAGGATGACAATAAGAAATTTAAATATGAGTTTTTGTTGGAAAAACACTATTATCTTGAAGATAAGCCAAATTTTAAAGATTTAAATTTAAATACTTTAAAGCCAAAACTTATGAAATTTATAAATTCTATTATATTTGACGAGAACAATGCTATAAAAACTTATGAAATTTTAAAATCGGAATTTCCGGCATACAGAACAGAAAATGAGTATATCTACTCTATTTTGTATGTTTTTTTAAATCTAAATTATATCTCAAATTACCAATACTACAGAAATATTGATGCTTATATGCAAGCTTATGAATACTTTGTCTATACTATTTTACATACTTCTAATAAAAGCGATAAAATCATAGAAAGTATTGATATTTTTAAAAAAGCATTCATGCATAAAAATATAAAAAGTATATTTGAGGATATGAAAAAATACCCGACCAATGAGATTGACTACACTTTGCTAGTACTTGACAATATAACCACAAGTAGTAGCTTGTATAAATTTTGGACCGATATAGCGACAGACGACGCTCTTGATAAGAATTTAGAAATTTTTTCATTAAAAGTTTTTGGAGTTGTAAATAACCAATTAAAATTTGCGCTAAAAAGTATTAAAATTATAAAGGAAACTATATAATGAATTTGGCTTTACAAGAAATCGCATTAAAACTAAACGAGTTAAAACAACTCAATTTTGAAGATATTAATAAAAAAATATCTCCTAATGATTTGCAAGAAAAACTAAAAAATTTTGGCATTTCAAATGTTGCCGAAACTAACCAACAAGAAGTTGCTAAAGATACGTTAAAAGAAAAAATAAAAGAGCAAGTGCCAGATGCCAATGATGCCAATATAAATAAAATAAAAGGAAATATCTCGGAAAAGTTAATGGACTGGTATTTTCAAAATACCGGATGGGAAAAGCTTGAAGGTGAAGTGGGTTGTAACGGTATAGACGGACTATATGTTAAACGTGACAAAGATGGCAATATTAAACAGGTTTTAATTTGCGAAAGCAAATATAACACTTCGCAGCTTGGCGAAACAAGCAACGGAACACAGATGTCAAAAGAGTGGATACAAGCTAAACTTGATGCTTTGCAAAAGGCTAATCCCGACAATAAAGACTATGCTACCATAAAAGAAATGGTAAATGAAGATAGATATCGTGCAAGAATTTTTAGGCTTAAAGAGATAGACGGCGAGCTAAAAATAGAGATTGCAAAAGTAGATTCAAATGGTAGCGAGGTAGCCGTAACCGAGTTAAGTGGTAAGGAAAATTACAAGATTAATAAGATTCCATCAATAGATCTACAAAATCCAGAGGGTAAATTTCAGTCTAAAGTAGCAGATGCTTACGAAAATATCGTAGATCAACAAATCCAAATAGCAAGGAGTAAATATGAAAATAAAACAAATGCTGCAGCATGATATTGAGCAACTGGAGGAATATTTTAAAGAATATCCAGATCAAGATAGTACGCAAAAGCTCGACAAGATCAAATCAGAACTAAAATCTCAACAGTATAAAATAGCGGTAGTTGCAAATATGAGTGCCGGTAAATCGACTTTTATAAACGCTCTTTTTGGGGTCGATATTTTGCCGACTTCAACCAAGGCAACGACTGATTGCGCTACATATATATTTTCTAAAGAAGGTATTCAAAAAAGAGCGGTTATATATTTTTCAGACGGTAAGGAAACAATAGAGATAAAAGAGAATTTAGCCGACGAAATAAAGCAATATGCCAAAAAAGATGAAGATTGCGAGGATGATAAGTATAAAAACGTCGAGAAGATAGAGCTTTACTATCCTTTCAAATGTATAAAAGCGGATGCGAACGATGAACTTGAGATTATCTTTATAGATACGCCTGGACCAAATTCAAATGGGACCGATTACTCACAAAAACACAAAGACCAAACCAGAAACGTTTTAAGAGAAGCAAATTTGGCTCTATTTTTATTTGATTATGGGCAAGCTCAAGCAAATTTAACTAGCGATGAGCAAGGGCTTTGGCACACCGTAAAGGCAAAGTGTGAAAATGACAAAAATTTTAAAGTACTATTCATTCTAAATAAAATAGATGAGGCATTTGACGATAATTTTATGGAGCTTAAAAAAGTAAAAGATGAAAGTGAGCTTCGTAGGTTAAAAAAAGAGGTATGGTTTAAAAATGAAGAGCAGAGGATGCAAGAAATTAAGAAAGCCGCAAGTAATCACGGTATAAACGATGCCGATGTATATCCTGTTTCATCAATATATGGGCTTTTGTATAGAGATGAAAGCAAAGGCTATGACGATAAAAAGAAATTACGGCGATTCAAAGAAGATTACTTTGAAGAGATATTTGATGAAAGCGAGTGGGAAAGTAGGCTTATAACTTATCTTGGTTTTAATAAGCTTGAAAAAGATATCAATGAACTCATAATGACAAAGTTTTTAAATAGCTTTTTGCAAGCCATAGATAATGAAGTACAAAGTATTTACTTTGAGCAAAGAGAAAAACTACAAAGAAACATAGCTGTTTTACAAAAGCCAAAGGAAGAAGCGGAGCAAAAAGTAAAGGAAGCGCAAAATTTTTTGGAGCATGATGCTAAAAAGTTACAAAGCGACTTAAATGAACATCTTAAAACAAATAAAGAGAATACTATTTTAAAGCTAGAAGAAGCAGTACATGGCCAAATGCAAAAAACAATGCTGGATAAAACCGATGAGATAGCGAGAAAGGCGATGGCTTTTGTAATGGAACTAATGCGTGGCTCGGATTTCGAATCTGCAAAAAAGATAGCTAAAGATCCGCTAATATATGGCAATGTTAATTTGGATGAAGAAGAGAGATACGAAAGCGACAAAAATGAAGACGATAAATTTTCAAAAGCTATACAAGATTATACAGGTGAGCTTTTAGAGGAATGCAAAGCCAACTATCTTGATATTAAATCCGAAGTAGAGGAAATATGTTTTGACTTTAGGCGATTTGCTGTAGATAAATTTGCACAAACGAAAGATATATTCAATCAACAACTCTCAAAAGCTCTTGATATTAAACTAGATACTGCAAACCTATCGAAGTTAAATTTAGCTTCTATTACTGAAACAAAAATGAGCGTTCCTCGGTCTGTTTTATCTAGTGAGTACATTCCAGAAAGAACAAAAACTATAGCAAAGACTAGATTTAAATTTATGCAAGATTGGGACATAGCAAAAAAGCTATTTGGTGAAAAAGAAAAAATAATAGAAAATGAAAAGCACGTTATAAAACTAAAAGGTAAAGAGCTTAAAAATATACTTGATAAAACTATCAATAATAGTATAGATAATTTTTTGGGGCAAGAAGTTTTACAATACGAATGTAGCATAAAAAAATACGCAGAAGATATAAACTCTTTTTTTATTAATTTTAGGCAAAACAAGATTTTAGAGATCGATGAGCTTAAACGAGACATAAAAGAAAGTGTTAAAAAGCTAGAAGAAAATCAAAGAAAGCTAACAAAACTACCAAATCTAGATAAGGAGACAAAATGACAGAGGTTGGGCTATCGCTTGGAGCTAAATTTTTACTTAGCGGAATAGTTTTGGTGATAATTGGTGGAGTCGTTTATTTTGCCGTAAAAAAAAGTAGAAGCAAGGCATCGCAATCCAGCCGCGGCTTTGTAGATAATAAGTATAGGCATAAAGCTTATGAAAAACTGATAGATGAAGCAATCGCAAAGTCCGATATAGCTGAGCTAGAACAATTTTTAAAAAATCCTGCTTTAAATTCTTTTCCTGATTTGATTAAAAAGATCAAAAATTTTCTAAAATAATGGAGCTAGAGTGTTTAACATCCTCATACTCTACAACCCATACTACCAAAGCGACGTCATCGAGCAGCATCTTAAGATCCTAATTTCCAAAGGCAAAGTAGCCTTTGGCAAGATAAAAAGCAAGCGGCGAGATATGATAAACTCTCACGAAACCGAACTTGAGCAAATTTACGAGAGCTTAAATTTAAGAAATCAAAGCCCTAAAGCACCAAATCTGGCTCCTTGGAGCCTTGAGGGCGACAAATATCTACAACTATTCTTGACCGATTATTCAAATTTGTTCGTAGCAAAAGTTGTTGCCGTAACCGATGAAGATATGAGTGAGATAGCGCCTGAGTATTATAAAGAAAAAAGACTCGATGTAGAAAAGTGGTTTATCATAAGCGATATTAGAGAGCTAGTTAGAAACGACTTTGAGTGCGTTAGAGACGATTACTTGGCAAATTTTACCGTAAGCGGTCATACCTACGCAGTCTACGGCAACGCTTACGTTTATCCGCTAATCATAAAGATAAAGCAAGAGACGCTCTATTTTGAAGATGAGGGCAAATTTTATCCCGACGTGTATAAAAGCGCCGAGTTTTTAGAGATAAAACGAAATTTGATCCGTTACTGCTTCGGGCGAAGTTTAATAAATCTAATGCACCCGGATAGCATAGAAAATATCATCTCCGCCGAGATAGAATACCTTGATAATATAGCCAATCCGCTCTATGACTTTAGCTCCGTCGTGGTCAAATACTCAAAAACTATGGAGCAAGAGATTTACGCCTTCGTTAAAGTTCTCATGGAGCGACTCGCAAAGATAAAGCCGTCTATATTAAATATCCCATACGAAGTGCAAGGCACGAGCTTTACCGTAAGCGATATATTTGAAAATAAACCAAATTTAGGAACCTATAAATTTCTTTTCAAAAACCGACTTATCCAAGATGCACTTGAGGGGAATTTACTGCAAAACTACGTAACCAGAACTCTACCAAAGGTCATAACCGAGCTTCAGGACTTGCGAAACGAAACCGTCCATGCCAAGGCTCCTAGCCATGCTGACGTAACCAAGCTAAGGGTAAAGATAATAGGCGTGGCTAGCGAGAGCATACTAGCCAAAGTAGTCAAGGCTAGGGCAGAAGCAGGGAGGGCTAGATACTCATCTTGAGATGTCGCTATGATGATAACCTTGGCTCCACTCATGGTTTCATCATATACGTATTCTATACTTACGGCTGTTTCATAACTAAAAGCCCTTGCCATGATGCCTAATATTTCTTGCATATCTTCTAAAGATATGCCGGGCGCAGCATCTGTTTTAACATACACTGACGCCTCTTTGGCATTAAAATAGCCATAAAGCGCTGCCGATTTTACGGCTTTTTTGGTAGCATTTAGCGCAGCTTTTTTACCTTTTGCTTGCGCTTGCGCTACTGCTACGGTGCCTCGGCGGGCAATAAACTGCTGGATCTCGTGCGTCAAATTTTCGCTTTGATTATTTCCTTTGAGCGACGCCGCTACCAACTCGCAAACTATCTTGCCTAGAGCGCGATTGAGCGTTTTTAAAACACGACGCAAGGAGCTAAAATCAAATGATTTTTTGGATTTTAGCCCTTCTATTCTTTTTTGCCTTTTTGCCAGCCATTCGTTTATTTTGCCGTATTTGTTAAATTTAATATCATCATCCGCGCCTAGCTCGGGATTATTTATCACGTTTTCAAAACTCTCAAACCTGTCTTTATAGTACCCCAGCACTTCATCGGCGTCCTTGCATGAAGCTTTATTATCGGCGATTTGTTTTAAAGTATCGCTTATTTTCGCAAAAGACCTACTCGTGTTCATTTTTCCTCCTTGACTTTATCGCAAAATTCCACTCCGCCTACCTCCCAATCATACTCCGCGGCAATACTCGCCAGGTTTTGCGCCATAGCCTGCAGCTGCCTTAGCGCATCTTTCATCGCACTTACCTTACTGCTTCCGTTCATGCCGGCTTGTAGGTTTTGAACGCTTATGGCCATTTGGAGCCGAGTTAGCGTCCAGTAAAATTTAATCAAAGCCGTATCCAGACCTATTTGGGCTAGGGG
This sequence comes from Campylobacter showae, assembly GCF_004803815.1. Classification (NCBI taxonomy): domain Bacteria; kingdom Pseudomonadati; phylum Campylobacterota; class Epsilonproteobacteria; order Campylobacterales; family Campylobacteraceae; genus Campylobacter; species Campylobacter showae. The sequence goes on along the minus strand of NZ_CP012544.1, from coordinate 1,682,832 downwards.
GTTTATGGCTAAATTTATAGCATTATTTTCCTGCTCGCCGTAGTCTTTGCCGATTTTTAAAAGTAGATCCGGCAAATAGTTTTCGTGAAATTTACTCTCCATCCTAGATAGTCCTTTTAGGATATTCTCGTCTATTTCATTATACTCATCTAAACCCATAGCCGTTTTAGCAGCGTATCCGATAGTTTTTGCTACGCCTCCAAAGGGACCAAAGGTATCTTTATAGTACATATCGTCTATTTCTTGTTCATCTTCGTCGATCGGTTTTTTAGTTAGCTTTATGCTTTGGGTTAAATTTAATAACTGATCCGCTAGCTCGCTCATCTTAAAGCCTTTTGCCTTGACTACCGCCTCATTAGCCTTTTGGATAAAATCTACGTTTAAACTCATTTGATCTCCTTTGATTTAAGTTACGACATAAATTTAACATTGCATAGCGACAGGTTGCGTCGCAAGGAAAAAATTAGCTAAAATACATCAAATTTAAATAGGAAGGATTAAAATGCGCTCTCACGATAAAATCGCCGTCAGGCTTGCTCAAATCATAGTAAAACTAAACAGCGGTGAAAGGCTAAGTATAGACGAGCTTGTAGAGGAGTTTAGCGTAAATAAAAGGACTATTTTAAGAGACTTTGAGCGGCTTAGTATCCTGCCTATCCAAAAAGAAAACGGCAAATATTTTTTAGAGGAGTATGCTCTTGGTAAACTAAGCTTTAAAGACATAAAAGCCTTTGCCTCGCTAATTGGCGCAAGATCGCTGTTTCCCGAGCTAGACGATAGACTTATCAGCGACGTTTTAAACGAGAAGCTAAACAAAGCCTATCTAATCAAAAACCAAGGGTTTGAAAGTATACAAATTTCAAGAGACGACTTTGAAGCCGTAAGCGCCGCAGTCATCAAAAACCGTATAGTAGATTGCGAATATAACGACAAAGAGCGCAAACTAAAGCCGTATAAACTAATAAATAATAGCGGCATATGGTATCTGCTAGCAGACGACGAGGGTAAACTAAAAAATTTCACACCCTCTAAAATAAAACGCATAAAGATAAAGGGCGATACCTTCTCCGCAAACGCCGAGTTTTTAAAACGTATCGAGAAAAACGACACGAACTGGTTTTCGGACGCTAAATTTAAGGTTACGCTTGAAATCAAAAACGAAGCTATGGAGTATTTTAAGAGAAAAGAGTTTTTGCCAAACTACGAAGTAGTGCAAGAAGAAGAGGATAAAATCATCATAAGCACGGAAGTAGCTTACGATGATGAGATATTGCGGGTCGTAAAATACTGGCTACCGTTTATAAAGATAGTCGAACCTTTAAATTTAAAGAAGAAATTTGAAAATTTGCTCAGGGGTTATTTGAAATGACATAACTTGTCGCAGATATTTTATAAAATCTCCTAAAATAGTTTTAATTTAGGAGATAAACTATGAAAGAAAATCTGACGAGTAAAAATTCGAAAAACGCTAGCGAACTCGAAAATACCGGCGAAGATCTAAATTTAAATCTGCCTATCACTAAATACGAAATGGCTAGAAGCGATCTTTTTAATCTAGTTTATTCCTTGGGACGTAAATTGAACGAAGCCGACGTTTCGGTAGTATCTCTGGATGCAAACGCCAAACAATACATGCAAGATATTTGTCTTTTGTTAGATAAGCAAGCGGAGGATTGGAGAAAGGTTTATTATGCCCAATGGATAGAAGATTTTACGGGCGTAATCAAAGATGCCAATAAAATTTTACGTATATACGTTAAATATTTTAACGAACGCGACCTTCAAGAGGCTGCCGCGGCGCACGACGTATGCAAAAGATTAGTATCGATAAATATGTTAAGCGATAATAAATTCGATAGAAATGCTAAACTAGATTTGATGATCTGTTTTAGGCGACTAAGCCATATTTTAAATTTGGATATCGTTTAGCGACTATATTTATAAGATTTTCACATTCTGCAATGGGCTTTAAAAGGGTTTTAGGGATAAATCCCTAACGAGATACTTTTTGTCGGACTTGTCAGACAAAAAGTATCCTCGCCCAGATAAGAAAATTTTTAATTGCTACCATTTTACTAGCCATATCCCTGGAATAAAAACTTAAGATTTATATAAGAATTACCCATTTGTCTAATTTGGATTAAGTGGCTGCCGTTAAAAATATTAAGGGTTTTAGGTTGTTCGATTTTTGTAAAAATATTTTTTATATATTCTAGACCATATCATCTACTTTGACTGTATGCCCATGGTTTTAAAAATAGAAAAATTACTAACACATGGCACCCAAGATGGTACCTAGATAAACCTTAAAGCTTTAGAACATCGATAAAATCGGGATTTATAAAGGAATGGTGGTTAGAGGCAGAATCGAACTGCCGACACGCAGATTTTCAGTCTGCTGCTCTACCGACTGAGCTATCCAACCACGCTGCTAAAAAGAAATGTGATTTTAGCCACTTGATACTTAAATTTTGGTTAAAGGTGCAAAATTCGGCGCATTTTTAAAACATGAAATTTATTTTTAAAGGCAGTCGCTCAAATTTAGCGGCTTTTACGGCGCATATATCGCGTCAAATTTGCAAATTTAAAATCGCTTTTTTAAATTCATCCCCGCGCTCTACGTAGCTGCTAAACTGATCTAGACTCGCTGCAGCGGGACTTAAGAGCGCTATCTCGTCCAAATTTTCACTGTTTGCGCCGACCTTTGCAATACCGTCAAATTTGAATTTTTTATCTATCTGGCCGACTGCGACGCTTAAAAACTCGCATTTTACTGCCGGGATTTTAAACTCGTTGGCAAGCTTCATCAGCTTGTCCGTATTTGAGCCGATAGCGTAAATTTGTGTCTTAGCGCCGCGCAAAGCTTCAAAAAGCGGCCGCATATCTACGCCCTTATCGTCGCCGCCTAAAATCAAATGCAAAAATTTGCCCTCATATCGCTTGACGGCTTGGATGCTCGCATCGATATTGGTCGCCTTCGTGTCGTTGACCCACGTCCTGCCGCGCGCATCGTGAAACTCCTCGAGCTTGTTGCCTTCGATGACAAAGCCGTTTAGTAGCCGTGCGTCGCATCTGTCGAGCAAAATTTTTTGGATAGCAAGCGCCAAAAGAGCGTCCGTTAAAAACGGCGTTTTAAAGGCGATATCGCTTAAATTTACCCCGCAAAACTCGGCCAAATCCGCCTCGTTTTCGTAGCTTATCACCTTTGCTTTAGTCGGCGTATTGGCGTAAATTTTAGGCAGGATCGCGACCGTGTTTTCGCCCATCATCGCTAGCGGTTTTAGCTTGGCGCACTCATACTCGGCAAAGTTGCCGTGCCAGCTGAGGTGATCGGGCGTGATAGGCAAAAGCGCGTAGATGCCGGGCGTCGCGGCGTTCGTGTAGTGCATCGTAAAGGAGCTGGTCTCTAGCACCCAAATTTTGGCGTTTGGGTCAAGGTCTGCGAGCGGAACTCCGACGTTGCCGCCCATTACCGAGCCGTAGCGCGCCAGCAGGTGCTGCGTCATCTTCGTCGTCGTGGTTTTGCCGTTCGTACCGCTGATCCAGACGGTAAAGGGCATTTTGGCGCCGTAAATTTTATAAAAATAGTCGTACTCGCTGATGAGATTTTGCGCGTTTTTAACCAGCTCGTGGCTCGGCGGGAAGCCGGGACTCGGGATCTCTAGACTGCTTTTTTCGGGCACGAAAAGGTTTGGCGGTAGCAGGGTGTTGCCCCATTCGTCGCTTGAGATATCGCTAAATTTATCGTCATAGATGTCCCAGCCGCCGTCTTTTGCGAAGTTTTTCGCGATCGCGCGCGTCGTGCCGCCGTAGCCAAATAGCGATTTTCTCATTTTCTCCCCTTTGCCCCTAAAATTTGTGTTTCTCATCTGTGCCCGGATCAGCTTTTCGCCGTTTTGCTCGCGCTAAATTTACCTGATTTTTAGGGCGGTCATGGCGATCAAATTTGCCAAAACGGCGATCAGCCAAAATCTCACGATGATCTTATTTTCTACCCAGCCTTTTATCTCAAAATGATGATGTATCGGCGCCATGAGAAAAATTCTCTTTTTAAAAATTTTAAAGCTTCCCACCTGCAAAATCACGCTCAAAGTCTCCATAACAAAGACGAAACCGATGATGATGAGCAGGATTTCGTTTTTCGTCATCACGCCCATGAGCCCGATATATGCGCCTACGCTCAGGCTTCCGCTATCGCCCATGAAAACCTCGGCCGGATGGCAGTTAAACCACAAAAATCCCATCAGCGAGCCGATCAGCGCAGCGGCCACTACGACCGTCTCGCCCACGCCCGCGATCTTTGGTAAAAGTAAATACGAACTAAAGACCGCGTGTCCGCAGATGTAGGCAAACACGCCAAGCGTCAGCAGCGAAAACACCGCAGGCACCGTAGCTAGACCGTCTAGGCCGTCGGTTAAATTTACCGCATTTGAGGCGGCGACGATAACGAGCGTCCAAAAAGCAACCGCAAAAACGCCTAGATCAAGCACTGGAAATTTGTAAAACGGTAGGTAAAATTTACTGCCCAGCTCGCCGTGTAAATACAGCATCGCCGAAACGGCAAAGGCTATCAAAATTTGCGCGGCAAGCTTGGCTCTGGGACTTAGTCCGTCGTGGTTTTTGCCGCCTGAAATTTTGCGGTAGTCGTCTTTAAATCCAAGCGCCGTAAAGCCTGCAAGACAGATAAGCGAGGCGAAGACGAAAACGTTATCTAACCTCGCGCAAATCACGCTCGCCGCAAGTGCCGCTCCGATAAAAACCAGCCCACCCATTGTCGGAGTTTTGGCTTTTTTTTGGTGCGTTTGCGGAGCTAGCTCGTAGATGGGCTGGGCGGCGTTTTTGGCCTTTGCCCACGCGATAAATTTAGGCAGCGCCCAAACGGTCAAGCAAAATGCGATGAAAAACGAAAAGCCTGCGCGAACGGTGATGTATTGAAAGATATTAAAATTTAACAGTTCATAAATATAGTAAAACATAAAAGCCTTTATTTTAAAAAAGGCTAATTTTAGTATAATGCCGTTAAAAAATATCTAAATTTAAGGCAAAAATTTAAAAATGGCGCAAAAAACTATTTTGGTGATCACAGACGGCATCGGATATAATGAAAGTAGCGAATTTAACGCATTTGCGGCGGCAAAAAAGCCCACATACGACTGGCTGTTTAAAAACGTCCCAAACGCGCTCATAAAAACCTCGGGCCTAGCAGTGGGCCTACCCGACGGACAGATGGGAAACAGCGAGGTCGGACACATGTGCATCGGCAGCGGGCGGGTTTTGTATCAAAATTTGGTAAAAATTTCGCTCGGTTTTGAAAACGGCTCGCTAGCTAAAAGCGAAAAGCTTTTAAATTTGTTTAAAGCTAGCAAACGCGTCCACGTCGTCGGGCTTTACAGCGATGGAGGCGTGCACTCGCACTTAAGCCACTTTGACGCAATGTGCTTTCTTGCGGTCGCAAACGGCTGCGAGGTGTTCGCTCATGCGATAACCGACGGTCGCGACGTAGGCCCGAAAAGCGGGCTGGCGTTCATAAAATCGCTTCAAGAAAAGGCGCAATATAAAGGCTTTAAGCTAGCTACCGTTAGTGGTAGGTTTTACGCGATGGACCGCGACAAGCGCTGGGAGCGCGTCAAAACGGCCTACGACGCGATGGCGTGCGGGGAAAACGGGCAAACTATATCGCCGCTAGAATACGTCATGCAAAGCTACGAGGCGGGCGTGACGGACGAGTTTATCGTGCCGGCTAGCTTTGGGGATTTCGGCGGTATCGGCGAAGACGACGGCGTGATATTTATAAACTTTAGAAACGACCGCGTGCGCGAGATTGCAGCGGCTTTGGGCGATGAAAATTTTAGCGAATTTGCGCGCCCTTTTGTCGTTAAAAATCTACTCACGATGACCGAATACGACGCAAATTTCGCTTTTCCAGTATTATTTGAAAACGAAAAGCTAAAAAATACCCTCGCCGAGGTCGTCGCAAACGCGGGCCTAACGCAGCTGCACACGGCCGAGACCGAGAAGTACGCGCATGTGACCTTTTTCTTTAACGGCGGCGTCGAGGAGCTCGCCCAAAACGAAACGAGGGTGCTGGTGCCAAGCCCTAAAGTCAAAACCTACGACGAAAAGCCTGAAATGAGCGCGCAGGCCGTGTGCGAAGCAGTGCTAAAAGGGATGGAAGACGGACAGGATCTGATTGTGGTAAATTTTGCAAACGGCGATATGGTCGGGCATACGGGCGAATTTGACGCGGCGGTAAAAGCCGTCGAGGCCGTGGATGCGGCGCTGGGACGCATCGTAGCAAAAGCAAAAGAGAAAAACTACGCGCTAATCATCACGAGCGACCACGGCAACTGCGAGCAGATGAAGGATGCGCAGGGTAATCTACTAACCAACCACACGACTTTTGACGTATTTTGCTTCGTGATGGGCGAGGGCGTAAAGGCGGTAAAAGCGGGCGGTCTAAATAATATCGCCGCGAGCGTTTTGGCGCTAATGGGTATCGAAAAACCGGCCGAGATGGACGAGGCACTATTTTAATACTATATAAATTTTAGGTAAAAGGCTTTTTAGCTTTCGTCTGATAAAATGCGAGTAAAATTTGAAATCAAGGAGAAAAAATGAAATTTAGCGGAAAAAACGTGCTAATCACCGGCGCAAGCCGCGGTATCGGCGCGCAGATAGCCAAAACCCTAGCGCAAATGGGGTTAAAAGTGTGGATAAACTACCGCTCAAAGCCCGAAATAGCCGATGCTCTGCAAGCTGAAATCATAGCAAACGGCGGACAGGCTGCGGTGGTAAAATTTGACGCGACGGACGAGGATGAGTTTGTAAAAGCGATAAATTTGATCACGGACGCCGACGGCGAGCTGGGCTACCTCGTAAATAATGCGGGCATCACAAACGACAAGCTCGCACTTCGCATGAAGACGGAGGATTTTACTAGCTTGATAGGCGCAAATTTGACCTCGGCCTTTATCGGATGCCGCGAGGCGTTAAAAGTGATGAGCAAAAAACGCTTCGGCGCCGTCGTAAACGTGGCTTCGATCGTGGGCGAGATGGGTAATGCGGGGCAAGCTAACTACGCTGCTAGCAAGGGCGGAATGATAGCGATGAACAAAAGCTTCGCCAAAGAGGGCGCGGCGAGAAATATTCGCTTTAACTGCGTAACGCCGGGCTTTATCGAGACTGATATGACGAGCGAGCTAAGCGACGAGATCAAAAAAACATACAGCGACAACATCCCGCTAAAGCGCTTCGGAAGCGCTAGCGAAGTGGCCGAAGCTGTGGCGTTTTTGCTAAGCGATCACGCCAGCTACGTGACGGGCGAGACGTTAAAGATCAACGGCGGACTATATATGTAAGCGCGTAAATTTACGTTTTTGCGAAAGTTTAAGCTAAAATATATTAAAATCACGAAATTTTTATTTTTAGGAGAAGAAAATGGCAATATTTGATGACGTAAGAGACGTAGTGGTCGAGCAACTAAGCGTGGCTCCAGATGCGGTAAAGCTTGAGTCTAAGATTATCGAGGATCTAGGTGCAGACTCGCTTGACGTAGTCGAGCTAGTTATGGCTCTTGAGGAGAAATTTGAAGTAGAGATACCTGATAGCGACGCCGAGAAACTAATCACTATAAACGACGTCGTAACCTACATCGAGAACCTAAATAAATAAGTTTTTGTAAGGAGAGATCTTGAAAAGAGTCGTAGTAACCGGGATTGGGATGATCAACGCTTTAGGGCTCGACAAGGATAGTTCATTTAAGGCTATCTGCGAAGGTAAAACCGGCGTAAAAAAGATAACCTCTTTTGACGCAAGCGATTTTCCAGTTCAGATTGCTGCCGAGATAACGGACTTTGACCCGCTTAGCGTGATGGACGCTAAAGAGGTTAAAAAGGTCGATAGATTTATTCAGCTTGGATTAAAAGCTGCTAAAGAGGCTATGGCTGATGCAAATTTCGGCGAATTTGATGCTGAAAATTTCGGCGTTAGCTCTGCTGCCGGCATAGGCGGTTTGCCTAATATCGAAAAAAACTCCAATATCTTGCTTGAAAAAGGCTCGAGACGTATTTCTCCGTTTTTTATACCTTCTGCGCTAGTAAATATGCTAGGCGGCATAGTTTCGATAGAGCACGGCCTAAAAGGGCCCAATATCTCTAGCGTAACTGCATGTGCTGCGTCTACTCACGCCATCATCGAAGCGGCTAAAACCATCATGATCGGCGAAGCGCAAAAAATGCTAGTCGTAGGCTCCGAGTCTACGGTTTGCGGCGTAGGTATCGGGGGATTTGCGGCTATGAAAGCGCTTTCTACTAGAAACGACGATCCGCAAACGGCATCAAGACCTTTTGATAAAGACAGAGATGGCTTTGTTATGGGCGAAGGTAGCGGTGCACTCGTGCTCGAAGAGTATGAAAGCGCTAAGGCTAGAGGGGCTAAAATTTATGCCGAGGTGGTCGGTTTTGGCGAGAGTGGCGACGCGTATCATATAACTTCGCCTTCACTCGAAGGGCCGCTTTCTGCGATGAAAAAGGCCTTAAAAATGGCTGGAAATTTGCAGATCGATTACATCAACGCGCACGGCACTTCGACGCCGACGAACGACAAAAACGAAACTGCGGCTCTAAAAGCTCTTTTTGGTAGTAATGTACCGCCGGTTAGCTCTACCAAGGGGCAAACTGGACACTGCCTTGGCGCGGCTGGCGCGATAGAGGCTGTCGTGTCTATAATGGCTATGCAAGAAGGCCTTATACCACCTACGATAAACTACGCAACCAAAGACGAGGAATGCGATCTAGACTATGTGCCAAACGTGGCTAGAAAAGCTGAGCTAAACGCCGTTATGAGTAACTCTTTTGGATTTGGTGGCACGAACGGCTCTATTATATTTAAGAAGATATAATGGCAAGTTATCTAGACTTTGAACAAGGTATCAAGCAAATAGATGATGACATAGCAAACGCGAGGATTCGCGGCGATGAACACGCGGTAGAAATTCTAAACAAAAATTTAGAAAAAGAGACCGCTAAAATTTACAAAAATCTCAACGAGTTTCAGCGCCTTGCTTTAGCTCGTCATCCGGATCGTCCTTATGCTATCGACTATATCAAAGGTATGATGAGGGATTACTATGAGCTTCACGGCGATAGAGCGTATCGCGACGATGGAGCGATAGTTTGCTTTATTGGCTATATAGGCTCTAAAAAAGTCGTCGTGATAGGCGAGCAAAAGGGCAGAGGAACTAAAAATAAACTAAAAAGAAATTTCGGCATGCCTCATCCAGAGGGTTACCGCAAAGCCTTGCGAATAGCCAAGATGGCTGAGAAATTTGAACTTCCTATACTATTTTTGATCGATACTCCAGGCGCATATCCGGGCGTTGCAGCTGAGGAGCGTGGTCAAAGCGAGGCGATCGCTAGAAATTTATTTGAATTCGCAAATTTAAAAACCCCGATGATAGCTGTCGTCATAGGCGAGGGCGGAAGCGGCGGAGCTCTAGCTATAGGCGTTGCCGACAAACTTGCTATGATGAGAAATTCGGTTTTTTCAGTCATCTCTCCAGAGGGCTGCGCAGCTATACTTTGGAACGACCCGTCAAAACAAGAGCAGGCTACGAAGGCGCTAAAAATAACCGCTGACGATCTAAAAAGCTTAAATTTAATAGACGACGTTATTGAAGAGCCGATAAACGGTGCTCATAGAGATAAAGAGACTGCCGTAAAAGCGCTTGCGAGCTATTTTATAACCGAGCTAGATAAACTTGAAAAGCTAAAAGTAGATGAGCTTTTAAATGCTAGAATAGCTAAAATCTTATCTGCAGGCGCATTTGAAGAGGGCAAATAGCGCTAAAAAATAGTACTCTTACAAAAAGTTGCTTGAACTTTTTGTAAGTTGCTTATTTATTTTTGAATTATTTAAATTTATACGAGTCTTACACAAAATATCCGTAAAACCAAAAATAATCTTACTAAATTTAGTTTAACGACTTCCTAGCGCCAAAATACCTGTTTTATGGTTTTATGTTGTGTAGAAAAGTTATAAAAATAGTATTTAGAAAATGCGTTTATGTCAAAAGACAGTTTGAAAAATAAATTTGACTACATAAATTATAAATTTGTAAATTTAAAATTTACCCGCCCACTGCTTTTTGGTTTATTCCGAAATATCCCTTATCAAAATACTTCATCGATATTTCTTTTAGTTTGCCTTCTACGCGTAGCTCCTATAGTGCCTTATTTGCGACGTTTAGCAGCTCGACGTTGCCTTTATGCACGACTGCGGCCGTGTACATCGGATATTCGACCGCTTTTATCAGCTTTATCGGGGCTTTTGAGTACTGTTTTTGTAGTCGTAGAACATCACAGCGTCGTCTATCATGTCGTCGGCACGCTTCGTGATTTGAGATTTATCTGGTCGCTTAGGTTATCGGCTGCGACGAGTTTTGCGCCGTACTTTTTGACGGTCGCTATCCACATGCTATTTACCGAGTGCGTGTAGCGCTTACCCTTTAGATCGTCAAAGCCCTTAATATCGTCGTTGTACTCGCGTACGATAATTGCCGAGTATGAGGTTCTGTGGGCATGAAGTAGTCATGCTTTTTCTTGCGCCCTTCGGTGATGCTTGCCTGGTTAAACACGGTGTCTGCTTTGCCTGCGTCAAACACTGCTAACATAGCATCCCGCGAGGCTTCGATAAATTTAGGCTTTAGTCCTAGTTTGTTTGCGACGGCTTTTACTATCTCGGCGTTGTAGCCCATTAGCTCGTCTTTTCATTATGAAACGAAAACGGCTAATACACACCCTCGGCCAGGGTAGTGATCACGTCGCCCCTTTTGATCTGCTCGAGCGATTCTGCGCTTGCTAAATTTAAACAAACGGCAATCGCCGACCTAGTTTTAAAATCTGTTTTAGCTCCATGCTAACTCCTTTTATAAAATTTGAAAATAAAATCGTAAAAATCGCGACCGCGATATAAATTTAAATTTGCCGCACCGATAAAAAGCCGACAAAACCCGCCCAACCCAAAGCCCTTAACCTTCGCAAAGCTTGCCGCATGCGTCGGCGCGACATCTGCTGCAGTGAGTCATCTGCGCCATTGAGCCGCCGATGAGCTTTCGCATGCTGCGAATTTCTTCGTTTAAGGGTGACTTGATATTTGCAAAAGGGGTGCCATGCACCGGGATCATCGCCATGCAGTTCATAATATCGGCCTGCCACTCTTTGGCCTTTTTCGCGATACGTGGGACGTGATCCATATTGACGCCGGGGATTACGACCGTATTGATCTTAACGATCATACGGGCTTCTTTTAGCTTGCGGATCCCTTCCTCTTGGCGCTCCCCAAGAATTCTAGCGCCATCTTCGCCGCGATAAATTTTGTTTTTGTGGCGCACCCACGCATAAATTTTGCCGCCCACGTCAGGCGTTACGGCATTAACGGTCACCGTCACGTGGCTTACGCCGATTCGCACGATATCATCCACGTGCTCGGGCAGGGATAGGCCGTTTGTGGATAGGCAAAGTAGGGCGTGAGGGAAGCGGGCTTTGCATTTTTCAAAGGTCGCTAGGGTCTTGTCGGCATCGCACATAGGATCCCCAGGTCCTGCGATACCGATGACAGAGATATCTTGTCTAAATTTAAATAGATTTTCCACGTATAGCGCGGCCTCATCCGGGCTTTGCACCCTCCCCGTTACGCCGGGGCGATTTTCGTTGGCGCAGTCGTAGATGCGGTTGCAAAAATTGCATTGGATATTGCAATTCGGCGCTACGGGAAGGTGCACACGCCCGTAGGCGGCGGACGCTTTTTTATTAAAACAAGGGTGATTATTTAAAAATGCCCGAGTATAAAAATTCATCAATCTTTTTTCCTTCCGAATTTGATGGCGTCCGCGTGGCAAACGTCCATACAATCGCCGCAGTTCGTGCAGTTCATCTCGTCCGGTCTAGTGCCCATTTCGCATTTGCGCAAACAGGCGTTGCAGTTGTCGCAGGCATCCGTTTTATAAACGCGAAATATTGAAATTTTACGCAGCAGCTCCATTATCCCGCCGCTAGGACAGGCGAAGCGGCACCATAAATTTGCGATGATCAAGGATGCGGCGATGAGGGCCACGACGACGGCAGTGCGAACCGCCCAGTACCAGTCGGAAAATTTAAAAGACATGATAACGGCGTTTAGGTACTCGTCGCTGGTGCGGATAGGGATCATAACGCGAGGGTTGCCGTAGATAAAATATACGCCCGCGCTAAGCAAAACGGCTAGAACCATGCCTATTTGCGCATATCGTAGCTTCCTATTATTTTTTAGCTTAAGCTTAAAGGCGGCAAATTTGCCCAGCATTTGATTTACGAATCCGCCTGGGCAAAGCCAGCCGCAAAACGCGCGCCCGAGGAAAATAACCAGCACGGGTATAAACAGCCAAAAGCCGAAAAACACGGTCGCGATCCGCCCCCAGCACGTAACGATCGGACAGGATTGGCAGTTTACGAAAGGCACGATAAATGGGCATCTAAAAATCCCGTAATACGCCCATTGCCCGATCGCGCCGATAAAAATCAGCTGCACCAAGCGACGAATTTTAGTTAGCCTAGAGACTTTTTTCATCTTTGCCATATTTACGATACTAAACATCTTTTACACCAAACCTTTCTATGAGTTCAAGCCCGCGCGCCGAATGGATAGAGGTAAAGCCGTGTCGCTCGAAAATTTCCTGCCCGTCCGAGCAGACGAAGTCCGCAAAGTCATCGGCAAGCTTCTCGTCTTTTACGTATTTCATGATATTTAGCGTAAAGGTAAGCGGCCCCGGCGGGATGAGTTTCTCATCGATAGGCATGTATTCGATCCTGTCTTTAAACCTATCGTGCGTCGTTAGACGCTTTTCGATGATGGACGCATCGCCCTTGCCATCTACGAGATCGCACATCATGGTAATTACGCACGCTCCGTTGGCGACCATATTTTTCATGACCGGCTCAGTAAGGCCGGAATTTTTCAAAATTCCCTTTACCGGTCCGCTACCAGGAGGCGAAGCCCTTAGCGGCAGCATCACCCGCACGCCGGGTTCCGCTAGATCCTTCAGATCGCGAATGCCCGCGGGATTTCCCTTCGGCACTACTAAAACGTAGTCGGTAAAACACAGCGGTCTAAAGCGAAGGCTAAGGCCAGCCTTGCGTAGTTTTTGAGAGAGCTCCAAAACGCGGGCGCCGAAAACCTCCGTCTTGCCCTGCAAGGCCAGTAGCGACTTCCCGAGCGCACCCGCAAAGGCGCCGGTGTACTGGATGTTATGCCCCGTTTTGGACTCGTACGCCTGATTTATCTGCGCAAAAGCCTCAGATAAACCTCCGCACGACCAAACTTGCAGCGAATCGGGCTTAAACGGCGTGAAGCCAGCGAGTATCGATTCGGGTCCGGCGATGGCTGCCGCTGCCAAAGCTCCTTTTAAAAAGCCGCGACGAGATTCGTCTATCTCTTTAAATTTCATGCAATCTCTCCTTTCTTTGGTTTGTTTTTAAATTTAGAAAATTCTTCATTTTAAAATTTCGAGCTACCCGCTTAAAGCAGTTCTATAAACGCCTCTAGGAGCGTTCGGATTTGCCCTACGTCCTGTTTGGAGTAGTCGGTCTCCAAGCTCATATAGTTCGCTCCGGCTTCGTGGCTTGCCTCTTTGATCCTGTTCGTCTCTATTGCGTAGGTGTGGCAGCCCACGACGTCGACGACGCCGTGGGCTTGATACTCGTGGATAAATTCCTTTATAATATCGCCTCTGGCGTCGTTTTGATACATCACCGAACATGGAATTTTAAGGTAACGCTCGGCGATATTTGCGACCGGATCGCCTTCATGTCTTGCCCGCCCATGCCCTCTACGGGCAATTAGGCTCAAACAAAAAGTGAACCCCAAGCCCGTGGCATAAAATTTCGCTCATACTAAGCCGCACGTATTCCACGCTAACGCATCCGTAGCCAGTAGCCGTCACGAAGCCCTCAGTGTAGCCTTTTTGCTCCAAATTTTGCTTGATCTGCCGTGCGACTTTGACCGCGCTAAAGCCGCTCGGTAGCAAAAACAGCTCGCAAAATTTGCCGCACTCGTCCATAACGGCGACCTTTGATGACGCCCCGCCGGTGTCGATACCGATGAAATGCATACTCTAATCCGTAGTAAATTTTCCGACACGCGGAACTTCGTCAAATTTGAGCGCAAATTTGAGCTCAGGTTTGTGTAAATTTGCAGAAACTGTAATGAAGATAAATTTATGCAAATGTAAATCGCGACCGCGATCTGCTTTGGTTGAAATTATAGCCAAAATCAGACGTAAAAAGCGAGGGAAATTTGAAAAAATATTATTTAGCGCATTAAATTTGAGATTTTCTATGCGGGAATGAGGGTAAATTTGACGACGGAATTTTAACGTACGGCGTCAAATTTAAGGTAGGTTTTGAGCTGAGCGACAAGCAAATTTGATGGTCGTGAGAGGCGAGAGCAGACTATCAAATTTGGCTGGCGCAGTATGTAAGTTTAGCCCGATCAAAAACGGGCTAAAATGCTAAATCCTACTAACCAAAAAGAGCCAGCCTACCGATAAACCTCGCCGTCGATGATCGCCATAGTTTTGTTATCTTTACTGCGCGGCAGAGTGTAGAAAAAGCTGTGGCGAACGACCATGCCGTCGTCGTATTTTAGCGTTAGCTCGCCTTGATCGAGCGTGTATGAGCCCTCGTCGCTACGTGATTTCGAGCTGCCCCCGTCTATGCTGCCGCCTGGGGTACCCGAGGTTGCCATAGCATACGACGATCCGCCCGAGCTAAAGCGCCCTTTGCCGTCAAAGCAGTAGTATCCGCTCACGCCTACGCTTACGGTATCGCTGCCGCCCGACCAGCCGTACAGGGACGACGAGCTGTCCTTGCGAAACGAGAAGCACTCTTTTGGCATTTGGCTTGGGATTTGTGCCTGAAACATATAGTACCCCGTGCCGATTGAGTTCCACAAAAAGGTGCAGTCGTCGTTCTCGCAGTAGTAGCTCGTATCGTAGCCGTCGTTGCTGGTTATCGTTAGGATGCCATCTTTGACCTTATACGTGCCGTCGATGCGCGTGCGCCAGTCGGGCTTTTCTAGGCGGCTCGCGTAGGTGCCGTCGTCGCGTAGGTAAAAGGAATAATCCTCGCTCGTGTTTAAAAGCATGTTAAATTTCGTACCGCCAAATACCCCCGAGCCTTTTTTGCTCGCCCCGGCGCTACTGTGTTTGACGCTAGAGTCCTTTACGGGTTTTGCGGACTCGACCGAATTTGAGCTTGATTTGCTTACTTTTGCTTGCGCGCTATTTGCGCTTTTTTTAAAGACGAACAAGACCTCTTGCCCGTCCGCGACTTGTTTGTATTCGAGCATGCCGTCCTTTAGCCAAAACTCGCCCAGCCCTTTAGCGCTAAGCGCGTATTTGCCGCCGCCTAGACTTTCGTAGCCGCTTTTGCCCGCACTATTGTTGCACGAGCCGTCCGGATTTACGCCCACGATGCCTACCGTCGCTTCATTGCCTCCGATCTCAAAAAACGAGTCGCCGAAGCACTTTTGCCCCGCGACTTTAAAGCTCTGCCCCTGCGCCTTTAGCGAGACTAGCTCCCATCTGCCCTCAATCTCGCTTAAATTTGACCCGCCGAGGCCGGCTTGATTTAGAGCGCCGTTTACGATGCTGGCTAAATTTACCTCGTCTTTTTTAAAGGTAAATACGATCTCGCCGCTGTCCGTACCTTGTTTGTATTCGAGCGAGCCGTTATTTAGCCGTAGCTCGCCGCCGCCAAGCGAGTATCTACCACCGCCTAGGTTTTTTAGAGCGAAGTTTTGTTCGGCTTTTTCGCAGGATTTACCGTCCGCGCTACTTAGGCTTAGGCGCGCGCTATCGCCGCTAGCCTCGATAAAAGAGTCTTCGAGGCACTTTTGTCCGGCCGTTTTAAACGTCTGTCCCTGCGCCGTAACCGAGACGATACTCCACCTGCCGTCCAGCTCGCTGGCGCTTAAATTTAACCCGAGGCAAAGCACCGCGAGGATTGCAAAAAATTTAAATTTAGCCATGTTTTTCCTTTCGTAAATTTTTAAGCCGTCTGCGGCGGTTTTGCCTTCGGCTTTTTGTTCTCAAATTTGCCCTGGTTTTACGCCGATGGGTTGCTATTCGTCCAAAAAATGTATCACGCCGTCGACGACCGCTCCGCCTGCCTTGCCTTCGCTAGTAGGCGGGATATAAAAAAAGCTATGTCGCTGCGTCCGTCCGTCGTCGTATCTGAGCGTGAGCTCGCCCGCGTCTAGCGTATATGAGCCCGCGCTACTGCTAGATCTTGTTCCGCCGCCGCCCACATTGCTCATGGCGGCGGAGGAGTAGGACAAACTGCCGTCCTTGAAGCGGCCTTTGCCGTCGAAGTCATAGTACCCGCTCACGCCTCCGCCAACGACGTCCAAATCGCCCGAGGCGTTGTAAAGGGACATGGAGCCAACGGAGGTGAATGAGTAGCTGCCCTTTGGCACCTCATTTAAGATTTGAGCGTTAAAGAGATGGTATCCGCCGTCGCTCAACAAAAACGTGCAATCCGCATTCTCGCAGCTATATGTGCTTTGCTCGCCGTCGTTGGCGGTTCGTACGATTTTTTTGCCGTCTTTTTTATACGTGCCGTCGATGCGCGTGCGCCAGTCGGGCTTTCCTAAACGGCTCGCGTAAGTGCCGTCGTCGCGCAGATAAAAGGATATGTCGGTATTGGTGTTTATGAAGAACCACTTGCCTGCAAACACGCCCGTGCCTTTTTTGCTCGCTCCCGCGTCGCTGTGTTTTACGCTAGGGTCTTTTTGGGGTTCTAAATTTGAGCTTGATTTGGCTTGCGCCTGATTTGAGCTAGCCTGCGCCGCGCGGCTTTTTTTAAAGGTAAACACGATGCCGCCCGCGCTTTGTTCGTATTCGAGCAAGCCGTTTTTTAGCCTAAATTCGCCAGCGTCGTTATCTAGCGCGTACCTACCTGCGCCAAGGCTCTTATAGCCGCTTTCTCCTGCGCCGGTTTTGCACGTGCCGTCCGGATTTGCCGCTACGATACTGACTATGGCTTTGCCGCCTGCTATCTGGAAAAACGAATCTTCAAAGCACTTTTGGCCAGCCGTTTTAAACGTCTGCCCCTGTGCTGAGACCGAGTCGATCTCCCATCTGCCCTCTAGCTCGTCTGTGTTCAAATTTGAGCCGGTTGCCGTTGTCACGGCTTTGTTTGCGGCCGCGTCTTTTTTGAAAGAAAAGACGATAAAATTGCCGCCGTCTAAGGACTGCTTTACTTTTAGCGCGTCTTTATCTAGCCAAAACTCGCCGATAGGACCCAGCGCGTATTTGCCAGCACCCATGCTTTTAAAGGCGTAGCTTGCCGCGCCGCTTTTGCACGCGCCGTCCTCGCCTACGGAGCTAAGGCCTAGCTTTGCCTCGCGGCCGCTAACCTCGAAAAACGAATCTTCAAAGCACTTTTGCCCCGCCGTTTGCACCTCCTGCCCGTCTATGTTTGCCGAGACGATGCTCCATCTGCCTTCGATCTGGCTAGCGCTTAAATTTAACCCGAGGCAAAGCGCCGCGATGGTCGCGAAAAACTTGACTGTAAATTTGAGACCGTTCATATTTACCCTTTTTTTGAAATTTGCAAATCAAAATTGATAGCCGATTTTAACATCGGGAAATAAATTTAAAGACGACCTAAATCAAGAAAAATTATGAAAAAACTAAAACAAGCTAAGCTCTAACTTAAAAATGCATCTATAAATCACGCTACTTAGCTCACCGCCGCCAAGAAAATCCAAATGATCTTACCGTATTACTTTGTTCATGGCGTAAAAAGTAGGATTAGTAACACGCTCTTAAAAATGCTGTAAAATGTATATTTATAGTTTCTATTGCGCTCAAAGCGTATCCAAATTTAAACTATAGGCACGTAAAGTTGGTATTTGTTTGCGGTCAAATTTGAGCCCAGACAAAGCATCGCGAGTGCTGAGTAAATTTTACGACGGCTTCTAAATCGGTAGATAAATTTTAGAAATTAAGGAGTAAATTTAAAGAGAAATTTGAGCCCAAGCGGGCTCAAATTTTAGTGTAGGTCAGACCAAACTTTGCGTTTCCAAAGCCATCCAAATATACCGAAAATCAAGAAGTAGATCATCACATTTATGCCTAGGCTTTCGCGCTCGGCTTTTTTAGCGTCGCCGGCTTTTTGCATATAGGCTACGATCTGATCCTCGCTAGCCTTGCTTAGCCCCACGCGAGGCATCGAGGTGCCTGGTAGCATTTTTTGCGTATCGTTTATAAATTTATGCAGATAATCATCGCCTTTTGAGCGGATCATCATCGATAAATCAGGCGGGTTTGAGCCCATATATGCGGCTAAATTTACGCGGTTGGTTAGCGCGTATTTGTTTTCGTACTTCATGTCGTGGCATCTTTGGCATGCGTCGCGAAATACCTGTTCGTCGCTAACTTCTTTAGGCGCGATAGACTTTAGATACGCGACTATATCAGCGATCTCGGCATTTGGATCCTCTCCGCCGGCTCCGAAAAACGGAGGCATCGGATAAGGCTTTTCGTCGTTAAATTTATGCGTTAGTTTTAGCGCCTTGGTCGGATCTTTGATAAGGGCTGCCAAGAAATGCTCGTCGTATATCGCTCCCGCGCTGCTAAGATCAGGCGGCACTACGCCGTACGCTTCGCTAAGTTCAGCAGCGCTCATAGCTGTAGGCATACCCGCAGCCTCGACTCCGTGACAGCCGGCACAGCCCGCGTTTGCAAAGGTTTCTGCGCCTTTAGTCGCGTCGCCTTTGGCTAAATTTATAGCCTTTATGTCGTTCCAAAACGCAGTGTAGTCTTCGAGAGTTTTTTGTGCCTCTTCGAGATCTTTTTGTGCTCCGGCGACTTTTTTCTCGTCATTCAGAGTTTTTGTCGCATCAAGGGCTTTTTGTCTAGCTTCTACTACGGATTTGGCTTGATTTATATCCTCGGCGCCAAAGTCGTAATCGGCCGCGCCGACGTGCGGATGCATGACATTATGCGCGTAAGGCTCGATACCCCAGTATGTTACGCCGGTTAAAATAACTACGATTATGAAAATTTTTAACTCTCTCATTTTACCGCTCCTTTTTTCTCAAGAGTCGTTATGATAGGTAAAACGACAAAAAGCAGAACGAAAAACGTAATGGTCGAGTAAAATCCTATCCATGAGTTTGAAATACCAAGCGTCACGCCGTCGGCAGGTAGCTTACCGAAGATCGTAAGCACGATCATATCGACCACTAGCAACCAGAACCATACGAAAAAGCCTTTTCTCTCGTGAGCCGGAGCCACGACGTCGCTTCTGTCGTAAAGCGGCATGAAAAATAGAGCTACGCCTGCGATCGCAAACGCGATAAGGCCGATGTTGTAAGCTTTAAATCCGAAAATATCGAAGAAAAATCCACGTAAAATCTCGTACTGCCACAAGAAGTACCACTCGGGATAGATGTGCGGAGGCGTTTTTAGTGGGTTGCCCGGCTCGAAATTTATCGGATCCATCGCGAAGTTGAAATGGAAACAGACTAAATAGAAAAAGAAAATCATAAAAAAGCCGATGTACATAAAGTCTTTTGCCAAAAATCCCGGCCAAAACGGAATTACTTTCGCGTTTTTCGTATCGCCGCTTAGGTATTTTTCGGCTTCTACTTCAAAGTCTATCTCCTCGCCCGTTTCATTGTTTACGTGTGGGACGCGAAGGGTATAAAAGTGTATCGCGACGACTGCGATCAGCACGATCGGTAGCAAGCATACGTGAAGCATGAAAAATCTCGTCAAAGTCGGATCGCTAACGGCATAGTCGCCTCTGATCCACTCGACTACCGCGTCCCCGATAACCGGGATGCCGCCGAATAAATTCGTGATAACCATCGCCGCCCAGTAGCTCATCTGACCCCAAGGTAGCATATATCCGCTAAAAGCCTCGGCTGAAAACAGGATGAAGAGCAACATGCCGCTCACCCAAATCATCTCGCGACCTTTTTTATAAGAGCCGTAGTAGATCGCCGTAAAGGTGTGTATGTAGATGATTAAAAACACGACCGAAGCCGCAACCGCATGTATGTGACGCCATAGCCAGCCGTACTCGACCTCTTTCATTATGGTCAAATTTACGCTGTCAAAGGCTAAATTTATATCCGGTTTATAGTACATAACTAGCATAAATCCGGTAAAAATAAGCAACGCAAAAAGCGTCGTGAGTATAACGCCCATCGCCCAGAGGAAATTTATATTTTTCGGTATCCAGTATTCGCTGACGAGGACTTTCATTAGTTTGTTTAGGGCGATCCTTTGATCCAGCCAGTCTAAAACGCCCGTTGATTTTCTGATGTGCATTTTCCCCTCCTTACGCTTGAGCCGTTAGTTTTTCGTATTCGGGGCTGGTCTCGCCCAAAACGAGTTTCGTACCGTCTATCTTAAACGGCGGTATGTCTAGCGGTCGCGGAGGAGGGCCGAAGGTATTTACGCCGTCTGCGTCAAATTCGCCTCCGTGACAGGCGCAAACGAAAAGTTGCTTGCCTGGTTTCCACTCCGGGATACAGCCAAGATGCGTACAAAGCCCGATCGCGACCATATATCTAGCGCCCTCTACTACGATATCGCGCTTGTCGTTAGGTGCCATCGAAGCGTCCTTTTTTAGAACGAATATCGGCTTTTTACGCCACTCGATCTGGCGCATCTCGCCGTCTTTCATTGGGCTAAGATCTACGGTCGTAAATCCAGCCGCCTTTACGCTAGGAAGCGGGTCCCAGGTCTTTTTAACGGCTACGAGGGTCGCTGCGCCGCCGACTGCGGCTACCGCGCCAAACGCTAGACCGATAAAATCTCGTCTTTCTTGTTTTACGGACATTACTTTCCTTTCAACGGTTTTTGAAGAATAATCGAGATTATACTCTTATGAAAATTAAACTTTTATTTTTCTAGCAAATAGTTTAAATGTTTAAATTATTTTTAAATCATCATTTACTATTTCGTTTTTTAAGGCTTTCGGGAGTAAAATTTGAGTGTAAATTTGGCCTAGTCAGTTAAATTTGACGGCCTATAAGCAGATGTAAATTTAAATTATATTTTAGTTTGCGCGTTTTACCCGCACCGCAAAATTTGACGCCGAGCGACTTTAAATTTACGCCGTCAAATTTGCCGTTTTTAGCGGGCAATGCTTGGTTAAATTTGATTAAAAGGAGAATATATGCGTATCGCTTCGATCGATCACATCGTTTTAACCGTCGCTGATTTGCAACGGACGCTTGATTTTTACGTGCGCGTGCTGGGTATGCGCGAGGTTGATTTCGCAAACGGACGCAAGGCTCTGGCCTTTGGCTCGCAAAAGATAAATTTGCACGTAAAAGGCGAGGAGATTTTGCCAAATGCCATGAATGCAAACGTGGGAACGGCAGATATTTGCTTGCTTGCCGATACGCCGCTTGAGCTAGTTTTAGAGGAGCTAGAGGTTGCCGGTATCACCGTAGAGCAGGGCATCGTGCCGCGAACCGGCGCACTTGGAGCGATAAGCTCAATCTACGTGCGCGACCCGGACGGAAATTTGATAGAGATTAGCAGATACGTTTAAATTTGACGGGTTCGTAAAATTAAAACGCAAAAAAGGCGGAGCGTTAAATTTGACCTCAAATTTAACGCCCGTCCTTTTAAATAGCCTTATTTTCGCTTACTGCGACTCCCTCGCATTCATCTTTATATAGATGTGCAAGATATCTATCGCAGCAGGCGTCACGCCGCTGATCTCGCTAGCCGCAAAGAGCGTCGGCGGGGCAAATCTCTCGAGCTTTTCGACCACCTCGTTGCTAAGCCCGCTGATACCACGGAAGCTAAAGCCTTCTGGGATTTTCACGCTCATCATATCTTTCATGCGGTCGATCTGCTTTTTTTGTTCGGCGATGTAGTGTTGGTATTTGGCTTCGGTTAAAATTTGCTCCAAGCTAGCTTCGTCGAGCGCCTCGAAAAACGGATCTAGCTTGCGCAGTTTTTCGCCCGTAAAGCTCTTTCTAGCGACGATTTTTTGCAGGGTCAAATTTTGGCTGATTATCTCCTCATCTAAGCTAGCTAAAAGCTCTAAATTTCGCTTTGTCGGCGTGATCTCGGTGCCGTTTAGCAGCTCTAGCCCGCGAGTCAAATTTGACCTTATGGCTTCTATTTTCTCAAACGTCGCTTCGTCTAGCAGTCCAAGCTCGCGGCCGTATCCTCCCAGGCGCAGCACGGCGTTATCCTCGCGCAGCAGCAGTCTATACTCGGCGCGGGAGGTAAACATGCGGTAGGGCTCCTTCGTACCTTTGGTCACTAGATCGTCGATGAGAACGCCGATGTAGGCCTCGTCGCGGCGCAGGACGAACGGCTCTTTGCCATCAAGCGCAAGCGCTGCGTTTATGCCCGCCATCAGCCCCTGAGCGCCAGCTTCCTCGTAGCCCGTGGTGCCGTTGATCTGGCCTGCGAGATAGAGTCCGCGCGCCTTTTTGGTCTCTAGCGTGTGTTTTAGCTCGGTCGGCTGGACGTAGTCGTACTCGATTGCGTAGCCGTGGCGCACGATACGAGCGTTTTCAAAGCCCTTGACCGAGCGTAGCATCGCGACCTGCACTTCATACGGCAAGCTCGTAGAAAAGCCGTTGATATAGTACTCCGTGGCCTCTAGCGTCTGCGGCTCGACGAAAAGATGATGCCTGTCGCGGTCGCCGAATCTATTTATCTTATCCTCGATACTCGGGCAGTAGCGCGGACCCACGCCCTCTATCTGGCCCGTAAATAGCGGCGCTTTGTCGAAATTTGAACGGATGATGTCGTGCGTGGTAACGTTGGTGTAGGCGATGTAGCAGGGCAGCTGCGTAGGCGCAAAGTCTCGCGTGCGGAAGCTAAACGGGCTTGGATCCTCGTCGCCGCCTTGGATCTCAAGCACGCTAAAGTCGATGCTTTTAGCATCCACTCGCGGGCAGGTGCCGGTCTTTAGCCGTCCGACTTCTAGGCCTAGTTCGCGCAGGCTATCGCTTAGATTTTTGGCGCTTAGCTCGCCCACGCGGCCGGCTTCTAGTTTGTTAAATCCGACGTGTATCAGCCCGTTTAAAAACGTGCCCGTCGTGATGATGAGCTTGCTGGTTTTATACTCGTTTCCTAGGTGGGTTTTAACGCCCGTGATTTCGCCGTTTTGGCTTAAAATTTGCGTCGCGATCTCTTGGCTGATTTCGAGATTTGGCGTATTTAGCAGTAAATTTCGCATATAGACGCGGTAGCGGTCCATGTCGATCTGAGCGCGGCTGCCTCGCACGGCCGGGCCCTTGCTCTCGTTTAGCACGCGAAACTGTATGCCCACGGCATCGGTCGTTAGCCCCATTTGCCCGCCTAGAGCGTCGATCTCTTTTACGAGGTGGCCTTTTGCCAGGCCTCCTATTGCGGGGTTGCAGCTGGCTGCACCGATTTGCTCGGCTAGGATGGTGATTAGTAGCGTTTTTTTGCCCATTCTTGCGGCGGCGAGGCTGGCTTCGATACCTGCGTGACCGCCTCCGACGACGATAATATCATAATTCATATTCAAATTTTCCTTGTCCTTAAAATTCGCGATTTTATCAAAAAACAGATAAAATATACAAAAATTTAAGGAAAGACGGCTGAGAAATTTACCTTAAATTTGACTCTCTATGAGCCGGTGTGCGCAGTTTGGCGATTTGGTTTAAATTTATTTATAGCAATCTTTACAGAGTATTTTTTGAGAGATCGGGCGGAAATTTAACCCCGCGTTAAAGTCAAATTTCCTTTGCGATTTTGTTCATTTTAGCAAAGATTTGCGCTCGTTCAGCGTCTTTTAGATTACCCATCTCTAGCTTCGTCATCATCTGCATAAAATCAAATTTCTTAAACATTTTCGCGACTTCTTTGGCTTCGCGTTCTAGTTTGGCATAGATTTGCGCTTCGTTTTCGTCGCGGGCTAAATTTCGTAAAAACGAGCTCGCCTCGCCGCCGCGAAATTTATCCGCATCAAATTTATCCGCCGCACTGCTTGAACTTGCTTTTTCGTTAAATTTATCTACCATATTTGCAAAATCCGTCAAATTTGCCGCCGCAAGCGTGGAGGCGTCTAAAAATTTATCGCCTTTTTGACCTTGAGCTACGCGGTTTGCCAAGGTCTTTAAAATCTCGTTTGAAGCGCCGTTTTTGATCTGCATTTTTATCCTTTTTATATTACTAACGGTGAGTTCTAGCAAAAAGCATTCCGTCAAATTTTAAAGGCTACGGTTAAATTTTGGCTTAAGCTTTTTGAAGTTTTATAGGACTAAAATACTCTTTTTAGTGCATTTGATAGCCTATGCGTAATATTTTTATATTCGCATAAGTTTAAAAGAGTGCCTATTTTACAGTAAATTTAAAAATAAACTTAAAAATAAATAATTCATAAAAATTAATCTAAAAAATACAAAATTCGTTAGGCAAATGACGGAAATAAATTTCTAAAAGTAATACAATTAGCTCAAGATTTAAGAGAAATCAAGAATCGTAAAACAAGTAGAAAGGAGAATTTATGAAACAACATAAATTTGTGATCGCCGATTACAAACGTTGTATCGGTTGCGCTACTTGCATGGCGGCCTGTTTTCGTAGCGCTTACGAGCGCGGTAAGCTTTCAAAAGCTAGACTAACAGTGCTCCGTCAAGCAAAAGGCGTCATGCCGACGCAGTGTCGCCAGTGCGATGACGGTCCTTGCGCGAACGTATGTCCTACCGGGGCACTCAGGTTTGACGATAACTGCATCGAGCTTCACGAAGAGATTTGTATAGGCTGCAAACTCTGCACGATCGCTTGCCCTTACGGCGCGATAAGCTCGAGCGCGGAGCTCATGCCGTCCGTTAACTACGCGGTAGAGCCGAAGTACTACCTCGAGATCGAGAGCCAGGCGGGCGCGAAAAATACCGCTATCAAATGCGATATGTGTTTCGGTCGCGAAAACGGCCCTGCATGCGTCGAGGTTTGTCCGACCAGCGCGATAATCATGGTCGATCCTTTGCACAGCCAGCACAAGCTTGGCAACAGGATCGAGCAGGAGGCGGCGCAGGATTTCGTAAATAAAATTTTACGCGGAAGCGGAAATTTAAAAGAGCCTCACGTTTTAGCCGATATCGGCGCTCAGGACGTGGACGGCGAGGCTGACGTTATCGTTATCAACGAGCTTGACAAAACTCCTAGCGAGCAAGCAAGAGAGCAAGCGGCGTCAAATTCGCGCGCTATGAACGACGAAAATAGCGGCGCACAAGGGGGTGCGAGATGGTAGGCGTGTATCTACTTTTCTTAGTTAGCGCCGCCGTTAGCATCCTGCTCTACGGCGCTCAAAAATCAGCCGTCAAAATCGGCTTTGGATTAAGCGCGATCAGCTGTTTTTACGCGCTTTACTACTTTGTGGCCAATATGGGCGTGACCCAAGGCTTCGCTCTAGGCGGAGACTTTTTATACGCGCCTAAATTTGAGCTAACTCCGCTTGGAAATTTCTTTAGCTTCGTAGTCGTCTTTATCGGCTTTGCCAGCAGCGTCTACGGTATGAGCTACGCGGAGGAATACATCAAAAAAGCAAACGTCGGCGTTTTCGCCTGTTTGTTTAACCTTTTCATCCTTTCGATGCTTCTAGTCATCAGCGCAAATAACGTATTTTGCTTCGTCGTTTTGTGGGAGCTTATGACGCTTATTTCGTCTTTCCTCATCCTTATAAACGACGGCAAAGGCACGCTAAAAGCGGTGATGGTATATCTAGGTATCGCTCAGGTTGGTGCGTTTTGTATCACGTGCGGACTGCTAATAATGGCTCACTACGCCGGCAGCGCCGAGTTTAGCAAATTTGCCCACCTAAATATGCCTGCTGCGGTTAGCGTCGTGGTGTTTATATTATTCCTAGTAGGATTTGGTAGTAAAGCCGGTATGTGGCCTTTCCACGTATGGCTACCGATGGCTCACCCTGCGGCTCCTTCAAATGTTTCCGCGCTAATGAGCGGCGTTATGATAAAGGTTGCGCTATTTACACTAGTTAAATTTACGCTTTTCTTGCCGCTAAGCATATATTTTGGTCTAGCGGTTTTGATCCTGGGTGCTGCTAGCTCACTGTTTGGTGTTCTTTACGCTCTTTGTCAGCACGACTACAAAGCGCTTCTTGCCTATCACTCAGTTGAAAATATCGGCATCATCTTGCTTGGTCTTGGTACCGGTCTATACGGCCTAGCTGCGGGGAATAACACTCTTGCTGCGATCGGATTTTTAGCAGGATGCTACCACGTAGTTAACCACGCGATATTTAAAGGCTTATTGTTCCTTTGCGCGGGTTCGGTCTTACACGCTACGCACACTCGCGATATGGACGTACTAGGCGGCCTAGCTAAAAAGATGCCTTGGACGTCTGTTGGTATGTTTATCGGTATCATGGGTATCGCAGCGCTTCCTCCTGTTAACGGCTTCGTATCAGAGTGGTTTACCTATCAAGGTATGCTTCAAGGCGCGCTAGAGCAGGGCATCTTTACTAGATACGCATTTACGCTTTCAGTCGTCGCGCTAGCGCTTACGGGCGTGTTAGTCGGCATGCACCTTAAGCTTTACGCAGTAATCTTTGCGGGAACTCCAAGAGATAAGAAAATTTGGGAAAACGCAAAAGAAAGCCCGATATTTATGGTGCTTGGCATGATCGTGCTAATGATCGGCTGTATAGGCTTTGGCGTCGGAGCGAACGTTGTCGTCGGCTACATCCAAACGGCCGTAAATTCCATAGGCGGCGCAGGCGGTTACGTAGCTAGCCAGGGCATAAATTTGACATCAAATTTAGGCAGTATCGTCTCAACTCCGCTTATAGCCATCATCTTATGTTCTACTATGGTTTTACCTTTTGCGATTTTAGCATTTATGAAAGCAAACCGCGAGAAACCTCGCGAGACCGATCCTTGGGCTTGCGGATTTAAATACAGCTCTCGCATGCAAATGACGGGCGGTCCTTTTACGGGCGATCTAAGACGCATAATGAACTGGCTGTTTAAAGGCGAGAGAAAAGTCGTGACTAAAGGCTATTTTAACCCGGTCGAGTATCACAACCATCCAAAAGATATCTGGTGGGGGCTATTTTACGAGCCGGTGATTAAATTTACCGAAAAGGTCGCCGATAAAATAGGCATAATGCAAAGCGGCTACACCAACGTTTACGCGCTATATATCCTCGTATATCTTTGCGCGATACTAGCGGTTAGCTACTTTTTGATATAGGGGGCGTGAGATGGAAATTTTACAGACTATACTTTTGATGATATTTCAAGTAGTCGTCATCGTCTTGGTTGCGCCCTTGTTTGACGGTATGGCTAGGAAACTAAGAGCCAAACTGCAATCAAAACAAGGTAGCGATTTCTTCCAGACGTATCGCGACATCATAAAGCTATTTAGACGCGGTAGAACCGTGCCTGCTTGCTCTCACTGGGTATTTAGGCAGGCTCCGTTTTTCTTGTTTGCTACTTCGGCGGCGATACTGGCGGCTATTCCTATTACTTATAGTAAAAGCACGATTTTCGGAGCATATTCGGATATCTTCGTTATCTTATATCTCGGCGCGCTTTTGAGATTCGTATTCGGCGCAGCCTCTTTAGATAGCGGTAACCCGTTTGCGGCTACCGGCGGCGGCAGAGAGCAAACCATAGCAGTTTACGTCGAGCCCGTCATGATAATGTGCCTAATCGTAGTTATGCTAGCGGCCGGAACGTCAAATTTGGTTGAAATTCAATCAATGGTAAAAAGCGGCCAAATCGGATATCAGATCCCAAGCTTTGCGGTTGCTTCGATCGCATTTTTGTGGTGCATATACGTTGAGACGGGCAGAAAGCCTTTTGACCTAGCAGAGGCGGAGCAAGAGTTGCAAGAAGGCCTACTAGGCGAATACGCAGGTAGCGATCTTGGCTTAGTTCAAGCGGCGCTTATCTTAAAACAATTTGCAATGATAGGACTTTTCCTCGCGATTTTTGAGCCGTGGAATTTTAGCAATCCTTTCCTAGCCGTTATAATTTTCGTTTTAAAGGCGGGAGTGTTTTACGTAGCGGCCGTGTTTATAGACAACTTTGGACCGAGGTTTAGGATGACTTCGTCTTTGCGTAAAAACGCGGTAGCCGCTCTAGCCATATCTTTCGTGGCTTTGACGCTTTACGTCGTGGGGGTGTGAGATGAATGCAGATATGACTATGTTAGACGCATTAGCTATCGGCATGATAGTAACGTCTTTGGCGGTATTTGGGTTACGTAACCTAAAGCTATCCGTCATCGTTTACGCGATCGAGACATTACTTTTAGTCGGTATATTTGCTATGTTGGCGTCTAAATTTAACGCGCATCAGCTATCCATGTGGGCGGTTGTGGCGTTTTTTACGAAGGTTTTATTCGTGCCGGCGATTTTGCTTTGGTTGATTAAAAAGCTTAACGTCGTTAGCGAGGATGAGCCGGTGGGCGGCTTTTTCGTGAGCCCGGTTATAGCGATGGGATTTTCTCTAGCTTTAGCGATGAGTATCAACCCGATATTCCTTAAATTTTCGCTAATCCAAGAGAAAATAATGCTACTAGCTGCAGTTTGCGTGTTTATGATGGGAGTTTTCGGCTTTATGCTTAGAAACTCTTTTATCAAGCAAATTTTAGCCTACTGCCTTTTTGAAAACGGCATACATCTAAGCCTAGCGCTCATGGCTTACAACTCAAACGAGCTTGTCGAGCTTGGCATCTTAACGGACGCGATTTTCGCCGTTATCATCATGAGCGTTCTAGCTATCAGATTTTATAAAGCATACGGCAGCCTTGACACGTCTAAGGCTACGAATTTAAGGGGATAGAGATGGATAGTTTAACTTTGATATTAATTTTACCGCTTCTTGGAGCGATATTGCTATTTTTCTCTCCGAAAAATTACGCGACTTTGAGTTTGCTTCACGTTGCGGTTAGCGCGGTTACGTCTTTGGCGTTGCTATTTAACGTAAGCAAGGTTTTAACCGGCGGTACGTTTTACGCGCACGATAAATTCTTGTTTCTAGACAGCCTTGGCTGCGTATTTTTGATACTTATAGCGGTTACCGGCCTACTCGTAAATTTATACGCGACCCACTATATGAGATGGGAGCTTGAAGAGGGACATATAAATTTAAGCGCGCTTAAGAAATACTACGCGCTTAGCCACGTGTTTATATTTACGATGAGCTTAAGCGTCATCTGTAACAACGTCGCGTTTATGTGGGCTGCGATTGAGGCTACTACGCTTTCATCAGTGTTTCTAGTAGCGATCCTAAAAGATCAAAAATCAACCGAGAGCGGCTATAAATACATAGTCCTTTGCTCTATCGGCCTAGCGTTTGCGCTTTATGCGACCGTGCTTCTTTACTCTGCGACCTTTGCAGAGATAAAAGACGGCGAGGCTGCGATGCTATGGACCGGCATAATGGCAAACGCTAAAAATTTAAACCCCGACGTTGCAAAGCTAATCTTTGTCTTTGCGCTTACCGGATTTGGCACCAAAGCCGGTCTTGCTCCTACGCATACATGGCTTCCGGACGTTCACGCCCAAGGTCCTGCGCCGATTTCGGCTCTACTTTCAGGCGTTTTGCTAAAGTGCGCGATGCTAGCTTTGTTTAGATATTACGCTATCGCGGCTCAAGCTACTGGCATGGAGTTCGTTCAAAGCGTGATGATAATTTCAGGCCTTATTACGTTGTTCGTCGGCGGTATATTCCTGATTAGACAACACGACGTAAAAAGAATGTTTGCCTACCACTCTATCGTGCATATGGGCGTTATCGCCTTTGCTCTTGGCGTGGGCGGACCTTTCGGGCTATTTGCGGCGATTTTTCACTGCCTAGCTCACAGCTTTACAAAAGCTCTTGCGTTTTGCTCAACGGGCAATATCGCTAGAATTTACGGTCACAAAGATATGACTAAAATGGGCGGTATGGTAAAGATTGCACCGATAACCACTATGATGTTCGGCGCTGCGGTTTGTTCGCTAGTAGGCGTCCCTGCGTTTGCGATATTCGTCAGCGAATATAACGTATTCGTCGGCGCTATAAACAGCGGTCAATATTTTAGCGTTGCGCTATTTGCGATAGCTCTTGCGATCATCTTTATCGCGGACTTCTCGCACTTTAACATGGCGAGTTTTGGCGAGCCTAAAGCTGCGGTCGTTCACAATAAAGAGATGAGCATAGTAGAAAATTTACCGCTTATCCTGCTTTGCGCGCTAATCATAATATTTGGCGTTTGGCACGTAGAAAACTTTTACGCTCTAGTCAATGAGGGCGTCAAAATAATGATGGGAGTTTGAAGATGAGAGGCGATAAATTTGTAGAAATTTTAAAAACGAAGGTAAAGGTTTTAGAAGTAACCCGCCAAGCCGACGACCAAATCACGGTTTTAGTCGATAGAAACGACCTTCCGCTTGCGGTTAAGACCCTTTACTACGATATCGGCGGCTTTTTAAGCACGATGATACCAAACGACGAGAGGGCGATAAACGGCTGTTTCGCGCTTTACTACGCGATATCTATGGAAGGCAGCAAGATGACCGAGGCGGATGATTTTGCCGCAGAGGATAAGTGCTTTATCACCGTTAAAACATTGATCCCGGGCGTCGATCCGACGTTTCCGTCTGTTACGCCGCTAGTGCCTGCTTGCGTGTGGTACGAAAGAGAAGCTTTTGATATGTTTGGCCTAGTCGCCGAGGGGTTACCTGATAAACGCCGCTTAGTTTTAGCGGACGATTGGCCAGACGGCCTTCATCCGCTTAGAAAAGACGCGATGGACTACCGCTATAGACCAGATCCGGTCGCTCATCAAGACGAGCCTGATGCTGAGTTTTTGTTTCCTAGCGGCGATAGCGTAGTCGACGTACCGCTCGGACCTTTACACGTTACATCTGACGAGCCTGGACACTTTAGGTTATTTTGCGACGGCGACGAGATCATAGACGCGGACTACCGTTTGTTCTATCAACACCGCGGTATGGAAAAGCTAGCCGAAAATCGTATGAACTACGATCAGATGGGTTACCTTGCAGAGCGCGTCTGCGGAATTTGCGGTTACGCTCACGCGATTGCGTGTATAGAAGCGGCGGAAAGGGCTATAAAGCTAGAAATCCCGCTAAGAGCGCAAGCTATCCGCGTGATTTGCCTTGAGATCGAGCGCCTTCACAGCCACCTTTTAAATATCGGTCTAGCCTGCGAGGTAACTGGTAACTATAACGCCTTCATGCATATCTTTAGGGTGCGCGAGTACTCCATGGAGCTAGCCCAACTCGTAACCGGCGGTCGCAAGACATACGGTAACGTCATCATGGGCGGACTTCGCCGAGATATGACCGACAACGAAATTAGGCAAGGCCTTGCGATCATAAACAAACTCGACGTTCAAATTACGGAAATTTGGGATGCCGTGATGGAGGATAAACGCCAACTAGGACGCTGGAAGGGCGTAGGCGTGCTTGATAAACAAGTTGCTCGCGACTTTAGCCCGGTCGGTCCAAATATGAGAGGTTCGGGCTTTAAGCGCGATAACCGCTACGACCACCCTTACGACTTCTTTAAACATATCGAATTTGAGGTCGCGGTCGAGCACGGCGGAGACGTATTTAGTCGCGAAGTCGTGAGATATAAGGAGTTAAAACAGTCTATTCATATCATCAGACAGTGCTTTGAGCTAATGCCTCAAACGCCGATTATGATAGATCCTGTGACTATGATCAAGCCTGAAAATTTCGCGCTCGGACACGACGAAGCTCCTCGCGGAGAAAACGTCCACTGGATCATGCAAGGCAGCGCGCAAAAGGTTTTCCGATGGAGATGCCGCGCGGCTACGTATAACAACTGGCCGAGCCTCCGCTATCAGTTCCGCGGAAATAACATATCAGACGCGGCACTTATCGTCTGCTCGCTTGACCCGTGCTATTCATGCACCGAGCGTGTTACGATTGTGGACGTAAATACTAAAAAGAGTAAAATTTTAACCGAGAAAGACCTTAAGAGATTTTGCCAAACAGGTAAGATTAGCAAAAAGGATTTAAGATGATGAAGTTATTTGACATAACCGAAAAATACGGAAAGGCTACCTACGCCTATCCGTTTGAGCCCTACAAAGTGCCCGAGAATTTCCGCGGGCAGCCGTTTTATACCTACGAGCTTTGCGTAGGTTGCGCGGCATGCGGCGTAGCGTGCCCTAGTAACGCCATAGAGCTAAAAATGAACGAAAAGCAAGATAAGCTCGTGTGGCAGTTTGATTGCGGACGCTGCATATTTTGCGGACGCTGCGACGAGGTTTGTCCGACCGGCGGCGTGCGCTTAAGCCAGGGTTTTGAACTTGCGGTTAAATTTGACAAAAGTGCGTTAATTCAACGCGGCGAGCTAGAGATGCAAAAGTGCAAATGCTGCGGCAAACCCTATACGCCGGTTCGCCTTATAAACTATACTTTTTCAAAGCTTAGTACGGCAAATTTACTCCCGGGCAGACTAGAGGAAGCTAAAAACTATCTCTATATTTGCCCTGAGTGCAAAAAAGCGCAATCCGTAGAGCGCTTAACTAAAGATGTAGAGGAGGGGATAAAATGAGCCTTTATCAAGTTCCCGAAAATATAAAAACGGCAAACGACCTAACCGCAAAGTTAGAACATCTAAAAAATATCAAACGAAGCTTTAGCGTCTACCGCATCGACTGCGGCAGCTGCAACGGCTGCGAGATAGAAATTTTCGCCGCTATTACGCCGATGTGGGACCCTGAGCGCTTCGGGTTTAAGCTAGTAGCCAACCCTCGCCACGCAGACATTCTGGTTTGCAGCGGCCCAGTTACGCGCCAGATGTACTATCCGCTACTTCGCGCTTACGAGGCCGCTCCTGATCCAAAGATCGTGGTTGCATTTGGCGCATGCGGAAGTACGGGCGGTATCTTTTACGACGCATATAGCGTTTGGGGCGGTATAGATAAGATCATCCCTGTAGACGTCTATATCCCGGGCTGTCCTCCGCATCCGGCTAGCGTCATCTACGGCCTTGGCATGGCTCTTGGTATCATAGATCAAAAGCTGCAAAAAAGAAGCTTCGAGCAGGACGACTGTAAAGTTCCGGCCGTTAAAGAGTCCATCATGGGCGACATACTTTTCGAGCGAGATTTGGAAGCCGAGTCAAAGAGACTGATGAGCTATATATTTGGTAGGACGCTGTTTGCTAAGTATATGGACGCTGCCAAAACATCGCCAGATATCCACGACGTAGCGGCTACTAAAAAAGTAATGCTAGAGGCTATCCATAAAGAAGAAGATCCTAGATATGCCGAGTGCATGGGGCTTTTATATAACGACGTCTATCTAAAATACGCCAAAGCAAAACGCGATACGCAAAACGCCATCGACGTCAAAAAAGAAATTTGGGATAAACGATGATAAGAGTCTATAAACTCGCCCGCCGCCACATGGACGAAAACGAAAAGATGCCAAAAGAGCTAAAAGATATCAAGCTATTTTCCGTCTGCGTCGGACACGGCGTGGGGACGGTGGACTTTAGCGAAAAATCGCTCGAAATACCGGACGAAGAGTTTGAGCGCATCGTCGCTAGCGGCGGCGAATACGTCAAATTTAAGCTGGGAAATTTAAGCAAGTATTTTGAAGTGGAGATATTTAGGGAGCATGCGGCAAGGCTCATCCCCGAGCTTTGCGAATGCGAGCTAAAAAAAGAGCTTGAAAATCTGCGCGAGGGATATCTGGTGCTTAGGAAGGATTTTTGATGAAAAAGGCTTTGCTTTGCATCGGTAATCCCATGCGCGGCGACGACGACGTAGGCAACGAAACGGGGCGGATCGTCGAGGCAAATTTGAAAGATTGGCGGGTATTTTATGGACAGGACGTGCCTGAAAACGAGTTTGGTGCGCTTAGAGAATTTGAGCCCGATATCATCGTCGTGGTAGACGCGATGAGCGGCTTTAAAGACGGCGCGATCGAGTTTTTCGATCTTAGCAACGAGCGCGACTATATCTACTCGACGCACAACCTACCCACGCCCGTACTTTTAAGCTACCTGCGTAAAATTTGCCCCAAAACGCTATTTTTAGGCATTAGCGTTTTGCTTGAAAACGTGCTTGATTTTAAAGAGGGCTTAAGCGAAAATGCGAAAAAAAGCGCGCAAAAAGCTTACGAGCGTATTTTGGAGATAGATAAAAATTTAAAATAGGAGAAGGACATGTTAAATCCTGCAGAAACCGCGCAAGCGGTGTCAAATTCGATGGAGCATAAGGCGCATACTCCGTTAGTAAGCATTATTTTTCTAGCCATCATGGCGGGCGCAGCGATCGCGATGGGCGATATTTTCTGGGCGCACTCGACCGTGGGCATGGCTGAAAAGCAGTCTATCGGTCTAGCAAATTTTATCGGCGGCATCACATTTAGTTGTGGTCTCATGATGGTCGTTTTCTACGGCGGGCATCTATTTACTAGCTCGGTTTTAAGCGGCGTTAGCGCGTATGAAGGCAAGCTAAATTTAGGCAAAACCATTAACTACTGGGCGATCGTTTGGTTTTTTAACTTCGTCGGCGGCGCGCTAATTGCCTATATGTACTACTACTCTGGCTTACCGCTAAAGTACGACGGCTACATCTTGCAGCACTTCGTACCGGCCGGTATCGGCAAGATCACGGCGCCGTTTCACGAGCTATTTATCCGCGGTATCTTTTGTAACGTGTTTGTTTGCATGTCTATCTGGACTGCGACCAGCGAGAGCAACTTAGCGGGCAAATTTTTTGCCATTATGTGGATGATCGGTGCGTTTGTCGCATGCTCGATGGAGCACTGCGTGGCAAATATGTTTATCATAACAGAAGCCATCATCGCTAAAGCTCACTATATCGCGGCAAACGGCGGAGATATCGCCGCTGCGGCTACGGCTCTAGGACACGGCATCACGGCTGAAAAGCTAGACGTG
The DNA here is from genome assembly GCF_004803815.1 of Campylobacter showae. Taxonomy (NCBI): domain Bacteria; kingdom Pseudomonadati; phylum Campylobacterota; class Epsilonproteobacteria; order Campylobacterales; family Campylobacteraceae; genus Campylobacter; species Campylobacter showae. The sequence continues at coordinate 1,647,855 of NZ_CP012544.1, read as the reverse complement.
CTAAACTGGGGAAATTTCATCGTTAAAAACCTAGTTCCGGTTACGCTGGGTAATATCTGCGGCGGTCTTTTCTTTGTGGGACTAGTTGGATTTATGGCGAATAAATTTGATATGAAAAAGAAGTAATTCCCCATAAATGAACGGATTTCAAGCTTTAAAATTTTAAACCCGTTTTGGTTACGGACGACGAGTCCGCTCCCTCACGGGTTAAAATTTTAAAGTTAAACTACACCTATTCTGTCTGGAATATTTATTACATAGCTTACTAAATTTACAAATTTAACTACATTAGATTTAAAAACTCAAATTTAGCGTTTTTGCCGTGCGGTTTTTGGTGTGCAAATTTAAATTTTAGTTCGTATAGCTTTGCAGCTTTTCATAATCCACTATCAAAAACTCATGCGGCGTTATGCGCCTGATGATATCGTCTTTTATGAGTTCGTTAAACGCGGTGCTTGCGCTTTGGCGTTTGAGTCCGACGAAGCTTGAAAGCACCTTTAGCGAAAATGGTAAAAAGACGTAGTGATAGCCGTTTTGCGTCAAATTTTGCTCGGCGGCGAGCTCGACGAGAAAGTTTGCTATGCGCCCCTTCGCGCTTTCAAAAAGTATCGATTTTATGATCTGGCGCTGCAGTAGCGAGATATTTACGAGTGTGTCGGCGTATGCTTTGGCAAATCGCTCGTTTTTTAGCAGCTCGCCCATATCGCCCGCGTCGATCGAGTAGACCTCGCTGTCCTCTAGGATCTCTAGCACGCACACGTCGTCCACGATCGAGATGTTGTCTTTTTGGAGGTGATAGACGATAAACTCCTCGCCGTCCTCAAAAAACGAGAGCTTGCCCGAGCCGCTTTTAATTATCACGACTTTGATTGATTCTGCGTAGATTGTGGCGCCTTTGGCTAGGAGCTCGCGGTTAAATTTAGCAAGCTCGTTTTGGTTCAAAACGTCTAAAATATCGGTCTCAAGTAGGCCTAGTCGTGATTTTTTCAAGTTTATCGTTTCTTATGATTATTATTCGGCGATTATTTTATCTTAAATATTTTTAAAGTGTATTAAATTTATCGAGGCCGAGCGCGATTATTCCGCTAGTTTTATATATTCAAGCCGCGGCAAAAATCGGGCGGCTAAAATTTAGACGGCAAATTTAGCCCGTTCTGAGGCTAAATTTTATAAAATAGCTCAAAATTTAAGGACGAAAAATGTTTAACGGACTGATTAGAGAGATCGCGCAGGTTGCGAGCTATTCGCAAAATACCCTGCGACTAAAAGCCTCATACCGCCCAAATTTAGGCGATAGCGTCGCGGTAAACGGCGCTTGTCTTAGCGTGACGCAGCTGCACTCAGACGGCTTTAGCGTGGAGCTTAGCGCCGAGACTAGAGCGCACATCGCGACGGAAAATTTGCGCGGACGCGTGCATATCGAGCCTGCGATGCGCTTAGCCGACCGCGTAGACGGGCATCTGCTGCAAGGCCACGTAGACGCTATCGGCGAGGTTGCACGTATAGAGCGCCGCGAAAACGGGGTTGATTTTTATATAAATTTGCCCTCCGACGTCATGCCTTTGATGGCAAACAAAGGCAGCATCGCGGTCGAGGGCGTGAGTCTCACGATCAACGAAGTTTTGCCGACCGGCGTGCGCCTCACAATCATCCCGATCACCTTTCGCGAGAGCTTGTTTGGCGAGTTTGAGCCGGGACGCCGTGTAAACGTGGAGAGCGATCTGCTAGCGCGCTACGTGGCTAGGCAGCTGGAGTTTGGTTGCAGTGCCCAAAACGGCGACAAAAGCGAGATCAGCTGGGACGAGTCGCAGCATATCGCGAGTCTTTATTAGGCTTGAGGGGTTAAATTTGACGAAAACGAAGCGGGAAATTTTAGACGTAGTTTTTGAAAGCGAGCGCTTGAAGCTTGGCTTTACGACGCGTTTTGGTGGAGTAAGCGAGGGCGCGTACGAGGGGTTAAATTTAGCGGGTCACGTCGGCGACCAGCCTGCAAACGTCGCTAAAAATCGCGAAATCCTAGCCGAGCAAATCGGCGTCGCGCCCGACAATCTAAAATTTATGCGTCAAATTCACTCAAATCGCGTGGAAATTTTGCGAGATATTGATGATGAGCTACCGCCCTGCGACGGCGTGATAACCGCGCTTAGAGGCGTAGCGCTTTGCGTTTTGGTTGCCGACTGTTCGCCTGTTTTGATCGCGGACGAGAGACGCGGCGTGGTTGCTGCCGTGCATGCGGGCAGGGCGGGCGTAACGGGTAAAATTTGCACGAATGCGGTAAATTTGATGGCGAGCGAGTTTGGCTGCGAGGCGGGCGATTTGCGCGTGTTTGTCGGCGCAAATATCAAGGCGCGAAACTACGAGGTGGGCGAGCTTGATTTGGCCGAGTTTAACCGCTATAAAAATGGCGGCAAATTTGACATGGAGGCAGCCTTGCGGGACGAATTTACCGCGCTTGGCGTTGAGCGAGTGGAGTTTGATTCGCGCTGTACGTTTGAGACGAGGGAGCTATTTTCATATCGCAGAGATGGCGTCACGGGGCGATTTTGCGGTTTTGCGATGAATAAAATCTCGTCAAAATAGCTGTATATGGCCTAAATTGGGTGTAGGCGAACGCGCGGCCAGGCGAGTTTAGTTAAAATTTCATTTATGTTTATTAAAAAGGGCTAAAATTTAAACCGTAATCTCATAAAATAAGGAGCCAAAATGAGAAAAATTTTAGTTTGTTTGATTGTTGCCGCGAGCGCGCTTTTTGCGGCGCAAACGAGATCCTCAAACGAGATGACTAGCGTCCTTGCGAGCGTGCCTGCAAATTCGGCAAATAAGCAGTTTGAAGACGCGCTGGCGATGTACCGAGTGTCGGATTTTAGCGAGGCAGCGAGACTCTTTAATCTAGCGTGTGAGGGCGGACACGCACGGGCATGCTATGATATCGGCGCGATGATCGCTAGCGGAAAAGTCGCGGCTAGGCAGCCTGAGACGGCGGCTAAATTTTACGAGCGAGCTTGCAAAATGGGCGATAAGCTGGGCTGCTACGCATTAGCGTACGCCCACCAGACTGGCGTCGGCGCAGTAAAAGACGAAGCGCGAGCGTACGAGCTCTATAAAAACGCATGCGAGCTGGGCCTAGCTAAAGGCTGCAACGAGGCGGGCTTTATGAGCGAGCGCGGCATGGGCGTAAACTCGGACGTCAAAGCCGCGGTTAAATTTTACGAAAAAGCGTGCAAGATGGGGCTAGAGGTCGGCTGCGAAAACGCTAAAATCTTAAAGCGTTAAGCCAGGCTAGAGCCTTAAATTTAACTCGGTCGCGCGTTTTGCGCTTTGCAAGGTGCGCGCCAAGTTTAAATTTGAGCCAAAATTTTACTAAAAATCGAGAAAAATGCCATACGAAAATTTTAAATCAAAAAATCCTCTCGCGGCAAAAATCGCCGCAAACGCGAGAAAATTTGACGTCCAGACGCTGCAAAACGAGCAGCTCGTAAATTTGCTTTTAAACGAGAAAAAAATCGAGATCTCGGATGAGCAAAAAGAGGCCGCCAGGCGCGTATTTACGGGACTAATGAAGATAGAAGAAAGCGTGCAGCTAAGCGGATAGTCGGATAAATTTTACCTCTTGCTAAACCTACAAAAATAAACCTTAAGCATCGCCCAAGCTGTAGCCTCTCCGACCAAAGCCGAAATATCTGCTTTTTATCAAATTTGATGTAAAATGACGGCGTGACATCGCAGTTAAGAAAGCCAAAAAACGTAAAATTTACAATCAAAAATCTAAAGCAAAGGAGAAAATATGCTGTTGCTTAAAAATGCCGATCTATATGCGCCAGAGCACATCGGTAGGAGCGACGTTTTAGTGGGCGGAGGTAAAATTTTAGCCGTTTCTAAGGGGCTTGATTTTCGAGTCGAAGGGCTTGAAATTTACGATCTGGAGGGTAAAATTTTAGCGCCCGGACTCATCGATCAGCACGTGCACATCACGGGCGGCGGCGGCGAAGCGGGTTATCACTCGCGCACGCCCGAAATAACGCTATCGCAAATCATCCGCTACGGCACGACGACGGTCGTAGGCACGCTGGGCACCGACGGGTGCACGAGGAGTCTGGAAAACCTCTACTCAAAGGCTAAGGCGCTTGAATACGAGGGCATCTCGACCTTCATCCACACGGGCTCTTACGCTCTGCCTAGCGTCACATTTACGGGCTCCGTCACGCGCGACCTGGTGCTCATCGACAAGGTCATCGGCTGTAAGATCGCAATGAGCGACAACCGCGGCAGCTACCCGACCTCTCAGGAGCTCATCAAGACCCTGACGCAGATCCGCATCGGCGGCATGATCTCGAAAAAAGGCGGCGTGCTACACATGCATATGGGCGGGCTCGCGGATAAATTCGACCTCATTTTTAGCGTGATTAAGGACTATTCGTTCCCGGTTAATTACTTTTCGCCGACGCACTGCGCGCGGACGAAGGAGCTTTTTGACGAGGCGATCAAATTTCAAAAAATGGGCGGCTACATCGACATCACGAGCGGCGGAAGTAAATTTGCCCCGCTTCATGAAGCCATCGCGTACGGGCTTGCTAATGGGCTAAATTTAGAGCGCCTAACGATGAGCTCGGACGGCAATGGCAGCGTGCCTAGATTTGACGAAAACGGCGCGTTGGTGGGCTACGGCTGCGCTTCGTGCGAGACGAATTTAGAGGTCTTGCAGGCCTGCGTGAAAAATAAAATTTTAACCATCCCGCAAGCGCTAAGCATGATTGGCAAAAACGTCGCAAAATATTTAAATCTAGCCGGTAAAGGCGAGATAAGAGTAGGTTTTGACGCTGATTTTGCAGTATTTGACGAAGCTCTAAATTTAGATAGCGTGATCGCGAAAGGGGGGTTTTGCGTGAGAGAGGGTAAGCTCGTGAAAAAGGGATTTTTTGAGTGAAAATCATTAGTGCGTAAATTTCGCCGACACGCTGAAATATGCAGTAGGTTTTGTACCGCTGTGGCCTATTTGGCTTTTACATGTCGAAGCTTGTTGCGTTTATGTAAAATTTGATCCAAAAACGGCAACTATATCCGGAGCGGAAAAACTCCGCTCCACTTAAGATTACGCGTTAGTTATCTGGATATAGTTTACTCCGCCTTCGGTTACCGAGTTAGCGTTTAACAAGTCAAAATTTGAGATACCTGCTAGTTTAACTAAGTTATCGTTAGCGTCTAAGGCCTTATTGCTGTTAGCGTCTCTTACTAGATACGTATCGTTACCGTAGTATACCGCATAGATAGTATTTGCCGCTGTAGAGCTTAGACTACCTAGCGCATCGTTTATAGCCGTTTTTAGATCGGCTCTGCCGTCTACGTTTAGAGCTATTTTTTGTAACGTAGCTGCACCGGCGCTACCTAAGCTTATCTTATCGCCTCTGTTTGCATCGGTTATCGTTACGTATTTGCTAGCGCTAGCGTCTGTCGTAGAAGCTCCTAGGTTAAACGTATCGTTACCCGCTCCGCCGCTGATTTGGAATTTTTTATTAGCGGTTAATGCCGCAGTAGTGACAGTATCGTTTCCTTCGCCTAGGTTGACGGTTATATCGTGGGTTTGAGTAGTATTTCCGCCAAAGGTTACCTCGTCGTCGCCCGTACCGGTATCTACGGTCTTTAGTTTGGTGTTTGTAGCATAGGCTATACTCAAAACATCTTTAGTGGCTGAACCTTTTATGGACGCAATATCGATATTGGTAGCCGCAACAGTCGCAATAGTCTTACCGCTTGCGTTTACATAGTTGCTAAGATCCAAAGTTTGTAGTTTGCTTAGCCCGCCGGTCATTACGGTAAAATCTGTATTATTTCCTGCTGCTTCTATACTTGCCGGATTCGTTACCCCTCCTTTTAGGATTAATGTTTTGATGGTGCTATTTGCTGGATTGCCGTTTAAGTGTCCTTTTGCATTTATAATATTTGCGGTAAAATCAGTAGCTGTACTATTGAAGATAATCGAACGTAGCGTCGATACTTCATCGCCGGCATACCCTTTAAAGCTTAAGCTATCTTGCGCAGTAACGTTATAAAAGTAAATAGGCGCTATAACGTTAGAGAAATCTAAATCGACATTCTTGCCCGACAATCCTTCCGAGGTACTAAAGGTTATGCTCTGCAAGTAATTGTTTGTTCCTGATTTTATCGTTAAATTTTCGTTGGCGGTAATTCCATATGCAAACGATGCATTCGATAAATCGTTTAAATTTATATTGACATTTTTACCGATTATGCTTCCTCTAAATTCTGCCGTAGAATGCAAGCCGCTACCCTTAATATTAACATCTACGTCGCCTACGGCACCGATGTCTTTTATCTTAAATGTTTTTTGTCCCGTTGCGTTTAGCTTTACATTTTTTGCCATTTCATCAGGCGTAGTATCGATACGGTGACCTATACCGTAAGATAGACCGGTATCCCTTATACCTATACTGACGGTTGCGTCTGATATATTGGTGCTTAGATTTATATCTACATCCATCTTTTTACTATCGTCCGCAGAGTTAAATCCCCTTAGCCATCCGATATCCACGCTCTTTTGATTTACAGCCTTTATGGTAGCTTTACCGCTCGCTTTATATCCATAGAAGTTACCGTAGCTAACTTCGGAGTCAGTTATGCCGTTTGCTGCAGTAGCATTGATATTTAGATTTTTGGCTCTTAGCTGGACGCCCCCGCCAGTAGAGTGGTCTCCAAATTTCGCCGTTGAACCTGCTACTGTCGCATTGGTGTTTAAAACTATAGAGCCATTATCGCCATAGCTAGTTATAGACATACCTGACTCACTAAAGCCGTTTAAAGTTTTATAGCCGCTTGCATTTATAGTAAAGTCCCCTTGATTAGCCCAACCCCATCCTCTTAAATTTAACACTCCGTCATCTATACCGTCCGCTGCGGTATGGTTTATCGTTACGCTTTTGCCTGCTATATGCAGAGGTACTTTTTTGTTTAAGCTGGCCCAGTAAGAGCTAGGATGTGGGGCATTATGTATACCGGTACCGAAAGTAGTCGCAGACTCCGCCTGAGTAATGTGTGCAGTTAAATTTACGTCGCCTACGGCGTTTATTTTACCTACGTTTAGTATCTTTTGACCCGTCGCCGAGATAGTAACGTCGTTTGGCTGATATCGAGGTAAATAGTAGTTATTCCCTGGAGTAAGGGGCCACGTGTTGTACTCATTTTGAGGATCGTAGGCTCCTAATGCACCGTACGTTACTGTAGAGTCCTCTTTATCCGTAGTAGATATTAGGCTTACGTTTCTGGTAGTCATTATATATTCGCCGTTAGCTACGCTTAAATTCTTTAATCCTTCGGCTTTTAAAGAAATATCTTGAACGCCTTGAAGAGGAACCGGAAGATAGGTCTTATCGCCTACTGCTCTAAGAGTTACGCTAGTGTCGTCGCCTGTACCTTTTAGATTGATTTTACTGATGCCGCTTAGCTTATTGTTTATAGTATAGTCTCCCTTTGTCTCCACGTTTAGAGTCTTTAGGTTGTAGGCATTCGTATCGTGGCTTCCCGAAGCGTTTAACGCCGTAATACTAGCCGTTATATCTTTATCGGTCTTATTTACTACGTTTAGCGTTTCAAGAGCAAATACGCTGTTTATATCTTGATAAAAAGTACTACTGTTAGCCGTAGTATTTTCTAGGGTAAAGTCTAGCTCTTTTACGGTATTTGAGACTACGCTTGCACTAGTGGTGCCTTGGCTTGCAGGTACGTCGCTAGCGTTGGCTACTTTGACGTTTAGCTTTTCTGTTCCGTTTGCGGTTATGCTGCCGTTACCTTTTTCTATAACGAAATCTCTTATATCGGTACTATTGTTTATAGTTACGTTTGTAGAGTTGGTAGCTTTTGCGTTTACTTTTGCTATCTTAGAGTTAAGTATATTTACGGTGGCGCTAGTTCCGTTTATGCCAAGCTCGGTTATCTCTTGCGCTCTGGTAAAGTCTAGCACTGAAGCGTTGGTGTTGATATTTAGTACTTCCACTCCCGTCATCTCTACGTGTTGGTTTCCGTTTATAGCGTCTATGAAGTTTACCGTATCCTTGCCGGCTCCTCCGTCGATAGGTATGATTCTTCCGCTGGCTCCGGTTACGTTAAATACGTCGTCTTGTCCGCTGCCTTTTATGCTTTGAACGTATCCGTTGGCTTTTACGTTTGCGATTAGTTTGTTGCCTTTATATTCGGTAGCGTCAAAGCTATATAGCCCGCTCGTAGTATCTACCGTTAGATCAGCCGTTCCTTTTATATGCATAGTCTTTATGCTTGCAACTTGGTCTGGTTGTCTAATCGTATTTGATGTAAAATTAGTTAGCTTGCTAGCTCCTCCTACGGCGTTAATGGTTAGAGCTTCTATATGGTCTCCGTTAACGGTAGTTATGTTTATTCTAGCGTCTTTATCCATGTTTACATTATTTACGACGATTTCCTGGTTATCGTTGCTTCCGGCTAATACGTCGGTATTATAGATTAGATTTAATCTTCCCGTATCGCCGTTTCCGCTTAGTTTTAGATCGTTGACTAAAAGTTTTACTTTGTTCTCCGGGTTAATAACGTCTACCTTATTCTCGCCGTTTAAGGTGATGGTTTCTAGGTTATGGATATATTTAGTGTCAAATCTTAAATCGCCGTTGGTCTTGTTGGTCAAATTTAGATTCTCTATATTTTTAACCTCTCCGGTTCCGTTAGTCATTCCGTAGAAGTTAGTGTATAGGTCTAAATTTAAAGTATCGTTTCCGCCCTTGCCGTCTAGCTTATCGGTAGCTTTAAACGTAGTTTGTCCTACGGTAGCAGATACTGCTCCGTTAAATACGTCTGATTTGCCTGTTCCGCTTACGTCGTTAGCGTCTGCTGAAAGATTGTGGATAGTAGGAGCTATAAGAGCGTCTATTTTTGCTTTTTGCTCGTCTAGGTTGGTATTATTCGTAGTCGCTATTATCTCTTGGAATAAAGAGTAGTCGTAAGCTCCGGTTTGATCGGCCGGAATATCTGCTATCTTCTCGGCCATATACTGAGAGATGGCCGTTTTATTTTCAAATACCTTAGCGGCTACAGGGTCGGCTGCTTTTGCTATAGCAGAAGTAGCTACTTCAAATAGTTTAGCTACGGTATCTCCTCTTGAGTTACCTAGTTGAATGTGTTTTACCCATGCGTTAATACCGTCCGGGTCTTGAGAATAGTCTTTGCCTAAGATATTTTTATAGAGCATCTCTACGAAATCTCTATCGTGATCTATGCTGCCGTTAAAATAGGCTAGGGCCGCCGGAGAAGATAGCATATCGTTAGCCATCTTAGCTATCGTACTGTTTGCTCCCGCGTTTACCCATGCGTTAAAGCCTGCTCCTTCGGGTGCGCGGTTAAATAACGCTACGTAAAGCTGTGCTACTTGCGCTTGAGTTACTGCCATTGAGGACTCCTTTTGGTCTATATGTTTTATTTTGATTTATTTAATAAAATTTTGAATCAAGTGGTTTGGTTTGTAATCGACATTATATTAAACGTTCGTATTATAGCAAAAAATCGTTATATTTGATTAAAAATATATAAAAAAATTATTTTTTGATTTTTTATATTGAAGCTTTATTTGATCTTGATCAATATATTAAATTTAGCTTTAATTCAGTTATTTTTAAATATAATCCAAGCTTCAATTCACACACACCAGTCCTAAAATTTGGTTGCGTTTGTTAAAAACAAATGTTAATGGGTGTGGAGGAGAAACCTAAATTTCGGGGAAACCCACAAGGAGAAAACTCATGGTAACAATGAGAGATTTGCTAGAGTGCGGCGTTCATTTCGGACACCAAACACGCAGATGGAATCCGAAGATGAAAAAATTCATTTTCGGCGAGAGAAAAGGTATCTATATCATAGATCTACAAAAAACTATCCGCTACTTCCGCTACACTTATAACGTCGTTCGCGACGCGGCTGCAGAGGGCAAGACTATACTTTTCGTAGGCACTAAAAAGCAAGCCGGCGCAACTTTAAAAGAGTACGCTGAAAAATGCGGCATGCCGTACGTAAATCACCGCTGGCTAGGCGGCATGATGACGAACTTCGGCACTATCCGCCAATCTATCCGCAAACTCGAAGTAATCGAGGCTATGGAAGAAGACGGTTCTATAAATTTATTAACTAAAAAAGAAGCTCTAATGCTTCGCCGCAAAAAAGAGAAGCTTCTAGCGTCTCTAGGCGGTATTAGAAACCTAAAAACCGTGCCTGATATGATTTTCGTCATCGACACCGTAAAAGAAAAAATCGCCGTTCAAGAGGCTAACCGCCTAAAAATCCCTGTCGTAGCTCCGATCGATACAAACTGCGATCCTGACGTTATCGACTTCCCGATCCCTGGCAACGACGACGCGATTCGCTCTGTTCAGCTTTTCTGCCAAGAGATGGCCGAGGCTATCATCGAGGGACGCTCTCAGCTTGAAAAAGACGGCGGCGAGCAAGAAGAAGGCAAAGAGGCTGTAAGTCAAGCCGAAAAAGACGCAGTCGTAAACGAGGCTGTAAACGAAGACTTCTCTGAGGACTTCAGCGAGGACGAAGAGTAATGGAAATCAGCGCACAAATGGTAAAAGAGCTCCGTGAATCAACCGGAGCCGGAATGATGGACTGCAAAAAGGCGCTAGCCGAAGCTAACGGCGACATGGAAAAAGCCGTTGATATATTGCGCGAAAAAGGTCTAGGTCAGGCCGCTAAAAAGGCTGACCGCCTAGCTAGCGAGGGTCTTGTGAGCGTTGTTGTTTGCGATCACTGCAAAACCGCGACTATCAGCGAGATAAACTCTGAGACTGATTTCGTCGCTAAAAACGCTCAGTTTCAAAATTTGACAAAAGACACTACGGCGCACATCCAAACAAATTTGATAAAAGACGTCGAGAGCCTAAACGCAAGCGTTATCAACGGCGTTAAATTTGAGGATTATTTTAAAACCCAGATCGCTACTATCGGCGAAAATTTGGTCGTTCGCCGCTTTGAGACTATAAAAGCGGACGACAAAGGCGTAGTAAACGGCTATGTGCACTCAAACGGCCGCGTAGGCGTACTGATCGGCCTAGCTTGCGAAAGCGCTGAAATCGCAAACAAAGCGGCTGAATTTGCAAGAAATTTGTGCATGCACGCAGCTGCTATGAAACCAAGCGTAATCAGCTATAAAGACCTTGATAAAGATTTTGTCGAGAAGGAATTTATCGCACTTCGTGCTGAGCTCGAAAAAGACAATGAAGAGCTAAAACGCCTAGGCAAGCCGCTTCATCACATCCCAGAGTATGCTAGCCGCTGCCAAATAGGCGATGCAGAGCTTGCTAAAGCTACGAAAGCCATCGAAGAAGAGCTAAAAGCTGAAGGTAAACCCGAGAAAATTTGGGATAAAATCATCCCTGGCAAGATCGAGAGATTTTACGCCGACAACACCGTTTTAGATCAGCGCCTTACGCTGCTTGGACAGTTTTACGTAATGGACGATAAAAAAACTATTGAGCAAGTCATTGAAGAAAAAAGCAAAGAGCTAGGCGGCAAGATCGAGGTGGTAAAATACGTTCGCTTCGAACTTGGCGAAGGCCTAGAGAAGAAAAACGAGGACTTTGCGGCCGAGGTTGCGGCGCAAATAGGCTAAAATTTAATGGAAATCTTAAAGGGCGTAAATCTAGGCTTTGCGTATGATTATACGCTCTTTGAGGATGTAAATTTAAGTGTCAATGCCGGCGGTAGCTGCGCTATAACGGGCGTCAGCGGCTGCGGCAAATCAACTATACTCCACATACTTTCTACTCTTTTGCGACCAAAAAACGGCGAAGTTATCTACGGCGGTAAGTCGCTTTACGAACTACCTGCAAACGAGCTCTTGCGTATTCGCAGATTTGATTTCGGTATCATTTTTCAGGCGCACTATCTTTTTAAAGGCTTTAGCGCGCACGAAAATATCGAACTAGCCTCCGTTTTATCCGCACAAAAGATCGATGATGAAATTTTGTCAAATTTAAAAATAGACGGCGTAATGAATCAAAAAGTAGGCGAGCTAAGCGGCGGCCAGCAGCAGCGCGTCTCGATTGCTAGAGTACTTTGCAAAAAGCCGCGCGTGATATTTGCCGACGAGCCGACTGGAAATCTGGACAAACAGACCGCAAACGAAGTGATGCAAACGCTGTTTAACTACATCAAAGCAAACGATGCGGCGCTGGTTTTAGTCACGCACGACAATGAGCTCGCGCAAAGATGCGACGAGGTTTACCGCCTCGAGGATAAAAAATTCTCTTTAATTTACCCTGAAGTTATTTAAATATTTTTAAGGGCAACGAGTTTTAAATTTACTGCTTAAAATTTAAGCGTCAAATTTACGAGCTATTTTTTAAGTCAAATTTATCGTAAGATATTTTGAATCCGCAAGGCGTAGCAACTTGTTAAATTTGCTGTGGCAGGCCTAGTTTCAACTTCGTCAACCGACAAAACATAAAAACGAACGCCTACATCTCGCCGCCCCGCAAAACTAAAATTTAACCCAAAAACAAAAATTCAAAGCGGTCGATAAATTTAAACCGCCTGAATTTTAAAATGGGCAACTGCGTGCATAAATTTAGCGCTCAAAGCAGCATTTACCGCGCCTGATCACGCCTAAATTTCCGCACATTTTCATCTGTCTTTCAAATTTACCGAATTTTCAAGGATTTAACCCTAAAATAACGGCATTTAAATTTAAAACGAAAGTGTCAGGTGGAGTTAGTCGAGTTTTTTGCGCCCGAGCGCGTCATCACCTTTATGCTGCTGTTTGCGCGTATCGGCGGGCTGATGTTGTTTTTCCCGTTTTACGGGCACGAGCAGATACCTATGAGCGTCAAGACCGCGTTTTCGTTTCTGCTAACGCTATTTTTGTTTCCGCTTGCTAGCATTAAAAACGGCGAGATTTACTATCTAGCCGTCGAGATCGTGAGCGAGGCGGCGCTGGGAGTTTGCGCAGGACTGCTGCTTCACATCGTTTTTGCCAGTTTGCAGTTAGCTGGCGAGCAGATATCGATGATCATGGGCTTTTCGATGGCTTCGGTACTTGACCCGCAGACTGGCCTTAGCTCGCCCGTGATCTCAAATATAATAAATTTCCTCGCGCTCATGACCTTTTTGGCTTTTGATGGGCACCATTTGATCTTGCTTTTTATCTCAAATTCGCTTACGCACGTGCCGCTGGGCGGCTTTTACCCGAGCCCAGACATCGTGCAGTACGCCTCAAAATCTATGATAAATTTGTTTACTTTTGGATTTATCATTTCCTTCCCGATTTTGGCACTCTCGCTGCTTTCAGATCTGATTTTTGGTATGCTGATGAAGACGATGCCGCAGTTTAACCTACTGGTCGTTGGCTATCCGATCAAGATCACGATCGGCTTTGCTGTGCTGATCGCGATACTAGCGGGTATGATGGAGCTTTTTAGGCAGCTTGTGCTTCGCGTTATCAACGACCTTCCGTCGCTATTTTTCTAAAACTAAGCTTGAAGTAATGGAAAATGTTTTAAAATACGTTTTTTAGGTATAAAAAGGAGAATTCGTGAAAATCGTTCTTGTAAACGCCAACCCCGCGGTATCGCGCTTGGCGACGCTGGCTCTTAGCAAAATGGGTTACGAATACGTTGAGATCGGCGACGCCAGCGAGCTTAGCGGCGTTTTTGACGTGCTTATCATCGACAGCGATATCGACGCAAAAGAGATGAACCTAAAAGAATTTGCAAATAAAATTTTATACCTTTCCTCTAAAAATTCTCCGACCTTTGAAAATGCCGACAGGATACTGCCAAAGCCGTTTTTGCCGACGGAATTTATCACTATCGTAGAGGATCTGGCGAACAAGAGCAAAGAGGCCGCTAGCGAGGCTAAGACCGAGGCTCAAGACGATGAAGTATCGGTAAAGGGATTTGAGTTTATGGATGATTTGGGCGATGAAATATTTAAAGAAGAGCCTACTCCTATCGATGCCGAAGAGTTTGATTTAGAGGGTATTTTGGACGACGATCCGGTTTTATCCGGTGACGAAGCAGCCGGTTTTGAGGAGCCTAGCGATACGGTTAATAAATCTACGGACGATGCGAGCCAAGAGCCTGAGAGCAAGGCGGATGAGCCAAATTTCGACGAATCGGAGGCGGATAACGATAAATTTGAAGATATAAACGAGCAAGAAGCGCTAGGTGAACTCGATGATTTTGAAATAGCCGTAAAAGAAGAGGATTTTAGCGGGCTTGATTTGGATGACGAGTCTGGAGAAGAGATAGCCGAGCAAAACGAGTCTCAAGAGGCTAAATTTGAGGCATTTGGCGACAGCATAGAAGATATAAAGAACCAAATCGACGAGATAGACGCCATGGACGAAGAGGCATTTGAAGCTACTAGCGGCGAGCCGGAGGCTAAAGACGCCGAGGATGCGGACGAGAGATTTGTAGAACTAGACGCCAAGCCTAACGATACCGGTTTTAAAAACTCTCAGGAACCAAGCGTAGAGCTTGCGTCAGAGGACGATAAAGAGTCGCAAATGTCCATAAGCGACGAAGCGGCGCAAGAGTATCCAAAAGACACCGCTACGGACGATGAGATAAAATTTGAAGAAAACAAAGAGCAAGAGATAAAAGACGATATTTTAGACGATGCGGACTTTTTGGTCGATGATACGGACGGCGAAGCGCTTGACGTAAAAAACGAAGAGCCTAAAAATGATGAAAATTTAACCCAAGAAATTCTAGATGACGAGGTTACGGGCGAGGATTTTGCGGCGGACGAACAAGCGCAAGCGCTAACGTCTGGCGATCAAGCCGGACCAAATGAAGACAAAGAGGCTCAAAACGAGCCTGCCGGTACTGTCGAATTTGATGTAGAGAAATACAGCCAAATCGAACAGATTAGCGAAAAAGATATGGCTTTAGCGTTAAATGAGAATGGATTTGACGTAAGCGAAGTAGCGGAGCCGCAAGATAAAAGCGTAAAAATAGACGAAATAAAGGCTCAAATTTCAGATGCGGTGACTAAAAATTTGGAAGCTTCCTTACAAGACGGCGAGCTACGAGAAGCCCTAAAAAACCTCAATATTAAAATCAGTATTAGCTTTGAGGAAAAGTAGTTGAAGGGGCAAATTTTAATTATCTCCGGCCCCAGCGGTAGCGGTAAAAGCACGCTTTTAAACCGTCTTTTAAAAGAGGAAAACGATCTTTATTTTTCGATATCAAGCACAACAAGAGCGCCGAGGCAGGGCGAGACCGATGGCGTGAATTATTATTTTACAAGCGAAGACGAGTTTAAAAAAGGCATAGACACGGATGAGTTTTTGGAGTGGGCGTGCGTGCACGGCAACTACTACGGCACCTCGCTAAAGCCCGTTTTAAAGGCGCTTGAAGATGGTAAAATAGCGATTTTTGATATCGACGTGCAGGGTTTTAATATCGCAAAATCAAAATTTGCCCAAAATATCACCTCCGTTTTTATCACGACTGCTAGCAAAAATGAGCTAAAATCAAGGTTGCAAAATCGCGGCAGCGATAGTGCGGAAACTATCGAAAAGCGGCTGATAAATGCGGTCGGCGAGATGGAGCATATCTTAGAGTACGATTATTTTTTGATAAACGACGACTTGCAAAACTGCTATGAAAATTTGCGCGGGATTTTGCGCTCGATGCGCCTAAAAACGTCAAATTTAGACGCAAAAGAGATTATTAACAAATGGAATAATTGATAAAATTATGCTAATATAACGAAAATCAAAAGGAGAAAAAATGGGTCCAAGCGTCCAACAATTGCTTATTATTTTACTTATCGTGGTCTTGCTTTTTGGAGCGA
The DNA here is from genome assembly GCF_004803815.1 of Campylobacter showae. Taxonomy (NCBI): domain Bacteria; kingdom Pseudomonadati; phylum Campylobacterota; class Epsilonproteobacteria; order Campylobacterales; family Campylobacteraceae; genus Campylobacter; species Campylobacter showae. The sequence goes on along the minus strand of NZ_CP012544.1, from coordinate 1,632,027 downwards.
AAAAGATCCCCGAGCTCGCAAAAGGCCTAGGTAAGGGCATAAAAAGCTTTAAATCAGAAATGGAAGATGATAAAAAAGCCGAGAACGTAGAAAAAGTAGAAGAGAAAAAAGAAGAAACCGTAACTACTGCAAAGACCGAAGATACGGCTAAAAACGCGTAAGGAAAGGCGTTGAAAAAAAGCGTAATAAACGAGATAAAAGGCGCCGTAGACTTTGACTTTGCGCTGGAAAAGCCAAAAGATAAGGGCTTGGCGCACTATGCGATGCCTGCTTTTAGCCTAGCAAAACAGCTCAAAAAATCCCCCGTAGCCATAGCCGCCGAGCTAGCGTCTAAATTTGAAAATAGCGAAGTTTTCGAGGCTACGGCGCTAAACGGATATATAAATTTTAAACTAAAGCCTGCATTTTTGGATAAATTCGCCTCGGCTAGCCTTGCAAATCCGAGCGAGTTCGCAAAAGGCGGCGCAACTAGCGGCGAGAAAATTTTGCTCGAATACGTCAGCGCAAACCCGACCGGTCCGCTTCACATCGGGCACGTTAGGGGCGCGGTTTTCGGCGATACGTTAGCTCGCGTCGGACTTCACATCGGCGAAAATATCGCGACTGAATACTACATCAACGACGCAGGCAATCAAATCGAGCTTCTAGGCACGTCTATTTCGCTTTGGGCGCGCGAAAATTTATTTGGGCAGAGCGTGGCGTATCCGGAGAAATTTTACCGCGGCGACTACATCGAGCCTATCGCAAAAGAGGCGCTTGAAAAATTCGGCAAAGAGATATTTTACGACGAGAGTCGAAATCTCGAGCTAGCCGAGTTTGGCAAGGATAGGGTGCTGGTTTTGATCAAGCAAAATTTGGCCGATGCGCAAATTTTCATCGAGAACTGGGCTAGCGAAAAGAGCTACTACGACAAGCTCCCCCTCACGCTAGAACGCCTAAAAAGCGAGAACGGCATCTACGAGAGCGAGGGTAAAATCTGGCTAAAATCAAGCGAGGTCGGCGACGAAAAAGACCGCGTTATCGTGCGCGAAGACGGCCGAGGTACATATCTAGCCGGCGACGTGGTGTATCACGACGATAAATTTAGGCGCGGGTTTGATCGCTGCATCAACATCTGGGGCGCCGATCACCACGGCTACATCGCACGCATGAAGGCGGCGCTACATCTGCTAGGATACGACGAAAACCGCCTTGAGATCATACTTTCACAGATGGTGAGCCTGCTAAAAGACGGCGAAGCCTACAAGATGAGCAAGCGCGCGGGCAACGTCGTGCTGATGAGCGACGTAGTCGAGGAGATCGGCTACGAGGCGCTTAGATTTATATTTCTTAGCAAGCGCTGCGACACGCACCTGGAGTTTGACGTGGACGAACTAAAGCGCGAGGATAGCTCAAACCCGATATTTTATATCAACTACGCGCACGCAAGGATCAATCAAATTTTCGCAAAAGCGGGCAAGAGCGTCGTCGATGTCGCGGGCGTGAAATTTGAAAATCTAAGCGAGGACGGCAAAAATCTGCTATTTGAGGCGCTTACGCTAAACGATATCCTGGTCGATAGTTTTAACACGCGCGCGGTAAATAAAATTTGCGACTACCTAAAGAGCTTGGCGGCGAATTTTCATAAATTTTACAACGAAAATCGCGTCGTAGGTAGCGAAAACGAAGACGAGCTTTTAAAGCTTTTCGCCGTCGTCGCGCTCTCGATAAAAACAGCTCTAGGGCTAATGGGTATCGCCGCAAAAGATAAGATGTAGAGTCGAATTTGAGTAAATTTAGAAGCGCTTAAAACGGCGCTTCTTGTTTAAAGCAACCACTTAAAATCCATGAATCTTTCTAAAATTTCAGCCGCATTTTTCTTTATATTTTTGATAGCGATAGAGTATCTCGCCCTCACGCCCGCGCAGATAAAACTCATCGAAAACAGCTGGGATAAAGCAAATCACTTCATTGCATTCGCCGCACTTTACGTTACTTTGCATTTTGGCTTTTCTAGGTTAAATTTGGGCGCAAAGGTTGCTATTTTGCTAGCTTACGGCATCCAGATAGAAGTAGCGCAGTCGTTTGTGCCGGGCCGCTATTTTAGTCTGCTAGATATCGTAGCAGACGGCATCGGCATAGTTTTTGGGATCTTGCTAGCGAGAATTTTAGGGCTAACTTTGGATCGGCTTAGAGCTAGATTTTAAATTTAAAACTTCAAATTTGACGGCTCGGCTGTGCGAGCTTATTTTGTGCCGCGCCGTTTTGCTTTGCTTAAACTCAACTTTTACCATCAAATTTACCGCGTCAAATTTGAGCGAAATGGCGGGCTAAAGCGATAAATTTATAAATAGTCGCTAAAATATGCCCTAAATTTAGCACCAAGTGACAAGAAAACAGCGCAACCCGCGGCTAAATTTAAAAGAAAAATCCAAAACGAAAGAGTAAAAAATGAGATGGCAAGACAGCAGACGAAGCGACAACGTCGAGGATAGACGGCAAAACAGCGTAAACAGCATGGGGTCGCTGGGCGCACTCATACCGATTATTAGATTTTTGCTGGGCTCAAACATTGGCCGCGTGGTGCTAGTTATCGGCGCGGTCGCGTATTTTATGGGCTTTAACCCTCTCGCGCTACTTGATGGCGGTGGCGCGGGCACTCAAAGGGCGGCGCTAGATAGCCCGCAGGAGAAAGAAAAGGTCGCCTTCGTTTCAGCCGTGCTGGCGCAGACCGAGGACGTGTGGAGTAAGGTGTTTAAGGCGGGCGGCGCGCAGTACAAGGAACCTAGCTTGGTGCTTTTTAGAGACGGCGTTTCTAGCGCGTGCGGCACGGCTAGCTCGCAGATGGGGCCTTTTTACTGCCCCGCGGATAAAAAAGTCTATCTGGATCTTAGCTTTTTTGATGAGCTGGAGGCTAAATACAAGGCCGCAGGCGACTTCGCGCAGGCGTACGTGATCGCCCACGAGGTCGGGCATCACGTGCAAAATTTACTAGGCACGCTCGGTAAAGTAAACGAGCTAAAATCGCGCACGAAAAGCCCGGTAGAGCAAAATGCGCTGCAAGTCAAGGTCGAGCTGCAGGCCGACTGCTATGCGGGCGTCTGGGCGCACTACATGGGGCGCTACAAGGTGCTAGAAGACGGCGACATCGAGGAGGCGCTAAACGCTGCGAGCGCGATAGGCGACGACGCGCTACAGAAAAAATACCAAGGCCGCGTGACGCCAGACTCGTTCACGCACGGCTCGTCAAAGCAGCGCATGACGTGGTTTAAAAAGGGATTTGAGGGCGGACAGCCAAGCTCGTGCGCGTTTGAGATCTAAATTTGACTTTTTAGCTCTGGACCCAGTTTGGCGAGCGTAAATTTCTACTCGGCCGCATTTAGATAAATTTAAATGCGGCTTTTTCAGACCTTGTTTTTGTGGAATCAAATTTAAATTTTCGTGATTTTAAGCAAATTTTGGCGCGACGGCGCCGTTTGGTTTGCAAATTTAATTTTAGCCAAGCAATCGATAAAATCAAAAATGGAGCGAAAATGCAAAGAAGGGACTTCATAAAGGGCGCGGCGACCTGCGCGGCAGGGCTTGCTACGGGGCTAAATTTATTTGCCCAGCAGACTTGCAAGACTAATGCGGCAAATTTGACGGACGGCGTAGATCTAAGCGGCGCGAAAAATCTCGGCGAGAAGCTTGCCGCGATGAATCCATATTCCACGCTAAATAATGGAATTTTGATACCGATTACCTGGCTTAGCGCAGATAAATTTGACGGCTCAAAAGATAAAAACGGTCTGGAGACGGCTCTAGGACTAGGTTACCGCCTGATCGATACTGACGGGGGGGCGAGGAGAGAGCGGCTGCTGCATTTGCGGCTAGCGGCCCAGAAGCGGGTAGCCGAGGCTTTAGCAAAAACTAGGCTAAATCCTGATTTGCGCTCTAAATTTAGCGAGTTTTAAGTCTTAGTGGATGAGCTTTGGCTGGGAGTGCACGTTTTGGCGGTATAAATTTAAGCTTTTTAAACTCGCTAAATTTTGCCGTCTTAATTTACCGCCTCATTGTGCAAATTCACGAGGCCTTTTTGCCGAGCTTTTTTAAATTTTCCGCTTTTAAATTGGCTTTGTCAAAAAGAGCGCTTTTGTGTAAATTTTATCCCCCCCCCCCCAAAAAAAAGCGTTTGAGGATAGTAAATTTAGCCTTAAATTTAAACCGACCTGATAAAATCTCCAAGCGACGCGCGGTAGCCGCGGCAAACAAAATCCAAAGGAAATCAATGCAAAATAAAGAACGCGAAGCTCTCAAAAAAGAGCAGCAAAAGGAGTGGCAAAAAGAGTGGAATGAAAAGGGCGAGAAATACGCCAAGGCCGTAAACGATATGGTGGCCTTTGCCGAGGCGCACGGCTGGGACGCGTATAAAGGCGAGGAGCCCGTAGATGAGCGCGCGCATCTGGGCGAGGCGGTTTTTGCGCTGTTAAAAGAAGCCAACGAGCGGGGCGAAACGGCTAAATTTAGAGCCGATTTTCCGCCATCAAACGTTATCTTTGAGGACGAAGCGGACGACGCTGACGATAAGGATAAAATAGGAGACAAGCTAGGCAATGTCGATCAAATTTGCCCTCTTGGCAGCGAGAACATACTTTTTATCGTCTCACAGAGCAAGCCTGAAGGCTGGCACAAAATGCTGTATCTGCTAGAAGGCGAGCGCGTGATTGGGGTGGCAAAGGGCGTCATCGCCGTGGGCAAGTCCAAGCGAAACGAAATTTACGCCCTGCTTAGGAGAGGCGAGATAGAGCTCGTAAAAGGCTACGACGGCAAGGGCGGCGGCGAGCCTATCGCGAAATTTAGCCACGACGTGGAGCTAACATACTACGAGGCTGAAATTTTACCTTTTAACGACGGTAGCAAGGTGCTTTTGAGCTGCCACGACGGGATATTTTTGATCTCGCAAAGCGGCGCGAAGCTTATCCATCCGATCTACGAGGATGAGGACGATGACGGCAATGCTGCACTCTATATCGATATGGCCAACGCGACCCTCTCAAACGACAACGCTCTCATCGTAGCCGGCGAGCAGTGCGACGACCACATCCTGATGGATAGCGAGGGCGAGCGACTGGGCGATATCGGCGCGCAGAGCTCCTATCCGCACTTTTGCCTCTTTAGCGCGGACGATACGCAGCTCATCACAAACTCCTGCCACTTCTACAACGGAGTTACGATCGGCGTGGATAGGACAGCTCTAAAGCACGGAGCGCAGATATATCGCGATAGGGATTTTACGCTAGTAGACGACGAGATGCGCGTGTATGCGGGCGTAGCGACGCGAGACCTTTACATCCTCGGCGATGCATACGGCTACATCAGAGCAGTCGGCAAGGACGGACGTAAAATTTGGCACCACTATCTGGGCGGCACGATAAAGTCTATTGCGATAAGCGAGGACGGGGGCGTGCTATTTGTGGGTACATACGGCGGCAGGCTGCATAAACTGCGTCTCGGCGCGGGCCAAGACAGCCACACGATCGGTAACGGCAACCACAAAGAGGAATTTAGGCTGATCGCTTACGAAGATAAAATTTATCGGTGGTAAATTTCGCGGCGCAAGGTATGACGGCTAAAATTCTATCGTTTTTAAAATGCCTGTCTCGACAAGTAAAATGCGGAGCTAAGATTTAACAAATTTATCAAAAGCGAAGTATTTTTGCCGCGAGACCACTAAAATTCGGCTCAAATTTACGAGTCGGTAAAAAGCGCGCGAACAAAAACTATGCAAACGTCAAAAATATAGGCGGCGAAATCAAACATAAAGGCGTAAAACGAGCCTCTAAAACAAAGACGTAGTACAAAAAAGTAGCGCGGCGACAAAATTTATGAATCTCATCGCCGCAAATTTATCGGTCGTTACTCGCCGACCGTATCGGCGTCAAACGTGCCTTCAAGTATGCTTTTGATAAAAGAAGCGGTCGCAAAGCGCGCGGCGGGCAAATTTATGAGCGTGTGCGGAGCATTAGGCAAGAGTAAAACTATCGCGTTTTTCTTGTCGCCGTATGTTGCGGCGCAGTTTCCGGCGGCGTTTTCGTTGCCTAGATAGCTATTTTTTTGAGAGAAATATTTATCCTGATCGCTTATTAAATTTAAAACCGGCGTATCGTTAAGCGCCGTTTTATGCTCTTTTACAAAGTAATTCTCCTCGCACGACCAAGAGTTTATAATCTTGCCCAAAAAGTACTTGCCATCGTATCTGGCTACAGCCACTGCGCCTTCGCTGGTGCCGGCTAAAAACAGCTTGCTCGTATCCGCCCACTCCGTGCTTCTTAGTGCATTCAGGGCGACTTTGATTTCGCTAGAGCGTAGCGAATGGACCTTTTCATAAATTTCCTTATCCGCCGGAGATTTATATGTTATCCTGTTTTCCAGAGCCATACTATCAAACATAAAGCTTGCTATACCCTCTTTTGCGAGCCACTCTTGCCATTTGTCAAGGCCTATTTTGTTGTTGATACCGGACGAGCCGTGTAGGAAAACTACGACCGGCGCTTTGGCCTGCGTCTTTGGGGCGTCTTTAAAAAGTCCGACGTAAATATCGCCGCCCGTGACATTTTTTGGAAGCGCGATTTGAGCCTGCTCTACGCCTTTTTGGGCTGACTCGCTCGTATGCAAGTACGCGTCGCCCGCAAACAAATGCGCCGCAAAGAGCGCAACAAATAAAACAAAAGTTTTTCTAAACATAAGCATCCTTTATCTTGACTTTGGTTGATTATATAAAAAATAGATTTAAGGTGGCCTTTTGATTTATAAAATAATCGCTAAAAAAGTAGGGAAAACTCGCGGTAGTCGGCTTTTAAATTTCGGCGCTAAAATCGCTTTGCCGCCAAATGCGTCTAATTCGTGTTTTGTATCCCGCTCACCATCGGCTCTGTGCTAAATCTTCGGGCGAAATTCAAGGTTGCAAAACCCCACGTTGCCGGCTTTAGAGCCAAATTTGACCGCAAACTTTCCTTTTTGCTCGTCCTCTTAAAAGTCAAATTTCGCAAGATAATTTTTAATTTTATTTAGCTTTTGGATTTTTGTCGCGGGAGATTTTGCGGCGAAGAAAAATTTAGTGTAAGTTTTTGGTTTCATTTTTGCTACGCCAGTTAAATTTGCGGTACGGGTTTGAGCAGTCGCTAAATTTGACGACGTCCGCTTTAAATTTGACTTTTTTAAATAAAAGCAAAAGCCTGTGATGTCGACTTTTGACTCAAATAATCAAGCACGCCGCTTGCAAGATCAGGCAAATCTCAGCAGTTTATAGTGGCGGCTTTAGTCAAATTTGCCGTCCGTTTCATGCTTTAGACAAATTTTGACGCTACAGGCAAAGCGAGCTAAATTTAGACTAGGCTTTTGCCTCTTTTAGCTTGCTTAAAAACTCTTCGATATTGTATTTGGCGCGGTACTGCGCGCTCATGAGGTGGATGAGGATGTCGCCTAGATCAATCACGACCCAGTCGCCGGAGCTTTCGATGCCTAAAAACTGCTCGCCCTCGTCCTTTAGCCCCTCTTTTAGGTCATCGGTTAGCGAGTAGGCGTGGCGCTCGCCCATCGTGGTGGCGATGATGACGTATTTTGCGATGTATTCGCGCCCGCCCATATCGATAGCTTCGATGGCTTCGGCCTTTTTGGCGTCTAGGATTTTGATGATTCGTTCGATTCTTTCTTGCATGTTTTTCCTTGATAAAATTTCGCCGCCTCGTCCGCTATACACGGTATCATCAGGCTTTTGTCCAAATTTTGCCTGATTTGCGAGGACGAAACGGGCGCATTTATGTTTAAAATTTTAAAATTTTCAGGCACGGCTACGTTACCGCGGCTAGCTACGACGAAGGTTGCTAGCTTAAAGAGCTCCTCTATCTCGTGCCATTTATCCAGGCTGGCTAGGTGATCGGCGCCGATGATGAGATAAAGCTCGCTCACGGCGTAAATTTGCCGCATGTGCCGCACGCTCTCTATCGTCGGTACGGGGCGGTTTTGCGCGATCTCGTAGTCGCTCACGCAGACTTTAGGCAGCGCGCCCCAAGCCTCGTTCGCCCACTTTAGCCGAAGCAGCGGTGGAGCGGAAAACTCGCTCTTAAACGGGCTGATAAAGGTCGGCATGATGATGAGCTTGTCCGCGTCTAGCTGCTCTAGCGCGGCTTTAACGACGGCGTCGTGCCCGAGATGAGGCGGATCGAAACTACCGCCAAAAAGCGCGATTTTCATAAATTTGCCTTTAAAATTTCGGTGCAGTTTAGCGAATTTGAAGTGAAAATTGGTTGAAAATCAAAAAATTCGCCGATAAAGCGCAAATTAAATGGAGATTTTGTAAAATTTGGGGATTTTTGGGCTCGCAAGGCTCGTTTTTCGGCGAGCAAGCGAGGGTCAAATTTGCAAAGGTGGGCTTTAGAGAGGCTTAAATTTACGCGCTTGGCATCGGTTGAGGCCGGTAAATTTAACGCACAAAAGCTAAAAGTATGAAAATAACCTTTCCGCGCGCTTGAAAGCGACCGGAAAATCTAGCACAAGGAGCTAAACATGGTAAAAATCGCGATCAACGGTTTTGGACGTATCGGTAGGTGCGCTGCTCGTATTATTTTAGAGCGAGACGACGTTGAGCTTGTCGCTATCAATGACACGGCGACGCGCGACATGACGCGCTATCTGCTCAAATACGACAGCGTGCACGGCGAATTTAAGCAAGACGTTAAGGTGATAAGCGACGATTTTATAGAAGTAAACGGCAAAAAGATAAGAGTTTTTTCAACAAGAGATCTAAACGAGCTTAGCTACGCAGACTACGGCGCGGACGTGGTTTTGGAGTGCACGGGTAAATTTTTAACCACCGAAAAATGCGAACCGTATCTAGCTCGCGGCGTCAAAAAAGTCGTCATGAGTGCTCCTGCAAAAGATGACACGGCGACCTTTGTAGTCGGCGTAAACGACGATAAATACGCAGGCGAAGCGATCGTCTCAAACGCTAGCTGCACCACAAACGGCCTAGCTCCCGTCGCAAAAGTACTAAACGATAAATTTGGCATCGTAAAAGGGCTCATGACTACCATCCACGCCTACACCAACGGACAGAGCCTAGTAGACGTAAAAGCTAAAGACTTCCGCCGTTCGCGCGCTGCAGCCCTAAATATCGGGCCTACGACCACCGGAGCTGCAAAAGCTATCGCAAAAGTACTTCCCGAGCTAAACGGCAAGATGCACGGCCAAGCCGTCCGCGTGCCGGTCGCTAACGTCTCGATGGTCGATCTAACGGCGGTTTTAAAAAGACCGGCTAGCAAAGAGGAGATAAACGAGGCGTTTAGAGCGGCTGCGGAGTCAAATTTAAAGGGAATTTTATTTGTCGATGACGATTATAGAGTTAGCAGCGACTTTTGCACGAGCGCATACAGCAGCATCGTAGCCAGCGACACTACGCAGGTCATCGCTGATGATATGGTAAAGGTATTTGCGTGGTACGACAACGAGTGGGGATACTCGACAAGGCTCGTCGATCTAGCTAAGATCGTCGCTACGAAGTAAATTTAAAGGGTGAAAAATGAGTGAAATTTTATCGATCAACGACCTTGAGCTTAGCGGCGCGAAGGTATTTGTCAGGTGCGATTTTAACGTGCCTATGGACGAGTTTTTAAATATCACCGACGACCGCAGGATCCGCTCGGCAATACCTACTATCCGCTACTGCCTAGATAACGGCTGCAGCGTGGTTTTGGCGAGCCACCTAGGGCGACCTAAAAACGGCTTTGAGGAGAAATTTTCGCTACGAGGCGTCGCAAAGAGGCTTTCAAGGCTGCTTGATAGAGACGTAATATTTGCCGAGGACGTCATCGGCGCGGATGCTAAAGCCAAAGTCGCCGCGCTAAAACCCGGCGAAATTTTACTTCTTGAAAATCTGCGCTTTGAAAAGGGCGAGACCAAAAACGACGAGGCGCTAGCCGGCGAGTTAGCAAAATACGGCGAATTTTATATAAACGACGCATTCGGCGTCTGCCACAGGGCGCACAGCTCGGTCGAGGCGATCACTAAATTTTACGACGAGAAGCACAAGGCGGCGGGATTTTTGCTGCAAAAGGAGATAAATTTCGCCCAAAATCTCATCAAGCACCCTGCGCGCCCGTTTGTGGCGGTCGTTGGCGGCAGCAAGGTAAGCGGTAAGCTGCAGGCTCTGCATAACCTGCTTCCGCGCGTGGATAAGCTGATAATCGGCGGCGGCATGGCATTTACGTTTCTAAAATCGCTCGGCGAAAATATCGGAAACTCGCTGCTCGAAGAAGATCTCATCGACGATGCGCGCGAAATTTTGCGTAAGGGCAGGGAACTTGGCGTTAAAATTTACCTGCCGGTGGACGTCGTCGCGGCTCAGACCTTTTCGGCTGAAAGCGCCGTAAAATTCGTCCCCGCTCAAGAGATCCCTAGCGGCTGGATGGGGCTAGATATCGGGCCGGCGTCCATTAGGCTCTTTAAAGAGGTTATCGCCGACGCGCAAACCATCTGGTGGAACGGGCCGATGGGCGTTTTTGAGATGGATAAATTTAGCAAAGGCAGCATCAAAATGAGCCACGCCATCATCGACACACACGCGACTACGGTCGTGGGCGGCGGCGATACGGCCGACGTCGTAGAGCGCGCGGGAGACGCCGACGAGATGACATTTATCTCAACTGGCGGCGGCGCGAGTTTAGAGCTTATCGAGGGCAAGGAGCTACCCGGCATAAAACCGCTTAGAAAGGCTGCGGAGTGAGGTTTTTAGCAAATTTAAAGTGCAATCACACGAGAGCGAGCTTTGCGTGCTACGCCGAAATTTTAGACGCAAATTTGAGCTCAAACGACGATGTGACGGTATTTCCTCCGTTTAGCGCGCTTGATCTTGCGGTTCATAAATTTAAACTCGGCGCTCAAAATTTCTACCCGTGCGAAAGCGGCGCTTATACAGGCGAGATCGGCAAGGCGATGCTGGACGAGTTTGGTATAAAAAGCGTGCTGATCGGGCACTCCGAACGGCGCGAGCTGGGCGAGGGCGAGGAGCTTTTGCGCGCTAAATTTGACTTCGCCGCAAAGGCGGGCTGGCAGATCGTTTATTGCATTGGCGAAAATTTGAGCGTGAATGAAGCTGGCGGCACGAAGGAATTTTTGGCTGAGCAGCTAAAAAATATCGAGCTTGGCTACGAGCGGCTGCTGATCGCCTATGAGCCAATCTGGGCGATAGGCACGGGCAGGAGCGCGAGTGCGGAGCAGATAGAGGAGATATTAAATTTCATCCGCGAGCAGACGAGTGCGCCGCTACTTTACGGAGGCAGCGTAAATGCCGCAAATATCGGCGCGATCGCGGGGATCAAAAACTGCGATGGGGTGTTGGTAGGGACGGCGAGCTGGGACGCTTCGAAGTTTTTGGAGCTTATACGCGTTGTCTCGCATCGCTATACTTCGTTGTCTTAAAATTTTGCTCGGTCATTACCTATATGGTAACTCCCATCGCAAAATTTTAAGTCGCCTAGTCTAGCTTTGCGATACTGCCGCTATCAAATTTGGTTTCAAATTTGGCGTTTCGCGAGATTTTGCAAATTTTAATTTATAGAATTTTAAGTCAAATCGCTCAAAAGCCAAGCAAAATTTTAAAGGAGAAATAATGATTTTAAAAGGCAAAAAAGGCCTCATCGTCGGCGTCGCTAACGCCAAATCTATCGCTTACGGCATCGCCGAAGCTTGTCACGCGCAGGGTGCGCAGATGGCGTTTACCTACCTAAATGACGCGCTAAAAAAACGCGTAGAGCCGATCGCAGAGGAGTTTGGCAGTAAATTCGTCTATGAGCTTGACGTAAACAACCAAGCTCATTTAGACGGCCTTGCGGATCGCATTAAAGCGGATCTTGGCGAGATAGATTTCGTCGTGCACGCAGTGGCCTATGCGCCAAAAGAAGCACTAGAGGGCGAGTTTGTAAACACGAGCAAAGAAGCCTTTGATATCGCGATGGGTACGAGCGTGTATTCGCTACTGAGCCTCACGCGCGCGGTGCTGCCGGTGCTAAAAGAGGGCGGCTCTGTGCTAACTCTTACATATCTTGGCGGACCAAAGTTCGTGCCTCACTACAACGTCATGGGCGTCGCAAAAGCAGCACTTGAGAGCTCAGTCCGCTACCTAGCACACGACCTTGGCGCCAGAAATATACGCGTAAATGCGATCAGCGCAGGCCCAATCAAAACGCTTGCGGCAAGCGGAATAGGCGACTTTAGGATGATTTTACGTTACAACGAAGTAAATAGCCCGCTAAAACGTAACGTCACGACGCATGACGTCGGTAATAGCGCTATGTATCTGCTTAGCGACCTAGCTAGCGGCGTGACCGGCGAGGTGCACTACGTCGACTGCGGCTACAACATCATGGGCATGGGCGACGTGGCCACCGACGCCGAGGGTAACACGATCCTAGCTTGGGACGCAAAATAATCTACTAATATAAATTTGGCGGGGCGACTCGCCAAATTCTTCTTTTAAATTTCATCAAATTTAAGCAAAAAGACGCACGATGAGAGCTTTAGGCGAGCTTATAAACACAAATGAGCCGGGCTGGGCACTAATAGAAGAGTGGCTAAAAGAGGCCAAAAATGGCTATGAGATTTTACCGCGTGACGAGGATAGGGCGCAAAGCGAGCTTTTGGGGCTTTAGGTCACTACACGCTCGCCGATGGGAGCGCTTGTTTATGACTGCAGCAGCATCGTGATTGAGGGCGGTTGACTGCACGTGCTTGGTTCTGGCTGCGAGCGGATGAATCGCGGGATTTACAGCTTTAGCCTTGGCAAAAGCTAGTGAGGCAGGCCAGATGCCTAGCTATTTGCTCGTGGCGGATGATGTTTTGGGTGGATTTTTCGCGATAAACGGCGGCACATTTTGTGGCAAAGCCGGCAACATTTTTTACTATGCGCCAGATAGCGGCGAATGAGAGGATACGCAGCTTGACTACTCGCAGTTTTTGTACTGGACGCTTTGCGGCGATGTATCTAAATTTTACGAGCTTTACCGCTGGGATGGCTGGCGCGAGGATGTGAGTAAATTTAGCCTTGATAAGGTGATGTTTGCCTTGCCGCCGATACTTTGGCAAGATGCTGACGTAAAACTAAGGCTAAAACAGATGAAAAAACGGCATGGACATAGACGAGTACTTTGCTTCTATTTTTAACGGCGGCAAGTAAATTCAAATTTGACGGGAACTAACATAATAGTTGATTTACGCTTTTGCTTTTACAATCTCATCCGCTTGCGGGTGGTCGCTAAAATTTGCCGCTCAACTAAATAAATTTAAACAAATATCCTAAAATAACCGCAAATAATCTTTAAAGGATTTCTCATGCAAAGCTTGCTTTTTACGCCGCTAAAAATCGGCGATCTGCAGATCAAAAACCGCGTCGTCATGCCGCCGATGTGTATGTATAAGGCCAAAAACGAAAACGGCCAACCTAGGTGCTTTCACCGCTTGCACTACGCCGCTCGCGCGCTGGGAGGCGTCGGGCTCATCATCGTCGAAGCTACGGCGGTCGAGCCTAGGGGCAGGATCACGAGCTGCGATCTGGGGCTGTGGAACGACGAGCAGCTAGAGGCGCACGCCAGGCTCGTCAAGGAGTGCGTCAAATACGGCGCCGCCATGGTCGTCCAGCTCGCGCATGCCGGCAGAAAAAGCGAGTGTGATGATCTGATCGCGCCTAGTGCGGTAAAATTTAGCGAGAGTTACAAAACGCCGAGGCAGATGAGCGCGGACGACATTGTTGCGGTCAAGCAAGCTTTCGTTCAGGCTGCGATCAGAGCCCAGAGCGCAGGATACGCCGCGATCGAGATCCACGCCGCGCACGGCTATCTCATCAGCGAATTTCTCTCGCCCGGGATTAACCTGCGAGACGACGAATACGGCGGAAGCTTTGAAAATCGCACGAGATTTTTAAAAGAAATTTTAAGCGAGATAAAAGCCGCGGTAAAAATCCCTGCCGGCGTGCGCATAAGCGCGGATAGCTGGGTGAAGGGCGACTGGAGTTTAGAAGATAGCGTGCGGCTGGCAAGGGAGCTCGAGGCTTTGGGCGCGGCGTTTATCCACGTCTCGGCGGGCGGACTTTTTGAGCGCACGGATAGCGCACCGGCGTTTACGCCTCTGTATCAAGCGAGCTACGCTAAGGCCGTAAAACAGGCGGTTAGCATACCCGTGATCGCGGTCGGGCTCATAACAAAGGCGTCCGAGGGCGAGGCGCTGCTGCTAAGCGGCGTTTGCGACGCGGTGGCCTACGGCAGAGAGCTGCTGCGAAATCCAAATTTCGCGCAGGCTGCGATGAGTGAGCTAGGGTGCGCTGAACTGATAGAAAACTCATACAAAAGGGCGTTTAAGTAAAATTTGGCGAGATCGCTCGGCGTAAATTTGAACTAGTTGCGTCGGCTAAATTTTGAGTAAATTTGATTGGTTGCTTGGGCAAACCGTTTGGCAAATTTAGCCTAGCTATTAGGACTGTAAATTTGGCAAATTTACGTCCCTGCTACGGCGTCAAATTTGATTTGATTGCGACCTATTTTAGTAAAGCTAATTATTTTTTGATTTACTCTGTCAAATTTGTAGAATAAAAGATAAAATTTAAGCCGCAAAAACGGCTTAAATTTAGGTGAGTTTGTAGCTAACCGGGATTTTGATGACGTAGTCGCGATCAAGCGTCGGAAAATCAGGCGCAGCACGGTTTATGAGCTCGACCGCGGCCTCGTCTAGCGTCTCAAAGCCTGAGCTTTTTATCACTTTTACGTCGCGGACGGTGCCATCTTTTTTGTATAAAAAGCTAACCTCTACGACGCCTTGATGTCGCATTTTTTGCGCGCGTTTAGGGTATTTGTGGTGCTTTTGTATTGCCTTTTGGATTTTAGAAAATCTCTCGTCGCCAGCTGATGTCGCGAAGTTAAATTCCCCGACCGTTTCAGCTCCGCTAGGCGGTAAATTTGATTTTACGTTCGAGCTTGGAGCGCTGCTAGGCTGCGCTGCCGGCGGCGTAGGAGTAGGCGGCGACGGCTGTGCGGGCGGCGTTGCTTGCGCGACTTGCGGTTCCGGCTCAGGCTTTTTAACCGGTTTTGGCGTAGGTTTAGGCTTTGGCTTTTCAACTGGCTTTTCTATCGGTTTTGGCTTTTCCACAGGTTTTGGTTTTTCTATCGGCTTAGGCGGCTCGACCGGTTTTGGCGGCTCCGGCGGCGTGACGACAGGTTCTGGCGGAGGAGGCGCAGGCGGGGCTGGAGGCGGCGGCGCTGGTGGGGTGGGTGCCGGCGGGAGCGGAGCTGCTGCTGGCGTAAAGGTATTTAGCGCTATCTTGACGCTTTTTTCTTCCGGCATCGGTTTTAGTTCTTCGTAAAATTTGATAAAAGATCCGATGAGGATAGAGTGCAACAGGATAGAAACGCCAAGCCCCGTAAAGCTGGCGCGTCTATTCAGTTGTTGTTGTGATAGCGAAATTTTCATGATTTTTTTCTTTTAGTATGTCGATAACCTTGATAAACGAGTCGAATTTACTCTCTTTATCGCTTTTGAGTTCTATTAATGTTTCGTTTTTTATCTCGTTTAGCTTTTCTTTTAAATTTTCCTCGGCGATTTTCTCTTCGCCTATAAAAAATTCATTATCTTTATTAATTAAAACGGCTATTTTATCGTTTTCGTCTTGCTTTTTTTCCGCGCTCTCGCTGTTTGGCAGGTCGATTTTGATATTGCCCTGAGCGATAAAGGTAGAGATGCTAAGCACGATAGCTAGCAAAACGAGCATAATATCTATGAGTGGGATTACGTTTAATCCCTCTTTTTTAGGCATTCTCACGTGAAGCCTTGTAGCGGTTTACGAGTACGTCCACTTTTCTCATAAACGCGTTGTAGATCATTAGCGTCGGTATCGCGACGATGAGGCCTAGCGCGGTTGCTTTTAGCGCGAGAGACAGGCCGACCATGATGCTTTTAGTATCGATGCCGCCGCTCATACCCATGTCGTAAAAGGTTACCATGATGCCCGCAACCGTACCCAAAAGCCCGATATACGGCGCATTTGAATAAACGATATAAAGCGTTGTTAAATTTCTAGTTACGCTCTCTTCAAAGTCGTCTTGGTTCTTGTAGTTTTCAAATTTAACGTTTGCGTAAAAGATCAAGCGCTCTATCGTAAGCCACACTACCGTAAAACTCATAAGCCCTAAGATACCGATGATAACGTAATCGACGTTGTGTTTGAGAAATTCCATTTAATGCCTTCTTGTAAAATTTGCGCGCCAATTATATCAGATTATGGTATTTATTGTCAATAACGAATAAGCAAGTAATATTTTAAATAATTTTATCTAAAATTTAGTCTTAGAATTGTAATATTCGTTTTCAAAATCTGAGCGGATTAAAGAAAACAGAATTTAAATATTTTTCTAAATCGGCGCAAAATTTAATAAATTTAAAGAGGAGAAAAAATGAGTTTTAACAATGTTGCGAAGATTTCTTTCGTCGCGGCTCTAGCTATCGGCGCAAATGCCGCCGAAAACGTAACGCTAAGCGGCGTAGAGGTAAGCAGCACTAGCGGCGGCTACGGCGTGGACGACGTAAAAATAAGCACGAGAAACGCAGGCATACTAAAAGACGTCATGCGCGATATCCCAGGCGTTTACGTAGGCGGCACAAACGGTATGAACCAAAAAATCTACATGAGAGGCGTGAGCGACCGCGGCCTAAATATCACGATCGACGGCGCGAAACAAAACGGAAATACCTTTCACCACAACGCAGACCTCCTGATCGACCCCGATCTAATCAAGGCCATCGACGTTGAGGTCGGTGCGCGCTCTGTGGTAAACGGCGCTGGGGCTCTGGGCGGTTCGGTAGCCTTTAGGACGGTGGACGCTAGAGATCTGCTAGAAGAGGGCGAAATCATCGGCGCGAAAATCAAAACGGGCTACGCCTCAAACAACGACGAATTTTCGCAAGGACTCATGGTTTTTACCGCGCCAGTCGAGGGGCTTGACTTTTTAGCCGCAATAAATCACAAAGGTTACGACTACGGTAAAAGCGGCAATGGCAAAAAAATCGGCGGCGATGGCAACGACCTTAGCTATCTTTTTAAGCTCGGATATAGCTTTTTAGACGCGCACAGGATATCGCTCTCTCACGAACACAACCACTACAAGGGACTTTATCCTTTAAGAGCAGAATTTGGTAGTTGGCATACAAATGATGACTACCGCAAATACGAGCGCGACACGACGACGTTAAAGTACGAATTTACGCCGAGCGAACTGCTAAATCTAGACGTAACGGCGTATCATACGAAGCATCAGAGGATCGACGGTAGCAAATGGGGCGTAAAAACTAGAGGCCTAAGCGCGAAAGCAAAAACCGCGATAGAGACGGGCGACGTGACGCAGACGCTAAGATACGGCGCGGAGTACTACCACAGCGAGAACTTTAACAAACCGCAAAACAACCGTCCCGAAAAAGTAAACAACTACTCGTTTTACTTAGAGGACGCGATCAAATTTGCAGGCCTAACTGTGACTCCTGGCATCAGATACGAGCGCCACGAGCTAAAGACATATAACGGCACGGGCACAAATATCGGCGGGTACAAATACAAATTTGACGAATTTACGCCAGCTCTCGCGCTTGATTACGAGTTTATGAAAGGGCTTGGAGTATTTGCTAGCTATGCTAAAGTCTTTAGAGGACCTGACGTTATGGAGTCTATGCTAGCTAGCGGCGCTAGTAGGGGTACGGCGCTAGGATACAGAGCAAACCCTGATCTAAAGGCCACTACGGGCGATAGCTACGAGATCGGCGGACGCTACAAGGGCGAGTTTAGCGAAACGGGACACGTTAGCTTTGTAGCTAAATACTTTAAAACCAAATACAAAAACCTAATCGTAGATAATAACGCAGCAGGCGGGCGTATAAATCCGGTGCTTTATAGGATCAACGCAGGCGGCGCGGATATCGACGGCGTCGAGCTTTTGGCGAGGTTAAACCTCGACGCGCTAAGCTTAGGCGCTAGCTATACTCATCAAAAAGTAAGATATAAAGACCGCGTAAGAAACGGCAGCGGCGGCTACTACACGTCAAATATTATCGGCTACCGCGACCAAGGCGACAAATACACCTTTAACGCCGAGTATTCGATAAACGCTATCGACACGCTTGTGGGTTATAATCTTATTTATTTTGCCTCGAAAGACACGACGAGTGCTGGCAACGACGCTGCTGTACATATCCCGAGCTATGCCGTGAGCGACGTCTATCTCACTTATGCGCCAAGCAGCGGTAAATTTAAGGGACTTGAGATAAACGCGGGCGTTTATAACGTATTTAACAAAGCCTACGTCTCGCAATCTCAAAGAATGGCTGAATACACCGGCGATGCGAACGCAATCGACTGGGAGCCGGGCAGAAACTTTAAGGTTAACGTCTCTTATAAATTTTAATTTTTATTCTAAACCTGCACTTCTGGGGGCTTAAATTTGAGCCCCTTTTTTTCTATCTTTTATAAAATTTACTCAAATTTAGCGTTGTTTATTTTTGCTATTTGCGAGTAAAATCGGCTCAAATTTAACCTGTTTTTTGGCGGAGCGAATAAAATTTTGCTACGGAACGCCAAGAATAAAACCTAAATTTGAGCAGTTAAATTTGCGAGCATTCGGCGTCAAATTTGACGGATGGTTTTTGGTTTTTATATTTTCAAAGATGTGGGTTTTGGGAGGTAAATTTTGGGGCAAATTTGAAGTTAAATTTGCTACGGTCAAATTTAAAAAGGCGAGCCGAATTTGACTCGCCGTAGTAAATTTAACGCCGAATTTAAATGCGTTAAATTTACTGTTTTTATTATCGCTTTCTGCCCATTCTTTTTAGATTGTCGCATGCGGACGTGTCGCCGCTAAAGCACGCCGAGCGGTAGATGCTTCTAGCTTTTGTTTCATCCTGCGCTACGCCTAGGCCGTGCTCGTAAAGTACGGCCGTGTTCGTGCAGCACGGTACGTCGCCTAGTTTGCAGCCTCTATCGTAGGCCGACATAGCGTTTGCGTAGTCTGGCTCTTTGCCGTCGGCGTTTGAGCGATAAAACTCGCCTAGGTAGTAGCAAGAGTACGCGCCGCCGTTCGTGCATGAGGCGCTATAGATTTCAAGTGCTTTGTTCGCGTCTTTGCTTACGCCAAGGCCGGTTTGGTACATGTTGGCGAGGTTTGTGCAGGCGGCTTGATAGTTGTTTTTGCATGCTCTTTCATAGTATTTTAGAGCGGTTTTGTGATCTTGTAAATTTTGATAGCTGATGGCAAGATCGTTGCACGCGGAGTAGTTGCCGCTTTCGCATTTTGGCTTTAGAACTTCGATGGCGCGTTTGTTAAAATCGTAGTCGGGGTTGTCGTTGGGTCCGCCGCTTGAAGCTGCGCATCCTACAAACAAAAGCCCGATAAAGGTAAGAAGTAAATTCCTCATTTTTTATCCTTTCCGTCGTTTTTAAAATTGTCCAAAGAGGTCATTTAGCGCTTCGCTGATGCTAGGATGGGTGAAAATCTGATTTTTAAAGAAATCAGCGCCCGCGCCTAGAGCCATTGCGATGGCGATTTCGTTGATAAGCTCGTTTGCGTAAACGCAGTGAAATGCCGCGCCTAAAATTTTGCCGCTTTTTGCGTCTACGATCGCTTTTAAAAAGCCGGTTTCGTTGCCGACTACCTTTGCGCCGGGGACTGCGGCTAGTGCTAGTTTTAGGACTTTAAAGTCCAAATTTTGCGCCGTCGCTCGTTTTTCGCTTAGTCCGATGCTAGCTAGTGGAGTCTCGGTAAAAAGCGTGCTAGCGTGAGGAGAGCGGTTTAGCGTGCTGCGTTTGCCTGCGCCAAAAAGCTTGTCAAAGACGATGCGAAAATCATCTAGGCTCGTATAGGTAAAAAGCTCGCCGCCGCGAACGTCGCCTACTGCATAGATATGCGGCTGGGCGGTTTGCAAAAACTCGTTTACCGACACGTTTCCTTTGGCGTCCGTTTGTACGCCGGCTGCGCTTAAATTTAGCTCCGCAGTCGCCGCTACGCGCCCCGTCGCTAGTAAAAATGCGTCCGCGTCAAGGCTTTTTGGCTCGCCGTTTTGGGTGAAATTTAGCGTGCCGTCTTTTAAATTTTTAACTTCGCAGCCTTCTAAAATCTCGACGCCTTGCGTTTGTAGTAGCGCTTTTACGCTCTGCTTTACGTCCTCGTCCTCGTTTTTTAGTACGCCCGAGCGAGCTACGATGGTAACTTTTGAGCCAAATTCGGCAAACATCGAGGCAAACTCAAGCCCGATATATCCGCCGCCTACGACTACTAGGTGCTTTGGAAGCGTTTTTAGATTTAAAACCCCCGTGCTATCAAAGGCTAAATTTGAACTAACCTCAAAGCTTGGTTTTTCATTAACCGAACCCGTATTTATAACGATAGTCGGCGCGGTAAGCGTGCTTTTTGAGCCGTCTGCGGCAGTTACTTCGACGCTATTTTTATCTATAAATTTAGCCGTGCCGTTTATTACATCGACATTTGCGTTGCCGTCAAGCATCGCGAAATTTTTGGCTCTCAGAGCAGAGATTAGCTTGTCTTTCTTTTCGACGCTAAGCGTGAAATACTCGCCTGCGACGTTATTATTGACGTATTTTGCCTCTTTGCTTAAATTTACTAGCTTTTTTGTCGGGATGCAGCCGACGTTTATGCACGTTCCGCCGTACATCTGCGCTGATTTTTCAATCACGGCGACTTTTTTGCCTAAATTTGCGGCTTTTACGGCGAGAGTTTTGCCGGCCTTGCCAAAGCCGATGACGATGATATCGTAGTTTGTCATATGGTTTTACCTAGTATGTAGTGAGTATTTTCATTTACTTTTTTTATGCTTATTTTGTTTTTTTCAGCCCAGTTTTCGATCACGTTTAGCGCGTCGCTTTGCGCGTCAGACGTTTTGCCCGCGTTTTTTATCTTAAACACATCCTCGCTACCGCTCATCGCGACGAAGCTACCAAGCGGCTTTAGGTGATCGTTTAGCGTGATTATGCTGCTTAAATTTAACCCGTCGCAGTTGTTTAGTATGCGCTTAACTTGCGCGGTGGTCGCGTCGTTTTCGTTGTAGCCTAGCTGGTTTAAAAGAGCTGAAATTTCCATATTTTTCCTTTCTAGTTTATGCTTTTTTGACTTACCAAAACGCCCTCGATGAGCTTTTTTATGTCGCCGTCTAGTATCGCGTCGGTTTGGCTATACGCCTCGCCGCTGCGGTTGTCTTTAACCTGCTGATACGGGAAAAGCACGTAGGAGCGGATTTGATGCCCCCAGCCGATCTCGCTTTTTTCGATACTGCCGGCGGCTTCTTGCTGTTTCATTAGCTCTAGTTCGTAAAGGCGCGATTTTAGCATTTTCATCGCTGTGGCTTTGTTTTTGTGCTGGCTGCGGTCGTTTTGACACTGCACGACGATGCCAGTAGGCGCGTGAGTGATGCGTACGGCAGACTCGGTTTTGTTTACGTGCTGACCGCCTGCTCCGCCCGCGCGGTAGGTGTCGATTTTTAGATCTTTTTCGTCGATTTCTATCTCGATGTCGTCGTCGATCTCGGGGCTTACCATCACGCTAGTAAAGCTCGTATGGCGGCGTCCGGCGCTATCAAACGGGCTGGTTCGCACGAGGCGGTGGATACCGTTTTCAGCCTTTAGATAGCCGTAAGCGTTTACGCCTTTAACGATAAAGCTCACGTCTTTTAACCCCGCTTCTTCGCCCTCTTGGAAGTCCAGAGTCTCGACCTTAAAGCCCTCGCGCTCGCAAAAGCGCAGATACATGCGGTATAGCATACTCGCCCAGTCGTTACTCTCAGTGCCGCCAGCGCCCGGATGGATGGTGACGATGGCGTTTTTGCCGTCGTCCTCGCCGCTAAGCAGCATAGAAATCTCTAAATTTACGATCTTGTCCTCTAGCTCGTCCGCCTCGGCAAAGAGCGAATTTATCGTCTCTTCGTCGTTTTCAGAGTTTGCCAGCTCATATAGCTCCTTTGCATCGTCTACGGCGCTTTTAGCGTTTAGGAAGTTATTTAAGATGTTTGAAATTTTAGTTTTTTCCTTGCCGATGGCGCCCGCTTTTGCGATATCTTGCCAGAAATTTTGATCGTTTTCCATCTCTTCGATCTCTTTTAGGCGAGCTTTGATACTCTCAGGCTTTACGACGCCAGCGATATTTTCTACTTTTGTGTTTAGGGTTTTTAGGAGTTCTGTGTATTCGTAATTATCCAAAATTTAAGACCTTTTTTGTGCTTTTTGGCGTGATTATAACATATTTGTAAGAGTAAAGATAAAATTTGATATAATCGCGCGTTAAAATTAAACATAAAGAAGAGAAAATGCAAATTTTAAGAACAGCAGAACAGCTGCGAGATTTCGTCGCGGCAAATCCCGAAGATATCGGCTTCGTACCCACAATGGGCGCACTTCACGACGGACACGCTAGCCTCATAGAAAAGTGCGTAGCGGAAAACAAAACCGCGATCGTTTCGACTTTTGTAAACCCGGTGCAGTTTTTAGCAGGCGAGGACTTTGAGAGCTATCCAAAAAACGAACAAAACGACGCTAAAATTTGCGAGGAGCTGGGCGTGCATGCGATGTTTGCGCCTGAGGCTAGGGAGCTATATTTTGATACCGAGCCACTAATCAGTGCGCCTGAAAATTTAGCAAGCGTACTCGAGGGCAAGACTCGCCCCGGACACTTTGACGGCGTACTTCGCGTGCTAAACAAGCTCTTTAATCTAACAAACGCAAAGCGCGTCTATATGGGCAAAAAGGACGCGCAGCAGCTACTCATCGTGCGTAATTTCGTCAAGACCTGTTTTTTAAATTTAGAGATCGTGCCTTGCGAGATCGTTCGCGCGCGCGACGGACTGGCGCTTAGCTCGCGAAACGCCTACCTAGACGAAGGGCAAAAGCTTGAAGCGCTTAAGCTTTCGCATTCGCTTAAAAAAGCCTCAAATTTGATCGCAGCCGGCGAACTAAACGCACAAACGATAAAAGGCGAGATGCTACAAACCCTAGAGCCGCTAAACGTCGACTACGTCGCGATCGCGGATAGAAATTTAAACGAAATCTCGCTAATAGAACCGGACAACACCATCATCCTAGTCGCCGCGTACGTTGGCAAAACGCGTCTGATCGACAATCTGTGGGTATAAGATGGGCAAGCTTCACTTAGTATCCTTAGGCTGTAACAAAAATCTGGTGGATTCTGAAATCATGCTCGGACGCCTCTCAAACTACGAGATCACGTCCGACGTCGCTAGCGCCGACGTCATCATCGTAAATACCTGCGGCTTTATAAACTCGGCCAAAGAGGAGAGTATCCGCGCGATCCTTGATATGCACGAAGCTCGTAAAAAAGGCTCTTTGCTCGTAGTCACCGGCTGTCTCATGCAGCGATACCGCGAGGAGCTGATGAAGGAGCTGCCCGAGGTTGATCTATTTACCGGCGTCGGAGACTACGACAAGATCGATGAAATCATCCTAAAAAAGCAAAATTTATTTAGCCCTGACACCTACCTACAAGCAAGCGAAGAGCGCGTGATAACGGGCTCAAACTACCACGCCTACATCAAAATTTCAGAAGGCTGTAATCAAAAATGCAGCTTCTGCGCGATCCCGACCTTTAAAGGTAAGCTAAAATCCCGCGCGCTCGAAAACATCGTAGACGAGGTGCAAAAGCTCGTAAAAAAGGGCTACTACGACTTTAGCTTCCTCTCGCAGGATAGCAGCTCGTATATGCGCGATCACGCGGTTAGCGACGGGCTCATCTCTCTCATCGACGCGGTCGAAAAGATCGAGGGCGTCAAAACCGCGCGCATACTCTATCTCTATCCGAGCACGACCTCAAACGCGCTAATTGAGCGCATCATCGCCTCGCGGGTATTTGTAAACTACTTTGATATGCCGATCCAGCACTCAAGCGAGAAAATGCTAAAAATCATGAGGCGCGGAAGCGGCGCGGTGCGAATCAAAGAGCTTTTAAATTTGATGAAAAAGGCACCAGGTGCGTTTTTACGAACTGGCGTCATCGTCGGACATCCGGGCGAGAGTGAAGCCGAATTTGACGAGCTTTGCGCGTTTTTGCAGGAGTTTAAATTTGACCGCGTTTCGGCGTTTGCTTATTCGAAAGAGGAGGACACGCTCTCGTACGAGATGGAGCAGTTGCCCGCCAAAATAATCTCAAAGCGCCTAAGCAAGATCGAAAAGATCACTCGCGCCGCGATCGAGGCGAGCTTCGCGCGGGAGCTGGGGCAAAAATTTATCGTCTCGCTTGAGGGCGAAAGCAGCGAGGGAGAGATGTTTTACGCCGCAAAAAAAGCGCTCTGGGACAAGGATATCGACGGCGAAATTTTAATCAACGAAAGCGACGTGGAGCAGCTAGAAACCGGCGGTCGCTACTGGTGCGAGATCACGCAGGTAGCGGGTGCTCAGGCACTGGGTAAGATCACGGCAAAGGCCTAAAATGCTAAGCGCGCCCGTTTTACATAAGCTAAAATCGGGGCGAAATCTGCTTGCCTTTTCGCACGGCGTCGATAGCACGGCGCTTTTTTACCTTTTAGACGAGGCGGGCGTGAAATTTGACCTTGCGATCGTGGATTATAATGTCCGAGCGCAGAGCAAGGACGAGGTCGCCTCGGCACGAGATCTGGCGGCTAAATTTAACAAACAAATCTACGTAAAAAGCGTGCGTCTTGGCGAGTCAAATTTCGAACACGAGGCGCGCGCGGCTAGATACGAGTTTTTTGGCCAAATTTGCCGCGAGCAGGGATATGAAAATTTGATCTTAGCGCATCAGTTTGACGATAAATTCGAGTGGTTTTTGATGCAACTTGGGCGCGGC
Source organism: Campylobacter showae (assembly GCF_004803815.1). Classification (NCBI taxonomy): domain Bacteria; kingdom Pseudomonadati; phylum Campylobacterota; class Epsilonproteobacteria; order Campylobacterales; family Campylobacteraceae; genus Campylobacter; species Campylobacter showae. Next base: position 1,607,167 of record NZ_CP012544.1, on the reverse strand, counting down.
GCAGGACTTAGCGAGCTGCTAGGCATGCAAGAGCTAGAAACTCGCGAGGACTACGTGATCGCTCGACCGCTTTTAGGCGTGCGAAAGTGCGAGCTGGAGCGGTTTTTGCGTGAGCGAAACCTAAAATACTTCACCGATGAGACAAATTTAACGGACCAGTTTAAACGCGGATTTGTTCGCGCGAAATTTAGCGAGCCATTTTTAAACGAGTACTTTGGCGGCGTGAAAAAAAGCTTTAAGTTTTTGGCGACCGATGCGTTAAATTTAACTCCCGAAATTTCTAATCCCGCACCTAAAATTTATCTCGTAAAACGCGGTGCAAACGAGCTTCGCGGCGTCGATCAGGCATGCAAGCGGCTAGGGTTTGTGCTAAGCGCCGCACAGCGAAACGAATGCGCTCGCTGCCTAGAAAGCGGCGCTGACTGCGTGCTAGGCGGCAAGGTAGCCGTGGGCGCGAGCGTAAATTTTATACTTGTAACGCCATATATCAAAGCGGCTATGGAAAAGAAATTTAAAGAAGCATGCAGACGGCTCGCCATCCCGCCGATAAACCGCGGATTTTTGTTTGCTTCGGGCGCGAATCTTGCGCTATTTGAGGAGCTTTTTTAGACGTCTACGTTTTGGGTGAGAGCCTGCGATAAAAGATAGTTAAAATTTAGAAATACGCTAACGCTTTCTTTGCGGTGGCTTTAGATTTAACGGCGCTAGACGAGCCGGCTAAGCATCCTACGAAATGAGATATCGCTGCTTTATATTAAAAAGGCGGCTTAAAACTCGGTTTGGTACTAAATATGTCGCGCTAATATCCTTAAATACTGCTTACGAAAATATCGCGTATCCGCAAACATAGCTTGAATTATCGTGCAAAAGGCGTAGGCGTAAATACACGAAAAGGCAAGCGCCCCAAATCTTCGATAAATTTACGCCCGAAATTAGAATTCGGCGATAATGGCCGAGCGGTATTAATCAAATTTTGCAAGCAGGTATCATCACTCCCCGTATTTTTTCTTTAGATCGTCCCACGTCACTAGCGTGCGTTTGCCCTCTAGGCTGCGGATGCGTGTGACGTCTTGCATCATCTCTAGCACCCCCTTAAATACGCCATTTTCATCGCGCACGGCCACGTAGTAGATGTAGATAAATTTGCCGTGAAGCTCCAGCCAAAAGTCGATCTTGTCGCGCTCGCCTTTGCGAAAGGCGTCGATGATCTCCAGCACGCTAGCTACGCTCTCGCGCGGATGGCAGTTCTTCACGTCGCGCCCGATGACGCCCGCACTTCGCGGAAATACGCGGTGCTTCGTGTCGGTGTAAAATTTCACGATCTCGTTTTCATCGACGAAGGAGAGGTCGACTGGCATGTGTCTATAAATGAGGTTGATTTGCTCTAGCGTGAGCTTGCCCGTGGCTACGTCAAAAACAGCGTTTTTATCGTGGTTTGCGTTTGGATTTAGTCCGTATTTACTCATCAAATTTGACAGCTCTTTTAGGAAATTCGGATTTAAAACCGCTTCGTTTAAGTTGCTGTTTTGTAAATTTGCCGCGCTTAAATTTGACTCGCTTTGCAAATTTTCGTCTTTTAAATTTGACTTCGAGCCGCCGCCGGAGTCTAAATTTAACGGATAAAATTCGCTCGGCCTTTCGATGAGAAAATATCCGATCTCATCATCGCCGTGTCTCATCGCGCGAAACTCCTCCTCGCTGATCATCTCCAGCGACGTCGGATAGAGCACCGCCTCCTCGCGTGCGAGCAGATCGAGTAGATTTTCGTAGATCTCGTGCTGAGCCGCGATAAACTCATCAGTCTTGCCGCCATCTAGCAGCTCGCGCGCTGCGGCGATACCGTCGCGGACCTTGTTATCAAAGCTCCACATGAAGCGCGACGGGCGGTCAAATCCCTTGTTTTCGAGCATCGAGTAGAGTTGGTGCTGCTTTCTGGCAAAGTGCGTCCTGTTAAAGCCGCCAAGTTTGTCGTAAATTTCAAGCCATTCATTTTTGATAAATTTCTTTTTTAGCAGCTCTTTTGCCTTTGCGATTAGTTCGCGTGCGGCATCGTTTTCGTCGATGTAGGTGGCGATGGGGTGGTCTTTTGGCAGCTTGGGGCGCTCGGCTGTTAGGATACCGCGCAGGATTTCTGATAGCTCGGCGGCGTTTTCGTCGATAAACTCGCTCTTAAAGCCTAGATTTAGCAAATTTGCGCGCACGTTTCTAAAATCGGCCGGCGTGAGTTTCGTTAGCTCCGATTTTGCAGCTTTTCTAGAGGCGAAAAAATTTGCCATTCCGTTAAGATAGTCCCTTAAAATCGCAGTCGCCAAGGCAACGGCGGCGTTGTTAAATTTTATCATTTTGTGTCCTTAACTTAAATTTTAAGGATTATACAAAAAGCGGAGATTAAAAACTTTGATTTATCTTAAGCTGTAAATTTTGACGCCAAAGGTCGTGTCGATCTTCTCAGCATCCTTGCGCATTTTGATCGGAAAGTCGATTTTGACGATATTTTCGTAGCTTTGTAGCGCGTCCATAAACTCGTAAAATTTAGCAGGCGTTTTCATAGAGCCAGTTACCGTTAGCTCATAGACCGAGATCTCACCGTTTTTTGCGGCCTCTTTTGGCTCGCTTAGATTTACGTTCATAAAGTACTTTGAGGCAAATTGAGTAAAATTCTCTACGTCAAATTTGTTTTCAAGAGCGTCTAACACGGCCTTATCGTTTTGCTTTATCTCGTTTAGGGCTTTTGATTTGGCTTCGTAGAGCCTTTGCGTTTGCGCACTTGCGGCGATTTGCATGCGACTTTCGTATTTGACCTGCTTGTATTCTTTGATACTCGGTACTAAAAAGCCAAATATCATCACAAGGCAAGCGACTATAAAAATGAGAATATAGATGAGTAGTTTGGTAACGTCGATATTTTGTAGGCTTCTATCTTTACTCATTTTTACCCTCTAAGCTGTCGGTTTTATTTGTGCTGATGAAATTTAGCCAGCCGTTATCTAACTGATAAAAAGAGGTATTTGACGTGTTAAAAATCGACTTTAGCGGCGTGGCGAGTAACATATTGTAAATATCTCGGCTAGGCGTAGTGCCCTTTACGATAAGCGAGCTTTTATCCATCGTGATCTCGTGTAGCGTGATGCTTGAGGGGACAAGATCGAGTAGATTACGCAGGCTTTGTTTTAAGACGGCATTTGAGGCCGCTATCTCGTTTGCGCTATCTCTTCTTTGCTTTAAAAGCGCTGTGAGCTCGTCGGCTTGCTTGATTTGCTCTTGCGTCTGCTCTTGTTTTTGTTTTGAAATTTGCGTTTCGTTTCGTAGCGATTTGCTTTTAAACTCAACAAAGAAATTTGCCGCAGCAAAAAGCAATACTATCGTAACGATAAAAAACAGCCAAATTTTGCTAAAAAGGTTAAAAATCGGTTTTCTCTGAGGTTTTATAAAGCTATAACTAGTCATTTTCCAACTCTTTTTTCATTAGCTCGGTCATCGTTTTTAGCGTATCGACGGGATAAACGGCGGTCTTTACTAAGAGTTCGTTTTCTAGATAGTGTAAAAACGTAGCGCTCGTCCTCTCCGTAGCGTCAAATATCACGACGTTTTCGATAAAATCGCCCTCATAAAGCGGATTTGAATAAAATTCTTTAAGCGCCAGCGATATATACCGGTACATACTCATATCGCGTCCAAATATCGATACCGAAGCGGTTACATCGGTGGATTCTGGCATATTTATATCGTAGTCTAGGTCGGCAAACTCCTCTTGGCTATCGCCGGTCTTTAACATGTCGTCTAAATTTTCTAGACCGTCCATGTTGTTAAAGCTTTCGTCTACATTTGTGATAAAATCATCTATCTCGTCGCTGTTTTCTTTATCAAATTCGACGTTCTCGTCGCCGTCGTCCTCATCTAGCTTACAAACCGTGGCGTATTTTGCGCCGTTACCCGATGTAATGCAGATGGCGAAAATTTCTTTGCAGGCATAAATAAAAAGCGTCTTTGCCGTAGATAATTTTTGTTTTTCGATCTCTTTTTGCATAAGTACTATGGGCGAATAAAGTACGTCTATGTCCGTATCGCCAAATTTACTCTCGGCGGCTTTAACGTCTGAAAGTTTTGCATAGATCAGCCAATTTTTAGCAGGATTTATGCAGGTTATCTCTTTTGTCTTTATGCCTAATTTTTCGAGATTTTCGGCATTTTTTGCCTCAAATGCGCCTTGTTCGAGCGCGTCAAAAAACAGCGAGAGATAAACCCATTTATACTCTTTTTGTAGATTTTTTAGATACTCTTTTATTCTGTCTGAGATTTTGCTGGACTCTTCTAGGTCAAATTCATTTTTTATCGTTTTGATCAGAGTTGTACCCTTGTATGCTTCGCCGTAAAATATGCACTTTTTAGACTGGATAACGGCGCTAAGATATAAGACGCTAAAAAAACGACGTATCAGCAAAGATTTCTCCTAAAAATTACGATGCGTTATCATACCCAAAAAGCCATAAAATAGAGTTAAAACAGTTCTTTTTGTAGGGTTAAAAATTTATCTTTTATTCGTTTTGCTTCTTCTTGTAGGTCTGAATCGGTCAAATTTGACGGCTTAAGCTCTGCATAGTCGCTCACGGCGATGTCGCACATCATGCGAATTTTGTCTAAATTTACTTTGCTTACTTTGCCTGATTTGCTGATTTTTTGGATATTTTCTAGGTAGCCGTTTGAGCGAGCGATGTAGAGGGCGTATTTTTGCGAGATCTCGCTTTGCACCATCACGGTGTGAGCGAGTTTGTTGTAGATATCTTTATGGTATGCTGATTTTGAGAGCTTATAGGCGGTTTCGTAATCACCCATTTCGTAGTAAAATTTGGCTCCAAGTGCGTTTTTGTAAGACGGACTAAGCGTAACAAATGAGACAAAAATAGCCGCCAAAAGTGCTCCGATAATTAAAATAACGGTCTTTGAGCTCATTTTTCCATCTCCTTTTTTATCTGCTCTCTTGCGACTTCTAGCTCCATGCCTGTCACGCTAAAAGGGGGCGAGAGTGTATAAGAAATCTCGCTAAACGGCTTTGGGATTATCATCTTATCCCAGCTTTTTAGCTGCCAAAATTTACTCGCTTCGTAGTTTAAAATTTGTATTTGCGCATTTTGCTTTTGCGCGATGACGACGGCTCCGTCGGCGACGCTGTGATAGGGGCCGCGCGGGCCGTCCGGGGTGATGATGACGTCGGTGCCGCTTTTTAGCTCTCTAAAGCTTTGCGCGAGGGCCTTCACTGCGCCTTTTGAGCTACTGCCCCTGATCGCACCGATACCGAAAAACGAAATCACGCGCGCGATGATCTCGCCGTCTTTGTGATCGCTTATTATGACTTTGGCACGTCTTTGCGGATTTTGGCCGTTTTCCCACCAGTGCACGTAGGCAAAGCTCATCAGTGCAAGCCTGCCGTGCCAAAATAGCACGACGCAGGGCTCGTTCGTCAAATTTGTCTTAGAAAAGCTTTTTTTGCAGGTTAAAAATATAATCCAAATAAAAAAATAGATAATGCGCGGGGCTAAATTTATAAAAACGCTTCGTTTAAATTTAGCCCACAAGCTCACCGTAAAGCACCATTCTCTTTGGGTCGTTCACGCGCACTTTTAGCGTCTTGCCTAGCAGCTCTTCGCTGCCTGCGACTTGAACTAGGAAGTTATTAAAGCTCCTGCCGGCGACGCCGCCGTTTGCGCGAAGCTCCTCAAAATATACGTCGAAAATTTTGCCTTTTTGCGCCGCGACGATTTCGTCTAAAATCTCGTTGTGGCGGCTTTGTAGGCGGGTTAGACGAGCGCTTGCGACGGCCTCGGGGATTTGATTGGTAAATTCCGCCGCCTTAGTCATCGGGCGAGGCGAATACTTAAAGCTAAAAATTTGCTCGAAGCGCACCTTTTCTAGCACGTCCATCGTATCCTCAAACTCCTCGTCCGTTTCGCTGGGAAACGCCACGATAATGTCGGTTGAAATGCTAACCTCAGGGCACATCGCGCGCAGCCTGCCGGCTCTGTCTAAAAACCACTCTTTGGTATAACCGCGCTTCATCTCGCGTAGGACTTTGGTGCTTCCGCTTTGAAGCGGCATGTGCATGGATTTGCAAATTTTGGGATTTTGACTAAAGATTTCTAAAAATTTATCGTCCATATGGAGCGGATGCGGGCTGGTAAATCGTATGCGCTCGACGCCCTCTATCTCGCTGATTTTTACTAGCAAGTCGCTAAAATCTATCTTCTCGTGCGTGCCTGAAAATCTCTTGCCGTAGTTGTTTACGTTTTGCCCGAGCAAGAAAATTTCCTTCGCTCCGCCCTCGGCGGCTTTTTTTACTTCGCGTAGGATCAAATTTGCAGGGATCGAGATCTCGTCGCCTCTGGTGTGCGGAACGATGCAGTAGGTGCATTTTTTATCGCAGCCGATCGAGATATTTATGTAGCTTTTATACGGCGAGCCGCGAAATTCGCCGAATGCATACTCGCTCTCGTCGTGATTTATGTCGGTGCTGATAAATTTAGGCGTCTTAACGGCGGCTGAAATTTTACTGACGTTTCTCGCACCGAGTATGAAATCCACGTAAGGCGCTCGTTTAAAAATTTCACTTCCCAAATGGCTTGCCGTGCAACCGCAAACGCCTATTTTGGCGCCCGCTTTTTTTACTTTTTCAAAACCGCCAACCTCGCTAAAAAGCTTATGCACGGGCTTTTCGCGCACCGAGCAGGTGTTGATGAGGATAAGGTCGGCTTCGGAGATGTCCTGAGTGAGCTCGTAGTCCTCTTTTTGTTTGAGTTCGGCGATGATGTGCTCGCTGTCGCGGACGTTCATCGCGCAGCCTAAAGTCTGGATAAAGAGCTTTTTTTGCGCTGCGCTCAAAGGATGTGCACCTCGTACATGTAGTCGTTTTCGTCGAGACCGTATTTTACGGTGCGGTGATAGACGCTAAGGCCTTTTTCCTCAAAAAATTCAACCAAAGCGATGAGTTGTTTGTGGCTGTTTTCTCTGTCGAAATAGAAAATTTGTTGCGGATCTTTTGCAAATGCCGCTTCGATTTTTTCAAGAGAGATCGTTTTTGGTTTGGCGTCAAGTTGCGTTCTAGCGAGTTTTAGCTCCATTTTTAATCCTTTGAAATCTTTAATTTAATCTGTGAATATAGCAAATTCATCATAAAAAACGCATTAAACTTCTTAAAAGTATAAAGCTTGTATAATACCCCTCTAACTCAAAAATTCCCCCAAATTTAAATAACGGAGCAAAAATAATATGGAAAAAATAGCGGATATCATAGAATCTATCGCAAATGAAAAAGGGCTCGAAATCGAGGACGTAAAAGAGCGCGTCATAAGAGCTATTATCAATACCGCAAAGAAAATTTACGGCGAAAACTACGAATACGACGCGGTTATAGATAATGCGACCAAGACCCTTCATCTATATCAAAAAATCACCGTCGTAGAAGACGGCGACGAGCGCTTGGCTGAGGACAACGAGCACTTTTTAAGCATAAGCGAAGCCAAAAAAGTGGACTCTGGCGTAGAGATCGGTGATGAGCTAACCTATGAGCTATCTACCGACAACCTAGGCCGCACCGCTGCACAAACGCTTCACAAGGAGCTTGAGTATCACATCCAGCGTCTGATGGAGGAAAAAATATTCCAAAAGTATCAAGACATGGTAGGGCACATGGTTTTCGGCTCTGTCACGCGCGTGGATAGCGATGAAAATACATTCATCGAGATAGACGAGCTGCGAGCCGTGATGCCGCGCAAAAACCGCATAAAAGGCGAGAAATTTAAACCGGGTGACGTCGTAAAAGCCGTCATAAAAAGCGTCTATATCGATAAATCCATGGGTATCAAGGTCGAGCTAAGCCGCACGTCGCCAAAATTCCTAGAAGCCCTACTAAAAGCCGAAGTGCCCGAGATCAAAGACGGCCTCGTACTGATCGCCGCTAGCGCTAGAATCCCGGGCGAACGCGCTAAAGTAGCCCTCGTGGCAACTTCGCCTAACGTTGATCCCGTGGGCGCGACAGTGGGCACCAAAGGCGTGCGCATAAACGCCGTCACAAAGGAGCTAAACGGCGAAAATATCGACGCGATCGAGTATTCGGCCGAGCCTGCGATCCTCATCACTCGTGCGATGGCGCCGGCGATCATCAGCTCCGTAAAAATCGGCGAGGACAACAAGGCCGTCGTGAGCCTAGTAACCGAGCAAAAGAGCAAAGCTATCGGCAAAAGCGGCATAAATATCAGGCTAGCTAGCATGCTAACGGGTCACGAGATCGAGCTAAACGAGCTAGGCGCTAGAGGTGAGAGCAAAGACGAAAACGCGAAGGATCTAAAAGCGCTGTTTGGCGATCTGTAGCCGATTTGAGCCCTTTGGTCGCATTTGTTTAGAGCGGTAAATTTGAGGCGCAGCGTCTGGGTCAAATTTGACCTGTTTCGTTTGCTAAAATTTGCCGCTTTTGCTTACTATTTTTATACAGTAAATTTTATCCGAATCTATACCTTATAAAATAAAAAAAGATAGTAAAGATGTGAAAATTTATAAAACGTCAATGAGATAAATTTAAGATTAAGGCGGCGGATAAACCGCCAAATTTTAGGTTATTTATTTTTAGTAGAGCGGTACATCGGGTGCTGATAGTCGTTCCTCTCGCAACCAGCAGCTAATAATCCAAATACCAAAACAACCGCGCATAATATAACTTTTCTCATTTTCTTCCTTTTTTGAATTTCATTTCCGCGCGATTATAGCAAAATTCGCGAAATTGCCAAAATCTTCGCAGCTAAATTTGGCGGAATTTGGGCAGTGCAATTTGGCTTCAAATTTGTCGCCGTCCAGCGATAGTAAAAAGGCGGAAGCGTCAAATATGCTGGCCCGATTTTCGCTCTTGCTCGTCTAGCGCCCGCACACGATAAATTCGTGCTTGTAGGCAAATTTCCTCGCCGAAATTTATCCCGTCCCGCGATGCGCCGAGCCGTAATATATTAAATTTTTATCCAAAAAAAAGTAGAATATCACATCTTAAATTTAAGGAAAAATCCGTGTTGCAAGCATTAGCGCTTAGATATAGACCGCGAAATTTTAGCGAGCTCGTAGGCCAGGAGGCCGTCAGCACCAGCCTCACGCACGCTCTGGACGAGAACCGCCTAACCCACGCCTACCTTTTTTCGGGACTTCGCGGCAGCGGCAAGACCTCGAGCGCTAGGATATTTTCAAAGGCGCTTGTTTGCGATCACGGCCCGACCAGCCAGCCCTGCGAGCAGTGTGCCAACTGTATCGCCGCAAACGAAGGCCGACACATCGACATCATCGAGATGGACGCGGCTAGCCACCGCGGTATCGACGATATAAAGGGGCTCATCGAGCAGACCAAGTACGCTCCTGCGATCGCGCGCTTTAAGATTTTTATCATCGACGAGGTGCATATGCTCTCCACGCCCGCGTTTAACGCGCTACTAAAGACGCTCGAGGAGCCGCCGCCCTACGTCAAATTTATCCTAGCCACGACCGATCCGCTCAAGCTCCCCGCCACGGTGCTATCGCGTACACAGCATTTTAGATTTCGTCAGATCTCGCGCCCGGACGTCGTCGCGCACCTTGATTTTATCCTAAACCGCGAAAACGTCCCGCACGAAAAAGAGGCCCTCGAGATCCTCGCTCGTAGCGGCGCAGGCTCGCTGCGCGATACTCTCACGCTGCTAGATCAGGCCATCATCTACGCCAAGGGCGAGCTCACGCAAAGTGCCGTCGCGCAGATGCTTGGCCTACTTGATCCGCAGCGCATAGAGGAGATCTTGGCGCTTGTTATGAGCGGCGATAAACCTGCCGTGAGCGCGGCGATAGCGCAGCTGGAGAGCTATGACGCCGAGATGGTGATAGATGAGATAACGGCCAATCTCAAGGCGAATTTCCTCGCGCAAAGTCCGAAATACTCGCTACTTTTGTACGAGAGATTTTTTAGGATCCTCTCGCAGGCGCGCTCGATGCTAAGCGTCAGCAGCGACGGCGGATTCGTGCTTGGAGTGATGCTTTTTATGATGATCGAGGCGATAAATCTAAAATCGATCGACGAGATGATAGCCGTGGACGCGAGGGAAAAATTTACGGATTCGCAGGCGCGCACAGCTGATTTTGGCGGCTCCCGCGCGGCGTCAAACGCGGTTAAGTCTGCTGTGCAAAACGGCGCGGCTCAGGGGCGAAATTTGAGCGCTCAGACTCTAGCCGGCTCGGCAAATTTAAATGCCAAGACGCCGCAGGAGCCGGGCGACCAAACCAGCGCCGCGAAAACCCCAAATCCCGCTTACGAGGCGTTTTTGGTCAAAATTTACGACCGCAGCTTTGATCTTGGCGAGTGTTTTAAAAACTGCATAGAGTTTTTGGAGTTTTCGGACGGCTGTATGAGTCTGGCTTCAAGCGCGGCGGGCGAGGATCAGAAGCGGCTTCGCGAGGGTTCGAAGGTGATTTTGCAGATCTTGCGAAGTCTTTTTGGCGAGAGCGCAAAGATAAAGATAACTCCCAAGCAAAGCCCCGAAGTAGGGGCGCAAGAGCAAAAGGGCTCGGCAAATTTGGATGACGAGCGCGGTGGTGCGGCAAAATCTGAGAGCAATGAGGTGGCGCCAAACCAGGCTGGCTCCAAATTTGACTCGGACGTCGCGCCGGAAAATTTAAGCCAAAACGACCAAGCGCAAGAGCTCTCAAATTTGACGGGGAATTTATTTTCGGACGGTAGTGAGGAGAGGACGGCTACGCCCTCGGAGCAAAATTTAGACGCCAAATTTGAAAGCAGCGAGCAGGGTGAGCAAACACAAAATTTGACGCCGCAAACGCAGGTGGGTACTTTTCAAACGGCTAACGACTCGGCGCCTAGCGCGCAGACCAATAGCGACTCGCCCCGCGACGAAACCGCATCCTTAAATTTAAACGAAAACGAGTCAAATTTCACGCAAAACTCGCAGACGGATTTAAATCAACCGGCCGAGCCTAAATTTGCGCCTGATTTTGAGAGTATGCGCGACGATACGCACGATTTTCATGAGGCGTATTCACTAAAATTTAAGACCGACGACGGAATCGCAGCCAGGGCGGATCTGGCGTTTTTAGATGATGAACTAAGGCAACTCGAGAGTCAAAACGCCGCAAAAACGGAGCAAAAATCAAGTAGCGCCACAGCTAAATTTAACCAAAACCACGCGCCGCAGACGGCTACATTTGGCGAGCCACCCTTTGATCCTGATGATGTGAGCGAGATGTTTAGCGAAGCGGCGGACTATGGCTACGGCCTTTTTGAGCAAGACGCAAGCGAGCCTGCAAACGCCGACGTAAGACAAGATTTAGATATGTCAAATTTAAGCGGCGACGAGTTTCAAAGCGAAGAAAATTTTGACGACTCGTCCTTAAGCGAGGCAAATTTGAACGCCCAAACTCATACGTCAAATTTGGCTGCAAAAACCCAAACCGATCCTAAAGCCGCAAAAAATCAAGCGGTTTTAAAAGAAGCCAAGCGGCTGTTTGGAGAGCCTGAAGTTTTAGAAATTTAAGGCGTTTGATTTAGCTCTAAATTCGTGGGCAAGTTTTATTGCCTTTATTGTGGCGCGACCGTCAGAGCGTGGAACAACGGGCTAAACGCCGATCAGAAAAAGAGACTAGAGCGCGAGCTAAAGATAGGCGTGAGTTTGGGCGAGACTACGCCGATGTTAGCCCAAAGGATAGCGCAGGTTTTAGAAAAAAATAAACGCGACGCTACCGCTATCGCTCTAACCGGAGCGGGCGCGATAGTAAGCGAAATTCGCCAAGCCTTTTTTGAAGCAAACGACGACGTCATAAAATGTTACAAATACCAAGCCACGCTAGATACTCGCACGTCAGAACTATGCAGAGCCTACGATGGCCTAATCTGGGATAAAGATTACAAACCCATCGGGCATAATTTCCCGTTTCGCAAACCGCGCGTAAATACTCATTTTAATTGTCGTAGCACCATAATACCCGTAACTAAAAGCTGGGACGAGCTAGGCATCGAGGGAATGGACGAAGCAAGCGGTCGCACTAGGTCAAGTATGAACGGCTACGTGCCGCAGGATATGACGTTTAACGACTGGCTAAAAACTCAAAGCCCCGAAACGATAGAAAAGACGCTAGGCAAAGGCAGAGCCGAGCTATTTATGCAAGGCAAGATCACTATGCGGGATTTGATAACGCAGCAGGGGCGAGTGTTGGATTTGGGCGAACTTGCCAAGAAAAAGAAGATTTGGGAATATTCAAAGGAAAATATTAAGCATTTTGATATACCAAAAGGCATTAAGAGTCGAATAGGGCTTAAGACGGACAAAATACGAGGTAGCTTGGAATATCTATTTAATAAGCACCCTGAAATGTTTGACGGTAAAGCGGATATTGTAAATATAATAAAAGATGTTTTTAGCGCGCCCGATATTATCAAGCCCGCAACGCGTCGTAGTGGCGGTTTCATAATAGCAAAGTCGATAGATGATAAGAAAAAGAAAATGATTGACATCGGCATTTACCCTAATAATGGTGTAATTTTTCACATAAACAAAAGAAAATGGGATGCTGATATGAGAGAATTTAAAAAAGGCAAGCAGTGAGACCGCCCAACCCTCACACGAACGGATACCGCAGAATAACTACGTACCGCACGGGGCGATAATGCGCTTGCTAAGAGCGCTAGGGCATTTCGTTTTCACTCATCCCTTTTGCTTGCCACTGTTGTAATTATACCATATTTTTACCAAACCAACCCCATTTAAAATTTAAGTTACTATTCTATCAAAGGCAGTGCCTTAAATTTAACTCTTGTGGAGGACGAAATGGATATTGAGGAGCTAAAAAAGCAAGTCAGTGATTTGCAAGCAGAAAAAGAAGCAATGAGCGCTAAAAACAAAGAGCTTTTAAGCGAGGTAAAAAAGCTAAAAGCTAAAAAACGCTAATGATTGCTCATGCCCGCAAAGCGGCGGACAGCAAAAGCTAAAGGTAAATTTGAAAGGCCGCGTTAAATTTTGGTGTTCAAATAGCCGTCGCTGGCATAAATTTAAGCGGCGACGGTTTGTAAATTTATAAAATTTAGAGTATTTTAAAGTAGGTCGGCGAGCCGAAACGACTCGCGCAAGGGTTAAATTTACCTAAAAACACAACTTCACTATTCGTTTAATATCGAAAGCAACTCTTTGTTATCCTTGGTTTTTAGCATCTTGGCGTATAAAAACTTAAGCGCCTCTACGTCGTCCATTGTCGCGATCGCCGAGCGGATAGCCCAGATCTTTTGCAGTTCGTCCGGTTTTTGTAGTAGCTCCTCTTTTCTGGTGCCTGATTTTAGTACGTTGATGGCCGGGTAAATTCGGCGGTCGGATATGTTGCGATCTAGTACGATCTCGCTGTTGCCCGTACCTTTAAATTCCTCGAAAATCACCTCGTCCATACGAGAGCCCGTGTCTATGAGTGCGGTAGCGATGATGGTGAGGCTACCGCCATGCTCGATGTTTCGCGCCGCGCCGAAAAAGCGCTTAGGTTTATGCAGGGCGTTTGCGTCCACGCCGCCGGTTAGCACCTTGCCGCTTGGCGGAGTTACCGTGTTATATGCGCGCGCTAGGCGGGTGATGCTATCAAGCAGGATGATGACGTCCTTGCCCATTTCTACGAGGCGTTTTGCCTTTTCGATGACGAGTTCGGCGACGCGCACGTGGTTCATCGCAGGCAGGTCAAACGTCGAGCTAAATACCTCGCCCTTTACGCAGCGCTGCATGTCTGTGACCTCTTCTGGACGCTCGTCTACGAGCAAGACCATGAGATGCGACTCCGGGTGGTTGCGCGCGATGCCGTGGGCTAGCTCTTTCATAAGCTCGGTTTTACCGCTTCTAGGTGGAGCGACGATTAGGCCGCGCTGACCCTTGCCAAGAGGGGTAAAGAGATCGAGTACGCGGCCCGTTAGCTTCATCGGGTCGTATTCTAGGCGGAGTTTTTCCGTCGGGAAAAGTGGGGTTAGGTTGTCAAATAGCGGACGCTCCTTGGCCTCGATTAGCGGCATATAGTTTAGCGCTTCGATTTTTAGCAGGGCGTAGTATTTTTCCTGATCTTTTGGTTCGCGTACTTGACCCGTCACGATGTCGCCCACGCGCAGGGCAAATTTACGAATTTGAGAGTTTGATACATAGGCGTCGTTTGAGCTGTCGCTGAGGTTTGCGTCTACCGAGCGCAAAAAGCCGTAGCCCTCGCTCGTGATCTCTAAAATGCCCGTGAAAAGTATAAATCCGCCTTGTTTTGTTTGGGTTTTTAGGATCTCAAATATCAAATCTTGTCTGCGAAATTCGCGCGGATTCTCGACGCCTACGCTATTTGCGATAGCGATAAGCTCCTCTAGGCTAAGGGTTCTTAGCTCTTCAATTTTGTGTCCATCGACAGGGATGTGAGTGCGCGAGTTTTGGTGTTTTTTCGTGGTTTTTTGACTTTCCTGCGTGGAATTTGCAGGCTGGGTCGCGTTATTTTCCATTGTGTCCTCTTTAAAATTACGGAATAATTTTGTAGATAAATTTAAGTTTCAAAAGAAGTTTTTGAAAGTCGCATTTTATAAAATTTTGGCTTTGATGTCAAGAAGTGATATAATCTCGCCAAAAATGAAAAGGAATCTCAAAATGATGGATTTTAAAGACGGCAAGCGCGAAAAAACGATCATAAAAACCGCGCTTATCGGCATAGTTACGAATTTTTTCTTAGCTGGAGCGAAAATCTTTATCGCTATGGTCTCAAACTCGGTCGCGCTGATATCAGACGCCGTAAATAACCTTAGCGATGCAGGCTCAAGTATTATCACGATATTTGGCTCAAAACTAGCTAGCAAGATGCCCGACGAAGACCACCCCTACGGCTACGGCAGGACCGAGTATATCGGCGGTCTTATAGTCTCGGTTATCGTGCTGATGCTTGGATTTCAGTTCCTAAAAACTTCTATCGAAAACATCTTTGCACCTGAGCCCACCAGCTTTACGATGCCGTTTTTAGCGTTTTTGTTCTGCGCGATATTCGTCAAATTTGCGCTCGGCTTTTACTATAAAAAGATCGGCAAACAAACCAAATCTATCTCGCTTATAGCCGTCGGACAGGAAGCTTTGGGTGATGCGATCATATCGTGCGTGATCTTGGTTTCGGCCGCGCTTTCCTACTTCGTCGATATCCAGATAGACGGCTATGCGGGCGCTCTGGCGTCGCTTGTTATTATCATAAACGGCGTACTTTTGATAAAAGAAACCTTTGATAAAATCATCGGCCAGCGCGTCGAAAAAGAGATCAGCGACGAAATTTACGCCGCCGTAAATCGCTGCGAGATCGTGCGCGGCGCATACGACCTGATCCTGCACAACTACGGCGCTCAGCGATACGTGGGCTCGGTAAACGTCGAAATAGACGAGCATTTGCCCCTTAGCGAGGTTTCGCAGAGGCTAAACGAGCTTCAGATTAAGATTTATAAAATTTACAGGATTTATCTGGTTTTTGGCGTTTATAGCGTAAATTTGGGGCAGGACGAGAGCCGCGCCTGTGTGGCAAATTTACTCTCGGAGTTTAGCAGCGTGCGCGGATTTCACGCGTTTTTTATAGATACTAAGAAAAAGAGCGTGAGGTTTGACGTAGTGGTCGATTTTGCCGAGAAAAACCTAAGCCGGCTGCGCGCCCAAATCGAGCGTAAAGTCGCGCTAAGCTTTCCGGGGTATAAAATTTTCATCGTGATAGATAGGGAGTTTGCGTGAAAATTATTTTTAAGGTGATATAATTGAAGTTCGTAAACTTTTTTAGTGAGGTAATTTTAAGATGAATGGTGTTTCTATGAAAGAAATTTTTGTAGTTCTTTTTTGTGGTGTATTTTTGGCAGTTGGAATAATTATTAACTATTATGAAATTCGCCCGAAAAAGATTATTAAAGAATTGACTCAAAGAATTATAAATGGCAGAATCGGTATCGAATCTGGCTTTATAGATAGTAAGTATGGTATTGTAAAAGACGATGTTTATAATTTAATATGGCAAGATAATCAAGATATATATAAAGCTTCACTTAGTCAAGCTATTAAATATTGTGACGAGCTTGACTATGCAGGTTATAATGATTGGAGGCTTCCAACCGTAAATGAGCTTTTAAGCATAACTGATGATGATAGACATAGTCCTGCTGTAAATAGCATATTTAATCATACAGGATATGAAGAAATAGGTAATGGAAAGTTATTATATGGACTATATTGGAGTTCTACAAAGTATAAACACTCCTTTGGTCGTGCATGGCTTATAAATTTTGATAATGGTGAAAATGTTGAGCAAGAAATGTCTTATTACGCCTTTGTTAGATGCGTTAGACAATATTAATTATAAAACTAGTGAGCACTGTAATGAAAAAATATATTATATTAACTTTATTTGTTTGCGAATTTTTTGCTGCAAGTGAGGTACTAAACCCTACTTGCTACAGAGATAATATAAAAAATGTAGTTATATGTAGCGACAAAAAGCTTGGTAAATTGATGTGGCAAGATGAAATACAAGATTTTGAAGGCACATACGGACAAGCGGAAGAATATTGCAAGTTAGTTAATTTGGGAGGATATGCCAACTGGAGATTACCGACTAGAATTGAGCTTTTAAGTATAACAAATAAGACGAATATAAATTTTAATGCAAATATGGCGTTTAAAAAGAGGAAGCACGGGTCTAATAAAGATAAGCTTGATTGGTTGCTTGATTTTATGAATTATTATTGGAGTTCTACCAAGTATACTGCCAAAGAGGATTTGCAAAAAATATGGGTTGTAAATTTTTATGATGGTAAAAGTAGCCCAATGGAGCCATCTAGTTATGCGTTTGTCCGGTGTGTCAGGCAGGATTGATTCGACGGGTTATTTGCCTAAATTTACTTTTTTGTAATTAAATTTATGGCTGAAATTTAACGAGCCAAATTTTATTTAAACTTGCGACTCATAAAATTTGCGCAGCTCAAATTTTCGAGCGTTAAAAAAATCGTCCGTAAATTTGTTAGCACTCTAAAGGTGCGGGTTTTGGGCTGAAAATTACTAAAAAAACCACTAAATTTAGCAAATTTATCGCGTAAATTTAAAACAAAGTTTGGTGTGCTAGCAAAAACTCTTTAAATTTTACCGTCAAATTCGGACGCAAGCGAAATCCGCGCCAAAGCCTGCAAAATCAAGCGAGGCTTTAGAAATTTTGCGTATAATCTAAAATCTTAAAACGAAAGAAAAAAGTAACCGATGGGCAAATTTAAGTGCGCGCATTGCAGGGGCGAATTTGAGCGCAAGGCGCTGATAGAGCGCGGCGGGGAGCTGTTTTGCTGCGAGGGATGCGCGGGAGTTTACGAGATACTTAACTCAAGCGGGCTTGGCGAGTTTTACGAAAGGCTTGGCAAAACTACGCTAAATCCCGCTCGGGGCGCAAAAAACGCGGCGCAAAAGTCGCAAGAAGACCTCGCGGCTATTTATCAAAATTATGTCAAAAACGAGAACGGATTTAGTAAAATCTCGCTCATCATCGAGGGCATCCACTGCTCGGCTTGCGTCTGGCTAAACGAGAAGATTTTATTTGCGCAGAAGGGAATTTTAGAAGTAAATATAAACTCTGTTAACAATAAAGCCCTCATCGTCTGGGACGAAAACGAGGTAAATTTGGCCCAAATTTTCGCCCTCATCCACTCTGTCGGCTACGAGCCCTACCCATACGACGCGCAGGCACAGGAGCAAAGACTCGCGGGGCAGAGGCGCGAATTTTACGCTAGGCTGCTTGTCGGGATATTTTGCACGATGAACATCATGTGGCTGGCTGTCGCGCAGTACGGCGGCTACTTCACGGGTATGCGCGCCGACGTGCGCTCTATCATAAATTTCGCCGAATTTATCCTCGCTACGCCGGTGCTTTTTTACACGGGAAGCGGGTTTTTTAGGGGTGCTTGGGGCGCGCTAAAAAACAAAACGCAAAACATGGATAGCCTCATCGTTACTGGTACGCTCGCTGCCTATATCTTCTCGATATACGCGATGTTTTCTAGGCGCGGCGAGACGTATTTCGACTCGGTTGCGATGATAATCACTTTCGTATTTATCGGCAAATATCTGGAAATTTTAAGCAAGAAAAAAGCCGCCGATACGCTCGATAACCTAAACTCGTTAAATTTAAACTCCGTTAGCGTCAAAAACGGCGACGAAATAACCCTAAAAAGCGCGCAGGAGGTGCGAGTGGGCGAACTCGTAGTCGTGAGAGCGGGCGAGCGCGTGCTGCTAGACGGCATCGTCATAAGCGGTGCGGCGAGCTTTGATCTCTCTAGCCTTAGCGGCGAGAGCGCGCCAGCGTATCTGAGCGCAAAAGAGGGCGAAAACGAGATAAAAAGCGGCTCCGTGTGCGTGGACGGCACGCTGGTTTATAAGGTCGGCGCCGTCTTTAGCGAGTCGGTGCTAGCCCGTATCATAAACCTGCTCGAAACCGCCGCAGCCAAAAAGCCGCGTATTCAGGCGCTCGCAGACGCTATCGCGGCGAGGTTTTCGGCCGCTATCACGGCGCTGGCGCTAGCGACATTTGCGTTTTGGTTCTGGCGCACGGGCGAGCTATCCGCCGCGCTCATCGTCGCGATCTCGGTCGTGGTGATCTCGTGTCCCTGCGCGCTAGGACTTGCCACGCCGGTTAGCACGCTCGTCGCGCTTGGGGCGGGTTTTAGGCGCGGGATACTTTTTAAAGAAGCTCGCATCATCGAAAGTCTAGCTAAGTGCGATACGGCCGTGTTTGACAAGACCGGCACGCTCACGTCGGGGCGGCTTAAAGTGAGTAAATTTACGCACGCGGGCAAATTTGACGCAAACGCGCTTTTTTCGCTGGTTAGCGGCTCGGATCATCCAGTTAGCCGCGCCGTTGGCAAGTATCTGCGCGCAAATTTTAGGGATTTAAAACTTTTAGAGTTAAGCGGCTTTGAAAACATCGCAGCACGCGGCACGCAGGCTAAACTTGACGGCATAAATCTAGCGGGCGGTAGCGAGAAATTTATGCGAGAGCTAGGGCTTTATGACGGCGAAGCGGCGCGCGGGACTTGTTATTTTTTCGCCGAGGACGGTCAGATCGCGGCGGTATTTGAGCTAGAAGAGAGCCTAAAAGAGGGCGCCAAAGAGTGCGTAGACGCGCTAAAAAACGCCGGTATGCGCGTAGCGATGCTAACGGGCGATAACGAATACGCCGCAAAGCGCGTGGCAGAGGGGCTTGGCGTGGGCGAAACGGTCGCAAACGCGCTGCCTACGGACAAGGCCGCCTACGTGGAGAGACTGGCGCAGCAGGGGCGAAACGTGCTGATGGTAGGCGACGGGATAAACGACGCCGCCGCGCTTGCGCTATCAAGCGTGGCCGTGTGTATGGGCAGCGGAGCAGCCGTGAGTATCGCAAAAAGCGACGTCGTGCTGATGAGAGACGACCCCGCCTCGCTCGCGGCTGCCGTAGCGCTCGCGCGCAGGACCTACTGCATCGTGCGGCAAAATTTGGCCTTTTCGCTCGTTTATAACGCCGTGACGATACCGCTGGCGATGGCCGGCTACGTCGCGCCCGCCGTGGCTGCGCTATCGATGTCGCTAAGCTCGGTTGCGGTCGTGCTAAACGCGATGCGGGCTAGGAGCGAGCGATGAGCGGGGCGGTCGTGGCGATGATGATAGGGGTTTCTACGCTACTGGGCGCGTGTGGGCTGGCTGCGCTGCTGTGGGGGCTAAAGACCAGGCAGTTTGACGACGAGCGAAAGTTTTTGGACGGGACGAAATTTGACGACGAAGATGCGCTAAACGACGCCTATGAGCTGGAGCTTCGCCGTAAAGAAAAGGGCTATAAGCCGCCAGAGTGAGGCGAATTTACGCACTTGTTTGACTCGTCTTTGCCGCTAAAATTTGGTTATTTTGGGTCGTAAAATTTGCCGCGAAATTTGATTTCGAGCGTGGGCGGCATTTGCGTTTTAAATTTGGCGACGAGTATTTGAAGTCAAATTTGGACCGTAAATTTACTGTGCAAAATAGTAAAAGTGCGCAAGTGTAATCTGGCAGAGTAAAAATTGGTTGTCCTTTGCTAGCAAGCGGGTTGTCGGCAAATTTAGCCTCTTGTCGGCCAAATTTACTCAGTCTAGCGATGCCCCGCAATCAAATCAAGATCGCCGCTTGACGCACCCGTTAGGTATGCCGCCTGCTTGGAGTTTAGGCGGCTTGGAGCCGTTTAAATTAAATCGCTGCAATCACCGAGCGGACGTGGCTTAGTCCTAATAATTTTTTGCTTTCTTGCTTGTAAAAGCTTCGCTCTCGCAAGCCTCCTTAATCTATTTTTAGCTTTTTAACGATATGATTTCGCAAAATTTAACAAAGGAAACAACATGAAAACGCTAGTTATCTTATCGCACCCAAATCTTGCCGCCTCGCGCATAAACAAAGCCTTATCTCAGGTAGCAAAGGCCGCAGCGGACGTCGAAGTGCGCCATTTGGAGGGGCTTTACGGCCTAGATATCGCACGCATAGACGCCAGCTCAGAGCAAGACGCGCTAGCGAGTGCCGAACGCATCGTATTTTTGTACCCGATGTACTGGCTAAACGTGCCGCCTATGCTAAAAGCCTATATCGACATCGTCTTTTCGCACGAGCTGGTGGGTTCCGGCGCGCTTAAAGGCAAGGTCTTGCAGCTTGCGCTAAGCGTCAGTACTCCGCTTAGTGAATACTCTAAACAGGGCGCGATCGGCTTTAGCTTGGATGAAATTTTAACGCCGCTTAAGATCGCGGCAAACTGCTGCGGGATGGACTTTGCCGTGCCGTTTATCAGCAGCGGGTTTGAGCCCGGCGAGTTTGGCGACGATGCCGTAGATGCCGCAGCCGCGCGCTTTGGCAAGCTTTTACGAGGAGAGCTAAGTCCTAACGAGTATCAAATTTAGTTTCGCCGCCTATAGTTACAAGCTCGTGATTTTAAGTGAAGCCGCTAGCCCGGTTTTTAGCGAGTCGGCGCTGGCGTATATAATAATTTTGCTCGAAATCGCCGCGCTCAAAGTATGATTTAAGTATTGCGAACGAGTAAAGTCTATGTGCAAGATTGACGCGGTCGCTTCGTAGTTCATCTCGTCGACCGCCGATATTTTTTATGTTAAAATCGCAGGTATTATTTCAAGCTATCGATATACTCGCTAACAGCCGCCATATCCTCGTCGCTTAGGTTTTTAGCGTGTAGATGCATGACCTTGCCCATACCAAAGGCGTTGTTTGAGCCGTCTTTGTAGCTTTGTAGCGCTTTTATGCGGTCTTCTTTGCTGATGCTAGTTAGCGCAGGCACTTTGTTTGCGTATTTTACGTCCGCTTTTTCGCCGTGACAGGCTGAGCATTTTTTGTAAATAGCTGCGCCGTCGGCCGCAAGTAGAGATAAATTTAGCGCCAAAACGGCGGTTGCAATGTGATAGATTTTCATCTTTCATCCTTTTTGATAGAAATTTAGACGAGATTATAGCCCTAAAAGCTTAAAAGAAAAGAAATTTTATAAAAAAGTTACTAAAATGAAGCGCGAAATAAAAAGCAGAGAAAAATCGGCGGAAAACTCCGCCGAAAAGGGTTATTTTAGAGTAGGGATGTACTCTGATAGAGCTGCGATGTCGTCGTCGCTAAGAGGTTTTGCGATAGGTTTCATCATAGCTGCGCTTTTAAATTTATCTAGAGTGCCAGCTTTATAGCCTTTTAGGCTCTCGGCGATCTCTTCTTTTGAAAGCGTGCTAAGTGCAGGAACTTTGTTTAGATACACTTTTTCGGCTTTCGGTCCGTGACAGGCTGCGCATTTTTTGTAAAGTGTTGCGCCGTCAGCGGCAAATAGGCTACCCGCTAGCAATGCGGCTGCACCTGAAACAATGATAAGCTTTTTCATTTTCAATCCTTTTTGATAAAATTGCAGGTGTATTATAGTCTTAAAAGCTAAATTTTACATTATTTTTTTATATTAGTTTATACTGCGGTGCCGGCGGCGATTTTCATTTAAATTTAGCTTTTTTTTGTATAATTTTCGCCATGGATAAAACAAAGCTTAAAACGCAGCCGCAAAAGGCGCTATTTCTCGATCGCGACGGCGTGATAAACGAGGATGCGGGCTATGTTTATAGGCGCGAGGATTTCGTTTTTAAAGATGGTATTTTCGCAGCTTTGAGAGAGTTTGCCAAGGCTGGCTACGCGCTAGTTGTGGTGACGAATCAATCAGGCATCGGGCGAGGCTACTACACGCTAGAGCAGTTTGACGAGCTTTGCGGGTTTATGCTGGGCGAGTTTGAAAAAGAGGGCGTAAAGATAGAAAAAATTTACTTTTGCCCGCACGCGCCGGAGGCTGATTGCCTTTGCCGTAAACCAAAGCCAGGCATGCTGCTAAATGCCGCAAACGAGCTAAACATCAACCTTGCGCGCTCAATCATGATAGGCGATAAGGATAGCGACGTGCAGGCGGGGCAGAGTGCCGGCGTCGGGATAAATTTAAAGCTGGACGACCGGCTAAAAAGCGTGGCTGAGGCGCTAGAGTTTTTAAAAAAAGAAGGAAAAATATGAAAGATATAAAAAGGGTCGTGATAACGGGCGCGGCGGGCTTTATCGGCTCAAATTTGGCGCATTATTTTGACGAAAATTTAAAAGACGTAGAAGTGCTCGCCGTGGATAAATTTAGAAGCGACGAGAAATTTAGCAACGGCAATTTAAAAAGCTTCGGGCATTTTAAAAATTTGCTCGGCTTTTCGGGCGAAATTTACGAGGGCGACATAAACTGCACTAAAACGCTAGCCATGATCGAGAAATTCGCTCCCGAAGCTATCTTTCACGAGGCGGCGATCTCGGATACCACGGTAACCGAGCAAGGCGAGCTAGTAAGGACGAATCTAAATAGCTTTAAAGATCTGCTAGATATCTGCGAAAAAACGGGCACGCGCATGATATACGCAAGCTCCGGCGCCACGTACGGCAACGCAAAAAGCCCGCAAAGAGTCGGCGAATGTGAAGCACCAAATAACGTTTACGGCTTTTCAAAGCTAAAAATGGACGATCTAGGACGAAAATACGCCAAAAAAGGCGTAGCGGTCGTGGGGCTTAGATACTTTAACGTCTACGGCGCTAGGGAGTTTTATAAAAACAAAACCGCCTCGATGGTGCTGCAGTTCGGTCTGCAAATTTTAAGCGGGAAAAATCCGCGCCTCTTTGAGGGTAGCGACAAAATCAAGCGCGACTTCGTCTATATAAAAGACATCGTGCAGGCAAATTTGCTCGCTCTAAACGCGCCAAGCGGCGTGTATAACGCGGCTACCGGCACGGCAAGAAGCTTCCAAGAGATCGTGGATATACTGCAGCGCGAGCTGAGGTCGAATTTGCCTTGCGAATACATCCCAAACCCGTATGCGCGCTCCTATCAGTTCCATACGCAAGCAGACATCGAGCCGACCAAAAAGGCGCTGGGATACGAGCCTAAATTTAGCCTAGAAGATGGCATAAAAGACTACGCGGCCGAGATAAAAAGGATATATGAGGAAGAGATAAATGCGTGAAGTACGTGCTTTAGTCGCGGGCGATCTGATGCTCGATCACTACATCTGGGGCAGTTGCGAGCGTATCTCGCCCGAAGCTCCCGTGCAGGTGGTAAAGATAAAAAACGAAACCAAACGCCTAGGCGGAGCTGGCAACGTGGTGCTAAATTTGCTTTCATTAGGCGCGAAAGTGGGCGTCATGAGCGTGCTAGGCGACGACGAGACGGGCGACGAGATAGAGCGGATCTTACGGGAGCAGGGTGCTAAGCCTGAGTTTATCAAGCGCGAGATCGGCCGCACGAGCTCGATAAAAAGCCGCGTGATGGCGACGCATCAGCAAGTCGTGCGTATCGATAAAGAAAGCGTCGAAGCCGTAACGTGCGAGGACGAGCTGGCGGCAAATTTCGCCCGCGCGCTGGAGGGCTACGACGTCGCGCTGCTATCTGACTACGGCAAGGGCGTGCTGACGTCTGCGCTGTGCCAAAAGCTCATAAAAGCCTGCGCGGATGCGGGCAAACCGGTGCTAATCGATCCAAAAGGCGCGGACTACTCGAAATATAAGGGCGCTACTCTACTAACGCCCAATAAAAAAGAAGCGGGCGAGGCCGTGGGGTTTAAGATAGAAAACGACGAGCAGCTTTTTACGGCGCTAAATTTGCTAAAAAACGAGCTAAATTTGACCCATTCGCTAATCACGATCTCGGAGGAGGGCATCGCGCTTTTGGAGGACGCTCAGGCGGTTAAATTCCCGGCTCTGGCAAAAGAGGTCTTTGATGTAACTGGCGCGGGAGATACGGTGCTAGCGACGCTGGGCGTGATGCTGGGTGCTGGCGAAGGTATCAAAAAGGCGATCGAGACGGCAAATTTAGCCGCCGCGGTCGTCGTGGCTAAGGTCGGCTCGGCCACGGCTAGCTTTGAGGAGATAAACGAACTCGTGCGCCGTAAAAACGCTGCAGGCTTTGAGGAGAAAATCAAAAGCGCGGACGAACTAGCCGCGACGCTGGCAAACCGCGGCGAAAAGCGGCTGGTTTTTACAAACGGTTGCTTTGATATCCTGCACGCGGGGCACGTGAGCTATCTAGCGAAGGCGCGGGAATTTGGCGATATACTAGTCGTCGGGCTAAACTCCGACGCCTCGGTGCGCGCGCTAAAGGGCGACGCTCGCCCCGTAAATTCGCAGACCGACCGCGCTACCGTGCTGGCGGCGCTTGGGGCTGTTGATTACGTGACGATATTTGACGAGTTAACGCCTCTAAATTTGATCGAAAAACTGCGCCCCGACGTGCTCGTAAAGGGTGCGGACTACGAAGGTAAAGAAGTCGTCGGCAGTAGCGTCGTAAAAGACGTGCGGCTAGTGGAGTTCGTAGCGGGCAAAAGCACGAGCGCGACGATAAAAAGGATAAAAAATGAAGACTCTTGAGATGATAAAAAGCGAGCTAGAGGGCCATCTAGCCACTATTAAGGCGACGTTTGCGCTGGAAGCGGACATCAAAAAAGCCTGCGAAACGGCGGTAGCGACGCTAAAGGCGGGCGGTAAAATTTTACTTTGCGGAAACGGCGGAAGTGCTGCAGACGCGCAGCACATTGCAGCCGAGCTAACGGGCCGCTATAAAACCGAGCGCGGCGCGCTAGCTGGCATAGCTCTGACGACCGATACGTCTGCGCTCACGGCGATCGGCAACGACTACGGATATGAGTTCGTTTTCTCGCGTCAGCTAGAGGCTCTAGGCCGAGAGGGCGATCTGCTCATCGCGATCTCTACTAGCGGAAATAGCGGCAACGTCGTAAAAGCGCTCGAGCTCGCGCGAAAAATCGGTATCAAAACCATCGGTCTAAGCGGCCGCACGGGAGGCGCGATGAACGAGCTTTGCGAGCTAAATTTGGTAGTGCCGTCAAATGACACTCCGCGTATCCAAGAGATGCACATAATGATAGGGCATATCATCTGCCAAGCTATCGACGATGCATTTTAGGCTAAATTTGAAAGCATTTGCGGCAGCGGAGTCAAATTTGGCCCGCCTAGCCGCTCTCTAACTCCGCCTAGCGCGCAAGCAAATTTAACTACCCATGAAAACCCAAACTCCCGCCTACGCCGTCATCGATCTAAAGTCCTTCTACGCCTCGGTCGAGTGCGTGGAGCGAGGGCTTGATCCTTTTGAGGCAAATTTAGTCGTCGCAGACTCTAGTAGGGGCGAAGGCAGCGTCTGTCTAGCCGTTAGTCCCGCGCTAAAGGCGCTTGGCGTAAAAAACAGATGCAGGCTGTTTGAAATACCTAAAAATATAAAATATATAATCGCTCCGCCCAGGATGCAGTTTTACATCGACTACGCGGCTAAAATTTACGGCATCTACCTAAAATATGTCGCCAAAGAGGACATCTACGTCTACTCCATCGACGAGGCCTTTATCGATCTCACCTCGTATCTAAAATTTTATAAACTAGAAGCTAGAGCCATGGCAAAGATGATAATGGACGACATCCTAAAAACAACGGGCGTAACGCCCACCTGCGGCATGGGGACGAATTTGTATCTAGCTAAAATAGCCCTTGACATCCTAGCTAAACACAGCGAGGATAATATCGCCTTTTTAGACGAAACGCTCTATAAAGAAAAGCTCTGGACGCATCAGCCGCTAAATGATTTTTGGCGCATAGGCAAGCAAACTAGGGCCAAGCTTGAGCGATACGGGATATTTTGTATGAAAGATATGGCAAATGCTCCTTTTAGCCTGCTAGAAAAGGTGTTTGGTATCGACGCCTATATCGCGCAAGATCACGCAAACGGCATAGAGCCCACCACTATAGCGGGTATCAAAGCCTATAAGCCATCTACCAAATCATACTTTAGCTCGGAAATTTTACCCAGAGACTACGAGAGACTGGAGGCTCTAATCGTGCTAAAAGAGATGACCGATAGGCTAGCTCTAAAGATGATAAACGAGGAAGTGCGAGCTAGCGGGCTCACGATAAATATCAAATTCGCGGGCAAAAACGAACCCGCGCAAAGAGCCACGGTAAGGTTTAAAACCCCTAGCAATATCGCTAGCGTGTTCATGAGCGCGGCGCAGGAGCTATATCTAAAAAAGATAAAAAACGCAGGCCTCATCAGGCAAATCGGCATATCGGCAAACGACGTCGTAAAGGAAAGCAAAACCGAAAAAAGCCTCTTTGAAGAAGAAAACGCAAAAGAAAAAACGGTGCTAAAAACCCTAAACAAGATAAAAGAAAAATACGGCAAAAACTCTATCTTAAGGGCCATAGACCTGCTGCCCGAAGCCACCGGACGAGATAGAAACAAAAAGATAGGAGGGCACAAAAGCGGTGAATAAGGACAGAGCCAAAATCTTTAGCTCGTTTAATCCCCTCTCTACTCTAGAAAAAGCTCTAAAAGCGCAGGAGCGAGAAAAGAGCGAAAAGCTGGATCTTGACGAATCAAAAATAGAAGTAATCCTAAATAAAATAAGCAAACTAAAGCCCGCCGACAAGGTAAAAAAAATATACCACGACGGGCAGGGTTACGTGAGCATAGAGGGACTGGTCTCAAACGTAAATTTGATGGATAAAAGCCTAACTGTGGTAAAGACGAGAGTTAAATTTGACGATATTTACGCGGTTGAGGTTGTTTTGTGACGGTGGCTTTTGTGGCGCGCGAGACACAACGGACGGTACAAAAAACGCTTAAATTTTACTTTGCCGCACATTTTTCTTGAGAGCTAAAAATGCAGCGAAATCCTAAGTGCGCCAAAAATCGGTTTAGTAAAATTTGCCTTGATTGATCGGCCTTGCGCTATCCCAAATGCTAGCTTTGCGTGCGTTAAATTTGGTCGTGCGCCGTTTGTAAAAGCCATTATGCGTAGCGGGCTTTTTGCTGATTTGCGGCCGTTTGAGAAAAAACCACGCACTAAAATTTCTAGTTTTTTGCCGCTTTGCCAAAAAATTCTCGCTCGATCGTTTCTATGACGGCTTGCGGTGAGAGATCTTTCATGCAAGCGTGGGTTTTTAGCGGGCAGACGCGCTTCATGCACGGCATGCACTCTAGATTTAGGTGTAGGATACGGGCGTTTTTATTGCGCCACGGACAGGTCTGCGCAAATCTCGTCGGTCCAAAAAGCGCTATTGTAGGCGTCTTGTAGGCCGCGGCGATATGCATCGGGCCGCTGTCGTTCGTGACGAATATCCCGCCGCTTTGCCCTATGCCGCCGATATTTTCGCACAGATCGCGCACGCTCGTTTTGCCCGCTAGATTTTCGCACTCCGCGCCGTTTTCGCGTAAAATTTGCTCGATCTGCTCGCACATATCGCGCTCGCCCGTGCCGCCAAAAATCATAATCTTAAATTTATCTTTAAAATGCAGCGCCACCTGCGCGAAGTAGGCGGGATACCAGCGTTTGGCGCTTCCGTAGCTAGCGCCCGGATTTAGCCCGAGTACTGGTGTGTCAAAATTACGCGGCTCAAAGTAAAGCTTTAGCCCGTCGTCCGCCCGTTTCAAATTTAACGCGGATTTGACGAATTTTAGGTATTTTTGTACCTGATGCGCGCCGTCTTTGCTCTTTTGGAAAATAAATTTTTGCCCAGCCCGCGCCCCGTAAAGCAAAATTTTACTCGCAAACGAGCTTCTAAAGCTAAACGCCGCATCAAATTTGCCAAGCTCTCTTGCCTGCCAAAACAGCCGCCAGAGCCTAAATTTAGCCTTTTTGCTGCTGTCAACGATGACACGCTCGCAGTTTGGGTGGGCCTTAAAAAGCTCGCACGCCGCAAACGAGCCGAAAAGTACGATTTGAACGGACCCATCGGCTAATTTTTCTAGATTTTGATTTTCTCTCGCGCTTGCCGTCAAATTTGCGCTGCAGTCCGCGTCAAATTTAGCGCTCAAGTTTGCCGTGTCGTTTTTAAAAATTTGAATTTCTTGCATTACCGAGCCGAAATTTTGCGACGAAAAGCTAAAGTCTCGCTCGCCCGAGCTCTCAAATTTGCCCGTCAAATTTCCCATATCAAATGCCCCGGCGTACTTTGCGATGGCCTCTATCGCGGCGCTTGCCATCACGGCGTCTCCCAGCCAGGTCGGCAGCTCAATCAAGATTCGCACGTATGATCTCCAGCGTCGCGGTCGCGTTTTTTTCGATGCTAAACTCGCTAGCAAGCGCCAAATTTCGCTCTTGCAGCGCTGCTAGCCGCTCGTCGTCGTTTAGGATCTCGTCGATCAGAGCGCAGATGCCGTAATCTTGCGGCGAGCTCATCACAAACTCCTCAGGCAGTATCTCCGCGGCGCCGTTTTGAGCGGTCGTGATAGCGACGCAGCCGTAGCTAAGCGCCTCCAAAACGACGTTTGAAAACGGCTCGTACGCCGTCGGAAATAAAAACAGCTCGCTGCCTTCGTAAAATCTCGCCGCGCTTTTTTGAGCGCCCGTAAATACGGCGTTTAGGCCTAGCTCCTTGGCTAGATTTTTGTAGCGGGCGGCGTTTTTGTCGCGGCCGACGATTAGGCAGTTTACGCGGGTTTTTAGGCGAGCCGCGATGCGTAAAAACTCCTCCGCGCCCTTGCGTTTAAAGCCGCTTCCCACAAACAGCAGGGTCGGGAGGTGAAAGTCAAGCCCGAATTCCTCGCAAAGAGCGAGCTTTGCTGAGCCTTTTTGCACGCGTATAGGCAAATTTACGCCGTTATAGACGACTGCGATCTTTTCCTCGGCGATGCCGTAGGTCTCGCAAATTTGACGCTTTATAAAATTTGAGTTGGCGATGATTTTTTTAGCATTTTTAAAAGTGCGCTTTTCAAGGTATGGAATGACGAAATTTAGGGGGTTTATAAACCAAAACGGCTTGGTTTTCATATAGACTTTGTGCACACCGTCGCCCGCGCGGTAGATGTCGGCGCAGGTGATGC
This sequence comes from Campylobacter showae, assembly GCF_004803815.1. NCBI lineage: Bacteria > Pseudomonadati > Campylobacterota > Epsilonproteobacteria > Campylobacterales > Campylobacteraceae > Campylobacter > Campylobacter showae. The sequence continues at coordinate 1,577,743 of NZ_CP012544.1, read as the reverse complement.
GCTCAAGGCTAAAATAAATCTCGTCCGCACCCTTTTGCTGCCTCGCTTGCGAGTTAAAACGCAGGGCTTTGATCCACGAGCTTAGCTTTTTGCTACCGTTAAATCCGCGCGTTTCGCACGCAACGCCCGAGTCTTTTAGCGCTTTAACGAGCCTTGAGAGATACCTCTGCGCCCCGCCGATAGCGTCCAGATCGAGCCTTAAAAATACTATTTTTTTCATGTTCGCCTTTTAAAATTTAGCGGTATTTTATAAGTTTTTTGATGAATTTTAGGTTATGCTAGACGTGCGACGGATGCGGGCGTAAATAAGTATAAGCGTAAAATAGGTATAATCGCGCAAAAAAGGAAAATCGTGAAAATTTTGCTCGTTAGAAACGATAACATCGGCGATCTCATCTGCACGACGCCGGCGATTGAAGCGCTGCGAAAAGCTCATCTGCACGCACAGATCGACATCGTAGTAAACAGCTTAAACGCATGCGTCGTTTGCGGCAATCCATTTTTAAATAAAATCTATATCTACACCAAACCAAAGCACGTAAAAGGAGCGGCGGCAAAGGTGCGGGCGTTTTGGGGAAAATGTAAAATTTTGCTTCAAATTCGCCGCGAAAAATACGATGCGACCGTGATTTTTAGGAGCGCCTATTCTCCATCGGCCGCGATATTTGCCAGAGCAGCCGCAGCTAAAACGACGATAGGCGCGGCAAAGCAAAACGAGGGCGGATCGTTGATAACGCATAAACTAAGCTTTAATCCGCCTCCTCACGAGGTGCTGCTTTGCTGCGAGCTAGTAGCGCCGCTGGGAGCGAAATTTGACGGGGAAAAGACGTTTTACGTACCGAGCTTTAAAAGCGAGAAATTTAAGGATTTTGTATTTTTTCACGTATCCTCGAGGGTAGAGCAAAACCGCATGGACGAGGCTAAAATTTTGCTGATTTTGGCGTTTTTAAAACAAAATTTCGGACGCGTCGCCGTTAGCGCTGAGGACGTAAAATTTGGCGAAAAAGTAGCGCGAGAGGCGGGCGTGGAGTTTGCCGCGACTGCGAGCCTAGATGAGCTTGCAGGCTACATCCAGGCAGCTAAATTTGTCCTAACGCTTGACGGCGGAGTGGCGCACCTAGCTCCCGCACTTGGCGTAAAAACGGTGCTGGTGCTTGGCAAAACAGACGCCGCTCGCTGGGCTCCGGTTTACGGCGGAGCACCGTGCACCGTGCTACAAAGCGCTAGCAAAAGGGCGCAGGACGTAGTGGACGAGGAAATCTACGAGGCGGTCAAAAATATATGAAAAAAGCAGATAAAATCAATATCTTAGAGCTTGAAAGCTCGCTAGGATTCGGCGGTCAGGAGCACCGCACGCAGCGGGTCATAAACGGGCTAAATAAGGATAAATTTAAGGTATTTTACGCGCTAAATCCAGGATCAAAAAGCTTTGAAAAGCCGATTGATTGCGAGTTTGTAGAATTTAACCTAAGCAAGGTCTATAATATTTTTGAAATTTTTAAAATTTGCCGTTTCGTGCGCGAAAAAAATATCTTGATCATCGCCACGCACTCGGGCAAAGACGGCAACATCGGCGCGATCGTAGCAAAGCTAACGGGCGCTAAAGTAGTGCGCACTAGACACCTGCAAACGCCGATCAGGTCGGCATTTAGCTACAACGTAAACGATAAAATCGTAGCCGTCTCAAACGCCGTAAAAGCCCAGCTAGTCTCGCAGGGCGTGCGGGAAAATTTGATAGACGTTATCTATACGGGCGTGGATACGGCAAGGTTTAATCCAAATTTTACTAAAAATATAAAAACGGAGCTAAATTTGAGCTCGGGCTGCGTCGTAGTCGGTATCGTGGCGGTCTTGCGCGCAGCGAAAAATCATCAGCTCTTATTTGAAGCTTTTAGCGAGCTAGATCTACCAAATACCGCTCTAGTCGTGGTCGGCGACGGCCCACAGGAGGAAAATCTAAAAAAAATAAAGACGCCAAACATCTATATGCTAGGCTCGCGCACCGATGTGAGCGAGTTTTTGGGTAGTTTTGATATTTTCGTGCTACCTTCAAAGATGGAGGCGCTGGGCACGGCGCTGCTCGAGGCGCAGTCGTGCGGGGTGCCTTGCATCGGTAGCGACGCTGGCGGCATCGGAGAAGCGATAAGTAGCGGCGAAACGGGGCTTTTGTTTAAAAACGGCGACAAAGAATCGCTCAAAGCGGCCTTAAAAACGCTGATAGAAGACTCGGCGCTTCGGGCTAAATTTAGCGCGAACGCGAGGGAGTTTATCGTGCAAAACTTCTCGATAGAGACGATGGTTGCGCAGACGGAAGCGATGTATGAGGCTCTTTGAGAGCGCGGCGCGGCTCATTTTGCTATTTAAAAGCGTGCGCAAAACGCAGCTGGTTACGCAGCCCATCCAAACGGTCTGTTTTTTTAGCAACACCGCGCTTGGCGATACGATTTTTAACACGCCCGTTTTTCGCGTTTTTCGGCAAAATTTCCCGCACGTACGCACCGTCGCGCTACTAAACCCATCTACAGCATCGCTTTTTAAAACCGATCCAAATATCGACGAAATTTTGCTTTATGACGGCAAAAAGGGCGGCTTTTTGCGCGCTTTATCGCAGCTAAAAAAGATAAAACCGGACGTCATCTTTATCCTGCACTCAAACGAGCCGCAGGCTACGCCCTTAGCCGTTTTAAGCGGAGCCAAATACGTATTTAAACTACCAAATGTCGGCAATAAATTTAGCTCCTTTCACTCAAACGCTCCAGAGTCTTACGGAGATGAGCGATATGTCGTGCTAAACCGACTCGAGCAGCTTAAATTCGTGGGTATTGAGAGCCGCGACACGAGGCTAAATTTGTATTTGCGCGATGAGGACTTTACCCGCGTCGATGAGATGCTAAAAGGCTGCGGCGCGCGTAAATTTATCGGCTTTCAGATGGGGGCTAGCACGGTTTCCAGACAGTGGTTTTGGCAGCGTTGGCGGGAGCTGGCGGAGATGATTTTGGAGCGCACGGACGCCGTTATCGTACTAACGGGCAGTCCCGCCGAGCGAGCGATGACCGCGCAGTTAGACGAGGAGTTAAGAAGCGCGCACGTGATAGATGCGGCGGGTAAATTTAGTCTGCGAGAGGCTGCCGCGCTGATAGCTAGGCTTGATGTGCTTGTGACGCCAGATACCGGTCCGCTGCATGTCGCAGCCGCGCTAAAAACGCCCACGATCGGGCTTTTTGCCGTCGCCTCGCCCGTAAATTCAAATCCCGATTTTGATAAAAATATCCATAAATTTATCAAAAAGCCGCGCACTTGTTCGCCTTGCGTCGGCAAAAACTGCAAATTTCAGGAGTGCATGCTGCAAATAGGCGCGGATGAGGTCTGGGAGATGTTAAAGGAAATGATTTGAAAAAAATTTTATTCGTCGATAAGGGGCGCGAATACGGCGGCGGGACGAAGAGTTTTTTGTATCTTTTGCGGGGACTTGCCGCGCAGCAAAAATACGAGCTTTGCGCTTTTTTTGAGACTGATTACGAGGCGGGCGGGCGCAATATCTCGCAAATCATAGAAGAAGCCGGGGCGAAATTTATAAAATTTAAGCCCAAAAAACAGCCCTCAAAGCTAAAAAAAGAGCTTTTGCGCGCGCTGGGCGGGCAAATGTTGGCAAAATACCTATACAAAAAAGACTACGACTACGCGCTTTGTTTGCTGCGGCAGGCGCGGCCAGATATCCTTCATCTAAATAATCACTTTTCAACTAATCTCGCCTACATCGCCGCCGCAAACGCCCTAAATATCGCGGTAGTCCAACATCTGCGTAAAAATTCGGCCGTCGAGCCCTTTAAGCTTGAAATTTTAAAGCGGCTAAAATTTACGCCCGTTTGCGTTTCAAACGCGACTTACGATTTTTACGCCGCGCAGATAAATATGCCTAAAAACGTGGTTTACAATCCCGTCAAGGCGCCTGTTTTAAGGCGGGAAAAGTTTGAGACGGATGAAAATTTGAGCCGTTCTTGGTCAAATTTAAAAAACAGCAGCGACGATAAAAGCGCCGCCCTAAAAGCCGAATTTGACGCCGAAAAAATAAATATCGTAATGCCTGCAAATTTCTTGACGCTAAAGGGGCACGAGCTAGTTTTTGACGCGCTTGCGGGCTTAAAAAGAAGCGATGTAAAGGTTTATTTCGCGGGCGGAGGCGAGCTAAAAGCTGGCGCGAAAGCCAAATTTGACGCGCTGATAAAATTGGGCAAGGCCGAGTATCTAGGCTTTGTTTCAAAGATGGACGAGATTTATACCGCGTGCGACTACGTGCTTGGATTTTCCAGCGACGAGGGGCTACCTAGGGTCGTCATCGAGGCGCTTGGCTGCGGGCTTGGCGTGGTGTACTCTGATATCGCCGTCATAAGGGAGATTTATGAAATCTCCTCTAAAAAGCAAGACTTTTTTATAGTTCAAAGAAGCTCGGACGCGCTTTTAGCCTGCTTTGACGGCTTACAAAAACCTGGCTCAAAAAGCCCCGACGATGCCGTTATAAAGGCATTTAGCATAGAAAATTATCTTCGCGGGATAGATAGGATATATAGCGAACTTTGATGAAGGCCTCGATGTCTGCGAGGTTTTGCTCGCTAAGCTCGAAAAATGCGCTCGCGTCGATACCCCGCACGGTTTTAAACACGGAGCTAACGGGCGGCAGATGTGAGCTGATCACGAGCGAGTCGGCGACTCCTCTTTGCTCGCTTGCAAAACAAGGCCCCATCAGGCAGATCGTGGGCGTTCGCACGCTATCTGCGACGTAGTAGTTGCCCGTATCCGAGCTCGCGTAAAGCTGCATCTGCGAGAGATAAAACGGCAACTCCTCAAGCTTGATTTTACCTATCAAAGAGATGATTTTTAGCTCATTTTCGCCGATTTTTTTCACGTAAGTATCGCAAATCCGCGAGCTTAAATTTGACCCGCCGCTAGTGCTGTTTTTGCTGCAAATTTGAGCCTTTGCGCTTTCGCCGTTTGCATTTTCAAGGCCGCCGTAAATTTCTCTCGTATCGCTATCAGCCAAATCCGCACAAAATTGCCTATCGCTAGGATTTTTCGCCCGTTTTTCGTCCGCATTTTCCGCGAGCAGGTTTTTTAGAAGAGCCGCCTCCTCGCCGACGCCGAAAATATAAACCTCGCAGTCAAATTTGGCAAAAATCTCAAAGATTTTCTCCCAAGTATGATTTGGCGGCGTTTTCATTTTATTGCCCGCGCTTAGGCTCACGCCGATTTTAAATTTGCTACTTTTTATTAGATTTTCTTGCGGGATAAAAAGCGGTTTTTGCAAGCATTTTTCATATTTTAGCTCGCTCTCGTTCAGCGTTTTTAGGTAGGTTAGCAGCGTGAGATCGTGCAGGGTATGCGGCACTTTTTTCATACCGAGCGCGAGCAGGCCAAAGTCGCTGGAGGCTGCGTAGTGATACACGGCGACGATATTTTTAGCCAGCGTACAGCGCGCCAAAAAGAGATTTAGGCTGTTTGGCATCAGTACGTAGACGCTATCGTAGTTGCGCGAAAAAAGCTCGAGCGCGAGTCCTATTTTTGAGGCTTTTTTGCGTTTTGCGCCGTTTATCGTAAATATTTTTTCTATTCGGCTGTCGTGTTTTGCGAAGGCTAGGTTTATCTCGTCGATTAGCACGTCAAATTTGCCAAGCCTGTCAAAGATCACGGTCGAGTTTGCGTAGTCGCCGATTTTAGCGGTTTGGATGAGTAAAGTTTTGCCTTTTTCGCCTTTAAATTTTAGCTTTTTCATCGCGAAAAGATATGGGTAAATCAGCAAATATATGAGAAAATATATCAAAATTTGGACCTTTATTATTTATAGAATTTAGCCTAAATTTAGCATAAATTTATAAATTTACGGCCGGTTTTTGAGCGATTGCGAGTAAAATTTAGCCAAAAACCGCTTACTGGATTTTAATGATTTTATCGTTATAATGGGCGTTTTAAAATTAAGGGAGAAAATGACGAAGCTACAAAACCGCTTGCAAAACGCCGCCTTATATCTTGTTTGCGTTTTTATCGCCTGCGAGCATATCCCGCGCATGACGGCGGCGAAAAATATCTCGCTTTACCTCGCGCTTGTTTGCGCGATCTGTCTTTATTTCACGGATAGGACGCGATTTGCCGCAAGAGTCGGGGTAAATTTCAGTCTTTCTCGCGCGCCAGCGTTTTGTCTTATCGCATTTACCTTTTACGCGTTTTTGATCTCGGCCTTTCCCTACGCGCCGCAGTTTGATTCGCTGGGCAACGCTGCGGGCGAGTTTGGGCGCGGATTTGCTTTTTTGCTCATCGTCTACGTCGTGGCAAACGGCGAGACCGATCAAGCAAAATCATTTTTTTACGCGCTGATAGCGGCCTTTGCGGTTATTAGCATTTACTACGCCGCGCCGCTTTTTAGCGAGTTTGAGAGGCTTGGTAGCGCGAGCGAATTTGACGCGCGGGTCGTGCGCCGAGCGTATGCGGACTACGTGGATAGATTTTTGCCTTTTGCGCTAGCGGGAGCTTTTATTTTTAGGCGGCTTTGGGCGCGAGTTGCGTGCGGCACGCTTTGTCTAGCAGCCGTAGGGCTTGATGTTTTGAGCGGCGTTAGGGGCAGCTGGGGAGCGATGCTGGTTTGTTTTGTTTTGTTTGGTTTTTGTTTGTATATCTTAGGCGGCGAAGCGAAGCGTAAATTTAAACTCTTTGCCGTTATTTTTGCCGTTTGCGTCGCGGGCGCGTCGGTGGCGGTTTTGAGTTCGCCCACGGCGATGTATAAATTTTTGCAGATCGGTATAGTGAGCGAGGCAAGTCTCGAAAACGAGAGTATGAGGGAGCGTATCGCGGGTGCGGGCTTTAGCTCGGGGCGCGATTTGATTTTAAAGGAGCGCTTGCCGCTGCTTTTTGCTAGTCCGCGCGCGATAACTGGGCTTGGATACGGCAAGGAGCAGTACGACGCCTTTTTGCGGGGCGAGGCGGACAAGGGCGCGCAGATCTCGATGATGCAGACGAGGCCAAACGGCGAGCGGTATTGGTTTAACGACGAGCCTTTTTTTATCGGACACTACTACTACTACGGCGCGGTCGGCACTGCGCTGATGTTTGGAGGCTTTGTCTCGCTTTTAGCATATTCGTTTAGGCATTTTTTACGCTCGCGCGAGCTGCTTTTTGCGGCGATTTTTATCTCGTTAGCGTGTTATTTCGGCGTGCGCGGGCTGTTTGAAGCGATAAATTTACGCATACTTTATATGTTTTATATGCTAGGATTTTTCGTCTTGCTAGCCACGCGGACAGAAGCTAAAGGAGGCGGCGTTGAGCGTTAGCGTTTTGATGTATCATCACGTTTTAAAAAAGGGCGGATTTATCGCCTCTAGCGTAGAGGATTTTGCCTCGCAGATGCGGTTTTTAGCGGAGGCGGGATATAAAACTTTAAGCGCGGCGGAGTTTACCCTGTACAAAAAAGGCGAGCTAGCCGTGCCTAAAAAAAGCGTCCTCATCACCTTTGACGACGGTTGGAAGGACAACTACGTTTACGCCTACCCGGTCTTGCGCGAGTTTGGGCTGCGGGCGACGATATTTTTAGTGACGCAGTGGATAGAGCGCGCGAGCATGCGGCGGGGCGAGTTTATCGAGCTAACTCACTCCGAATACAAAAAAGCAGCGCCCCAGCGCCCGCAGGACGTATTTTTGAGTCTTAACGAGATAGCTGCGATGCGGGACGTTTTTGACTTTCACTCGCATACGCACACGCATTTTGACGAGTATTTCGGCGCGCTCCCGCCTGAGGAAAATTTCGCTCGGTGCCGCGAGTTTATGCGCGCAAATTTGGGCATCGAGGATAAAATTTTGTGCTGGCCGCGCGGCAAATACGACGAAAATTTGATCCGTCTAGCTAGGCAGGCGGGCTACGAGGCGTTTTTCACGACGCAGCGAGGTATAAATAGACCAGGCGGCGACCTATCTGCTATCAAGCGCATCGCCGCTAAAAAGGACGCTGCGTGGCTAAAGCGCACGCTTTTTATCTATCAAAACGACATTTTGGGCGGTATATACTCGAAGATAAAGAAGTAAAATTTTGCTCTAAATTTTGAGTAAACTTTGGGCATTTTGACGAGTCTAGCTAAAATTTGGCCCAAATTTGAGAGGCGCGAAATAATGGACGTAATTTCGCGCGGCGAGGTTTTTGCTCGCTTTGGCGTCTAAAGGATCGTGATGAAATTTCGCAAATATAAATTTAAAATCATAGCCACGGCGCTACTTTTCTGCGCCCTGTTTATCCGCATCGTGCCGGATTACTCCACTTCGCAAGGCTCCTGCATAGTTAATATTTTTAGCTATTACAAATATCAAAAGGGATATTGTCTAAAAGAGAATAGAATTCTGAGTAACAAAGAGCTACTTCAAAATGCCGCTATAAATTATTTTAAAAGATATCACGACTATGAGGTTCTGCGAAATACCATTATCGATGAGCACGATATAAAAATTTTCGGCCATAGTTTTTATACGGCGCACATCTCCAAGCTCTATCTAATCGGCGATTTTAATGAAGAAAACTGGTTTGATTTTTTGGTTGAAAATACCGACAGAAAGAGTTTTGATTATGAGATAAAAGACAAGATGCAAATAGATATCTCCGATCTATCAAAATATTTTGTATATAAGGATGAAATTTTAGGCTTTAAAAAGCCTATCATCTTGTCCGAAGAGAAAAATCCGCTTCATGGTGGAAAAATGTTTTTAGAAAAATCATTTTTAATAAAAGAGAATAAATTTTTTGTGAATTATGCCAGACCTGGTTATATAAGTTGGTATATCGAGCTTAACAATAAGGAAGATTTAACAAAAATCAAAAGCAAAGAAAATTTAATGCGAATAAAAAACGGATATGAGAACTTAGAAAGCCTTAATGAAGTCTTAGCTTATACTCATATGAAGCATTTGCGACGTAAATTCTCATACGATAATTGCGGAAATATAAATTTTGATATCAAAGCTCCGGCAGAACAGGAGCTGGATATGTGGATTCACGGCGGATAAGATTGGTTGAAATTTTATCTTAACGAAATTAGCCGAAAAAGGATAAAACCAGAACAAAGGTATAAATTTCACAGGGCAGCGAGATATCTGCTCGCTTTGCCGATAGTTTTCTTGCTTGTTTGGTGGGCAGCGGCATTGATTTTGGCGGTTTTGCCTTTTGAGGGCGCGCTAAGGATTGCCGTTTTTGCGGCGATATTTGCGATTTTGGCTTGCGCGCTGCTTTGGTATTTGTTCAAAAAGTATAAAAATTTTAAGCCAAGCAGGCTGTTTATAAAAAATCCAAATCTTAGTTTGCTACTTTTTACGGTAAAAATTTATCGCTCGGTGCTTTTTACGGCGGGTTTTTGGTATGCCTCGCGGCGGGGTATTTTTTGGGCGAGCGTGCGGCAGTCTTGAGTATAGCGTTTGTTATCGTTGCGCCCATTTGTTTGCTCGTTTTCGTGATTTCTTATATGTTTAACAAAAAGAAGGCCTAGGCGTCAAATTTAAGCGCCCAAATTTATAAAATCAAGAAGGTCAAATTTGACGGCCAGCGTTCAAATCAAATTTGACTTTACAAAATTTGAGCCGATAAATTTAATCGCCAAATTTGACCAAAGATACCAAATTTACCGCTCGCGGCTCAAATTTGCTCGTAAAATTTAGCCAAAACGGCCGTATGTTACAAAGCGCGCTTAGTTTCGGCTCAAATTTTCCCTGATTTTGCTCTTTATCGCCTCTAGCTCCTCGCCCTCAAATCTCATCAGCGTCCGCTCCACGCCGTGCTTTATCATCCCCTCTTTGTCGCACGGTACGAAGTCCCAGTCTTTTTGAAATACCGCGTGCTTGCCCATAGTTTGGTTGCCGTTGCGCTGCGTGTAGCCGTTTTCGTTTAGATCATTATCCCACGGCCCCCACTCAAACGCCCCGCTAGGCCCAAACAGCGCGATCACGGGCACGTCGTTGGCCGCGGCTAGGTGCATGATCGCCGTATCTACGCCGATAAACATCGCAGAGCGCTTCGAGAGCGCGGCGGTTTGCTTTAGGGTGAGTTTGCCGCCCAGATTTACGGGGCTAGAGGAGCATAGCGCCAGCACGGCGTCTAGCTTTTTAAGCTCGGCGTCGTTGTTGTCGGCCGTTAGCACGACCCGCACGCCAAGCCCCTCGCAAAAGTCGATTATCGCGGCCATAGTTTCGTCGTCCGCGCACTTAAACATCCAGCGGCTAGTTAGGTGCACGTGGATAAATTTAGGCGGTAAATTTAGATGGTTGATGCACTCTGGATCAAAATACACGCTAACTCGTTTGCCGTTAGGCTCAAATCCTAGCGCGGCCAGGGCGTCTAGATTACGATCCACTGTGTGGCGCAGGCCGCCTATTTTAGGGGCTTTGTGCGTTATAATTTTATTTACGGCTTTATTTTTGCCCTCAAAGCCCACGATGGTTTTTATCTTGGCGTATTTGGCGACGATGATGCCGCGGTCGCCAGTCGTGGTCTGCACCGCGATGTCGTATTTTTGCTTTTTGATAGCGCGGATAAACTTTAGCTCGCGCCAAAGTCGCTTGAAAAAGCCGACCTCTTTTATATTTGCGCGGTCGTAGATGTGGATGTTTTGGATGTTCGGGTTGCCCTCGATCATCGCCTCGGTGCCCTTGTTTAGCGCGAAATCTATCTGCGCGTCAGGGTAGATGCGGCGCAGGTTTTCGATGAGCGGAGTCGTGAGCAGCACGTCGCCGATGTTTCTAAATTTCATAACTAGGATTTTGATTTTTTTATCTTTCATTTTACGTACTTCCAAAATGTATATTGCGCGTAAAGCCTTGCTATCACGTAGCCGCGCCAGCCCTCGCGCCAGCCGCCTTTTAGGAAAAATAGCTTAAAAAACGTCCATGCGGGATTTAAAACGGCCTTAAATTTACTTGATTTTGCGCCCTTTGCGCCAAGGCTCGAATAGCGATTTTGCTTAGCGATAAACTGCTCGATGCTATCATATGCGTAGTGTTTGAAGTGGTTTTTTAGTCTGCCGATTTCATTTTTGGCGGCGGTTAAATTTGCGTCTTTTGCGGTGTCTGCACGGATTTGATCGCTCATTTTCGCCGCGCTTTTTAAAACGACCTTTTCATGTATCTCGCGCCCGTCAAATTCCGCCCGCGTCTTGTCAAAAAGCCTGACTGTGTAGTCTGGATAAAGCCCCATATTACGCACTTCTTTGCCGAAAAATATATTTGCGCGCGCCACCTCGTATGCGTAAAACTCGGGACGCTGCAAAACCTGCAAAATTTCCTCCCTCAGCGGCTCTAAAATCACCTCGTCGCTATCTAGTACGAAAACCCAGCGATTACGCGCTAGATCCACGCCCAGCTGCTTTTGCGCGCTAAATCCTCGCCATTTTTCTTTGTGAAATTTGACGTTTTTAAACCCAGAGCAAATTTGCTCCGTCGCGTCGCTAGAGCCGCTATCGACCACGACAACTTCATCTGCAAATTCGCAGCTTTTTAGCACCTCGTCGAGGTATTTTTCGCTGTTAAGCGTGAGGATCACGACGCTTAGCATTTATAAATTTCCTCGTTAAAATGCTTAAAGCGTTTATGAAACCAAAAATACTCGCCCGGTTTCTCGCGTACGGCGGCCTCGGTGGCGTCTGATTGCGCTTGCGTGGCCTTTAGTACAGCGTCTTCTTTATCAAAATCCCTAACGTCAATCGGCGTAAAAAAGCAAATTTCGCTGAGGTTGCGCCCTTTTTCGCGGATAAATGCCGGCACGATGAGCGCGTCCGTTTTTTGCGCAAAAATGCTAACCGCAGGCGTATGCAGGACTTTTCGCCCGAAAAACTTAACCTCTACGCCCTCGTCTTTGGCGGTGTTTTGATCGACTAGGATGCCCACTAATCGGCGCGCCTTGACCGCTTTTAGGATTTGCTTGGCGCCGCCCATTTTGTCGATGAGCTCGATATCAAAGCGGGTGCGATTTGCCGCCAAAATGCGCTGCATGACCGCGCTATCAAGCGCGCGTCCGACGATGCTAACGCCGCCGAATTTCGCCGCCATCGCCAGCGAAAACAGCTCCCACTGCCCGTAGTGCGCCGTTTGCACGATGATCGGGCGACCCGAGGCAAGCGCGTTTTTCAGGATTTGCTCGTTTTTAAATTCGACTTTTTCTAAGATTTTTTCCTTGCTCGCGTTTTGATTTTTTATAAAATTTACCGCAAATTTGGCGTAGTTGCGGTAGGTGTCTTTTATGATCTGCTCTTTTTGCGCGGCCGTTAGCTCGCCGGCATAAGCGAAATTTAGATTTGCTCTGATGATTTTTGTGTGCTTGGCATCAAATTTATAAAACAAAAACGCGATGAAATTTAAAAATGGATCAAGCAAAAACGCGGGCGTAACCGTAAAGATAAATTTAAAAAATCTATAAAGCCAAAGGTAAAATAAATCACGCATCAAGTAGCCTTTTTGCCGCGTTTGCGATAGCTTGCGGCGTGATATCTCGCACGCAAAAGTCGCTTTTGTCTATCTTTTTTGCGTCTATTTTTTTGCCCGCATCTAGCGTTAAATTTACGGGGCTAGCAAAGGCGTTTCGCTCGGCCGGCCGGTTGCCAAAAAGCGTGATAGAGGGGCGATTTTGCGCCCAGGCGATATGTGTCACGCCGCTATCGTTGCCGATAACAAGATCACAGCTTGAGATGAAGCTTGCAAGCTCTTTTAGGCTCAAATTTAGAGTTTTCGCGTTTGAGTTTTTTATCAAATTTAGAGCCTCTTTTTCCTCTTTTTCGCCGTTAAAGCAGACGAAAATTTCATTTTTCGGATCGTCTAGCAGCGCGATAACGTCGCTAAATTTATCGTAAATTTTACTGGGCTCGCTAGCAAAGGGTGCGATCAAAATTTTCTTTTTTTGGCTTTCAAATTTACTTTGAGAAGCACTAAAGCAAGGCTGCTTGGCTAAAATCTCATCCTCGCTAAAGTTAAATCCCAAAGCAAAAGCCGTAAGGCTCAAATTTCGCAAGATGATGTTTTGGGCGTAGTCGCAGCTAAATTTATGCCCGTAAAACAGCGCCGCGAGTGGCTCTTTCACGCTAAATTTATCAAATCCGTAGCTATTTTTTCCAAGAAGCTTTGCAACTGCGGCGGATTTGAGAAGTCCTTGCAGGTCGATGACGTAGTCAAATTTGCCCTCTTGCTTGGCAGACGCGATCAGCTCCAAGCTTTTTTTGTATTCGCCGTTTTTTAACGGTAGCGATACGACGCGCGAAATTTGCGGGCAAAGAAACAAAATCTCGCTAAATTTGGCGTCGGCAAACCACGTTATTTTGGCTTGCGGCAAGTGCTTTTTGATAAACTGCAAGATAACTACCGCGTGGACGATGTCGCCCAGGGCGGAGAGCTTGATAACGGCGATGTTTGGGCTTAAATTTTTACTCATTTACCGCTTTTATAAAGATTTTTAGCTATCATTTTAGGCAAAAATAGCTAAAAAAGGTTTGAAATGGCTAAAAATTATATCTGCGTTTTTGACTGCGAAACGGTGCCCGACACCGCGCTTTTGCGTAAAATTTATGGCTTTGAGGGAAGCGACGCGGAGGTAGCGAGGCAGGCGTTTGCCGCGCAAAAGGCAGCAAGCGGAAGCGAGTTTTTACCCGTGATGTTTCACCGCGTCGTGGCGATTTCAGCTGTGATGGCGGACGAGTACGGTAAATTTTTGCGCGTAAGCACGATGAAAGGCGCAAACGAGCGCGAAATTCTAAATAAATTTATCGGTTTCGTAAATTCGCACAATCCGCGCCTCGTGAGCTTTAACGGACGGGGCTTTGACCTGCCGATGATTTTAACTCGCGCGATGAGGTACAACGTCTCGTTTCCGAGTTTTTACGAGGTCGAAAACAAGGAGCTCGGTAAAGGCAAATGGGATGGCAACTACCGCGACAGGTACAGCGGCAAATTTCACTTTGATCTGCTCGATCACGTGAGCGAGTTTGGCTCCGTGCGCGGGCTAAAGCTCGATACGCTCTGCGCTAGCTTAAATTTACCAGGCAAATACGACGTGCACGGCGATCAGGTGATGGAGCTGTTTTTTGACGGCAAGATCGACAAGATCAACGAATACTGCGAAAGCGACGTGCTAAACACCTACTGGCTTTTCCTAAAATACGAGCTTTTGCGCGGAAATTTGACGCTTGATGATTACGCGGACGATATCTCGGTGATGAGCGAGTGGCTCGGAGCAAACTGCGCCCAGATGGGCTATACGCCGGTTTTTTGCGAGGCGGTCGATCGCGAACTGGTGCGCCTTGAGACGCAAAACTACGAGGATGAGCCCGAACTCGGAGATGACGACGAGCAGGCAGGGGTAGAGGAGTACTACACCGAAGAAAATATGCCCGAGATAAATTTGGATGAGCAGTGAGAGGTTAGCGAAATTTGGCAGGCCAAAACGGCTCGAAACGGCACGGGCTTGGTAAATTTGACGCGTATGTTTTTAGGGTGCGGTCAAATTTGACTCGGTTTGGCGAGCGATTAGTAAATTTGGCTTTTACTGGGCAAATTTTATTTCGCTTTAGCGGCTACGGTATAAAATTTGACGAAAAAGACACGCAACCTAACGCCGCAAAAAATAGCTGCAAATTTGCAAATTTGACCGCGACTAAATCAAATTTGACGAAAGACGGCACGAAAACAAACCGCCAAAATAGCTAAAACCGATCTCACAAACGTCAAATTTCTAGACAAAACGCCTAGTAAATCAGTACTTTATCTCCTGCGCGCCGTAGCCCTCTACCGCGCCAAAGAGCCTAACCGCGTCTTTTAGCGGATATTTGTTGGCAAACATCGATACTTCGCTTTGTCCGGTCGCGATTTGATTTATCCCGAGCACCCTTCTTAGCTCGTTTGTAAACGAGTTTGGATCGTAATCCACGCTCTCTTTGTAGGAGGCGTCCAAAAATCCCTCTAGATACGCCTTGTTTATGGCTTTTCTTAGCGATCTGTCGTCCTTTAGCTCCTCGTTACCGACCGCCTCGTCAAAGAGATCCACATCTGCAAAATCCTTTGCAAATATGGTCTCGAAAAGTCCGAGCCCCGGCAGGATGACGTCGGCTTTTTTGTTGAGGAAAAAGCGGTTGTCGTTGACGCGTACTTTTCGCCCTTTTTCCATGGCTACGGGACTATCGATGCGGGCGCGTTCTATTGCCGCAAAGGCCGAGAGACCGATGATGTTGCGGTGGATGATGACGTCTGCTTTGGTCATGATCTTAAAGCCTTGGCCGCCGTCGCCAAAGCTAGCCGTTCGCGGCCAGGTAAAAAGCATGGTGTTGTAGCTAAAGTCGATTTTGACGGCGTCAGCTTGATTTTTCGCGCCCCAGATTTCGCAGGTGCTGATGGCGTTTGCGACAAAGACGTTGTTTGTGATATTTACCTCGCCGTGAGCGCCTAGTCTAATCGCCGAGTTGTTGCCGTTGCCAAAGACGCTGTTTCGTATCGTAAGCTCGCCGCCGCCCAAAAATTTACCGCCCAAAAGCGGTTTTGCCGCAGTGATGACGTTTGCGTTCTTGCCGTTTTGACCGACTCCTGGCGGCAGAACTAGCATGCCTGTTTCAACGCCTCTTGGCTTGCCTCTGCTTGCGTCATAGGCGTTTGAGTCGCCTTTGTCAAATATAATGCCGTCAAAAATGAGCCTCTCTCCGGGCGCTGCGACGACGTCTAGCTCGACTAGCGGATTTGACGAGCCCGTGCCGTTAACGGACGCGGGCGGCATGATGCGGGTTTGGTGCTTTAAAACATCGCGCTCGGCGAAGTCCTTAGAGTATCCGCCGTAGATCTCGACGGACTTTTTGACGATGATAAAGCCTTTGTCTCTTAGCCCGTAGTAGCTGCCCTCGGCGACGTAAATTTTATCTCCGTCTTGGGCTATCTGGGCGGCTTTTTCTATATTTTTTAACGGCGCTTCTTTGGTACCCGCGTTTGCGTTGTCGCCCAGATCTTTTGAGACGTAGAGCTCGGCTGCGTGTCCGAGCAGGGCAAATGCGCTAAACAGGCAAGGCAGAGCGGCTTTTTTGAAACTAGGCATCGTCGTCTCCTCGTGTAAATTTGGCTAGTTGATTATAGCAGTAAAATAGTAAAATTTTTAAAAGTTCGTTTAAGAATCACTGCTTAAATTTGCAAATTTAAACGTCAAATTTGACCCCAGAGCCGCGCAAATTTGCTCAAATTTTACCTCGAGGCGCGCAGGCTAACGGCGAAATAAATGAGATTGTGCTAAAATAACGTCAAATCACAAAGGAAAAATATGAAGATTTTAGTAACTGGAACAGCTGGATTTATAGGATTTCACCTTGCAAATGCTCTTGTAGCACGTGGAGATGAGGTCGTTGGATATGATGTTATAAATGACTATTACGACGTAAATTTAAAGCTTGCTCGCCTAAAAACGGCTGGTTTTGACGTGAGCGAGATAGACTACGGCAAGCTTATCACATCAAAAACGCATCCAAATTTAAAATTTATAAAAGCAGACCTTGCTGATGAAAAGACGATGAAAGAGCTTTTTGCTAAAGAGAAATTTGACGTAGTGGTAAATTTAGCCGCACAAGCTGGCGTTCGCTACTCGCTTATAAACCCAAAAGCCTACATCGATAGCAACATCACAGGTTTTATGAATATCCTAGAGTGCTGCCGTCACAATGAGATAAAAAACCTAGTCTATGCAAGCTCTAGCTCGGTTTACGGCCTAAATGAAAACATGCCATTTTCTACGCACGAAGCGGTCAATCACCCAATAAGTCTCTACGCAGCGACTAAAAAGAGTAACGAGATGATGGCGCACACGTACTCGCATCTATTTAACGTGCCAACGACTGGACTTCGCTTTTTTACAGTTTACGGACCATGGGGACGCCCTGATATGGCGCTGTTTTTATTTGTCGACGCCGCGCTAAAAGGCAAGAAAATCGACGTCTTTAACTACGGCAAGATGAAGCGCGACTTTACCTACGTGGACGACATCGTAAAGGGCGTAATCAAATGCATCGATAACCCCGCCAAGCCAAATCCGGCGTGGGACGCGAAGCGCCCGGATCCTGCCACGTCAAGCGCGCCGTTTAAGGTCTATAATATCGGCAACAACAGTCCCGTAGAACTTATGGACTACATCAAGGCCGTCGAGCTAAAAATCGGCCGCGAGATAGAGAAAAACTTCCTCCCGCTTCAAGCCGGCGACGTACCTGCGACCTATGCGGACGTGGGCGATCTGGTAGCGGACTTTGACTACAAGCCAAACACTAGCGTAAATGACGGGGTGGCTAGGTTTATCGAGTGGTACTGCGAGTTTTACGGGGTTAAAATTTGAGATTTTTCGCGCTCTTGATCGCCGTCTTTTTAAATTTTGCTTTGGCGGCGCAGAGCGAAAATCTAAACAATGCAGCGGGTGCAGATACTGCTAAAAAAGCTAAATTTGAGCTTTTAAAACTTAGCGAATACAAAGGCCAAAATGTCGGCGGCTGGCTAGCTAGCGAGAAGCTTGACGGCGTGCGCGCCTACTGGGACGGGCGAAATTTGCTATCCAGAAACGGCAAAATTTTAGCCGCGCCAGGGGGCTGGAGCGCGCATTTTCCGCCGTTTGCACTTGACGGCGAGCTTTACACTGCGCGGGGCGAATTTGAAAAAATCCAATCAACCGTGATGGATAAAACGCCAAATGTTACAGCGTGGAGCGAGATCAAATTTTACGTTTTTGACGTGCCTGAGGCTAACGGCGGGCTTTTAGAGCGGCTTAGCGAGCTTGAAAAATTTATCTTGCAAAATCCGCAAGCCGGGCAAAATTTAAAGATAATCAAGCAAGTAAAAGTAAAAGATAACGCCGAATTTGAGGCGTTTGCGGAGGCCGTCATCGCAAAAGGTGGAGAGGGCGCCGTCGTGCGCGAACCAAACGCGCCATACGAGCGAAAACGAAGCAAAAATGCGCTGAAATATAAAAAATTTAAAGACGCCGAGTGCGAGGTAACGGAGGTAAATGCGGGCACGGGCAAATACGCCGGACTCATGGGTTCGGTAACATGCAAATCGATCGGCGTGGCCGGCTCAAACCCAGACGAGCAAATTGCTAGCGGGGTTAAATTTAAGGTGGGCTCTGGCTTTAGCGACGAAGATCGCGCAAACCCGCCTAAAATCGGCTCTATAATAACCTACAAATATCAAAATTTAACCGCAAAAGGGTTGCCTAGGTTTCCGGTATTTTTGCGGGTTAGAGAGGATTAAATGCGGCCGTTTCGGTCAAATTTGCCCGATTGTTTGCTTTGTAAAGGATGCCGTAAATTTACGCTAAGCGTGTGATAGGACGGCTAAATTTGGCGTGCGGGCTTGACGGCGCCGCATTTTTTATTTTACCTTTTTATCTTTTATGATAAAATCGGAAAATCTAAATTTTAAAAGGTAAATTTATGAAAATTTTAATAACAGGCGGGGCGGGCTATATCGGCTCTCACGTGCTAAAGGCTCTTTTAAAGCAAGGCGGGTACGAGATAACGGTCGTGGATAATCTCTGCAAAGGTACTACAAAGGCGCTTGACGCGCTTGAGAAAATCGGTAAATTTAGGTTTGTAAAGGCAAATTTGGAAGATGATTTAAGCGGGATTTTTGCGGAGGGTAAATTTGACGCGATTATCCATTTTGCCGCATTTATCGAGGTTTTTGAAAGCACTCAAGATCCGCTAAAATACTACCTAAACAACACCGCAAACGTCGCTAAAATTTTGACCTATTGCAAGCAGTATGGCGTAAATAAATTTATTTTTAGCTCCACGGCGGCGGTTTACGGCGAGCCCGAGATCGGAGAGGTCGATGAGCAAACCGCGGCAAATCCGATAAATCCGTACGGCCGAAGCAAGCTAATGAGCGAGTGGATCATCAAAGACTACGCCGCTTCAAATGAAAATTTCAAATTTGCGATTTTGCGTTACTTTAACGTCGCGGGCGCCGACGAGGAGGGGCTCATCGGACAAAACTATCCAAACGCCACGCATCTAATCAAAGTCGCGACACAGACGGCTCTGGGCAAGCGCGAGAGTATGGGGATTTTTGGTAGCGACTACCAGACCGCGGATGGCACCTGCGTGAGAGACTATATCCACGTTAGCGACCTAGCTGACGCGCATCTAAGCGCGCTAGAGTATCTAAGCGAGCACGAAAAAAGCGAAATCTTTAACGTCGGCTACGGCCGCGGCTTTAGCGTAAAGGAAGTT
Source organism: Campylobacter showae (assembly GCF_004803815.1). Taxonomy (NCBI): domain Bacteria; kingdom Pseudomonadati; phylum Campylobacterota; class Epsilonproteobacteria; order Campylobacterales; family Campylobacteraceae; genus Campylobacter; species Campylobacter showae. The sequence continues at coordinate 1,558,502 of NZ_CP012544.1, read as the reverse complement.
ATAGAAACGGCTAAAAAAGTAAGCGGAGTTGATTTTAAGGTTATTAACTCGCCTCGCAGGCAGGGCGATCCAGCGCGCCTCATCGCAAAGCCCGAAAAGATAAGAAATTTAACTAACTGGCAGCCTAAGAGAGAGGATCTAGCGCTCATCATAAAAACTGCGCTTGAGTGGGAGAAGAGGCTGTGAGGATCGCAGTCGTAGGCACTGGCTACGTGGGGCTCGTTAGCGGCGCGTGCCTAGCTAAAATGGGCAACGACGTCATATGCGTAGACGTAGACGAAGCCAAGATAAACGCCCTAAATAACGGCGTCATACCGATCTATGAGCCCGGACTTTCTGAGATCGTCGCGGAGTGCAGGGTAAACGGCGCACTCAAATTTAGCGTCGATATAAAAGAGGCCTTGGCGCACGCTAGCGTGCTATTTATCGCAGTTGGCACGCCTATGGGCGCGGACGGGCAGGCCGATCTGCGCTACGTACTAGAAGTCGCAAAAAGCATCGGGCAAAATTTAACCTCGCCGCTAATCGTCGTAGATAAATCAACCGTCCCCGTAGGCACTGCAGAGAAGGTAACCGAAGTGATCGCAGGCGAGCTAAAAAAGAGGAACCTGGACGTCAAATTTGAGGTCGTCTCAAACCCCGAGTTTTTAAAGGAGGGCGCGGCAGTCGAGGACTTTTTAAAGCCAGACCGCGTCGTAGTGGGCGCTAGCAGCGAGTGGGGGCAAAGCGTTATGCGCGAGCTTTATGCGCCCTTTATGAAAAATCACGACCGCTTTATCGCTATGGACGTAAAGTCCGCCGAGATGACCAAATACGCCGCAAATGCGATGCTAGCGACTAAAATAAGCTTCATAAACGAGATCGCAGGTATCTGCGAGCGCGTGGGAGCGGACGTAAATTTGGTACGAAAAGGCATCGGTAGCGACTCTCGCATTGGTTATAGCTTTATATATCCTGGCTGCGGATACGGCGGTAGCTGCTTTCCAAAGGACGTCGAGGCGCTCATCTACACCGCCAGGCAAAACGGCTTTGAGCCGAAGGTTTTAAGCGCGGTGGAGGCTAGAAACGCGGCACAAAAAACGGTGCTTTTTGAAAAAATTTCAGCATTTTTCGGCGGAAATCTGAGCGGCAAAACCGTGGCGCTTTGGGGGCTTGCTTTTAAACCAAACACCGACGATATGCGCGAAGCTAGCTCGCTAGTGCTCATAAAATCGCTAGAAAACGCGGGCGCAAACGTCGTCGCCTACGATCCAAAGGCCGCAAACGAAGCCAAAAAATATCTACCTAACTCAAATTTAAAATTCGCCCCAAACAAATACGACGCGCTAAACGGCGCCGACGCGCTCGCACTGGTTACCGAGTGGAGCGAGTTTAGATCGCCTGATTTTATGGAGATGAAACAACGGCTAAAAAACGCCGTGATCTTTGACGGGCGCAATCAATACGACGCGAAAAATCTAGCAAATTTAGGCTTTAAGTATTTCCAAATAGGAGTGAAATCATGAGGAAAATTTTACTTTTTATCGCGGCTTGCGCGTTGCCGTTTGCGCTTTTAGCGGGCGAAAGTACGACAAAAACCGAGGAAAATATTTTCGAGCTACCTATTTCAAAGATGCCGCCTGATTATTTTAAATACGAAGTCGCGTTTTTTAAAGAAATAGAAATCGACTGCAACTTTGCCTTTTTACTCGGCGGAAAACTCGAGGAAAAAGAGGACGCGCGCGGGATTTATTATGAATTTAGCGTCGGTGACGAGCTGGCGCAAACGATGATGCTTTGCAAGGACGGAAAGAAAAAGAGGCGGGTTTATTACGAATTCACTCAAATTTTACCTGGCGTTAGCCCCGTTAAAATCATAACTCCGCAAGGAGTAGGCGCGGAAATAAGAATGTATGAACGCGTAAAAACGATAGAACCAAAAAAATTAAAAAGGAAAAATAAATGAAAATAGCCGTTATTGGACTAGGATACGTTGGGCTGCCTTTGGCGGCTGCATTTAGCGAGAAATACGAAGTTACGGGCTTTGACGTCAATGCCGCTCGCATCGAGGAGCTTAAAAGCGGGTATGACCGCACGCTAGAGCTAAGCAGCGAACAGATGAAAAAAGCGATAGAAAACGGTATGAAATTTAGCCTAAATTTGGACGATATAAAGGATTGTAATTTCTTTATCGTTACCGTTCCGACGCCGATAGACAAAAACAAGCGCCCTGATTTGACGCCCGTCGTAAAAGCTACGCAAAGCGTCGCAAAGGTGCTAAAAAAGGGCGATATCGTCGTGTATGAAAGCACCGTGTATCCTGGCGTCACGGAGGAGATTTGCGTGCCGCTACTTGAAGAGAGCGGGCTTAAATTTAACGAGGACTTTTTCTGCGGATATTCGCCGGAGCGCATAAACCCGGGCGACAAAGAGCACACCGTAACTAAAATCAAAAAAATCACTAGCGGCTCGACGCCCGAGGTAGCCGACAAGGTCGATGAGGTCTATCGCTCGATCATCACAGCCGGCACGCATAAAGCGCCTACTATCAAGGTCGCCGAGGCCGCCAAGGTCATCGAAAACACGCAGCGCGATATCAACATCGCCTTTATGAACGAGCTTGCTATGATATTTAACAAGATGAACATCGACACGAACGCCGTTTTGCAGGCTGCGGGCACGAAGTGGAATTTCTTAAATTTTCGCCCTGGGCTAGTAGGCGGCCACTGCATCGGCGTAGATCCATACTACCTCACGCACAAGGCGCAGGAGCTTGGCTTTCATCCGGAAATGATCCTAGCCGGACGCCGCATCAACGACAATATGGGCAAATACGCCGCAGATCAGGTCGTAAAACTGATGATAAAAAGGGGCGTTTTGATAAATTCGGCTCGCGTTTTGGTGCTTGGCCTTACGTTTAAAGAAAACTGCCCGGATATCCGTAACTCGCGCGTGATAGACGTGATCGAGGAGCTTAAGGATTTTGGTTGCCGCGTGGACGTCTACGATCCGTGGGCGGACGAGGCCGAGGTAAAGCACGAATACGGTATCGTGCCGCTAAAAAGCTTTGACGAGGAGGACTACGACTGCGTCGTGATCGCCGTCGCTCACGATAAATTTAAAGGGTTAAAATTTAGCAAAGCTCTCGTTTACGATATCAAAAACGTTTACGAAAACGCCGACGCAAGGCTGTAATGCTCGTAAATTTGATCAGCTCCATCGTCGTTTTTATCGTCTCGATGGGGATAAATTTTTTCCTCACGCCTTACATTCTAAAAAGCCTAGGCAACGAAGCCTACGGCTTTGTCGGGCTGTCTAACGCTATCGTGGCTTATGCTCTAGTCGTAACCGCTGCGATAAACTCGGTTAGCGGCCGTTTCGTCGCGTACGAGTGGCACAGAGGGGGCACCCGCGCGGCTAACGCCTACTACTCGTCGGTTCTAGTCGTAAATATCTTTTTTTGCGTTCTGATTTTGCTGGGTGTCGGCATTTTTATCTTAAATTTACAAAGCGTGCTAAACGTCAGCGACGCGCTGCTTAGCGACGTGCGGCTTACTTTTGCGTTTTATTTTATAAATTTTTGCGTCGGACTTTTTAACGGTGTCATCAGCGTCTCGATGTTTATCAAAAACAAGCTCTACATCATCTCCGTTCGCAACGCCGCGTCTAGCGCCATTTTGGCCGTTCTCATCGTCGCGCTTTTTTATTTTTTCAGACCGATGATCGCTTATATCGCGATCTCCGCTCTAGTCGCGTCGCTCTTTGTGTTTTTTACGAGCGTTTGGGTTTCGCGCCGTATCACTCCGGAGCTTAAATTTAACCCGCGCGAATTTGACTTTGCGCGGATAAAAGAGCTGCTAAAATCGGGCGTCTATAATAGCTTTAACGCCCTAAACCGCGTGCTTATGAGCGGTATGGATCTATTTATCTGCAACATATTTTTAAGCGCGAACGCGACGGGAATTTTAGCCGTTTCAAAGGCGGCTCCGATCATTTTGGAAAGCTTTGTGGCGCAGCTTAGCGCGATATTTGCGCCAAAATTCGTCGAGCACTACTCTAAATCAAATTTGACCGCGCTCGTAGCTGAGGCTAAATTTTCGATGAGAGTTACGGCTTTTGTTATGAGTGTGCCAGCGGCTATTTTCGTGGCTTTTGGACGCGAATTTTACACGCTTTGGCTACCGTTTAAAAGCGCGGACGAGATAAGTCTAATCTATAATCTCTCGATGATAACCCTGGTGCCGATTATATTTATCAGCTACGTTTTTTCGCTTTTTAATCTCGACAGCGCGACCAATAAACTAAAGCGCCCCGCGATAGCAAACACCATTTTGGGTGCCGGCACGATTTTGGCGCAGATTGCCGTGCTTAAATTTACGGACTACGGCATCTACGGTATGGTTGCTATCGGCGCCGCGCTTTATTCGGTGCGGATTTTGGGGTTTGACCTCATAAATGCTGCCTTAAATTTGAGCCTGCCGCTTACCACTTTTTACGGCGTTTATTTTAAAAATTTAGCCGTTTTTGCGGCCGTTTGCGGGCTGTTTTTTTGGCTGCGAAATTTTGTGCAAATTTCAAGCTGGGGCGAATTTGCCGCGTATTCGGCGGTTTTGCTTGCAGTGGGATACGCCGCGAGCTTGTTTTTGATATTTGACAAAAGAGAGCAGCTGATCGTGATAAATAAAATCAAATCGAAGTTTAAAAGATGAAAAAATTAGTATTCGTTATCTCGCTAAAAAGCGATGAGGCGCGCCGAGAAAAGCTAAAAGAGCGGTTTAAAAACTACGGCGAATTTAAGCTCGTTGAGGCGACCGACGGCAGGACAATGAGCGCAAAGGAGTACTACGGCTACGCGCTACCTAGCCTTGAGGCTTACGACAGGCTGCTAAGCCCGTCCGAGATCGGTTGCTCGCTCTCTCATGTGTGCGCTTACGAGGAGTTTTTAAAAAGCGACGCCAAATTTGCGCTCATTTTAGAAGACGACGTTATCGGAGACGAGGATGGCGTGAAAAAGGCGTTTGAAACGGCTGCCAAGATGGACGAGGGTTCGGCTCTCATCTGCGGTGCGCAGGACGGGCTGGAGGGGCGATTTAGCGCATTTGGTAAAAAGCTGGAGGATGATTTTTGGCTAGTCTCAAAGCGCTCTTACGGCACGATTTACCGAGCGGCTGCTTACGTGCTTGATAGGCGCGCGGCGGAAAAGATCTTGCAAACGCATAAAAGGGCGCTTTGCGTGGCTGATTTTTGGCGGATTTTGCTTTTGCAAAACGGCTTAAAGATGTATTTTAGCGATATCTTCGCACATCCGACCGATCTAACAGACTCAAATATCCAAGCCGAGCGAGTGCAAAGAACGCAGGTAAAAGTCTCGCCGCTAGCTCGTTTAAATAGCTTAAAATATGTCGCCGCAACGCGCTTTGAAGCGGCAATTTTAGGCTATGAGCGAATATTTAAAAGATAGGAAACTAAGCGATTATAAAGCTCAAAATTTATAAAATCAATAATTTTGAAGATTTATTAAATTTTCGCGTACCGATTAAAATTTGGAGAGAGAATGAAGGTTTTATTTATAATTTCGACCCTGCAAGCAGGCGGCGCCGAGCGCGTGATGAGCTTGTTAGCGAGCTATTTTGCGAAATTTCACGACGTAACGCTTTTAAAATTTGACACCAAACCGCCGTTTTACGAGCTGGACGAGAGGATAAAGCTGATCGATCTGCCTTTCCCGATGGTAAAAAAGGGCTTTTTCGCAAATTTAATCAGGCGCGTGAAAAAGTTTTTTTATCAGCGAAATTTGATCAAAAACGGCGGCTTTGACGTCGTTATCTCTTCGATGGATAGCACGAATATCAACGTGATTTTGTCGAATTTATTTATAAACAAGCCGCTTTTTATCAGCGAGCATTCAAGCGCCGATTTTTTCAAAGGGCGCGGCTGGCTGTTTTTACGCCGTATGCTCTATCCGTTAGCTAGCGGACTCACGGTGCTAACAAAAGAGGACTACGAATACTATAGCTTCGTAAAAAATAAAACCGTGATGTACAATCCGATGTTTGAAGCCAAAAAGCAGGGCTTGCCGAAGGAAAATATCATCCTTTTCGTCGGCCGTCTCATCTCGCTTAAAGGTTGCGACGTATTTTTAAAGGCTATGAGCCTAGTCGATAAAGAGCTTTTAAAAGAGTGGAAAATTGTGATAGCGGGCGCTGGCGAGGAGAGGCAAAGGCTAGAGCTCATCGCGCACGAGCAGCTACATCTGGATGCCGAATTTATCGGGCAAACGAGCGATGTCGCTTCGCTTTACGAAAGGGCTAAAATCCTCGTCTCAAGCTCTAAAACTGAGGGCTTGCCAAACGTTTTAATCGAGAGCGTATTTTTTAGCTGCGCCAGGGTGGCGACTGCTACAAGCGGCGCAAAAGAGCTCATCGAGGACGGCAAGGACGGATTTTTGGTACCGATAGACGACGTAAAAGCGCTCGGAAGTAAAATCGAACTCTTGATGCGCGACGAGGAGCTTAGGCAAGAGCTGGTAAAAAACGCCAACGAGCGCAAAAACGCCTTTAAAACCGATCAAATTTATCAAAAGTGGATGGATTTTATCACGCAAAATATAAAGAACTAAAATGCTAAAAGTAAGCATAATAATCCCGACCTACAACCGCAAAGAGCTTTTTGAGGCCGCTCTAAAAAGCGCGCTGGCTCAGGACTACGAAAACAAAGAAATCATAATCAGCGACGATAACTCAAACGACGGTACGCGCGAGCTCGCGCAGAGTTACGTCGCTAAATTTGACAACGTAAAATACGTCCTAAATCAAACCTACGACCGCGGCCCAAACGGAAATAAAAACAACGGCTTTGACCACGCTAGCGGTGATGCTTTCGTGATACTAGACGACGATGACTTGCTGATAGAAGGCGCCATAAGCAAGATGGCGGCCGTGCTAGAGCAGGGGTATGCTAGCGTCTGGGCGAACTGTTACTTTGAGATTGACGGCGAGCCGACGACGAAATTTTCGGGATTTGGACTGAGTAAAAGCGGGGAAATTTCGCCGCAGGACTACTACGACGGCAAGATAACGGGCGAGTTTTTGATAATGTTTCGCCGCGGCGCCATCGGTCAGAGGCGCTTTGAAAAGGGGCTTTACGGTAGCGAAAATACGCTTTGGATCTATCTTTTTGATCTTCCTGCTTACTATCTGCACGACGCAGTGCGTATTTACCGCTTTCACCGCAGCGACAGCGTCACGATAAACTCGTTTAAACGCCCGCTTTGCATAATGAAAGGCTACGCGATGACTGCGGAGCTTATTTTGCAAAAGATCGCCGAGAAAAACGCTCAAGCTAGCGCAAACGGAGCAAATTCGGCCGATCCGAAATTCCGCGTAAATGACTCTCACATCGCGATCCTATACAAAATGGCGGCGTATTATGCCAAATTCGGCGGAGAATACAAAAAAATGTACGAATATCTTTTTAAAAGCCTCAAATTTAAATTTACAAAAGAAGCGCTTGCGATGCTGATCTTAAGCCCGTTTCCAAAGTCGATGATTTTATTTTTAACTAAAATTCGCGTTTGGATATATAAAAAAACGCACGGCAAATGAAAAAATTAGCCGTTTTTCTCTACTCGATGGGGCCGGGCGGCGCGGAGCGCGTGGTTTCAAATTTGCTCCCGGCTCTGTGCGAAAAATACGAAGTTCATCTCGTTTTGATGAGCGAGGTCGTAGCCTACGAGATACCAAGCGCGGTAAAAGTCCACTTCCTCGAGCGCTCAGATCCGTATGAGAGCGGCGTAAAAAAGCTTTTCCGTTTGGGACTTTTGTTTCCGTTTCTAGCCTTAAACTATAAAAAACTTTGCGACGATTTGGCTATTGATCTGCATTTTGTCTTAATGAACCGTCCTTGCTACATCGCGCTTTTAGCAAGGATCGCCGGAGTAAAAGGACGGATGGTTATAAGCGAGCGTAGCTGTCCGTCGGTCATCTATAAAAGCGGACTTAGCGGGCTTGCTAATAGAATTTTAGTTAAGGCGCTCTACCCTAGAGCCGATCTGATTTTGGCCAACGCGCAGGGAAACGCCGATGATCTCGTGCGAAATTTCGGCTGCGACGCCGCAAAAACTAAGGTGCTATATAATGCGGTCGATTTGGCGGCGATAAAAACTCTTGCAAACAAGCCGCTAGAGGATAAATTTAAGCCGTTTTTTCTAAATATCGGGCGGCTTGATAGCGGTAAAAATCAAGCGATGTTAATAAGAATAATCGCAAATTTAAACGATGAGCGCGCGACGCTTGGGATTTTAGGCAAGGGGCCTTTGCAAGGCAAGCTTCAAAATTTGATCGACGAGCTTGGCGTGAGCGAGCGAGTAAAGCTGCTAGGCACAGATAAAAATCCGTTTAAATTTATCAAAAACGCGCAGTGTTTCCTTTGTGCTTCGAGGTTTGAGGGCTTTTCAAACGTGCTTTTAGAGGCGCTTGCTTGCGAGAGATTTATCATCTCTACCGATCATAAAAGCGGCGCTAGAGAGCTTCTGGGCGATGATAAATACGGCATCCTCGTGCCTGTTGACGACAAAAAAGCGATGCAAAAATCAATGGAAGAAGCGATGAGGCGTGCGCTTGAAGATGAAAATTTGAGACGAGATTATGAAAAAAGAGCTTATGGCCGCGTAGCAAAATTTGATAAAAATGCCGTCGCGGCGCAGCTCATAGGATACTTAGAGGGTAAAAATGTCGAGTAAAATTTCTGGACTCTTGGATAAATTTAAATTTTCAAAACAGACTTGTTTTTTGATGCTTGCGGCGTTTGTTTTTAGCGTGGTTTGCAGGTTGTACTGGGTGTACTGGGCGGGCGAATATCAGCACTTTTTCTGGAACGATCAGCTCATGATCAGCACGAACGACGGCTATGCCTTCGCCGAGGGCGCGCGCGATATGATAGCGGGCTTTCATCAGCCAAACGATCTTAGCTACTACGGCCGCTCGATGCCGACACTTACGTATTTTTTGTATCAAATTTTGCCTTTTAGTTTCGAGAGTATTTTGCTTTATATGAGCGTGTTTTTTAGCTCGCTTATCGTTATTCCCGTGATTTTGATAGGCAAAGAGTACGAGATGCCCGGCATGGGCTTTGCGGCGGCGCTGCTAGCTAGTATCGCAAACAGCTACTACAACCGCACGATGGCGGGCTACTACGACACCGATATGCTCACGATCGTGCTTCCTGCGTTTAGCGTCTGGGCGATGATACGCCTCGCGCAGAAAAAAAACGTAAACGATCTCATTTTTATCCCGATTTTTATCCTGATAAACGACTGGTGGTATCCGAGCTCGTACTCGCTAAATTTCGCCATGCTGGGCGCATTTTTGCTCTATACTTTGGTTTTTGATAGGAAAAACGCGCTAAATTACGAAGCGGCTATTTTGATGATAGTTGCACTTACGTATATCGATTTTTACGCTAAAAGCGCGCTTGCGGTCGCGCTTTATCTAGCGATGAGATTTCGTCCGCAGATCTGGGACAAGCGCGTAGTAGCCGCGTGCCTAGCTCTGGCCGTAGGTTTACTTGGCTTTAGCGGCGGGCTAAATCAAATTTTATTTCAGCTTAAATTTTACATATTTCGCGGGGTTTCCGAGAGTAGCGAGCCGGTTTTTCATTTTTATAACGTAAATAAAACGATAATGGAAATGAGCGATTATTCGTTTGAGTTTGAGTCGATAAATGCCTTTGCTAAGCGTATCAGCGGTCATATCGTTACTTTTGTTTTATCGCTCGTTGGAGTCGCGGCGCTTTGTCTTAAATTTCGCTCCTTTTTGCTTGCGCTTCCGATGCTGCTACTTGGGTTTTTGGCGCTAAAAGGCGGGCTTAGATTTACGATCTACTCGGTGCCCGTGATGGCGATAGGATTTGGATATTTTGCGGTGCTTTGCGTGAGTCTTTTTAAAAAAGATAAAATTTTAGACAAATTTTGCACCGTTTGCCTAGCGGCGTTTTTTGCGTTTTTCTTTTTATATTTTGATAAATACTACAGCCTTTTGCACGGCAAATCTCCAGTTTTTGCGCCAAATTTTGACGACGATGTGAGCCTTGGCGTATATCTAGCCACGTTTGCGGCGGCGACGCTTATTTGCGGGGCGGCTTATTTTATGGTCTCAGGCCTAAGCTCGCTCAAAAAGCACGCGCTTTTAGAAAAAATTTGCGTCTTTTGTATCGCCGCGCTTTCTTTGATACCTTGCTTAGAGCACATTTATGGCTACAAAGTCGGCACGGTATTTGCCAAAAGCGAGGTCGAGAGTCTGGATAAACTGCACAAAATCGCGGGGCGCGAGGACTATGTGCTGGCGTGGTGGGACTACGGCTATCCGATCCGCTACTACGCAGACGTCAAGACTCTCATCGACGGCGGTAAGCACCTAGGCAGGGATAACTTTGCCGTGAGCTTTGCGTTAGCTAGCAATCAGCGCATGTCGGCAAATATGGCCCGCCTAGAGGTCGAATACACCGAGCGAAATTTTAGCGAGAGATTCGGGTTAAATTTAAACCAGATGATGAAGGACTACAACGCCACTAGCGTAAATTCGTTTTTGTATTCGCTAAATAGCAAGGATTTTCGCCCGCCGCAAAAAACGCGCGAGATTTATTATTATCTGCCTGACTCCATGATCGATATCTTTAGCGCCGTTTTGCGCTTTTCAAACCTCGATCTAAACAGTGGCGAGGAGTACGGAGCGATATTTTATCCGGGCAAACCTTACTCGGTGGACGGCGATACGATAAATATCGGCGGAGGGTTTAGCGTATCGGGCGACGCGTCAAAAGTCTATATCGGCGAGCGCGAAATATCCGTAAATACGTACTTTGAAACAAGCTACGACGAGAAAGACAAACTAGTCGTCAAAAAGCACGAGATGAACGCGGACGGCAAAATTTATCTCATTTTTATGAAGGACTACAGACGGTTTTTGGTGCTTGACGAAGCGGTGCTAAACTCGGCCTACATACAGCTTTTCGTACTCGAAAACTACGACGAAGAGCTGTTTGAGCCGGTCGTTTTAAACGGCGCGGTTAAAATTTATAGGTTGCTAAGATGATGGCGCAAAATTTAAAGGAAAATTTTAAAAATGGCTAAATTTGGATTTTTATCTCACGCCGATATGAGCATTTACTTCTTCCGCGCCCCGATCATGCGCGAGCTAAAGCGGCTCGGTCACGAGGTTTTTGCTATCGCGCCAAAGGGTGACTACACGGATAGGCTAAAAAGCGAATTTAACTGCGTGACGTACGAGCTTGACCGCGCGAGCTTAAACCCTTTAACCGTGCTTGAAAACTCAAAAAAACTAGCCGAGATTTTACGCGGACTAAATTTAGACCTACTGCAAACCTCGGCGCACAAGTCAAACGTGTTTGGCACTTTTGCGGCTAAAAAAGCAGGCATAAAGCGCGTGATAAATTTGGTCGAGGGGCTGGGTAGCTTTTATATCGATAACGACTTAAAAACCCGTCTAGTACGCGCTGCGATCGAGACGCTTTATAAAAAAGCGCTAAATATGAGCGACGGCTGCGTATTCGTAAACGAGGCCGATCCGGCGTATTTTCTAGCTCGCGGACTGATTACCGAAGAGAAAATTTTTAAGATAAAAAGCGTGGGCGTGGATACGCTCAAATTTGACGAAAGCAGCGTGTCGGCCGCAAATTTAGGCGAGGATCTGCGCGGTAAAAAGATCGTGCTGATGATAGCGCGCGCGATGTGGCACAAGGGCGTGCGCGAGTTTTACGAGGCGGCAGAGCTTTTACGCGGGCGCGAGGACTGCGCGTTCGTCTTTGCGGGCGAAGGGTTTGAGGGCAACAAAAGCACGGCCGACGAGAAGTTTCTAAAAGGCGGCGCCGTGCGATATCTGGGCGCTAGAGACGACGTGCCGCAGCTTTTAAAGGCTAGCTATCTACTTGCGCTTCCAAGCTACAAAGAGGGCTTTCCTCGCACGGTTTTAGAGGCGATGAGTATGAGCCGCGCGGTCGTGGCTAGCGACGTGGCCGGCTGCAACGAGGCCGTAACGAACGGCTTTAACGGCCTGCTTTGCGAGGTAAAAAGCTCTGCGGATCTAGCCGCAAAGATAGAAATTTTGTTAAACGACGAAAATTTGGCCGCGCAAATGGGGCGAAACGGGCGGGAGCTTGCCGTGCGTGAGTTTGACGAGCGAGCGGTCGCTAGGAAATATATAGAAATTTATAGGAAATTTATCGATGTATAGGGTGTTTTTTAAGAGATTACTGGATATTTGCGGCGCGATTTTTTTGATCGTGCTAACGTTGCCGATCATGGCGGTCGTCGCGGTTTTGATATATTTTAAGGTTAGCCGTAACGTCATTTTTACGCAGGCGCGCCCGGGCTTACACGCTAAAATTTTTAAAATTTACAAATTTAAAACGATGAGCGACGAGCGCGGCGCGGACGGCGAGCTGCTGTCCGACGAGATGCGCCTAAGCGGCATCGGCAAGACTATCCGAAGCCTCAGCCTTGATGAGCTGCCGCAGCTTTTTAACGTGCTAAAGGGCGATATGAGCTTCATCGGGCCGCGTCCGCTTCTGGTCGAGTATCTGCCTCTTTACGACGCAGAGCAGGCGACCCGCCACGACGTGAGACCCGGCATCACGGGGCTAGCGCAGGTAAACGGTCGCAATGCGATCAGCTGGGCGGAGAAGTTTAAATTTGACGCGAGATACGTCCGCGAGCTTAGCTTTGCGCTGGATGTTAAAATCGCGATTTTAACGGTGCAAAAGGTGCTAAAGCGAAGCGGCGTGAGTAAAGAAGGTATGGCTACGACGGAGAAATTTAATGGCCGCAACTAAAATTTACGTTTACGGCTTTAGCGGACACGGAGCAGTCGTAGCAGACGTGGCAAGAGCCTGCGGATACGGCAAGGTCGTGTTTTTGGATGACTCCAAATTTGACGGTAAAAACGTGCTCAAATTTGACCCGAGCCTCGAAAAAGCGGACGTGATTGTGGCTATCGGAGATAATAAAATCAGACGCATCCTGCAAGAAAGAGTAAAAAACGCCGGCTTTCGCGTAGTAAATTTAATCCATTCAAGCTCGGTAGTAAGTAGTAGCGCAAAAATAGGCGAGGGCGCGGTCGTGATGCCAAATGCCGTCATAAACGCGCGCTCTGTAATAGGCGAGGGCGCGATAATAAACACTGGCGCGATCATCGAGCATGACTGCGAGATCGGAGATTTTGCCCATGTTAGCCCAAACGCGGCGCTAGCAGGCGGCGTGATCGTGGGTGCATATACCCACGTAGGCATAGGATCTTGCGTAGTGCAGTGCATAAAAATCGGCGCAAACTGTATCATCGGAGCGGGTAGCGTCGTAGTAAGAGACGTGCCTGATAACGTCGTCGCCTACGGCAATCCTGCTAAAGTTAGGCGAAATTTAAGCTAAATTTGAGAGCTAAAATATCGCTCGTCAAATTTGCGCCCGTAGCTACAAAGGACGGCGCAGGCAAAATAGATAAAGTATCCCGCAAGGCGTCAAATTTACCTTTTTAAAATATATTTTGACGCAAAATTTAACAAAATCCCATTTTCTACGGCCTAAAAGCAAATTTAAACGAGTTTTTATAAAAATATTTAGATTTTAAGTGCTACAATGCGTAAATTTCTTTAAGGAATAATAATGCAAAGAATTTTCCTAAGCCCGCCACACATGAGCGGCAAAGAGCAAGAGTATATAAACGAGGTTTTTAAGAGCAACTATATCGCGCCGCTTGGCGAATATGTGAATAAATTTGAAGCGAGCGTCTCAAGCTACGCGGGAGCGTCCGATGCATTAGCGCTAAATTCCGGCACGTCGGCGATCCACCTGGCGCTAAGAGTGCTTGGTATCGGCGCGGGAGACGCGGTGCTAGCCTCTACGTTTACCTTCATGGCGTCCGTTAGCCCGGTACTTTATCAAGGCGCTACGCCCGTTTTCGTAGATAGCGACGAAAGCTGGAATCTAAGCCCAGAGCTACTAAAAAAGGCGATCGCAAATTCGCCTAAAAAGCCAAAAGCGCTCGTCGTCACGCACCTTTACGGCCAGGCCGCAAAGATGAAAGAGATCTGCGAGATTTGCGAACAAGAAAACATCGCCGTAGTCGAAGACGCGGCCGAGGCGCTGGGCGGCTTTTATAACGGCAAGGCTCTAGGCACGTTCGGACGACTTGGCGCATATAGCTTTAACGGCAACAAAATCATCACCACAAGCGGCGGCGGCATGCTAGTGGGCGAAAGAGATCTCGTGGAAAAGGCGAGATTTTACAGCACGCAAGCTAGGGAGCCCTTTTTACACTACGAGCACAAAGATTACGGCTACAACTACCGCCTGAGCAACGTCTTAGGCGCGATCGGAACGGCGCAGATGGAGGTGCTCGAGCAGCGCGTGATAAAAAAGCGCGAAATTTTTGAAAAATACAAAAAAGAGCTTCCCGAGCTTGAGTTTATGCCCGAGATAGCAAATTCTCGCGGCAACCGCTGGCTAACGACCGCGCTATTTAAAGAAAAAGGCGCGCATCTACGCGTGATAGAGGCGCTTGCTAAGGAAAATATAGAAAGCCGTCCGCTTTGGAAACCGATGCACATGCAGCCTGTGTTTGAGGGGGCTCTAGCGTTTGCGGACGGGACTAGCGAGGAGATGTTTGCGCGCGGTATCTGCCTGCCTAGCGGTACGGCGATGGGGGACGAGGAGTTCGCGCGAGTAGTAAAAATCGTAAAGGAAAATTTATAAATGTTTAAGGCGACGAAGCTAAAGCGGCTTGCGTTTTTTCTAACCTTTGACATCGTGATATTTGTCGCGTCGTTTTATCTGGCGTATCTGCTTAGATTTAGCGGCGTGCTGCCTGATTATTTTAGAGGCGGACTGGTCGCGGGCTGCGCTACGATGGTGGTTTTAAAGCTATTTTTCATGTGGCTTTTTAAAATTTACAAGGTGCCGTGGAGATTTTTCGGACTAAACGAAGCGAGGAAAATTTTCCTCGTTCATCTTTGCTCGATAGTTTGCTTTTGGATCGTTTATTTTGCGATGCCCGCGGTTTTTAACCCGTTTCCTCGAAGCGTGGTTTTTATAGACTTTATCATCTCGTGCCTGCTAATCGGAAATTTAAGGATCGCCAAGCGTATGTTTTTAGACTTTTCTAAAAAGCCGCACACGGGCGAGCCTTGCGTCGTTATCGGCGCTACGTCAAAGGCGCTTCACGTTTTAAAAGGGCTTAGGCAGGGCTATATCGATCTATATGCGGTAGGCGTCGTGGACGGCAGGAGCGATCTAGTCGGCACTTACTGCGACGGATTTTTAGTGCAGCCAAAGAGCGAAATCGCAAATTTGATTAAAGAATACAACGTAAAAACCGCCATCATCGCGCTAGCTCTGGGTCAAGACGAGCTGGCGGAGCTTTTTGACGAGCTTACGACTTATGGCATCCGTGATATCAAGATTTTTTCTATGTTTGGCACCGGCAAGGACGCGATCAAAGATATCTCGATCGAGGATCTGCTAGCTAGAAAGCCAAAAGACCTAGATAGTAGCGCGGTGGAGAAGTTTTTAGGCGGTAAGGTCGTTTTGGTTACGGGTGCTGGCGGCAGTATCGGTAGCGAAATTTGCAAGCAGTGCCTCAAATTTGGCGTTAGTAAGCTAATCATGATCGATCACAGCGAGTTTAATCTCTATAAAATCGGCGAGATAACCCATAGCGACAAAACCGTGAGTAAGATGATAAATATCGTAAACGAAGCTGATCTGCGCGCGGTTTTTGAGGAGTTTAAACCGCAGATCGCGATCCATGCCGCAGCCTATAAGCACGTGCCGCTTTGCGAAGCAAACCCGAAAGCAGCAGTCGTAAATAATATAATCGGCACTAAAATTTTGATCGATTTATCTATCGAATACGGCGTTAGCAAGGTAGTGATGATCTCATCCGATAAAGCCGTGCGCCCGACAAACATCATGGGTGCGACCAAGCGCGTGTGCGAGCTTTACGCGCTAAACTCGAATTTACCTGCTAAAACTGAGATCGTCGCGGTGCGCTTTGGCAACGTGCTAGGCTCAAGCGGCAGCGTAATACCGAAATTTAAAGAACAAATCGAAAACAACAAGCCGCTAACCGTCACGCATCCTGATATCACGAGGTACTTTATGCTAGTCTCCGAGGCCTGTCAGCTTGTACTTCAGGCTGCTTCGATCGCAAAGGGCGGCGAGCTTTTCGTGCTTGATATGGGCGAGCCGATAAAGATCGCCGATCTAGCTAAAAAGATGCTGATTTTATCAAACAAAGAGCACCTTGGCGTCGAATTCGTCGGCCTTCGTCCTGGAGAGAAGCTTTACGAGGAGCTTTTAATAAACAAAGACGACGTAAAAACCGAGTTTCAGTCTATTTTCGTGACACACTCGGGCGAATACGACGTAGCTAAACTAAACGAACAAATTAAAAATTTAACGCACGCGGACGATGTCGCGGCGGCGCTCAAAGAGATCGTGCCGGAGTTTAATCACGCGCTAAATAAGGAATAAATTTGACGTTACAAGATATACATAGGTTTTCGGAGTTAAGATACAAGGCTAGAGCCTATATATGCTATCTTTTTAGTAAAAATTTGCCAAACAGGCTGCCGGGGGTAAACGCCGAGTCGATAAAAAGCGGCTTTGATAAAATGGCGCACGAGATAGAGGGCTTTGACGCGTTTTACGTGCTTGACGCAAACGGCGTGCAAATAGGCGACGCCGTGAGCTTAAATGAAAAATACAAAGCCGGCGGCGGCGAAAACTGTAGCAATAAGTCTTATTATTACACCGCGGTTCGCGAGAAGCGCTGCGTACTAAGCGACCCGTACCCGTCCTCGCTCACGGGCGAGCTGTGCGTAACGGCGTCCACTCCGATATATGACGACAAAGGCGAGCTAAAATTCGTCGCGTGTATCGACGTTTCGCTAGAAAATATCCTAACCATCGTCTCCCACGGCAAGCTAGAGAGCTACTTCGGTAAATTTCTTAAGGTCGTTTACGCCGCATTTTCGGTCGCGCTTTTTACCATAGCCTTGTTTTTGTTCGCCGACGCGCTCAAGGGGCTTTTGGCTAATGATCTTTTAAATATCGAAGTAGAAAAGATGTTTGAGCACACGATCGTGCTGACGCTGGCGCTTGCGATCTTTGATCTGGTTAAAGCGATATTTGAAGAAGAGGTGCTGGGTAAAAGCAAGCGCAATGAAGATATGGAAAACAAAACGATGATTAGATTTATCGGGTCGATCATCATCGCGCTTGC
This sequence comes from Campylobacter showae, assembly GCF_004803815.1. Taxonomy (NCBI): domain Bacteria; kingdom Pseudomonadati; phylum Campylobacterota; class Epsilonproteobacteria; order Campylobacterales; family Campylobacteraceae; genus Campylobacter; species Campylobacter showae. The sequence continues at coordinate 1,541,232 of NZ_CP012544.1, read as the reverse complement.
TATCGAGGCGCTGATGCTCGTGTTTAAATTTGCCATCACGGCGCCCGATCACATCATAAACGCGATCTATCTCATCGGCGGCGTTGCGATATTGATGATCGCGCTTAGCATCTATCTTTTTGCTACCAAGCAAAGGAGCTCGCATTGATCGGCATCATCGACTACGGCGCGGGAAATTTAAGAAGCGTTTTAAACGCGTTTGAGAGTTTAAATTTAAAGGCGAAACTCGTCGGTCGCGGCGAGGAACTGGGTAAATTTGACAAGATTATTTTGCCTGGCGTCGGAGCTTTTGGCGAAGCGATGGATAAGCTAAAAGATAGAAATTTTATCCCCGCGATAAAAGAAGCCGTAGCCTGCGGAAAGCCGTTTTTGGGCATTTGTCTTGGTATGCAGCTACTTTTTGAGCAAAGCGAGGAGTTTGGCGTAAATGAGGGCCTTGGACTCGTAAAAGGACGAGTTGTTAAATTTGACCCGTCTAAATTTGACGCTCCGCTAAAGGTGCCTCACACGGGGTGGAATACGATAAATTTTACCAAACAAACGCCGATAAATAAGGATCTGGCGGCTAGCGAGTATTTATACTTCGTGCACTCTTATCACGTAGTTTGCGGGGACGATGCGGCGCTTGGCTTTAGCGAATACGGCTATAAATTCGTAAGCGCGGTGTGCAAAGATAACATTTTCGGTTTTCAGCCGCACCCCGAAAAGAGCCATGAAACGGGGCTAAAAATTTTACGAAATTTCGGAGAGATGTGATGGAAATTTTCCCTGCGATAGATTTGAAAGAGGGCAAGGCTGTTCGGCTTTTTAAAGGCGAGATGAGTAGCGCCAAAATCTACTCGGACGCACCGTGGGAGCTAGCCAAAAGGTTTGAATATATGGGCGCAAAGTGGCTTCATGTCGTCGATCTTGACGGGGCGTTTGCGGGTGAAGCGGTAAATCTAAAAACTGTAGAAAAGATCGCAAAAGCCGCAAATTTGCAAATCCAAATCGGCGGCGGGATACGCGACGAAGCGCGCATCAAAAGCTACCTTGATAGCGGTATAACGCGCGTTATCTTGGGTTCGGTAGCGCTAAAAGATCCCAATTTTACTAAAGAAATGGCACAAAAATACCGCGTCGCCGTCGGCATAGATGCCAAAGACGGCTTCGTCGCCGTGCAGGGCTGGGCGGAGGTGTCGCAGATGAGGGCAACCGAGCTAGCGACTAAATTTGCCGGAGCCGGAGTCGAAGCGGTAATCTGCACCGACATCTCAAAAGACGGCACTCTTAGCGGCGTGAATGTGGAATTTACATCGCAAATCGCAAAGGCAAGCGGTATAAATACGATCGCAAGCGGCGGCGTAAAAGATATCTCCGATATTGAGGCGCTTATGCGCGCGGGAGACGTCTACGGAGCTATCGTAGGCAAGGCGTACTACGAGGGGACGCTTGATCTAAAAGAGGCCTTTAAACTGGGTCGCTAAAATTTTAAAGTAAATTTAAATATAAAATTTGCTAGAATTGGATATTTTTTAAAAAAGGATACGATTGTGAAAATACTAGTAGTCGACGACAGCTCTACTATGAGAAGAATCATAAAAAACACCCTACAAAGGCTCGGGCATCAGGAAATTTTAGAGGCCGAGCACGGAGCCGAAGCGTGGCAAATTTTAGGCCAACATAGCGATATAAACGTGCTTATCACCGACTGGAATATGCCTGAGATGAACGGCCTTGAACTCGTAAAAAAAGTCCGCGCCGAGGCAAAATACGTCGATATGCCTATCATCATGGTAACGACCGAGGGCGGTAAGGCCGAAGTCATAACCGCGCTAAAAGCAGGCGTCAATAACTACATCGTAAAGCCGTTTACGCCGCAAGTTTTAAAAGAAAAACTTGAAGACGTTTTGGGCTAAAAGAGCGTAAATTTTGAAAGATAAATTTTACGAGCTTGAAGTTCTTTGCTCGCAGGAGCTTCGCGAGCTTTTCGAAGATCTAGTTTTTTCTTTGGGCGTTACTTGCACGCAGGAGACTACGGGCGGGTTTATCATCCGAGACGAAGACGAGCTAGACGAAGTGGAATTTGGCCTGCAAGAATACGCAAAATCTCTACAAAATGCGCTCGGCCGCGAGATCGAATTTAAGATAACAAAAAGCCAAAAAGAAAATAAAGACTGGCTAAACGAATACAAAAAAAACGTAAGACCGATAGAGATCGGTAAATTTTACATTCACCCAAGCTGGGAAGAGTCTAAAGACGGGTTTGAAAATATCATCATCGACCCCGCTCTTGCCTTTGGTTCGGGTCACCACGAGAGTACGAGCGCTTGCATAGAGTATCTGCAAAAATATGCCGCAAACGGTATGAGTGCGCTTGATGTAGGCTGCGGAAGCGGAATACTAAGCATCGCCCTAGCAAAGCTAGGATGCGTCACGGATGCCTGCGATACGGACGAGCAAGCAGTGCAAAGCTCGCATAAAAACGCCGAGCTAAACGGAGTTAAATTTAATCAAATTTGGACCGGTTCGGTGGCGAATTTGGATAAAAAATACGACGTCGTCGTCGCAAACATAATCGCCGACGTGATACTAATGCTAAAAAATGATCTGATAAATTTGCTAAAAGAGAGATCATATCTTGTTTTAGCAGGCGTTTTGGATAAATACGAAACGCGAATTTTAGAGGCTTTTTCGTCGCTCAAACTGGTAGAAAATCAAACCAAAAACGAGTGGAAAAGCTTCGTATTTCAAAAAGCGTAAAATAATTTAAGGAAGATAATGGATAATAGAAAAAACGATGATAAAAATTTAAATAATGGTGGAAATAATTTTTTTAATAAAAATCCGATTTTGATTTTCGCCATTTTTGCTATCATAATAGTGGTGGCATTTCGCGGGCTCGGAGGCGGCGAGATGGACGGTACGCTACTAGGACAGAGCGCGGCCGGCTCAAAAAGTACCTCGTACTCCGAGATAAAAGAGATGATAAAAAACAAGCAAGTAGCGCAGGTGGGCATCTCCGAAACCTCGATAAAAGCCGTGGATAACGGCGGCAGAACATACTTTGCCAAAAGAGTAAACGACCCAACGCTAGTGCCGATTTTGGAGGAGCAAAAGATCCCTTATGGAGCGTATAGCGAGACGAACTGGTTTACCGAAATGCTCTTTTCGTGGGTGCTTCCTATTTTTATTTTCTTTGGAATTTGGATGTTTTTGGCTAGCCGCATGCAGCGAAACATGGGCGGCGGTATCCTTGGAATGGGAAGCTCTAAAAAGCTAGTAAACTCGGAAAAACCGAAGGTTAAATTTGCCGACGTAGCAGGCGTACAGGAAGCAAAAGAAGAAGTTAAAGAGATTGTGGATTTTCTAAAGCATCCGGATAGATATATAAATTTGGGCGCCAAAATCCCAAAAGGCGTGCTTTTAGTTGGACCTCCGGGTACGGGTAAAACCCTACTTGCAAAGGCCGTCGCGGGCGAAGCGGACGTGCCGTTTTTCTCGGTTTCGGGATCAAGCTTTATCGAGATGTTCGTCGGCGTGGGCGCTAGTCGCGTGAGAGATCTTTTTGAAAATGCGAAAAAAGAAGCCCCGGCGATCGTCTTTATAGACGAGATCGACGCTATCGGCAAAAGTCGCGCAGCTAGCGGAATGATCGGCGGAAACGACGAGCGCGAGCAAACGCTAAACCAGCTTCTAGCCGAGATGGACGGCTTTAGCTCGGATGCGTCGCCGGTTATCGTACTTGCCGCGACGAACCGTCCAGAGGTGCTTGACGCCGCGCTTTTAAGGCCGGGTAGATTTGACAGGCAGGTGCTCGTCGATAAGCCTGATTTTAAAGGCAGGATCGAAATTTTACGCGTACATATAAAAGATATTAAGCTAGATCATAGCGTTAGTATCGAGGATATCGCGCGCATGACGGCGGGCCTTGCGGGAGCGGATCTAGCCAACATCATAAACGAAGCCGCGCTACTAGCGGGCAGAAAAGAAAAAGGCAAAGTCGAGCAGGCTGATTTGCTCGAGGCCGTTGAGAGAGCGATCGCTGGTCTTGAGAAAAAATCTCGCCGCATAAATCCGAAAGAAAAGCGCATCGTGGCCTATCACGAGAGCGGACACGCACTCATAGCAGAGACCACCAAAGGCGCAAACAGAGTCACCAAAGTATCGATAATACCGCGCGGGCTTGCGGCACTGGGATACACGCTCCATACGCCTGAAGAGAATAAATTTATGATGCAGCGTCACGAGCTTATGGCCGAAGTAGACGTGCTTCTAGCCGGACGCGCGGCGGAAGAGGTCTTTATAAAAGAGATTTCAACCGGTGCGGGCAACGACCTAGAGCGCGCGACCGATATACTTCGCTCGATGATCTCGATATACGGCATGAGTGATATCGCTGGACTTATGGTGCTTGAAAAGCGCCGCAGTACTTTCCTGGCCGGCGGTCAGGCCGATAGAGACTATAGTGACAGGACGGCGGAAAAGGTAGATGAATTTATTAAAACCACGCTTGATGAGCGCTATAAACACGTGCTTGAGACGCTGCGAACCTACGGCGATGCGATAGAAAAGATGGTTGAGGCGCTTTACGAAGAGGAAACTATCGAGGGAGCGAAGGTTAGAGAGATTATCGCAAACTATGAAAAAGAGCGCGGGATGCCTAGCAGGCTCGTAAATTTAGAAGAAAACAAAGAGGAACAAGCGTAAAGATATGCAAAACATCGGGCTAATCGCAAAACAGGGCTACAAATACGTCTTCGTTTTAGGGCTTTTGCTTTTGCTTGCGCTGGTTTTGGGCGTATGTCAAATTTTATTTTTCGCGCTTTTTGCGCTTTGCGTATTTTGGTTTAGAAACCCGGAGCGAGCGCTAGGTAGCGACGATGCGTACGCCGTGCTTAGCCCGATCGACGGTAAGATAAAAAGCATAGATAAAATTTACTATTTTGATACTCAGTGTGTAGCCATAACTATCCGTAAGGGCGTGTTTGACGCAGGTGCGCTCAGGGCTCCTTGCGATATGGAGCTTTTGGAATTCAGGCGGAGGCACGGCCTGTTTTTGTGCAACGCTATGGAGCCTTCTAAAAATTTAAACGAACGAGCCTTGTTCGTATGTAAAAATTTAGATAATAAATTTGCGATCCGCGTCATCGCCGGATCTCTTAGTAAGGGTATTTCTTTTGAAAATTTTAGCCGTCTAAAGACGGGCAGGAGATTTGGCTTTTTAGGTAGCGGCGAGGTGGTTCTGATACTACCCGCAAATACGAGAATAAGCGTTAGCGTTGGCGAAAAAGTGGCAAGCGCGGGCATTTTAGGGTTTTTTAGCTACGAGGAAAAAGATGCAAGACAATCAGCATAAACTTCAGTTAATGTATATTTTGCCGAATTTATTCACGGCGGCTTCGGCCTTTTTGGGTATCATCAGTATCATCGCTTCCGTCCGCGGCTACATCGCGGCCAGCGCAGGACTAGTCGAGGAGGCTAACGGCTACTTTTTTAAGGCTATTATTTACATCGTTTTGTCTCTTTTTCTGGACGGACTTGATGGGCGAGTAGCGAGGCTAACCAAAACTACGTCAAAATTCGGCGTGGAGTTTGACAGTCTTGCCGATATTATAGCTTTCGGCGTCGCGCCCGCGATGCTTTTTTACTTTACGGTCGGACACAGCTTTGGGCGTTTGGGTTCGCTAGTCGCTGCACTGTTTGTAGTTTTTGGTGCTATTAGACTTGCTCGGTTTAACGTAATGACCGGCACCTACGAGCCGTCTGTTTTTATCGGCCTTCCGATACCAACGGCGGCCATTGTGTCTGCATTTTGGGTTGGGCTGAGCTTGGAGTATGATTTTACTAGAAGTGCCGAGTGGTTTTTGCTGTTTTTGCAAATTTTGCTTTCCGTTTTGATGGTAAGCAACATCCGCTACCCTAGCTTTAAAAAAATCGATCTAAAAAAAGCCCATTTTTTACGCATATTAGTCGGCCTTACGGTCGCGTTTTCGGTTATTTATATCTACCCGATCGAGGCGGTTACGGCTTTAATGAGCGTTTATGTTTCTTACGGTATAATCCGCTATGTTTTTATGAGATGTAAAAACAAAAAAAACCAAAAGGAGAGCGAATGAACGGCAACGTCAAATTTAACGCATTTTTCTCTCTACTTCTGCTGCTGCGCTAAGCAGCGACTCTTTCACACCCTAATAATAAAAATTTAACCACACAAACAAAAACCCCAAAAAGGATAAAAAATGAACAATGATAAAATAATAATATTTGATACGACTTTACGAGACGGCGAGCAAAGCCCCGGCGCATCAATGAATACCGAGGAGAAAATCCGTATCGCGCGCCAGCTAGAGCGCCTAAACGTAGACGTTATGGAGGTTGGTTTTGCTGCGGCTAGTAGGGGCGATTTCGATGCGATACATCAGATCGCCAAGCAAGCCTCAAACGCCTCTATCTGTTCGCTCGCCCGTGCCGTGGACGGCGATATAAAGGCTGCGGGCGAAGCTATAGCTCCGGCAAAAAATAGGCGCATCCACACCTTTATCGCTACGAGCCCGATCCATATGGAGTTTAAGCTAAAAATGTCTCCAGATGAAGTGATTAGGCGTGCCGTGCGAGCCGTGGAATACGCTAAAACCTTCTGCGATGACGTCGAGTTTAGCTGCGAGGACGCGTGCAGGAGCGAGATGAGCTTTTTAAAAGAAATTTGCGACGCCGCTATAAACGCCGGAGCAAAAACGATCAACATCCCAGACACCGTGGGGTATCTATATCCCGAGGAGATTACCGCTCGCATAGGAGAAATGGTTAAATTTATAAACGGTCGCGCAGTCGTTTCCGTGCATAATCACAACGACCTAGGCCTAGCTACGGCAAACTCGCTAGCTGCGATAAAAGCGGGCGCCAGGCAGGTAGAGTGCACGCTAAACGGCATCGGCGAGCGTGCCGGAAATGCCGCGCTTGAAGAGATTGTGATGGCGATAAAGACGCGCAGCGACGTATTCGCGCCGCTTTACACGGACATAGTTTATAAAGAAATTTATCCCAGCTCGCGCCTACTAGCGGGTATCATCGGCATCGAGCCGCAGCCAAACAAAGCCATCGTCGGCAAAAACGCCTTCGCTCACGAAAGCGGCATCCACCAAGACGGCGTGTTAAAACATAAAGAAACCTACGAAATCATCAGCGCCGAGAGCATCGGACTGGATAAAAACTCGCTGATACTAGGCAAACACTCGGGTCGCCACGCCTTTAAAGATAAGCTAGTAAGCCTTGGTTTTGAGCTCGAAGATAGCGCGCTAAACGAGGCGTTTGAGAAATTTAAGGCGCTAGCGGATAAGAAAAAAGAGGTCTTTGACGACGACTTGCGCGCGCTAGTTACGAGCGAGATCATCAAGATCCCCGAAGTTTTCGAGTTCTTGACGCTCACGCAAAGCAGCTGCAACAAAGGCCTAAGCAGCGCGGCGATCACGCTTCGTCACGCAGACGAGATCAAGAGCGATGCGGCGCTTGGCAACGGTACGGCAGACGCGATATTTAAAGTCATCGACCGTCTAAGCGGCATAAACGGCGTACTAAAAGACTATAAGGTAAACGCCGTTTCGCAAGGCAAAGACGCGCTGGCAAACGTAGTAGTAAAGGTCGAATTTAACGGCAAAACCGTCATCGGACACGGACTTGATATCGACACGATGACGGCGAGCGCCAAAGCGTATGTAGGCGCGCTAAACAGCTACGTTAAAATAAGCGCTACAAAGTAAAATTTAAGCGATTTGACCGCGTCACTTAGCAAATTTAAGGCTCGGATTCGGGCCTTAAATTTCTAAATTTAGCCTTTAAATTCGGCCGTAAATTTTGAAGTAAATTTGACCGGGTTTTGGGTAAACAAAAATACAAAACTCAAATTTAAGCTCCCTCGCATTTACCGTCACGCCTTTAAAATTTGCTATAATCAAGCCAAATTTTTCAAAGGAGAAAATATGAAAAAAATCGCGTTTTTGTTGATGATTATCGGGGCGTTTGCGTTTGCTAAAAGCGAGGAAGCGCCGCAAAAATCAGAACCAAAACAGCTTGAGATGGTGCTTATCTTAGATAAATCAGGCTCGATGAGCGGGCTTGAAAGCGATACTATCGGCGGCTTTAACTCGATGATCGACAAGCAAAAAGAAGCAGGCGTGGACGCCAAGGTGACGACGGTGCTTTTTGATACGAATTTTAAAACTCTGCACGATAGAGCCGATATCAAAAAGGTCGAGAAGCTAACAAACAAAGACTATGTCGCGGGCGGCAATACCGCGCTACTAGACGCGGTCGGCGATACGATAAACAAAATCTCAAAAGTCGAGGACATCTACGCCAAAAACAGAGCCGTGCTTTTCGTGATCGTAACCGACGGACAGGAAAACTCGAGCAAGGAGTACTCAAAGGCGCAGATAAAAAAGATGATAAGCGATAAGCAGGAAAAATACGACTGGGAGTTTATATTTTTGGGAGCGAATATCGATGCGGTTAGCGAGGCGCAGAGCTTAGGTATAAAGGGCACGAACGCGGTGAAATACAAAAACAGCAGTGAGGGCGTGCAGAAAAACTTCGAGGCTGCGGCCGAGATGTCTAAAGATATGGCGATGGATAAAAAATCAAGCTCAAAATGGCGCGAAAAGGTGCTTAAGGATAAGTAAAATTTGGCTTTAGGCGCGGCTTAGTGCCGTGCTTAAATTTGCGGTTGTTTTTTAAATAGCTAGTCATAGCGCAAAGCGTATCAGGGCGATCAAATTTGACGAGGTGAGTTATTTTTGCTTCTCGTCAAATTTAACAAAACCGCTTCGCTTCGGTGCTATTAATCTATAAAAATTATTCGGGCGACTTTGCGACGAGTTTATCGCCGTATCGCCCAAATAAACTACTTTTTCAGCTTCTCGTAATCAATCATAAAATCAACGAATTTGCTTTTAAAATTTGGATCTTTTATCAGTCCGTATTGTATCGTCGCAGCTTCGATATTATCGATCTCTTGGTATAGGTGTCCAAGCGCCACGCGGCTTTCCATCGCATTTGGATCGGTAAGCTTAGATAGCTCCAAAAGCGCGGTTGCGTTTTGCGGGTGGTTTGAGCCGATGGCGGCTACGGCAGCTAGAAATAGCGTGCCCGCGTCGTTTATCTTAAATTCGTCGATTATGCGGTTGTAGATCTGATAGCTCTCTTCAAAATCATTCGTGAAAATGTCGATATAAGCTAGCGTCTGGAGCAAATCGGTGTTATTGGCGCCTTGTTTTAGTAGCGCTTTTATTTTCTCGCGTTCGTAGTTTAGTAGACCCGAGATTTGCAAAAGCTTTATGTATTGCTCTTTGATGATGTTTGCGCCGTGGTAAAACGCCGCGTCGTTTAGCCGTTTGTCGTGGAAGTAAATTTGGATTTGCTCGACGTATTTTTTGATGCCTTCATCCTTATAGTTTGCGATAAAATCAAGGATATTCGCCACGATATCTTCAGGCAGCTTGGCCTTTAAAATTTGCGTTTTTTTAGCAAACTCCTCGCCCTTGTCGGTCATCTTTGCGATTATCGCGTCAAAGGCTAAATTTAGCGCGCTCTCTTCCTTATCTTCTTCTAGCCAGCGCATTAAAGCGCCGCTGTTATTTGCTATGAGCGCCATTAGAGCTTGGCTAACCGGTGCGTCTTTCGAGCTTGAGTCGTGGTCGAGATTTTCAGAGATCTCTTGTAGTAGCTTAGTATTATCCACTGCGTTTATGTCGTTTGCGATAGCGCCCAGTACGCCTGCTAGGTGATTTGTCGGGTCTAGGTGATAGCTCGTGATAAAGTGTTTCGCCGCCATGCTAAAGTTGCCCAGCTGCGCGTAGCTAAGTGCCAGATCGTAGTGTAAAACCGAGTGTTCGGGATATAGCGAGATGAGCGAGGCGAACTGCGCGTTAGCCTGCTTTAGCTTGTAGTTTAGGGCGTTTGCGATGGCTGATGAGAGCTCTAAATTTACCTTTGAGAGAGCGCCGCTAGCGTTTAGGTAGTTTCCCGCTGCGCTTGCATCGTCCAAAAATAGGCTAACTCCGCCTTTTCTTATGTAGTTTATCGTTTGGTTCGGGTCAAAAACTTTATAAGGCGCGAAGTAAAATAGCGTCTCGTAGCGTTTGGTTTTGTCGAAAAACAGGTCGTTTCTAAAGTGCGCCTGAGCTAAATTTACGTCGAAAAGCTCTGGTTTTAGGATCGTTTTGATCGGGAAATTCGCATTTAAAAATAGCGGATCCTCGTGAAAAACAGCTTTTATTTCATTGGTCGCAGCTTCAAAATTGCCGTCTTTTAGGTTGATGATGGCTATCATCGAGTTTATTTTATTTGAGTCGCCGCCTTTGTTGAGTGCTAAATTTAGTCTGTTTCTGGCCTTTTCATATTGCCCGAGCCTTGCGTAGAGCATACCCAGAGCTAGATCTGCGTCAAATTCTTTTTGGGCTTCGAGCTTTTTTATCGCTTCGGCATCGTCGCCGATAAAGCTTAAAATTTTAGCCGCTAGGTAGTCGTAGCGATCTTTATAGTAGCCGTTTTCGGCGTGCGAGAGGGCCGCTAGGGCCTCGACGTATTGGCCTTTATAGTAGTTTATGAGCGCGTAGTAGTAGTTGTATAGCGGAGAGTCTGCTTCTTTATATAAAAACGAGCTTGCGAGATTTATGTAGTAGTTAAAATTTTGCTCGTTTTTTAGCTCCAGTGAGCTGACTGCGGCATTTATGGCGCTAACGGCGACGTTTTCATTATTGTCGATAGCTTTTTTAAAGCTTTTTAGCGCGTCTTCAAATTTGCCCTGCCTCATCTGCGAAACGCCGAGATTATAGTTTGAGAGGCTTTGGTTATAAACTGCGATGTTTTCGTAGATTTTCAGCGCCTCAAATTTATTGCCCTTTTCGTAGAGTAAATTTGCCTTAGCGATCATGTCGTCGATCTTTGAGCTGCCGAATTTTTGCGACTCGTAGTGCTCCTCGATATCTTTTACGATCTGTTTTTCGTCTATCGGCGGCTTTTTCTCGCCTCTAAAAACGAAAAACAAAACTACGGCCAAGATGATGACGAGCGCGCCCGCCGATCCTCCGATGATAAAAAGCTTTTTCTTGCTTTTTTTAGCCTCTTCTTGCGCGTCTGCGGTTTGTTCGGGAACTACTGGTTCTAGCTCGTCGAGCGAAACCAGCTCGTCGCTTTCGCCACCTTCTTGTTCTTCCGGTCGGGGCTCTTTGTCGCTTAGCTGGGTTTCGGCCTCTTCGAGGATTACTACGTTTTCATCGTTGTTTTGCGCCACTACATGTACCTTTTAAGAACTTCCGGGATCTCGATGCTGCCGTCTGCTTTTTGGTAGTTTTCCATTATTGCTATGAGAGTCCTACCTACGGCTAGGCTCGAGCCGTTTAGGGTGTTTACCAGAGCGTTTTTCTTGCCGTCTTTGTAGCGGATTTTAGCCCTGCGCGCTTGGAAGTCGCGGGTATTTGACACCGAGCTTATCTCGCGGTATTTGTTTTGCCCCGGTAGCCAGACCTCGAGGTCTATCGTCTTTGCCGCGCTAAAGCCAAGGTCTCCGCTGCAAAGCAACATGTGGCGGTGCGGCAATCCAAGGCTCGTTAGTAAGTCGCTGGCGCACGCTACCATCTCGTCTAGCATCTGTGCGCTAAGCTCTGGAGTCGTGATGGCTACGAGCTCGACCTTTTCAAACTGATGTTGGCGTATCATGCCGCGCGTGTCGCGTCCGGCGGAGCCCGCTTCTTTACGGAAGCACGCCGAGTAGCAAGTCATCTTTATCGGTAAGCTCTCTACGGGTAAAATTTCGTCATTATAAAGATTCGTCACCGGCACCTCACTAGTAGGGATTAGATACAGGTCCTCGCCCTGAGCCTTATATAGATCGTCTTCAAATTTAGGCAACTGTCCGGTGCCGTAAAGCGTGTTTGCATTTACCAAAAACGGTACGTTAACCAGTTCAAAGCCGCGCGCGTTGTTAAAGTCGATCATGTAGTTAACTAGCGCTCTTGATAGGCGCGCTCCCATGCCCTTTAGCACGCAAAAGCGCGAGCCTGATAGCTTAACGCCGCGCTCGAAATCAAGCCAGCCTAAGCTCTCGCCAAGCTCCCAGTGCTCCTTTGGCGCGAAGTCAAATTTGGTAGGCTCAAGCACCGTTTTTACGCAGACGTTATCGTCCTCGTCCTTGCCAAACGGCACGTCGTCATCGGTAATATTAGGCACGCAGCTTGCGATGTTTTCTAGCTTTTCCTCGTATGCGCGCACGATTTCTGCGGCATCTCCCATCGCTGCTTTGTTTAAATTTAGCTCGTTTTTTAGCTCGTCGGTGTTCTCGCCGTTTCTAGCCTTTATGCCTAGCTCTTTGCTCTTAGCATTTTGGATCGCTTGGAAATTTTCTAGGGCTTGACGTTTGGCTTTTAGCTCGTTAAATGTTGTCAAAAGCTCGTTTAAAACCTCGGGCTTTACGTTTTTGCCTTGTAATTTTTTTACGAACTCGTCGTAGCGAGTGTCGAGTAGTTTTAAATTTATCATGTCCTCTCCTTAAACCATAAACATAACTTTAGCAAGTATCACGATGATCGCCGCAGCCACAAACGCAAACGGATGAATGTTGCCCAGCGGGCTAGGGCGCTTTAGTATAAATTTGCACGCGAGATTGGTCGCTACCGCCGCAAATATCAGCATCGCTAAAATAACCTTTATCATCAACACGGTTTGTAAATTTGACGCGAAATATCCGCCCGCCTTCGAGCCAACCCAGCTGCTCATCATCATGCCGCCCGTTAAAATCAAAATCAGCACGCAAAGCGACATAATCTTTATCGCGACGCTTGAGATAGCCTGCTGCGCTTTTTGCGCTATATCTGCGGGCAGTTTCTTTTTGGCTCTTGAAAAAATAATCACGTCGAAAAATAAAAATCCGACGAAAATGATAGCGCAGATAAGATGAATAAGATGCGCGTAAGGGTAGATTGCTTGCACTTTTTTCCTTTAAATTTATTTATAGATGCCGGTTGCGGCGCGTATTTTTTCCATTATCGGAGCCGCTACGGCTCGCGCTCTTTTCGCGCCTTCGTTTAAAATTTCATCCACTTCGCCAGCGTGATTTAGATAATAATCAAATTTCTCTCTCGCATCCGCAAAATAGCCCCAAACCAGCTCGTTTAGATACATCTTAAAGTGTCCGTGTCCCTCGCCGCCGCGCTCATATCTAGCCTGCAAGTCGCGCTGTCCGTCCTCGTCTAGGAATAATTTAGCGATATTATAGACGTTGCAGTTTTGCCACTGCTTAGGCGCTTCAAGCGGCTCGGAGGTCGTCACGATGCTTGAAATTTGCTTTTTTAGCTCTTTAGTGCTGGCGAAAATATCTATCGTGTTGCCGTAGCTTTTGCTCATTTTCGCGCCGTCGGTGCCCGGCACGGTAGCTACGTTTTCATCGACTTTGTACTCCGGCAGGACGAAGATATCGCCGTGCTCGTTGTTAAATTTGATCGCGATGTCGCGTGCGATCTCGACGTGCTGGATCTGATCCTTGCCCACTGGTACGACCTGCGCGCCGTATAGCAGGATATCTGCCGCCATCAAAACGGGATAACTAAAAAGCCCGTGATGCGAGGTAAGACCCTTTGCGACCTTGTCCTTGTAGCTGTGAGCGCGCTCTAGCAGGCCCATCGGGGTGTATTGGCTCAGTATCCAGTAGAGCTCTAAAACCTCTTTTACGTCGCTTTGTACCCAAAATACGCTCTTTTGCGGATCGATACCCAGCGACAAAAACGCGCTCGCCGCCTCATAAGTGTTTTGTTTTAGCTTCCCCGCGTCGGCGACCGAGGTCATCGCGTGGTAGTTTGCGATAAACATAAACATCTCGCTTTGCCCCTGCGCCTCAACCATTTGTTTGATCGAGGCGAAGTAGTTGCCTAGGTGTAGTTTGCCACTTGGTTGCAAACCCGTTAGTACTCTCAAATTTTATCCTTTTTTGCGGCTTATCTTTTTTCGCTTTACTTTGTTAGATTTTGCTTTGCTTCACTGCGACGCACGACAAGTGCGCCTCATTCGCAAAGCAAAATCTGCCGCGTCTAGCGAAAAAATATCGCGCCTTATTTTTTGTTTTTATAAAATTTGCACGGCTATTTGACGATATTGCCGCTTATTTTTGTTGTATTAAACTTTTGAAATCCATCAAATTTGAACTTAAATTTTAGCTCACTTAAGATTTGACATTCGCTACTCAAATTTCAGCGATACAAACCACTCCGAATTTTCACGCCGATACAGCCAAACGCTTTCGCATTAAATTTAAACCGCTCAAATTTAAAAAAGAAATTTAAAACCACAAATTTTAAAATTTACGCTTAAATTTTAACCAAAATTTTACTTAGTCCTTTTTCTTGATTTTAGTTGCGCCTCGATCTCTTTCGCGACTTGCTCCAGCTCTTTGCCCTCGACGTCGATTATGAGATCGGCGACGCTTTTATACATCTTTTTTCTCTCGTCAAAAAGCTTTTTTGCTGCGTTTAGATCGCGCAAAAGCGGGCGCTTGGCATAGTGCATCTGCGCTTCGCCGCTCTCGTCTATGCGCTTTAAAATCGCCTCGAAACTTGATTTTAGATAGATGATTTTACCGATTTTTTTAAGGCCTTTAACCTTTGCAAAGCCGCCGCCTGCCGCTATCACCGAGGATTTTACGTTTTTAGCCAGCTTTTTAGCGAGTTTTGCCTCGCATTTTCTAAAATACTCCTCGCCTTTTTTCTCGAAAATTTCTCGTACTTTTAAATTTTGCTCGCTTTCGATCAGCTCGTCGGTATCCAAAAACAGTTTGCCCATTTTTTTTGCGATGTGCCTTGCCACCGTGCCTTTGCCCACGCCCATAAAGCCGATAAAAACTAAATTTTTACTCACTTCTTCCCTCGTTTTCCTCGTCCGAGCCGCTACGATTTTTCGGTATCAGCACGATAGGAGTGCCGGATAGATCAAATTTTTCGCGCAGTTTGTTTGTCAGGTAGCGCTTGTAGCTAAAGTGCAGGGCGCGCGGACGGTTCATCACGAGTGCGATTTTTGGCGGCGCGAAACCAAACTGCACTGCGTAGTAAATTTTCACGCTCTTACCCTTTTCGCGCGGTATAGGATGCGCTTTTACCGCCTCTTCGATAGCTTCGTTTAGCCTTGCGGTTTGGATTTTTTGCGTGTAGTTTTTATAAACTTCTAATATCAGCGGGTAAATTTTATGCACCCTTTTGCCGCCGAGCGCGCTCACGCTGATGATAGGCGCGTAGGCGAGAAATTTAAATTTATCCCTGATCTCGCGGCTAAATTTATCAAAATCTTCCTCGCTTTTGTCCCATTTGTTTAGCACGATGATGACGCCCAGCTCAAATTTAGCCGCAAGGCCCGCGATACGCTCGTCAAGCTCGGTTAGCGGCTCGGAGCTATCAAGCACCAAAAGCGCGATGTCGGCTAGCTCTAGCGCGGACTCTGTGCGGTTTAGCGCGTATCTTTCGATGCCTTCTATCTTGCCGCGTTTTCTGATACCCGCGGTATCGACGAACTCAAAAACTCTATCCTCATAGACGAAAGTCTCGTTTACCGGGTCTATCGTCGTGCCGGCTATGTCGCTCACGACCGCGCGGGACTCTTTTACTAGCGCGTTTAGAAGCGAGCTTTTGCCGACGTTTACGCGTCCTATGATGCCTACTTGGATATTTTTGCGTTCATAATCCTCGCGAGCCGACATCTCCCTAACCACCTCGCCGTCGTCGCCGAAATTTTCTAAAAACTCGTCCAGATCTTCACCTACGTCGGGGCGAATCTCGTCTTTTAGCTGTTTATAGATCCAGTCCGCTAGCTCGTCTATGCCTGCGTTATGGCTAACCGAGATGGCAAAGCTCGTTTTTGCGCCGAAATTTGCAAACTCGTAGCTTCGCAGCTCGTCTTTTTTGCTGTCTATTTTGTTGATTACGAGCGCGGTCGGTAAATTTAGCTTTAAAAGCGCGTAGTATAGGGCTTTGTCCTCGTCACTAGGCATCATTTTGCCATCGACCATAAAGATGATCGCATCCGAGCTTCTAGCTTCGGCTAGGGTTTTTGCCTTGACGTTTTTAAAGAGCTCGCTACTATCGTCGAGTCCGCCGCTGTCGATCAAAACGCAGCTTCTATCGTAAATTTCTATAATCGTTTTGTTCGTATCTCGCGTCGTACCGCTAACGTCGCTGGTGATGGCTATACGTCTGCCGGCTAGGCGGTTAAAGAGCGAGCTTTTGCCGACGTTTGGCTTGCCGACTAAAATTATCTTTTGCAAAATTTTCCCTTAAAAATCCCGTTATATTTACGGCGAAGTTCGCCGCGTTAAATCCCAATTATACAAATTTTTTGCTTACATTGTTTATAAATTTAAGCCGTTTTGCATTACAATACGCCTAAATTTAAAGGAAAAATTTTGTTTCGTAGATACGTTTTGCACCATTTGGGCGCTTATTATATGATCATCGCGTGTATGTTTTTTGCTGCCGTCGGAGGCTTTGCGAAAGTTTTGAGCGAGCAGATGTCAAGCATCGAGGTTGTGTTTTTTAGAAACGCCGTCGGCCTTGCTATCGTGCTTTACGCCATTTACAAAAGGCCGCCGACGCATCAAAAAGGCGGGCAGTTTTGGGTGCTGATGTTTCGCGGTTTTATCGGCACGGTCGCGCTTTTTGCTCTTTTTTACAACATCGCTCACATAAATTTAGGCGCTGCCTATACTTTTCAAAAAACCAGCCCCATTTTCACGGCGATTTTTGCGGCGATTTTCTTAAAAGAAGCGCTTAGCAAAAAGGGTTGGGGCGCGATATTTCTGGGCTTTATCGGGATACTTTTTATCATCCAGCCAAATTTAGGTATCAGTAAAACTGACTGGCTGGGTCTTTGGAGCGGCGTAGGGGCTGCGCTGGCGATGCTTAGCGTGCGTTCGCTGCGCAAAAGCTACGACACGAGTGTTATCGTGCTTAGCTTTATGGCGTGGGGAACGGCGCTGCCGATGCTGCTGATGGGCGCTGCCGAGTGGGTCAAATTTGAGCCTTTAGATTTTTTACTAGCGCCCTTTACCGTGCCCGATTTTAAAGGCATAATTTTAATCGCGCTAATGGGGCTTGCGGGTTATTTTTTCCAGTTTTATATGACGAAGGCGTATGCGGCGAGCAAAAAGGCGGGCTCGGTAGCCGCGATAAGCTATATGGATGTCGTATTTTCGCTCGTCATCGGCTTTTTTATGGGCGATACGCTGCCTAATGCGGCGGCGTTTTTTGGTATAATGCTGGTCGTTATCAGCGGAATAATCGTAGCAAGGGAGAGATGATGATACTAATAGCGGGGCCTTGCGTCATCGAGAGCGAGCAGCTCGTTTTTGACGTGGCAAAAAGGCTAGTTAAATTTAACGAAGATAAGCGGATAGATTTTTATTTCAAATCAAGCTTTGACAAGGCAAATCGCACGAGTATAAGCTCGTTTCGCGGGCCTGGACTTGAAAAAGGGTGCGAAATTTTAGCTAAGGTAAAAAAGGAATTTGGTTTTAAAATTTTAACCGATATCCACGAGAGCTACCAGGCCGCACCCGTAGGCGAAGTAGCCGACGTGCTGCAAATCCCCGCGTTTTTATGTCGCCAGACAGATTTGCTCGTGGCTGCGGCTAAGACAAAAGCGGTGGTAAATATCAAAAAGGGGCAGTTTTTAGCAGCATCTGCGATGAAGCACTCGGTCAAAAAAGTGCTAGAAACGCGCGGCGTAAAGGGCGACGGATACGAGATTGCTAAACAAAACGGCGTGTGGCTAACCGAGCGAGGTAGTACCTTTGGCTATGGAAATTTAGTCGTAGATATGCGAAATTTGGTGCTGATGAGAGAATTTGCGCCCGTGATTTTCGACGCTACTCATAGCGTGCAGATGCCGTCGGCTTTGGGTGAGAAAAGCGGCGGAGACGCGAAATTTGTGCCTTATCTAGCGCGAGCTGCGGCAGCTGCCGGCGTGGACGGATTTTTCTACGAGACGCACGTAAATCCTTGCGAGGCGCTTTGCGACGGGCCGAATATGCTAAATTTGGACGAACTGGACGCAAATATCGCTCAAATTTTTAAGATAAAAGAAGCCCTAGGCGATGCAAACTAAGGGCTTTTTGTGGGTGCTAGGCGGCGCGGTCGCCGAGTGCGGCTGGGCGTACGGGCTAAAACATGCATCAAGCGCGCCAGAGATCGCGCTCACTGCGATGCTCGTTTGCGTTAGCTTTACGTCCTTTATCATGGCGATGAAATACTTGCCCATTAGTATCACATACACCGTGTTTGTGGGGCTTGGGGCGTTTTTCGTCGTGATCGCCGAGATTGTGAGCGAATTTCGCGCAAGCGGCCAGACGCCGGATTTATTGCGGCTATTTTTCATAGCGACGCTGATCGTGGGCGTGCTGGGGCTAAAAAGGCTAAAATCTTGACGCATGTTTTGGCTCTTTTGGCGGCTGGGTTCTGCGAGGTCTCGGGCGTATTTTTTCTAACCAAATTTCAAAAAAGCTTCGGCGTGAAAAAGGCGGCGAATTTTTTGATTTTAGTCGCAAATTTTGCCATTTCGCTTTGGCTTTTGAGCTACGCGATGCAGGCGATGCCGATGTCGGTGGCGTACGCGATCTGGACGGGCATCGGAGCGGTCGGAGCCGTGGGTATCGGGATAGTGTTTGATAAAGAAAAAATGAGCGTGCAAAAGGCGTTTTATCTATCGCTAATAACGCTAAGCGCGGTAATGTTAAAAATAATCTAAAAGGAGAAACCATGAAAATAATCGAAGGAAATTTGGCTTTAAGAGGCGGCGAGAAGATTGCCATAGTGGGCGCTAGGTTTAACCACATTATCACCGATAGGCTGGTCGAGGGCGCGAGGGACGCATTTTTGCGCCACGGCGGAGACGAGAAAAATTTGAGCTTGATTTTAGTGCCGGGCGCGTTTGAGATACCTATGGCGCTTGAAAAGGCTCTAGCTAGCGGTAAATTTGACGCTATTTGCTGCGTGGGAGCGGTGATACGCGGCTCTACACCACACTTTGACTACGTGAGCGCCGAGACGACCAAAGGCATCGCAAACGTGACGCTAAAATACGGCAAGCCGGTGACATTTGGCGTACTAACGGTAGATAGCATCGAGCAAGCCATCGAGCGAGCAGGCTCAAAGGCTGGAAATAAGGGCTTTGAGGCGATGACGGGCGTGATCGAGATGCTAAGCTTATATAAAAATTTGGAGGCGTAAAATGGCGACTCGTCATCAGGTCAGGCAGGCCGTCGTTTCGCTACTCTACGCGCGCGAAATGGGTAGCTGCAGCGAGGAGTTCGTCGAGGAGTTTTTAGAAGAAAAAAAGATCCGAAACGACCAGCGAAGCCTTGCGCTCTCGCTTTTTCACGGTATTTTGGAGCACGAAGATGAGCTTGACGCACTACTAAACGCGCGCCTAAAAGAGTGGAAGATAAACGAGATCGGCAGCATCGAGCGCGCCGTGCTTAGGCTGGGGGCGTACGAGATGAAATTTACCCCGACCGATAAAGCCGTCATCATAAACGAGGGCATCGAGCTCGGCAAAGAGCTGGGCGGCGACTCGGCGCCGAAATTTATAAATGGCGTGCTAGACGCGCTAAAGGCTGATCTGTGAAGCTCTGCGTCGCGCTTGATATGAGCTCAAAACAGCAGTGCTTGCAGCTAGCGGAGGGACTTGCGGACTTTTCGGATAAAATTTGGCTTAAAGTGGGCTTGCGAGCCTATTTGCGCGATGGAGCGGGCTTTATCGAGGAGCTAAAAAAGCTCGGGGATTTTAAAATTTTCCTCGATCTAAAGCTCTACGACATCCCAAACACGATGGCCGATGCTGCCGAGGAGATCGCTAAGCTCGGCGTCGATATGATAAATGTGCACGCAAGTAGCGGCAAGCGCGCGATGGCTACGGTGATGGAGCGGCTGAATAAGCTAGCTTCGCGTCCGTTGGTGCTAGCGGTTTCTGCGCTAACTAGCTTTGACGAGACCGAATTTAGCGCGGTTTACGATCAAAATTTAAGCGATGCCGTGCGAAAATTTAGCGTGATGAGCTACGAAGCGGGGCTTGACGGCATGGTCTGCTCGGCATTCGAGAGCCGCCTGATAAAGGACGCTACGAGCGCAAATTTCATCACTCTCT
The DNA here is from genome assembly GCF_004803815.1 of Campylobacter showae. Classification (NCBI taxonomy): domain Bacteria; kingdom Pseudomonadati; phylum Campylobacterota; class Epsilonproteobacteria; order Campylobacterales; family Campylobacteraceae; genus Campylobacter; species Campylobacter showae. The sequence goes on along the minus strand of NZ_CP012544.1, from coordinate 1,521,081 downwards.
GCCCTGGCGTAAGGCCGTTTGGCGAGAGTGCGGTAGATCAAAAGCGAGTGGCGGATCTGGACGTCGCGCGCAAGGCGGGGGCTGATTTTATCGTTGTAGGTCGGCCAATATATCAGGCACAAAACCCGCGCGAAATTTGCGAGCGGATTTTAGGGCAAATTTAACGCTTGGTTTGCCTAAAATTTGACGCGAAATTATTTTAAACAGTGTTCCTGCGCGCGAGAATTTTAATTAACTCATCGCGCAAGGACAGCTCGGGCGGCGACTGAGCGCAGTAGCGAGATAAAATTTAGCAAGCTTCGCGGCGCAGGAATGAAATTTAAAATTTCATTCAAAGCGGCGAATTTGGCGGAGCTCAAAAGAAATTTGAGGTAAATTTGAGCGATTTTAGGAAAATACCCTATGTCGGCGAGGCGACCGAGGCGGATCTACTGGCGCTCGGCTACGAGGATATCGCTTCGTTAAAGGGCGCGGATCCAGACGAGATGTTTGAACGCACAAAGGCGCTCGGGCGCGGCAGCGACAGGTGCATCCTCTACGTTTATCGCATGGTTTGCTACTACGCCAGCACGCCGCACCCAAACAAAGCCAAGCTAAAATGGTGGCTTTGGAAGGATTAAATTTTAAAATTTGACCCGCGGCGAGTCTTTAAAATTGAGTAGTTTTGCGCGGCTACTTTTTCTGCGCGAGAGCGGCAGGCTCAAAAACGCAAATTTAAGCAAGATATCAGCGGTATTTAATTATAATGCGGTTTCTTTTTTGTGGACAGATGGGTGAGTGGCCGAAACCACACCCCTGCTAAGGGTGCAGCTTCTAACCGGGGCTCGAGGGTTCAAATCCCTCTCTGTCCGCCACTACTTCAAGCAGTATACAGAAAACCCCAGTGAGCTACGGCAACAAAAAGAAACTACCAGCAGTGTTTTTGTTGATATTTTCTCTGACTATCCAATAAAAACAGTCAAAATTTACACATCCAATCAGCCAAAATGATATACAATGCCCAAAATATTAGCACGGATCAGTAATCCAAGTTAAAGATAAACCGTATTTTGTAAGCGGTAGTGACAATCTACCATTAAAATAATGTCTAATGGCAGTAAATTTTATCTACGAGTTTTGCAGTAAAGTAGTGAATAAGCCCAAAGGAATTATTATAGCAAGTAGGCGAAATAAGCCTAGCCAAAGCTACGGAGAGGCGCGACGAGCTAAAGCGATACTTTGAATTTCAGACGGTGGATCTTGTAATATGTATAAAGTATTGCAAGCTATTTAAGTCTGTAAAATCAAGCTAAATTTAAACTTGCAGATACTTTTTATTCTATGCCATTTTGGGCGGTTTTGCGCGTAAATTTGGATTTTAAAAATATTAAAAAATAAAATTTGCACTAGAAGCGAAATCAAAATAAGCTAATTTTTTTATCCAAATTTAGCTTTGCAAGGGTATTGCAAGTTAAATTTCTAAAATCGGACCGCATTTCAAATAAATAGATTGATATTAAAAAAGCGAAAACCGTTATTTTGCTACTTTTGTTTTTGTCGATATGAAAATTTAATGAGCGGCTTAGTCTCTGGCATCTATAAACTTGTGTTTGCGCGATAAAATTTACCGCAAAAGTAAGCCGCCCGTTTTTTTATTTATTTTTTGTGCTACGTAAAAGCTCCATCTTCATCTCGTAGTAGTCCACGCTCATATCGACGTAGTGTTTGTGCGGGTTTTCGAAGCGCTGCTCCTCCTGCCAAATTTCATTTTCTAGCTGCTCTTTTACGTACTCTCTGATTTGCGCTAAATTCGGCTTTTCGCCCACGCGTTTGCCGTCTTTTACGACTAGATTTTGCAGCTGTCGCGCCGTGCAGCCTTCAAAATACAGCTCCTTCCACGGCCTATCGGGATCTATGTAGCGGTAGGGTTTTGAGAGATCGGGCGTTTCGTCCGCGTTCGTGATTAGATCGGCGACGGCTTGACCGCCTTTATATATGCGCCAGACCTTTTTTAGACCCGGGTTAGTCATCTTTTCTACGGCCTCCGAGACCTTTATGCGAGGGCTAAAAATGCCTTTATTCTCGACTGCGACTAGTTTATAGACTCCGCCGAAAACCGGATCGCTTTTTGACGTTATCAGGCGCTCGCCCACGCCAAAGCCGTCTATGCGTCCGCCTTGGGTTAAAATCGAGGCGATGGTGTATTCATCCAGGCTGTTTGAGACGATGATTTTGCAGTCTTGTAGCCCCGCCGCATCTAGCATCGCGCGCGTTTTTTTAGATAGATACGCTAGGTCGCCCGAGTCTAGCCTAACGGCTTTTAGGCGCTTACCCATGGGTTCAAGTACTTCTTTTGCCGTTTTTATCGCATTTGGCACGCCGCTATGCAGCACGTCGTAGGTATCTACGAGCAGCGAAGCGGAGTCCGGATAGAGCAGGGCGTAGCGCTTAAAAGCTTCAAATTCGTCGCCGAAATACATCACCCAGCTGTGCGCCATCGTGCCAGTCGTCGGTATGCCAAAAGCCTTGGCCGCTAGTACCGTTGCCGTGCCGTCCGCTCCGCCGATGTAGGCTGCTCTGGCGCCGTAGATCGCAGCGTCTAGGTTGTGCGCGCGTCTAGCGCCGAAGTCAAACACGCTCCTGCCGTCCGCGGCCTTTATGATGCGCCTAGCCTTGGTCGCGATGAGGCTTTGATGGTTTATCTGCGATAGGATCGCAGTTTCTATGAGCTGTGCGTCGATAGGCGAGGCCACGACAGTCATAAACGGCTCTTGCGGATAGATGATCGTACCCTCGGCAAATGCGTATATATCGCCTTTAAAGCGAAATTTGCGCAGATAGTCCAAAAAATCCTCGCTAAATAAATTTAACGAGCGCAGATACGCCACGTCGCTATCGTCAAAGTGTAAATTTTCCACATACTCAATGATTTGCTCAAGTCCCGCAAATATCGCAAAACCGCCGCCGTCTGGCACCTTGCGGTAAAAAACATCGAACGCCACGCGCGGCTGATCTCCGCTTTTCAAATACCCCTCCGCCATCGTAAGTTCGTAAAGATCCATCACCATGCTGACATTTCTCGCGTCAAACTGCGTCATTTTTGCCCTTTCTCGTTAAAATTTGATAATGATATAACCCCGCGGCTTGCGAGACGCTGAAATTTAGCGGAATGATTTTAAACAAATATATTATTTAATCTCATAATATTATCACTTTTTATCGGTTTTTAAGCTCGTTTAGCATATAGTTTTAAATATTTTATTTAAAGAAAATTTTTTATATTATCTTTATATTTTAAATTACGTTTTTTGATTTTGGGGTAAATAAAATTTGAAAATTTAGGAGGATTTTATGAAGCAAGCCTTGCTTTTAAGCAGCTCAAGTTACAAGGACACGGGCTATCTTAAGCACTGCAAAAACTGGATATACGACTTTTTAAAAGAGTGCGAGGTTTGGGACGAGCAGGTGCTTTTCATCCCGTACGCCGGAGTTCGCCGCACGAACGACGAGTATGAGCAAAAGGTCATCGACTGCCTGGAGTACAAAAATATCGCGTCCATCCATAAATTTAGCGATCCAAAACGCGCCGTAGCCGAGGCTAAAGCCATCTGCATCGGCGGCGGAAACACCTTTGCGCTACTTTACTATCTTTATAAATTTGATTTAGTCGAAGCTATCAGGCAAAGAGTGGAGGCGGGATTGCCGTATTTTGGCTGGAGTGCGGGCGCAAACGTCGCGGGAAGCACGATGATGACCACAAACGATATGCCTATCATAATGCCAAAGAGCTTTGATTCGCTAAATATCTTCCCGCATCAGATAAATCCGCATTTTATCAGCGGCAAGATCGCCGGACATAACGGCGAAAGCAGGGAGGAGAGGCTGGAGGAGTTTTTGATAGTAAATCAAAAAAGCCTGATCTACGCGCTGCCTGAAGGCACGGCTCTAAGGATAAAAGGCGAAAATGCGACCGTGATGGGCATGGAAAACAGCCCGGTTTTAAAAATGGCGTACCAAAAAGAAACCGAGCTCATAAAGGTCGGAGATAGCTTTAAATTTTAGTTGTTTTCGGTTCGCGGCTCAAATTTCAAATTTGAAACGGTTTTAGAAAAGCTTTCAAATTTGGATTTGGCATCGATCGGCGACAAAAATAAAAAGATTAAATTTGACTCAAATTTAGCGTGCAAAACCCAAGCGGCGCAAATTTGATCTAAATTTGAAATAAGTATAAAACACAAAACGAAAGGGGACAAAATGGCTACTGCTAAGCTAATCTGTGCGGTCATAGGCTTGATCGCTGTCGTGTTTTTATTGGTCAAAAAAAGAGAGACCAAAACCGTGCTCATCGGCGTGGGACTCGTACTCTGCGTCATCTGTCTAAATCCGCTCGGAGCGCTTGAGAGCTTTACGAAGTCGATGACCTCTGCGGGGCTTATCAAGGCAATTTGCGCCAGCATGGGCTTTGCTTACGTCATGAAGGTGACTAAGTGCGACCAGCACCTGGTTTTGCTACTTACGAAGCCGATGAAAAATATCGGATTTTTGCTGATTCCGGCTACTTTCGTACTGACTTATTTTATCAATATCGCGATACCGTCGGCTGCGGGCTGCTCGGCTGCGGTGGGAGCTACGATGATACCGCTTTTGATGGCTTCTGGCGTACGTCCTGCGATGGCGGGAGCTGCTGTGTTTGCGGGTACGTTTGGCGGCGTGCTAAGCCCTGGCTCTGCGCACAACATTTTCGTAACCGACATGGTAAAAAAGACCAATGAAGCCTACACCGTCCAAGACGTCATCGGCGTGCAGTTTCCAAACGCCGTCGCCGCTGGTATCGTCGTTTTGATCGTGATTAGTTTGACGGCGATTATCTTTAAAGATTATCAAAAAGGACAAGATTTCTCGCCTAAATCTACAAGCAACGCCGGCGAAGCGACGCAGACGAAGGTAAATTTGCTGTTTGCTCTAGCGCCTCTCATCCCGCTAGTTATCCTCGTCGTCGGCGGCACCGGCCTAAATAAAATCTCATGGCTAGCATGGACGAAGATGGGCGTGGCCGAGGCTATGATCCTTGGCGCTATCATCGCGGTTTTTATCACGTGGACGAGCCCGGAAAAGATCACCAAAGAGTTTTTTAACGGTATGGGTAGTGCCTACGCCGAGGTTATGGGTATCATCATCGCTGCCGGCGTTTTCGTCGCAGGTCTAAAGGCGTGCGGAGCGATCGATGCGGTCACTGAGTGGTTGAAACACTCTCAGGAGTTTGTGCGCTACGGCGGTACTTTCGTGCCGTATCTCATGGGTACGGTTACGGGCTCTGGCGACGCGGCTACTATGGCGTTTAACCAAGCTATCACCGTTCACGCCGCGGATCTGGGCTTTGCGCAGGATAAACTAGGCATGGCCGCTGCGATCTCAGGCGCTCTAGGTCGCTCGTCGTCTCCTATCGCGGGTGCAGCGATCGTGTGCGCGGGTCTAGCTATGGTTAGCCCGGTCGAGATAGCCAAGCGAACGGCTCCTGCGATGGCGATAGCCGTGTGCGTTATAGCGTTTTTTATGCTCTAAATTTAGAGTTAAATTTGATAAAGTCGGCGCTTTGCCGACTTTGCGTTTACCAGGGCGATGCTTGTCGTCCTGGCTCATGATTTGGTTTTTGCGAGAGATTTTTTACATGCAGCTTGCCGCTAAAATTTAAGGCTAAAACGGCAAATTTTCCCATTAAATTTACCGAGTCAAATTTACCGCACAAAGGCCGTAAAATTATCTTTGGATAAATTCTTTATATCGGTTGCAGGCTAGCTCCGGCTCCATATCGCACGCTTTTTTGAGGTAATTTTCGGCCGCGTTTTTATCCTCTTTGACGCCTTGTCCTTGCGCATATAGGTTGCCTAGGTTGTAGCATCCGCCGCCGTTACCCATATCGCAGGCTTTGGCGTAAAATTCGCTAGCTTTTGCGTAGTCTTGCTCGACGCCGCGCCCGTTTGCGTAGGCGAAGCCTAAATTTGAGCAGCCCGCCTCATCGCCCATATCGCAGGCCTTTGCGTAAAGCTGGGCGGCTTTTCTACCGTCCTGCGCTACGCCGTTGCCGTTGCCATATAAAAAGCCCAAATTTGAGCAGCCAGCACCGCTACCTAGCTCGCACGCCTTTGAGTAGAGCTCTGCCGCCTTTTGATAGTCCTGCGCGGCTCCTTCCCTAGCGTTATCTTATAAAACTCCAAGCTCGTAGCAGCTTGCACTGTTTCCATCGTCGCACCCCTTTTGCAGTGCGTTTATATCGGCGCCGACAGCCAAAACCAAAGCGGCGATTAGCGGTAAAAATATCTTTTTCATCAAATTTGCTCCTATTTAAATTTGCTTTCGCATTTTACGCAAAGCGAGCTTAAATTCGGGCGAGAGGGTTAAATTTGACGTAAATTTGGGCTAGCGCCGTAAAGGGACGGGTCTCGGTAGCGTAAACCGGCGATAAAGGGATGGCGGCGACTTGCAAATTTGAGAGCGAAGGCGCCCTCAAATTTGACCCGGTTTATTTCTCTGCTATGATTTTTACGATCTCGCAGATGACGTTGCTGGCCGCTCGTAGCGATTTTACCGGCAGGTACTCGTAGATGGAGTGAAAGTTGTGCGCGCCGGTAAAGAGATTCGGACACGGTACGCCTTTTTCCGAGATGACCGCGCCGTCGTATCCGCCTCGCATTGGGATCACTTTTGGCTCGATATTTAGGCGTGCGTAGGCTTGCTTTGCCGCGACGACTGGTAGGCTGTTTTCGCCGTCCTCGAGGTAATTAAATACGTTTTTGTAGCGGTCTTTTAGGCTGATTTGAATTCTGTGTGCGCCGTAAATTTTAGCAAACGAGTCGGCTAGATCTTGTAAAAACGCCATGCGCTGCGCATATTTCGCCTCGTTAAATTCGCGAACATCGAGCTTTAGCACGGTCTTTGCGCTGTTGCCAGATAGCTCCTTGACCCAGTAGTAGCCCTCGACGCCGCCCGTATACTCGGGCGCTTCGCCGCCCGGCAGCATCGAGATAAATTTGTGCACAAGCAGCAATGAGTTTACGAGCTTGCCCTTGGCGTTCATCGGGTGCGCGGACTGTCCGATAAAGGTCACGACCGCGTCGCCGGCGTTCCAGTTTTGGTAAATCAGCTCGCCTATTCCGCAGCAATCAAGGCAGTAGGCAAAGTCGGCCTTGATCTCCGAGACGTCAAGCGCCTTGGCTCCGCGCAGGCCTTGTTCCTCGTCGGGCAAAAAGCCAAACGTTACGTCGCCGTGCTCGATTTGCGGGTTTTGTATGAAAAACTGCGCTGCGTTTACGATGGCGGCGATCGCGGCCTTGTCGTCCGCGCCTAGCAGGCTGGTGCCGTCGGTCACGACGAGGTCGTCTCCGACGTAATTAGCAAGCTCCGGGAATTCGCTAAGTTTCAGCGCTATGCCTAGCCCTTTATTTAGTATGACGTCGCCGCCCTCGTAGCGCACGATTTGCACTTTTGTGTCGTTTTTTTGCTCCGCACTAGTATCAAGGTGTGCGAAAAACGCCACGGACGGCAGTTTTTTAGAGGAATTTGACGGCAAAACGGCCGTAGTTATGGCGTTTTCTCGTCTTTTTATATTTTGCAAGCCAAGCTCCTTTAGCTCGCTTTCTATCAGCTTTGCCAGATCGTGCTCGGTTGGATTAGATGGCATGATGCCCGCTGCGCCCGCTTCGCGGTTTGTGGTGGTGTTGATCTTCGTATAGCGTAAAAATCTCTCGACTATGTCCATGTTCGCTCCTAAATTTGAGATAAAATTTATGAAATTATACTATCTTTTAATTAAGCTTAAAATAAAGTTTTAATATTTTTCAGCAAGTTTAAAATTTAATCGGTATAATTCGCAAACTAAATTTAAAGGAGCAAAAATGCGAAATTTACGTTACGTAAGCGATTTTTCGGACTTTCACCAGGTTTTTTCGGCGACGCTGGGCAAGATGGCTGCGGTGCAAGGTAGATTTGCTGATATCGTCGGCAACCTTGAGTGGAACGTGGATTTTGACAGCTGCGAGATAGCTTTCGGCGATCAAATTTACAAGATACAGTTTATCGGCAGCGAGTCAAACGTGAGCGACACGTGGCTGTGGGGACACGCGAACGTAAATAACTTCGGCGAGGAGGCGACGCGGTTTTCGGCGGAGGTGCTGCGCGCAGGGCTGGAGTGGGGCTTGCAGGCTTTTAGCGAGCCTAGCTTTGAGCTTGATGAGGCATTTAACGGCCATACGCTTTGCATCGCCGCGTGCGGCGCGGTGGGCGAAAATTTATGCTACTACGGCTGCAGGCACGATAAGGGCTGCGCGTTTGTAGCGATCACCGATGCACCGGCATCGTTTTTTGAGCCTCTTGGCGCGCACGAGTTTGTTAAAACCGCAAGCGGTTGCATACAAAATCACGACGTAGATCATAAAATTTTTATCAAAAGCTTTTTGGAATTTAACGGAGTAAAATTTGATGAAAATATCGAAAAAGGCGGATTTTTTAAAAAAGCCAAAGACGAAATCGTAGCCAAATTTGACAAAGAGCTTTTGATCAAATTTGACGATAAGGGTAGGATTTCGGGATTTAAGTACGAATTTTAAATTTGAGTAGTTTGAAAAAAGAGGCGATGAGCTAAAAGCCCACCGCCTTAGATTTACGAATGGAAGTGAAACTCGTCCGGGTGATCGAGCGCGTAGCGGAATTTCTCCATATCTACTTTTTTATCCCAGATCGAGATGATTAGGCAGCCTACGGCGTTGCCGCAGAGGTTTCCGACCGCGCGCATCTCGGACATAAATTTATCCACGCCAAGCAGCACCGCAACTGTAACCACCGGAATACCGGCGCTTGGAAGCGCGGCAAGCGTACCGGCAAGTATGATAAATCCGGAGCCCGTGACGCCGACCGCACCCTTGCTCGTTACCATCAAGATGACGAGAATTTGTATCAAATGCTCGACCGTTAGTGGGATACCGAAGGCTTGAGCGAGGAAAATAACGCTAAGCGATAGGTAGATGTTCGTGCAGTCGAGGTTAAACGAGTATCCAGTCGGTATGATGAGCCCTACTGCACCCCTGTGGATGCCTGCTGCTTCGAGCTTTTGCATGAGCGGAGCTAGCGCGGTCTCTGAGGAGCTCGTCGCAAATACGATCAGGACTTCTTTTGCGATGAAGCGCATAAATTTAAAGATATTGACCTTCGCAAAATAGCAAATTATACCCAGAACGACGAATATAAAAAATAAGCTTGCAATCGCCATAACAAAAAGTAGCTCAAGCATACCCAAAAGCGAGTTAATGCCGAATTTACCGATCAAAAATGCCATCGCGGAAAACACCGCAACCGGGCTAAATAGCATCAAAATCGTAAGCAGTTTTAGCACCCAGTGCTGAACGATTTCAAGCGGTTTTAGGATCTTCTTTTTATAGTCGTGCTTTAAAAACGAGATCGCAACAGCCGTAACGATTGCCAAAAATAGCACTTGAAGCGTGTTTGATTTGATAAACGGATCAAGTAGATGCACGTAAGGGAAGATACCGTCAACCGGTACAGCGCCGCGTAAAATATGAAGCGTATGCGCTAAAATTCCGCTATTTGCGTCTATATTTGAGGCTTGGCTCGTAAATTTTTCTACGCTAGAGGCATCAAGCTGTGTATAGTCAAGGTGCATATCGTGACCCGGTTTTAGCGTTTCGCCAAAGATTATTCCCACGGCAAGAGCTATGGTGCTAACGACCTCAAAGTAAATAAATCCTTTAAGTCCGATAGAGCCCAGTTCCTTCATACTCTCAAGTCCGATTATACCTGAGACGATCGTGAGGAAAATGATCGGTCCAATGAGCGCTTTTAAGGCTTTGATAAAGTAGTCAATGCCCGGCTTGCTCGCGATGCCTAGATCCGGGAAGATCATGCCGACCGCGATGCCCGCGACGATGCCGAAAACCACCCAAAACGCTAGGTTGGTAAACATTCTAATAAGAAAAGGTTTTTGCGGTTTTGCCGCGTTTGAAACGCTTGGGTTCAAGAGGTGTCCTTTAAAAATTATTAAAAAGCTATTTTAACAAATAAATTTATATAAAAAGATAAAATCGCGGCGATTTTTGGTCAAATTTTACCCGCCGGCGCAAATTTCATCAAATTTTACAAACTCTCTAAAATTTCGATCGAGTTTATCTTGTCGCCTTGTCTGACGCTATCTAGCGTCTTTAGGCTCTGCTCATCCACGATCTGGCCAAACACCGTATGTACGCCGTCAAGGTGCGGCTGCGCGCTGTGGCAGACGAAAAACTGACTGCCGCCCGTATCGCGACCTGCATGCGCCATGGATAGGGCTCCTCGTTTATGCTTGTGTTTTTGGCCTACGCACTCGCATTTTATGCGCCAGCCCGGCCCTCCTATACCCGTACCGTGCGGGCAGCCGCCCTGGATCACGAAATTTGGGATCACGCGGTGGAAATTTAATCCGTCGTAAAAGCCGCTTTTAGCTAGCTGGGCAAAATTCGTCACCGCTTGCGGCGCTTCGTCGCCGTAAAGCTCGAGCTTCATATCGCCTTTTTCGGTGTGGATTACGGCAAATTTGAGCTTAGCAAGCTCGGCTGCGTCGATGTCGTAGATTTTTAGTTCGTCGTTTCTCATTTTATTCCTTAAATTTATTCGATATTTGTATAAACCGCTTGCACGTCGTCGTCGTCTTCGAGCTTGTCGAGCAGCTTTTCTACCTCGCTCATTTGCTCTTCATTTAGACTTATCGGCGAGTTTGCGATGTATTGTAGGCTTGCTTTTTTAGCCTCTAGGCCCAGTTTTTCGATGCCTTCGCTAAGAGTTCCGAAGCTCGCGTAATCGCCGTAGATATAGAGCACGCCGTCTTCTTCCTCGATTTCGGTTAGACCAAAGTCGATGAGCTCTAGCTCGATCTCGTCAAGCTCTTTTGCCGGCATATCAAGCTCAAAAACGCTCTTTCTCGTAAACATGAAATTTAAGCTTCCGCTAGGTAAAATTTCGCCGCCGTTTTTGCTAAATATCGCCTTGACGTTAGCGACCGTTCGAGTCGGGTTATCGGTGGCACACTCGACGATGATCTGCACGCCGTGAGCGCCCTTGCCGTCGTAAAAGATGGTCTTGATATCCGCGCTATCTTTGCCGTTAGCGCGTTTTATCGCCGCGTCGATGTTGTCTTTTGGCATATTTTGCGCCTTGGCTGCGGCTATCGCGGCGCGAAGTTTCGGGTTCATATCAGGTTCGGTGCCGCCCTCTTTAGCCGCCACGGTTATGGCTTTGGCGAGTTTTGGAAAAACCTTGCTCATCTTGTCCCAGCGCGCTTCCTTCGCGGCGCGCCTATATTCAAACGCTCGTCCCATTTCGTTCCTTTAAAAATTTTTGCCCAATTATATCTAAAAAAATTTTGCATTTTTTTAAAAACGAGAGGTTTTGAGCGTATTAGCAAAAAATTTAGCTTTAAGTCCTATAATCCTCGTATGATTTTAAATGCCCAAAAAGACGACGCCGCGCGCTGCATAGAGCTGTTAAATTTAGCCATGGAGGACATCGCTTTTACGCTTAGCGGCGTGAGCGATCCCGCTAAGAGCGATAAAATTTTGCATAAATTTTTTAGAAGCGAGATAAACCGCCTAAGCTACAACAACGTTTTTGTTTGCAAATTTGACGGCGAGATCGCGGGGGCGATTTGCGCTTACGACGGAGGCGAGATCGATGCGCTAGATGGGCCCATCAGGGCGCATTTACAGATGCTTGGGTGCGGTAAATTTCCGCAGACAGAGTGCTTTGCGGATGAGCTATATATCGATAGTCTCGCAGTGGACGAGAGGTTTCGCGGACGAGGTATCGCAAAAGAGCTGATCAAATTTATCTTTGCTCTCGCGCCTAAACGAAATATCAAAAAAGTAGCCCTCATCGTTGATGAAAAAAAGCCAAAAACTATGGCTTTTTACGAGCGCTTGGGCTTTAAAGCCGACTGCGAAATGATCATAAATTCTCACAAATACTACCATATGATAAAGGAGATAGGATGACTAAATTTAAGGTTGCTAATATCCACTGCGAAAACTGCGCAAACACCATAAAAAACGCTCTTGAGGACGAATACGGCGAGATAAAGGTCGATCTTGGCGTAGAACCAAGGGTCGTGAGCGTAAATTTAGACGGCAAGGACGAGGCGAAATTTAAAGAGGAGCTCGATGATTTGGGATTTAGCGTCATAGAGAAAATTTGATGCAAAATATCAAACTAAACATCGCGGGCATGACCTGCGTAAACTGCTCAAACGCCATCGAGCGCGTAACCAAAAAGATCGCGGGCGTACTAGACGCGAAGGTCAGCTTCGCAAACGGCTCGGGCGAATTTATCGTCGAAAACGCCGAAGTACAAGCCGCGATAGAGGAAAAGATAAAAAAACTAGGCTATGGCGTGGCAAAGGATTTGGCGGAATTTGAAGCCAAGCGCGAGAAACATATCTTAAATTTACGCCGAAATTTCCTAGCCGCCGCAGCCTTTAGCGCGGTGATCATGGCACTTGAGATGAGCGAGCAGCCAAGCGCGGCAAAATCAGCCATCATGCTAGCGCTTGCCTTTATCACGATAGCTACGTGCGGGCGGGACTTTTTTATCCACGCTTACGGCGCGCTGAAAAATAAAAATTTCGACATGAATGTACTCGTCGCGCTGGGAACAAGCACGGCGTTTGCGTATTCGCTGGGCGTTTTTATCGCGGGCGAGCGCCTGCCTGAAAACATGCGCCACCTCTACGTCTCGGGCGCAGCCATGATAACGGCTTTCGTGCTGCTTGGTAAATTTTTAGAAGAGCGCTCAAAAGCTCGCGCAGGCGATTATATAAAATCGCTCATGGATATGTCGCCAAAGACCGCTCTCGTACTACAAAAAGACGGTAGCGCGCTAGAAGTCGACGCCGCGAGCCTAAAAATAGGCGATATCGCGGTCGTAAAGAGCGGCTACGCGGTACCTTGCGACGGGGTCGTGATAAACGGCGGCGCGGAGATCGACACCTCGATGCTAACGGGTGAGAGCCTGCCCGTCTATAAAAGGCAAGGCGACGAGGTTAACGCGGGAACTATAAACGTCAACGGCTACATAAACGTAAAGGTTACAAAGCTTGCTAGCCAGACGCTTTTGTCGCAAATTTTAGAGCTTTTAAGCGATGCGTCGAGCAAAAAGATGCCTATTAGCCGCTTTGCCGACCGCGTGGCAAATATCTTCGTGCCTAGCGTGATAGCTATCGCCGTCGTTACGTTTTTTGCGTGGTTTGCGATTACGGGAAATGCGCTGCAAGGCGTGCTAAGTGCGGTTTGCGTGCTGATTATCTCGTGTCCTTGCGCGCTAGGGCTTGCTACTCCGATAGCTATCGTCTCCTCGCTATCTCTGGGCGCTAAAAACGGAATCCTCATCAAAAATCCCGAGGTTTTAGAGGTGCTTGGCAACGTAAAATACGCGGTATTTGATAAAACGGGCACGCTAACCAAGGGCGAAATTTCAGTAAATTTTACCGATATAAACGATGAAAATTTAGCCATAATCGCCGCTCTAGAAGCCAAAAGCTCGCATCCGATATCGGCTGCGATCGTTAGATACGCAAGCGAGCTGGGGCTTAAAATTTTAGGCGACGAAAAGGGCTTTGAAAATATCGCGGGACGCGGCGTAAAGAGCGACGATGATAGCGTGATAGCAGGCAACGAGGCTCTTTTAAACGAGCTTGGCGTAGAAATAAGCGCGCAGGCTAAAGAGCAAATCGCCAAAGCGCAAAACGAAGGAAACGGCGTGGTACTCGCGGCCGTGGATAAAATTTACGTTGGATTTATTGCGCTTAGCGACACTATAAAAGAGGATGCCGCGCAGGCTATGCAAAGCCTAAAAGATGCCGGCGTAACGCCCGTAATGCTAACCGGAGATAACGCCTTCACCGCTAAAAACGTGGCTGGCAAGTTGGGCATCGAAAAGGTCTTTGCTGGCATGCTGCCTAATGAAAAATTTGAAACCATAAAACGTCTGCAAGAAGAGGGTGCGGTGCTGTTTGTGGGCGACGGTATCAACGACGCCGCCCCGCTAAAACAAGCAAATGCGGGTATCGCGATGAGTAGCGGCGCAGACATCGCAAAAGAGGCCGGCGACGTAGTGCTAGTAAAAAATGACCTAAAAAGCGCGGTTTCTACGATAAATTTAGCCAAAGAAACGATGAAAACGATAAAGCAAAATTTATTTTGGGCGTTTGTTTATAACGCCGTTTGCATCCCGGTTGCAGCGGGAGTTTTGGCACCTTTGGGGCTCATGCTAACGCCTGTTTATGGGGCTGCGGCGATGTGTTTTAGCTCGGTCACGGTCGTGTTAAATTCGATCAGATTACGATTTAAGCAAATCTAAAATTTAGCCTAAATTTTGTAAAATCCCGCAAAAAACATAAAGGAAAACGATGAATTTGGGTAAATTTTACGCCGTGATCGCAAGGATATTTGCGTTAAATTTCGCTCTGCCGCCGAGCGCGAAGCTTTTTAGCGAGCTAAATAAAAATCCGAAATGGATAATAACAAACGATAGCGAAGCAAACGCCAAAGGGCGCGCGCTATACGAGGAGTCGATAAAAACTGAAAGCACCCTAGAGATCGCAAAGGACTTCGCAAATTTGAAAAAATATTTTAACGCGGAGTTTTTTTTCGAGGGCGATAAAGCGCGGCTAGAGGGCTTTTATAAAAAGTGCAAATTTAGCCCAAATTTAAACGTCAGCGCGCTTGATAGCCTAACGAACGAGCTTTCGTTTTTCTCCTCCGTCGTCGAGCTAAAACAAGACGAACAGACGAAGGAAATTTTGGGCGTTTTGCTAAGCTCGTATCTGCTACCGTACGCAAAAAAGCTGGCCCCCGTCCTGCAAAACGAAGCAAAAAGTAAATTTTACCGCGCTATGGGTTATCTTTTCGAGGATTTTGCGAGCGGTATCGAAAATACGCTAAAAGTCAAAGTCGTACCTAGATGAGTTGGTGGAACGACTTTTATATAAATTTTGATCCCGTTGCGTTTGAGCTGTTTGGCATCAAGGTGCACTGGTATGGGATAATGTACGTCCTGGCGCTACTCGTGGCGCTCGGGGTGGCTAAATTTATCGTCAAGCGCGATAATATGCAAATCTCAAATTCGCTGCTTGATAACTATTTCTTTTGGGTGGAAATCGGCGTGATACTGGGCGCGAGGCTTGGCTACATCGTCATTTACGATCCAAATACCGCTTATTATCTCACTCACCCTTGGCAGATTTTTAACCCCTTTCACAACGGCGAATTCGTCGGTATCCGCGGCATGAGCTATCACGGCGCTGTGGTCGGGTTTTTGATAGCGACATGGGCCTTTTGCCGTAAATTTAAGCAAAATTTGTGGCAACTTTTGGACCTCGTCGCGCTTAGTATTCCGCTTGGATATTTTTTCGGTCGCATAGGAAATTTTTTAAATCAAGAGCTTTTCGGTCGTATCACGGACGTCTCATGGGCGATCAACGTCGCGGGACAGATGCGCCATCCATCGCAAATTTATGAAGCCATTTTAGAAGGGCTTGCGGTTTTTGCTATCCTTTTTGTTTATAGAAAATTTAAAAAATTTGACGGCGAACTCATCGCTCTTTATGCCATACTTTATACCTTTGCAAGATTTGTCTGCGAGTTCTTTAGGGAGCCTGATTTCGGTATCGGCTTTGTATTTTTAAATTTATCTATGGGGCAGATACTATCCTTTTTAATGTTTGCGTGCGGCATTTTCCTTTATATTATCTTAAATAAAAAATATACAAAATTTTAAAAGGTTTTTAAAGTAATTTACGATACTATTACGCCGTTTTTATAGTGTCGTAATTTAATTTTCTTTTAAGTTATGATAATTTATTTCAATTTTATAGGAGGGCTCATGAGTGGGCTAATCGAGGGCTTCTTAGGTAGGCAAGCGGATACGAAAAAAAGTCGTACTCCTGCCGTTTGGGACAGATGGCAAAGTATAACGGGACTGATTTTGGCCTGTTTTATTTTGTGTCACATGGTATTTACCTCTACCATTTTATTCGGCAAGGGCGCATTTAACGCCGTTGTAGGTTTTGCGGAGGCTAAATTTTTATTCGGCGAGGCTACGTGGTGGATCACTAACGTTATCGCTGCGGTAATATTTGCCGTTTTTATCGCTCACGCGTTTTTAGCGATGAGGAAATTCCCTGCAAACTACAGACAATACATTATGTTTAAAGGTCATAAAGACCGTATGAAACACCTTGATACTACGCTTTGGTGGTTTCAGTTTTTAACCGGTTTTGCTCTATTTTTCGCAGCCAGCGCGCACCTAGTCGATATAATATTTGGCGGACACATCACTGCCGATAAATCAGCGGCTGCATTTCATCAACTAGAAATTTTCTACTTCGCTTTACTTGTATTTATGGTTGTTCACGCCGGCGTGGGAATGTACCGCCTATACGTAAAATGGATAAGCATCGACGGAGTAAACAAACAAGAGATGTTCGCAAAAAGAAATAAAGCCAAAACTGCGATATTTGCGGTTTTTGGAGTGCTCGCGGTCATCGCGCTGATCGCTGATTTCGTGTGGATCAGTCTTTAGAAAAAGGAGCTTTAAAAAATGAACGTAAAATATTATGACGCATTAGTTATCGGAGGCGGTCTAGCGGGGCTTCGAGCTGCCGTTGCCGCTGGAGAAAGGGGGCTAAGTACGGTAGTTTTAAGCCTAATCCCAGTTAAGCGCTCGCACTCTGCAGCTGCGCAAGGCGGCATGCAAGCCTCTTTGGGAAATTCAAAAATGAGCGAAGGCGACAACGAGGATGTGCATTTTGCCGACACGGTAAAAGGTAGCGACTGGGGCTGTGATCAGCAAGTTGCACGTATGTTTTGTCAAACCGCGCCTAAGGCGATCCGCGAGCTAGCCGCTTGGGGCGTGCCTTGGACTCGTATAACAAAAGGCGAAAGAAGCGCTATCATCAACGCTCAAAAAACGACTATCGTAGAAAAAGAAGAGGTCCATGGACTTATTCACAGCCGTGACTTTGGCGGTACAAAAAAATGGAGAACCTGCTTTACGGCGGATGCTACGGGTCACACGATGCTTTTTGCCGTAGCAAACGAAGCTCTAAAACATAACGTCGAAATCCACGATAGAAAAGAAGCTATCGCATTAATCCACGCAAATAACCGCTGTTACGGTGCGATCGTTCGCGATCTGGTTAACGGCGAGATCACGGCGTACGTCGCAAAAGGCACGCTAATCGCTACGGGCGGCTACGGAAGGGTTTATAAACACACTACAAACGCCGTAGTTTGCGAGGGTATCGGCGCTGCTATTGCTCTTGAGACGGGCGTTGCACAACTGGGAAATATGGAAGCGGTGCAGTTTCACCCGACTCCGATCGTTCCATCTGGCATTCTTTTAACAGAAGGCTGCCGCGGCGACGGCGGAATTTTACGCGACGTGGACGGATATCGCTTTATGCCTGACTACGAACCTGAGAAAAAAGAACTAGCTAGCCGCGACGTCGTAAGCCGCCGCATCATGGAGCACATCCGCGCAGGTAAAGGTGTGCCTAGCCCATACGGATATCACGTTTGGCTAGATATCTCAATCCTAGGACGCGAGCACATCGAGAAAAACTTGCGCGACGTTCAAGAAATTTGCGAAATCTTTAACGGCATCGATCCTGCCGATACCGAAGTATATACCGACGAGAACGGACGTCAGCGCGGTAAAGGCTGGGCGCCGATCCTACCTATGCAGCACTACTCTATGGGCGGCATCAAAACTAAGCCTACAGGCGAGAGTCCGACGCTAGCGGGTTTATTTAGTGCTGGCGAGGCTGCATGCTGGGATATGCACGGATTTAACCGTCTAGGCGGCAACTCCGTTTCAGAAACTGTCGTCGCGGGCATGATCGTGGGAGATTATTTTGCCGACTACTGCGGTAAACACGAGATCGAGATAAATACTAACGACATCGAAAAATTCGTTAAAAAAGAGGAAGACTATCTAAAGAGCCTTGTCGAAAAAGAAGGCAAATTTAACGTATTTGAGATCAAAAACAAGATGAAAGACATCATGTGGGAGCACGTAGCGATCTTTAGAACCGGCGAAGGTCTAGCCGTAGCGGTAAAAGAGCTAGAAGAGCTTTATAAACAATCTTTAGACGTTAAAGTCGCAAACAAGGCGCCATTTGGCAACCCTGAGCTTGAGGAAGCCTACCGCGTACCGAAGATGCTAAAACTAGCACTTTGTATCGCAAAAGGCGCGCTTGATCGCACCGAGAGCCGCGGAGCGCACTGCCGCGAGGACTATCCGAAACGCGACGACCTAAACTGGCTAAACAGAACTCTAACTAGCTGGAAAGAGGGCGATACGCTACCGACTATCGTGTATGAGCCGCTTGATATTATGAAAATGGAAATTCCGCCGGCATTCCGCGGATACGGAGCTAAGGGTAACATCATAGAGCACCCGGACAGCGCCGTACGTCAAGCGCAGGTCGATGAGATCCGCGCCAAAATGGAAGCCGAAGGCAAAGGCAGATACGAGATCCAAGAAGCGCTAATGCACTATGATCTTCAGCCTAAATATAAAGCACCAAACGAAAGAGCAGGAATAGGATATGAGTAGAAAAATAACCATAAAAGCATTTAAATATAATCCGTTGAGCAAAATTTCAAAGCCGCATTTTGCGAGCTACGAGCTAGAGGAAACAGACGGTATGACGCTTTTTATAGCGTTAAATCAAATTCGCGAGAAATTTGACCCGGATCTTAGCTTTGACTTCGTTTGCCGCGCCGGTATCTGCGGAAGCTGCGGTATGCTAGTTAACGGTACGCCAAAGCTAGCTTGCCGTACGCTAACCAAAGACTATCCAGGCGGCGTGATCGAGCTTATGCCTTTGCCGGTGTTTAAGCTACTAAAAGACCTAAGCGTAGACACGGGCAACTGGATGAACGCGATGAGTAAGCGCGTGGAGAGCTGGATACACACCGACCACGAGACCGATATCTCTAAGCTTGAGGAAAAAGTCGAGCCTGAAGTCGCACAAGAGGTGTTCGAGCTTGATCGCTGCATCGAGTGCGGTATCTGTGTAGCTGCGTGCGGTACGGCTATTATGAGGCCTGATTTCATCGGTGCTGTTGGACTTAACCGCGTAGCTAGATTTAAAATCGACGCACTAGATAAACGAACCGACGAGGACTTTTATGAGCTTATCGGCGATGATGACGGCGTGTTTGGCTGTATGACTTTGTTAGGTTGCGAGGATAACTGCCCTAAACACCTCCCGTTACAAAGCAGGATAGCGTATATGCGCAGAAAGATGGCTGTAATAAAGTAGACAAGGGGTCGTAAGACCCCTTTTTAAATTTAACTTCAAATTTTACTCTACTTTTTCTCAAATTTGATCGTCGAATTTACCTTTTTTAACTAGGTTAAATTTATCCAAATTTTTATGATACTTAATTTGTTAAATTTTTCAAAATATGCGGATATACGAAAATATCCAATTTTGCATTAATCTAAATTTGATTACGGCATCTTTGATTTCTTGTTTAAATTTAAAAGATGGGTTGCTTGCAGTAAATTCAGCAATAGCTTTGTTTTTATGTTATTTTGAGTTAGTCATGCATGCTTAAGTGCGCGTCAAATATTATAATGAAAACAAGAGAGGTTTTAAGGCTCATATTTTTTGGAATATTGTGACAGTAATTGATGGTGCATAAAAATGATAGATGGTGGAAGCGAGGTTGTTCGATATTTGGCTTTAAATATCGTATTTACGGCATTTCTCTAGAAAATAAAGCCCATTTTTACACACTTAAAAACACATTCACGGCACTTTATGAGGCTACTAAAAAGTTTAAGCTAATCGGCGGTAAAAAATCGGTAATGAAAAGTTTAGTTTTCAATACAAAAACGCAGATATGCCCTAAAATAGGCACTTCGTGATTTAAGCATTTTCCACTTTTAAGTTTCAAACGCTTAAACGGCTAAATTTTCTTAAGAATAGGGTATGTTTCACGGCTTTTTAGCTCGAAACTTAATTAAGCTTCGTTTGTGAAACTTTTAGCCTTTTTATTAGTTTCACGCTTCGCTACCATAGGCTCTATTTTTTGCCTTTAGCAATTATTCGTTTTACTTCGTCTTTAAAACTATCATCTTGCTTTAGTTCTTTAAATTTCGTATATTCTAATTCTGCCTTAGCTTTTGCATTGTCAGCGCTAAATTTGCCAAAGCCTTTTAGAATTTCATAGCCGTTAAAGATTAAAAAATCATCTACTTTAATATCCCAATCTTTCATCTGAATTACTATGCCTTGTTCCGCTTGGTTTTCCGCATAGTCAAGTAGCATACCCGTTAATCTATTAAGCTTGTTTAGCTCGTCCTCGTATAAATAATTTTTAGCTACAGCGACATCTAACTTTATCGGCTCTTTGCCTCTATCGCTTCCGCTCCAAGTCGTTAAACCCATATTTGGCTTTGTATGGTCTGCACGCTCTTTGATAATCTCCGCCGATGTCTTTTTGGTTACTGCATATTCTAGTTTATTTTGGATATCGGCAAAGAAATTTTTAGCCGTCTGCGATGTCTTATCATAATCCACGCTTAGCGCAAATAACTCCCTAACTTTTTCATAAAATAACTTTTCACTAGCCCTTATGGCTCGTATGCGTTCTAGTAATTCTTTGAAGTAGTCTTTATTAAATACGTTATTGCCTTGTTTTAGCCTCTCATCATCAAGCACAAAGCCTTTAATGATGTATTCTTTTAGCGTGCTAGTAGCCCATTGTCTAAACTGTGTTGCTTTTACGCTGTTTATACGATAACCTACCGCGATTATCATATCAAGATTGTAAAATGTGGTTAGATATTTTTTGCCATCATCTGCAGTATGTGAAATTTTTGCACTAACTGAAATCTCTTTCAATTCGCCATCTTTAAGAATATTTTTAATGTGCTTTGTTATGTTGGTTCTATCAACTTCAAAAATATCGGCTATTTGTTTTTGATTTAGCCATATTGTTTCGTTCTCTTTATCGGCTAATATTTGAATATTAACTTTATTGTCGCCAGTTGAATAAATAATAAAATTTTGCTCTTTAGTGTCTATCATTGCATTTCCCACTCATTAGCCTTGTAAATGCCTAGCACATAAATAACCTCATCCTCTATCGCAAACGGTATCACGTAGCTTTTAAAAATCAAGTCTCGTATACTCTCATCGTCAAAATTAATAGACTTACGGCAAATAAAAGGCGTTTGCGCCGTGCGTTCTATCTTTGCGATAAGTTTGTTCCTAAACTCTCGCGCCCTGTTTAGGCTGTCTTTGGCTATGAAGTCGAATATCGTCTTTAACTCGCGCTCAAATTTAGGCTTGTATTTTATTACCATTGCATAACCCGCGCTTTTAGCTCGTCGTGGCTTATCGTTTCAAACTCTCCGCGCCTGATCGCTTCAATGTCTGATAATATCTCGGTTTTGATAGCCTCTAGCTTTTTGCGCGCCTGAGCTTCATCTATTAGCCCTTTGCCTTGTAGAGCTTCATCGGCTCGAGCGTTTAGCTCTTTAGTGTAATCATCGCTTAGGCTTAGCTTCACGCCGTCAAATTTAGCTAGCGTGATTAATATCTCTCTCGCCTTTTTTATGAAATCGGCGTTATCTGCTCGTATGGTTAGAGTTTGCATATCCTAGCCTTTGTTTTAAAATCCGGTCTTATTTTAACCGCTCGGGGCTTAGGATTTTATTAGCGTTCGTTTTTTCGTTCGTCCGTATGCGCTAAATACGGCTTAATCGCGCTAAATTTAAACGTTCTTGCTATGTTGTAGCGTTCGGTTTTTACTTCGCCACCCCGATTAGCTGATGTAGCACCACATCCTCGCCGCCCCATACCGCGTCATTGTATTTGATAGTATAGGCGCAGTGAGGAAACTCTATCACGTCGTTGTTTTGCGGCATAAAAGGCAGAGATTTGGCGGCTATTAAGATCACGACGTTACCCTCGTTTATTAATCCGAGCTCTATTGGTGCTAAATAGCTTTTTATGCTATCGATATACGCCTTTACTTTGTATTCGCTTGTCTGTTCGGTCATTCCGCCCGTTTCGGGGTCGTAAATTTGACCGCCCTTGCGCTTATACGTGCCTACTTTGCCAAATTTATCGAGCAATTTAAACGCCGTCTGTTGCGCCTTGTCATTTAGCATTATTTATCCTTTTGAAATAGATTTTAGTATGATAGCTTTTTTTACGCCTTTGGTAAAATTTGGTAAAAATATGGCATAATCTGCCCGTGAATAGGCGAAAGGTCTGACCGCAAGGAAAATGACCCAGCTTCCTAGCAAAGCATTACCGCCCCGTTTAGCACGCAGTGTTCCTGCGGAGGTCTATCCGTGTGAGGGTGTGGGTGGTCTCACCGCCTATTTAGTAAAGGGTAGATGTGCCATAGGGTTACGCTACACGGCTTAATCGCCGTGCTATTGCAGGTTCAACTCCTGCCGCCCTTTACTTCTTTTTGTATTCCCTATTAAACACGCTGTAGGCTTCTGCGTTTGCGAAGTCGTCGCGGTCGAATATCGGGCTTTTATCTCTAAACTTCATAAGTAAATTTAAATAAGCCTCTTTCGGGTTATGGCTCACGTCTAGCAAAGCCTTTAAATACTCGTCCTTGTATCGCCCGAATGAAAAATCCTTGTAAACAGTCTTAGCGTTTAGATTTAGCGCATAAGCCACGGCGTGAGCCATAAGACGTAAG
The DNA here is from genome assembly GCF_004803815.1 of Campylobacter showae. Taxonomy (NCBI): domain Bacteria; kingdom Pseudomonadati; phylum Campylobacterota; class Epsilonproteobacteria; order Campylobacterales; family Campylobacteraceae; genus Campylobacter; species Campylobacter showae. The sequence continues at coordinate 1,498,327 of NZ_CP012544.1, read as the reverse complement.
TCGTCTTTGAAAAATAGCGATAACTCGTAAAATAGGGCTATGTCGTACGTTTTCAATCGTCGCGCTTTATTATGATTTGAGTAGGGGCAAATAGCGCGCCGCCTTGCTCTTGTAGCTCGTAATTTTTACCCAGTATCGTCTCTTTGTTTCTAGCCGTTATTCTGCTATGTAGTTCAATGTCGCCCAGGTCCCCGGCTTCTTGTAGTAGCCTATTAGCCATTATTTGGTTTTTGATCGCAGTTTGCTTAAAAAAAGTTACCGCCCTGGAGTTGTCGCTTACTGCCTGCGTTACGGCTTCGCGTTCGTATTCGTTTAGATCGGATAATTCGGTTAGATACTGCGTGCCTTTAGCTATCGTACCTTTTAGGCTTTGGCTTATACCCTTAGTGATGTTATTTATCGCGCCTGCGCTGAGGTTAAAAAGCTTTTGTAGTGCTCTTTGGCTCATTCCTGCTTTATGCTTGGCTAATATCTGCGCTCTTACTTCGGGCGTTATTTTCATTTTATCGCCTTTAGCTCGCTTACGGCTTGATTTACCGCTTCGCGTTCGTATCTTACGGCGCGTCCTATCTTGACAAAAGGCAAAACGAAGTTAAAACGGTCTTTGTATTTGTCGCTTCTCATCTTAGTAAGCGTGCTTTGCGATAAGTTTAAAATTTGCCCTACCTGCTTTGCGGTAAGTAGCTCCATTGTTTGCCTTTTTTAGTGTTTAGAGGTATTTTAACGCGTATTAGGGTGTTTGTTGGTTTGTGATGAGGTTGTGGCTCGTCCTGGTTGTATGACGTGCTGCGGACAAATAGGGCGGGGGTGTCCTGCTCTAAGCCCCATGAAAAAATGGAGCTTCATCTGTCAAAAACTCTGACACACAAGAGCACATACTAAATTTTAAGGCGGTTAAATTTACTGGTCCGATAAAATAAGCTTATTCAAGGGGGCGATTAAGCCCCCTTTGATAAACCTAAGCGCCTTTTAGATCGCTATGCCAAACGTATTGGCCTTTTGGCTCGTCTTTGGCTTGTAAGGCGTCTATTTGCCCGCAAAGATACTTTACGCGCTCCTCTAGCTTTTCGCACTCTTTGGCGTAATAATTAAAGAGGCGGTATGCTTGCAAGCCCGTTTCAAATAAAGCGTCTGACATTCCCTTTGCCTCTCTCTTTGCTACCTCTGCTTGAAACGCTTCGCGCGCCTTATCGCCTCTTGCTCTGCTTAGATTACTCATTGCTCGCCCTTTTCGTTTAGCTCGTCTTGGAGTTCGTCGTTAATCTCGATTAGCTCTTTTATCCTGCTATGTAGCCTTTCGTTCTCGCTTTTTAGTATCATCTTATCGGCTAGCAAATTTTGGATTTTATCCTGATAGCTTTTTAGCTGTCTTAGCGCGTAAATGTTACTGCAATAGACCAGATAACCCACGTTGTAGATTATTTGCTCGCTTACCTCATCGCTGCCGCCGTTATTTTGCCTAACAAGGGCGTTAAAGCCCTCTTTGGTCGTCGGTCTGTCTGAATTAGTTAAAATGGTCATTTCTTTACCTCCTCTTTTTGTTCGGATATTTTCTTGTCTGCGTAATCTCGCACGGCTTGGGCTACGTCGTCGATCGCCACGCTTAGGAAATAAGACGCGTTCGCCATTGCGGCGGCATTGGTTCCTACGCCTTTTTGCAGATACGGCAAAGCATAAACTAGTGTGCTAATAGCGTTTAGCGCGCTTGGTATCTCGTTTGTTAGGTCTAGCTCGTCGGCTATGTCGAATGTTAATTGCATTGGGTCTCCTTTCTAAAAACTCGGTCTTGCTTTTATCAATAGCTCTTTTTTGCTTAGCCTATCTATGCCGTAAAGCCTGATCGCTCTTTGCAAATCCTCGCGCTTTTCTTGCTCGGCTTTGTATTTAGCCTCTAGTATCTTATGATTGTTTGCTAACGCCTCTAAAGCGCAGAATAGATCATAAGCGCAGTCAAGTACCTTGTAGCTCACTTCCTCGTCGGTATCGTTTTGCTTAAATTGGTAGCTGGCTAGATACTCGGTAAATTTCTGTTTGGTTGGTTGCATGGGGTCTCCTTTAAAGTATTAGTTTCAATATCTTTTCTAGTAGAATTATATTATTGATAATATTAAGCCTAGCTTAATCTAGTATTGTTTTTAATACTAATATTGTATTTTTGTATTAAAAATAATATAATACGTCAAATAATTCAAATAAGGGCTTCAAAAAATGGATTTACAAACTTTTAAAGCGCAGTTAAAAAGCATTGGTATTACAAAAAAAGAATTTGCCGAAAAATTAGGGCTTAGCTACACAACTGTGAATGCGTGGGGGTCGGTTCAAGATTTTCCAAAGTATGTTGATGTTATCCTAGAAAAGTGGGTTAAAGCTGATAACTTTGATAAAATCGTCGAGGTTGTCAAGCCTTACGTCGATAAAGACCTTTAACCTCATCGCCCCTAATTCCATTTTTCAACCGCTTTAAATCTCTCTTTGATAACTGTCTACGTTAAATGTAGGTAGCTAGCGGTATTTAATTCCCCTAGCTTACTCAGCGCAAAAATACGTTTAGCTCTATGACTTTAATTCACCTAGCTTTAACGGACGTAAAATTGCGTTCGTTAAGAAATCTAAAAACGCCTTGTCATTTACGTAAATAAGCTCCCTATGTTAAATTTACCTAGCTTTTAGGGTTTTTGAATAAGTCCGTTTTTATTTTTTGTGAAATCCAAAAAGGGTGTGAATCGAATACACCCCCCCCTTAAACTCAGGGGAGGTGTCGGTAGCGGCTACGCCCTTTTACTTTGCGCCTATGGGCTAAATTTGACTTAGGGCATTGTTACGTAAACGCAAAATTGTGCTGACACACTAGGCTAAAAGCTTTTGATCGCGTATGCCGCCTCCGCCCTCGGGCGGGGCGTATTCATCAAAAGGTTAAAATTCTCTCACTTTTTTAACATATCGCCTTTTATTTGTTAGGAAATACGCCAAAAATTAACAATACGCATTTAAACGCAAAATAAAGCCCGCTGTTTGATTTTAACTCCTTTTGATGCTTTGTATGGGTCAAGCTCTTTTCGTTGATTGTGGGCTGTGATTTTTACACTATCAGCTACTATGATAATAAATTACCGCTCGCTTGTTTCACTCGCTCGCTAGACCCCGCGTGAGGTTTAAGGAAAGTGTGGTAAAAATGGTTAATGAAAAGAGAATGCGGGTAAATGATACCCTACCTACTAAGGGGGTCTGAAACTTAAAACGCGTTTTTCGCTCTCTGTGCAAGTGTGAGCTAGCTCCGTATGTGTGCTAGTTTGCGCTTTGTTTGACTTGTGGAAATTTTATTTTAGCCGTCTTGCATTTTGATAACGAGTGACAACGAAAAGCGATACACGTTTTAGCGTTTCTTAAAGTAAATAAAACGGGCAAAAAACGGCTTAAGGTTCGGGCGGTTTTTGTGTCAAAAATAGGCGGAATAATATGCGATGAGGTTCAGGCGTTACAATGTAACGTTACGGTGCGTTACGTGCGCATAAGTTGTTATTAGATAGCAGATAGAATTATTTTGCTTGACTTGTTTAAAAATGAGCTGTATAATACGTCTTACATTCAAGGGGCTCCTTGTGCCCCACCTTCTAAATATTCAATCAAGCCTTCATCAAAACATTTTAAAATATCGTTTAAAAATATTTCTATCTTTGACGGTTCTATGCCGATTATTATCTCTTGGTGCTTAGTTGATAGCCTAGGCGTGCCGTTTGCGTTGAGTTTGTAAAGATTTTCAAAATGAAAGGCGCGGTTTCTTATCGTGCGGATAATGCTGTAAATTATTTTTACTTTTTGATAATTACGCCACTCAAATTTTATGTTCGTCCTAGCATAAGCCCTAAAATCTATCTCGCTAAAATTTGCTACATCATTATGAATTCTCGCCTCATCCATCGCAGTAACCCAATAGCCTAAAGTTTGCCGCGAAATAAAGACGCTATCGCTCAATCCTAGCGCGCTTGCCGTCTTGTTGCGCGTAATAATCTCGATCGCGCCTAGTTTGTCGCTTATGTTTTTGATGAGTTTAAAATTTGCTCTGTGTTCGTCGTCGCTTGTGTAGCTCGCTAGCCTATCGGCTGAAAATAGCTCTATCAAGTCCATATTAGCCCTTTTGAAATTTACCGCGCTATTTTACGTAAAACGGGCTTAATAATAGTTTCATAAGCTATCAGCGGTTATCACGCCCTTAGCTCTCTTTTGTTATTCTTTGCCTTGTATGCGAGCTTTGCCGGCTGCGCTTTGGTAGCAATGTCGATTATTTGCGAAAAATCGCGCACGGCTTGGCGTAATTGTAGCTCCAAGCGTTCGGCTCTAGGCAGTAACGCAGGCTTGTTTAAATCAATTATCGGGGCGGTCGCCTCTGCGCGATACAAGGGCAAATTTAGATTATTCTTTTTGGCTTTGTCGTAAAAATAAACGCGCTCCAGTGCCGTCATCTCGGTTTTTATGTAGGCGGTATTTCCCGCCCCGACTATCTCGAATGCGTCCAGGTTAAAGGGCTTTGCTCTATCAAAACACAAATCAATACTAGAGACGTTATTAACCGCGCCTAAAAGCTCCGCTACGAGGTCAAAGGGCGGGGCGGGCTTATGATATTGCTTTAGCCCATAAAACTCAATCACGGCGCGCTGTCGGCACTCGTTGGGGGCTTTTGTAGTGGCGTAGAATATGCTTAGATTTTCGAGTTCGTAAAGATCGGTTATTTTTAGCCCTTGAAACTCGTAACGATTGGATATTTTTATTTCTTTGGTATCTTGCATTTTTCGCCATTTCAAGCCGTGATTTTTGGCTATGCTTTTAAGTAGCTCTATTTTGGTGTAGTGCTTGCGCGTTACTCTGTTTTTTAGGAAACTCGCGCGTACGGTGTCTATGGCTATGCTAGGCGTTTCAGCTAGTATTTGGGTAATTTGAGGTAATATTTCCACGTTTTAACATCCAAAGAGGGCGGATCGCTTGACACTAACCGCCCCTAAAATTCTTTGATTTACGCTACTTTAACGCCGTGCGCTTTTAGCCATTTAATAGCCTTTTTTCTTTGCTCGTCGTCTTTAAAATAGGCTATTTTGTAGCCTTGCCCGTCGTGCCATTTACGGCTAATAATACCTGCGCGCTCTAGCTGTATCAAATAAACGTTTTGGTTGCTAGCCGTGATATTGCACGCCCTTATCGGTTCATCTCTTGCTATCATCTTTTGTAAAATTTGCTTTTTTACCGTCTGCGCTCTCATCGGTTATTCTCCTCTCTTATGCCTGCTTTTATTTCTAGCTCTTTTATGCTCTTACTTTTTGCTTCGCTACCGCTCGCAACTGCAAGCAGACGCGTCTGCACGATATGAAATAAATCATAAGCGCAATCTAACAAAGGTTGGGCTACGCCGTCCAGGCTCGCCACTTTGTAGGTATGCAAATGCTTTTTAAAAGCCTTTAACATAACCTCATCGCCCGCGCTAAAGCAAAGTTTGCTAGGCGTAAATACTAGCTTACTCATTGTTTGCGCTCCTTTGAAAAAATCGCTCTCTTAGCCGTTGGTTTTCGGCTTGGAGGGCTTGGAGTTGATCGCGCTGTTCGTCCAGGACTTGAAATAAATTAAAGGCTACTGCCAGCCCTTGATTTAAACCCTCTTTGTAGTCGCTAGGCTCATCGCTTGTCGCAGATTTTAAGACGCCCGGATAAACTTCGCCTAGCATTCGCGCAAAGTCTGAATAAAGCCCTTTTTCGGCTTCGTTTTCAAAGGCTTTCATCTTACGCGCTCCTATCTTGTAAATATGTGTCAAGGTCACTTTTTAAAAAGCGGATCGTGCGCTCTGTTAAGCGTTTTGGCTTCGGGAAATCGTCGCGCTTCATAAAACGCCATAACGTAGCGGTCGAAATACCTAAATACTGCGCCGTTTCTTTCGGGCTTAGCGTGTTGTTCTTTACGATTAATGGGTTCATAATAAAAACTCCTTACGAGTGATATTATTTATCCGCGTGCGCACTTGAATAAATATGAGTGAAATTATCGCGGGTTTTTAAAACGAGCGCAAAGGTATTTTTTCCCTAAAGTATCGGGTATTTCTGAGATTTTGGAGTAAAATTGTTAAAAAAGTGAATACATTAAAATGGAGTAAAGCCCCTAAAATAAGGGCGTGTAGTGTCTTAGGAAAATTTTCCCTAATCGTTTGTTTTGGTCTCTTTTATACCAAAATGTCTGACTATTTTGCCTGCCAATACATTGTCTTTTAATTCTGTTTTATCAAAATCTAGCTGATAATTTCTCGCTAATCTTTCTATCTTATCTTTAAATCTCTCTTTAATTATGACTATTTTCGCGCCGTTTTCGTATCTTTCTATTGTCTCTTGATGTTTTGAAAAATACATTTTTACATAAGCTTCAAAATTAGCTAATGAGTTCATCGCGTTTTGTTCGGGGGTAAGCTTTGCGTCTCTGTAAATTTGATTATGCTCGTGGTCATAATGCGAAAATTCCCTAATTGGATACCTTTTAATATTTCGCTCGCCTAATGCTGTTAATAATAACTCTATGCCATCCAAATAGGCTTGATACTTAATTATTTCTATCGGCTTTACTTGGTTGGCTTTATGAATGCAATCAATAATAAACTGGTAAAATATGTCATAAAAGCGACATTTTGCATCATTGTGAAATAAAAAAATATGGTAAGGGGCAAAATCGGCTAAAGTAAAATAATTTGCGTCCGTATTCTGTTGCTCCATATCGGACATAAAACTATCAAATCTTTCTTCAATATCGTTTAAGCCCTGCCAATAATTAATATCATTTCCCCTAAAAATCTCACAAAGTGATTGTATTACCTCGCACCCCTTATCTATTTTTTCTTGTTCTGCCTCGCCGTCGTTGTTTATTCTTGGGCTACTAGCTGACTTGTTTTTTCTTGGTTGTGTAGTTTTCCTTGCTGTCTTATTTGCCATTTATTCCCCTTTCGCTTCGTCTAGATAATCGCTCCACCATTGCATAAGCTCGGCGCGCTCCTCTAGTCTTTGGCTTCTATCGTAGATTGATTTTATTTTGTTTCGCTCTCTGTGGTCTAGGCAAAGATCTATTATTTCCGCGTCTTTGCCGTGTCGTTTGATATTTTCGTTTAGTAGCGTCGAGGCGGTCGCCCTTAGTCCGTGAAAAACCGTCTCGTCGCCGAAACCTAGCCGCTTAAGCGCGTAGTTAAGCGTATTCTCGCTTAGCGGTTTTAGGCTCGTTATGTCGCTAGGAAATACGAAATCGCCCCGCCTTATCTCGTATTGAGCTTTTAAAAGCTCTTTTACTTGCTTGCTTATCGGCACGGCGAAGTCTGCGCGCATTTTCATTGCGTCCGCTGGAAATACGATGAGGTTTTTATCAAAGCTAACGTATTGCCATTTTAGTTCTCTGACGTTTGCGCTACGTAAAAAGGTATGTGCGCCGAATACTAACGCCTGCTTAGTGCTATTTGAGCCTCTAAAGCCGTCAAACGCCCTTAAAAGCTCGCCTAGCCTCTCGGGGGCGGTGATCGCCCTGTAGTTCTCGCATTTTGAGGTTTTAAAGGTGTCGGCAAAAATAATATCCCTCGTCGGGTTATGGTCTATGTAGCCTTTATTGACGGCTAGGTCTAAAATCTTACGAAGTAGCCTAAACGTGCGCTTGCTCGTGTCGTGGCTTATGCCTTTTTTGGTCTCGGCTTCTTGTATGCGCTCGATGACCTGCGCGTAGTCTCTGCGCGCTAGCGTTTTAACGTCGCCGTCTTTTAGATAGGGCATAAGATAATTATTTATCCGCCCCGTTTCTCTGCTTAGCGATGAGGTGCTTTTTGTCTGCTCTTTTTCTACCCACTCGCGCGCCACGTCCGCAAATTTAACCGCCTTTTGAGCTATCACGGCTTTTTTAACGTCCTCGCCTCTCTCTTTTAGTCTTTTTAGCTCGGTAGCTTTGGCTCTTGCTTCGGCTAGCGTGATACTCGGATATTTGCCTATGATGATTTGATTAGTTTTGCGGTTCTCGCCTGCGTATCTAAAAATAAACGTTTTGCTTACGCCGTTTTTGGTCTGCGTCGCATAAACGTAGAGATACGGAGTAGAAATATCTTTAATCCATTCTCTAGCTTTTGCCGTCTTTGAGCGTATAGGTTTTTAGTTGGCTATCTTTCGCAAACGTCGCCATTTTTTCGCCTTTTTGTATGTGCGTAAGTGTGCTTTTGGGTGTGTTATTTTAATTCGCTCGTTTTTAGACACACTCAAAATCTAGTTTTTGCGTTTATGATTTTACGCAAAGCCCGTTCTTGTCGGTTATCCTTTTTTTGAGTGTGTAAAAATTTAGCGTTTTAGTCGCGCACACTCAAAAACACACTTATTTTCTTGAAAATGTATGATAATCAATGAAATCTTATGAAATGCTAAAAGGGGTTTAAAGCTCGTATTTTAGGGACTTTTGAAAGCTTTTGAAATCTCGTGAAAATGATAATTGGTGGAAGCGAGGGGGATCGAACCCCTGTCCAAAAACAAACCGATCACAGCCTCTACACGCTTAGCAAAAGTGAAAATTTCATCTAAAAAGGCTCACTTTCCAAAACCTTATTTTAGACTAAGACAAGATTTCGGCTAACAGCTCGTCAGGCCGCCAACCTACGCTAGCTGGGGTTACTCGCCGCCGTCTTAGCTAGTATCTGACTAGGCGAGGCTCAACTGAACTTACGCAGCTTTAGCGTAAGCAGGAGCGTAGTTAACGTTGTTTGCGTTTAAATTTATTTGAGCTTTTTACGCTTTGCTCAAAGCGACGTGCCACCGTGACCGCTCTGCTCCTGTCGAAGCCAAGTCGCTCCCGTAAGAATTAGACTAAATTTAGCCTCTTTTTAAAGGTTGTGGATTATATTATTTTTTGTATTTTTTGTCAAACGTCTAGTTTTTGGGGAATTTTTACGATATTGGCGTCCAGCGGACTGAAAAACTCGGTATCGTTTTCTATATCGTTTTTGTATCTGTTAAACTGGTCGCTCAATAAAAGCAGCCAGTCTACGAAGTCATCGTTTGCGGGTCCTTGTAGATCCCTTGCTTCGCCGCAAATTTCCTCGGCTAAAGTAGTTAATTTTAATATAGGATCAAGCTTCATAAAGCCTGCGGCAGACTTAATATTATGAAAAATTCTAAAAAGCTCGCCGATATAGCCGCTATACCTATCCGGCCTGGTGAGCCCTATGATGAGCGGTTCCATCAGATCGCACATCAAGGAGTAATGCGACAAAAACTCCTCCACGATGTCGTAAGAGTAGTCTATCTCGAGGCTTCTTAGTATTCCCATTTATTTTCCTTAAAACTATTATCGTGATTGTAACATTTTTTTGATAAAATTAAAAATAAAATACCTAAATTTAAGGAGGAATTTATGTTAAAAAATGACAAAAAAGTTACAATTTATGATATAATTAATAAAAAGGGCGTTGAGCCCATCGTTATGATCACGGCTTATGACGCTCTTTTTGCGCGGCTTTTTGATGATTACGTCGATATTATCTTGGTCGGCGATAGTCTAAACATGAGCTTTAACGGCAAAAAAGACACGCTAAGCCTAAAAATGGACGACGCGCTTTATCATGTTAAGGCTGTTTTGCAGGGCGCAAAGCATGCTTTTGTCGTTGTTGATATGCCATTTGGTAGCTATCAGGACGAAAAATCAGCGCTAAAAAACGCGACTAAATTTATCAAAGCGGGCGCGGATGCAGTCAAATTTGAAGGCGGTTTAAAAGCCGCTCCTATCGTAAAAAGGCTAGTGGGCGAGGGCATAAACGTGATGGCCCACATCGGACTCATGCCTCAGTTTGTGCGAAAAGAGGGCGGCTACAAGATAAAGGGACGCAGCGAGGCTGACGAAGCACGCTTGATCGAGGAGGCGAAGGCGCTTGAGCGCGCTGGAGCGTTTTCGGCCGTGGTCGAGGGCACGCTAAGTGCGGTTGCGGCAAAGGTCGCAAAGAGCGTGCAGATGCCTATCATCGGTATCGGCGCGGGTGCCGACGTGGACGGGCAGGTGCTCGTGTGGAGCGATATGCTCGGCTTTTTTGACGAGTTTAAGCCAAAATTCGTAAAACGATACCTTGACGGCGCAAATTTGGTGCGAACGGCGGTAGAAGCCTACGCTCGCGAAGTTAGAGAAAAGACCTTTCCGAGCGAGGAGTTCGAGTATAAAATTTAGCTTGTTTTGGGCAAATCTAGTCGACGGGGCAAATTTGATCACCCGGCAAACGGCGGCAAATTTGAGCCTTAGGCGTTAAATTTGACGAACAGAGTTTGGGTTAAATTTGAACGCTTGCATTTACCCGCCCCTCGTCAAATTTGACGGGTAAAATTTGGCTATCAAAACAAGGCTAGTTAAAAACAAGGAGCGTGTTTTGAAAATTTTATTGATTTTAGCGACGTTTTTTAGTGCGCTAACGGCTTCAAATCCGAATTTTGGGCTAGGCATCGATAGTCTTGGCGAGCAAAACGAGCAAACGCAGAAAGAGAAGCGATTTTCTAAGCGCGAGGCGGCCGCGAGACAGGCTATCGAAAATGCCGATTATGACGCGGCTTTTAAGATCTTATCGCCGCTTTGCGAGGAGGGCGACGCGATGAGCTGCGCGGCACTGGGTAGCATGCATTTTAGCGGGCTAGGAGCCCAGAAAAGTAACGAAAAAGCCGAGCTTTTCTTTGTAAAATCGTGCGAGCTGGGAAACGGCACGGGCTGCTTTGACCTAGCGCTTTTAAACGTCAAGGAAATTTTCGGCCCCAAAGATGAAAATAAAATATTTCGCCTCTACGAAAAAGGCTGCGAGCTAGGCTCTGGAGCGGCTTGCAACAACCTCGGCCTCATCTATGAATCACAAAACGATCTCAAAAAATCCGTAAATTTATACGCCAAAGCGTGCAGGAAATTTGACGGCGCGGGCTGCTATAACTACGGCAGGATGATGCATGAGGGGCTGGGCGCAGAGCGCGATCTAGCAAGCGCGCACAAGGCCTTTGACACCTCGTGCTACATGAAAAATGCGCTTGGCTGCTATGCTCTTGGCTACGTTTACGAGCACGCGCAGGGCGTGGAGTTTGCAGTTTACGACGCCTACGACGGGTATTCGCGCGCTTGCAAGCTTGGCAACGACGACGGCTGCAGGGCTCTGGGCTTTGAAAACTACGAGAAAAATATCGAAATTTACGAAAAATTCGAATCTATCGCGGAGGGTTGTAAATTTGGCAACGATAGCGACTGCAAGCTTTTAAAGGCAAGGATAGCGGAGTTTTAAGCTCTGACCGATTTAGTCGGCCGCGATCTGTGTTTTTCGTCAAATTTAAGCTGATTTTTGAGATTTATCCGCTTCGGCGAGGCGGATAAATTTGAGCTTTGTTTGGTTTAAAAACCTTAGCCTTTACGGCGCCAAATTTGACTCTACCAACCTAAACTCGCCGTTTTTTACTCAAATTTAATCACCTTTTCTTTCAAATTTACCGCCGAACGCCGAGTCAAATTTGAACAAAGGCGAAAGCCAAAACTTACCCAAAATTTTGTAAAATGCGGCAAATTTACGAAAAACAGAGCCGAAAAAATGGATAGAATAGTCGAAATAGAAAAAATAAGCTTCGAGAACGATTTTGAGGTGTCGCTACGCCCCACGCGCTTTGAGGACTACATCGGACAGGGAAAGATCAAGCAAAATTTAGGCGTCTTTATAAAGGCCGCTAAAAAGCGCGGCGAGTGCCTAGATCACGTGCTTTTCTACGGACCGCCGGGCCTTGGCAAGACGACGCTGGCGCACATCATTGCAAACGAAATGGGCGTGAGCATCAAGATGACGGCTGCGCCCATGATAGAAAAAAGCGGCGATCTGGCAGCGGTGCTGACAAATTTGCAAGAGGGTGACGTGCTCTTTATCGACGAGATACATCGCCTAAGCCCCGCGATCGAGGAGGTGCTGTATCCTGCGATGGAGGACTTTCGCCTAGATATCATTATAGGCTCGGGACCTGCGGCGCAGACTATCAAGATCGACCTACCTAAATTTACGCTGATCGGCGCTACGACGCGCGCAGGAATGATCTCGGCACCCCTGCGAGATAGATTTGGGATGGATTTTAGGCTGCAGTTTTATACCAGAGAGGAGCTGGCTCGTATCGTGCAGATCGCCTCGGTAAAGCTTGGCAAAGAGTGCGAAAAAGCCGCCGCTCTCGAGGTCGCCGCTCGCTCGCGCGCCACGCCTAGGATCGCACTACGGCTGCTAAAACGCATAAGAGACTTTGCCGAGGTAAACGACGAAGCGATCATCTCGCAACCTCGCGCCAAAGAGGCTCTAGACGCGCTTGGCGTAAACGACATAGGATTTGACGAGATGGATATCAAGTACCTAGAAATCCTGCTCGCCGCCAAACGCCGCCCGATGGGTCTAAGCACGATCGCGGCAGCTCTAAGCGAGGACGAGGGCACGGTCGAGGACGTGATCGAGCCCTATCTGCTCGCTAACGGCTACATCGAGCGCACGGCAAAAGGCAGGCTAGCTAGCGCCAAAGCCTACGAGGTGTTTAAGCTCAAATTTGACGGCGATACGCAAAAGGGATTGTTTGAGGAGTAGGGCAAATTTGGCTCTACTTAGATGGTTATTTTTTCTAAATTTGTCTAAAGCCGTCGGTAAGTAAAATTTGAGCTTTCAAATTTGTTGCCGTCTGGTTAGTCGGCCGTCAAATTTGACCGCATTCGTTATATGCTCGATTTAAAAGTACACAGAAAATTTAACACGCTCAAATTTTGCGCTAAATTTATCAACCTTGCCAAAGCTATCCCCCCAAAGCCCCGCCCGCCCGCAAAACACCGCAAAATCTGATATAATAAGCCCCTCAAAGGAAAAAAATGAATAATCGAGTGTTTTTTGGCGTCTTCGCTCTTTGTGCGTTGGCGCTGGTCGTGTACCTTTTTAAGCCGTTTTTGCTAAATATCTTTATCGCCGCCTTGCTAGCCGTCGCCACCTCAAACGTCAACGTCAAATTTTTACAGCTAACGAAGGGCAAAAGGACGCTCTCGGCGGCTCTTACCACGCTTGCGCTATTTTCGCTATTTATCGCGCCGCTTTTGTACGCCGTGATCGAGATCGCTAAACACGCCGCAAACTTTAACACCGGCTACATAACAAACACGCTAAATTATTTTCAAAGCGGGAATTTTCAGCTGCCAGAGCCGATCAAATTTCTAGAACCAAAAATCAAAGAGATGATCGCCGATATCGACGTCAAGGCTATCTCGGCAAATCTCATCGCAAATTTAGCCGGTATTGGAAAATCAAGCGTAAATTTTCTCGTAGATATGATTTTTATCCTCGTGTTTTTCTTTTTTGCGGTGCTTTACGGCAGCGAGCTCGTGGGCTACCTAAAAAGCGCGCTTCCGATGAAGGAGAGCGAGAGCGAGTTTATCCTCAGCGAAGTGGCCAACGTCATGAGCGTCGTGCTTTATTCTATCGTGATAAACGCGATTTTGCAGGGTTGCCTCTTTGCTATCATTACGATTTCCTACGGCTATAACGGCTTTTTGATGGGCATACTCTTTGCCTTTACTTCGCTCGTGCCAGTCGTTGGCGGATTGCTTGCTTGGGGGCCTATTAGCCTTTACGAGTTTGCTAACGGCAACACCGCGGCCGCGATCGTCATCGCCGTCTATACCATCATCGTGATATCTGTCGTCGCAGATACGTTTTTAAAGCCGATCGTGATTAAATTTATCAACGATAAGCTCGTAAAAATCCCGACCAAGATCAACGAGCTGTTGCTGTTTTTCTCGATGATAGCGGGTATCTCGACGTTTGGCTTTTGGGGACTTATCCTGGGGCCTGCGATCGTGACATTTTTTATCTCGACGATTAAGCTTTATACATTGCTTAAAGAGCGCGCTGTTGTGTAAATTTGCCTAAAATCGGCGATATTTTTAGCAAATATCACAAATCTAACGCGAATTTTATTATTTTCTGTGCTATAATCCTTAAATATAAAAATTAATGTTCCGCATTAAATTTACGGAACGTAAATTTGCTAAATTTAACCAAGGAGTTTTTATGAAACTAGCAAAACTAAGTTTGGCCGCCGTTTTGGCGCTTGGCTTTTTAGGCGCAGCAAACGCAGCCGATACCTTTGGGGAGGCGTTTACCAAAGGAAAACTAGCGGGCAAGATCCAGGCTACCTATGTCGATCAAAAAGACGAGCGCGCGCCGATACACGACGAGCAGCTGACGTCTATACAGCTTGAGCTTGGATACGTGACCGATCCGTTTTACGGCTTTAGGCTCGGCATTACTGGGCAGGGCAACTTCTTGCCGTTTAACAGCATGAGAAAAAGCGGCACTCTATACGACAAAGAATGGAGAACGCAGGGCGCGGTAATGTCCGAAGCGTATCTAGGCTACGGCATAGGGCAGACTGATATAAAATTTGGCCGTCAGTACGTAAACACTCCGCTAGTAGCGGGCAACCCGACGCGCGCGTTTAAAGAGGCGTTTGAGGGTCTAACGATCGTAAATAAAGACATACCAAACACCACCCTGATCGGCGGCTGGTATTATAAATTTCAAGGCAGAAGCGCCGTCGTAACGGGCGGCAAAGAGGGGCGCGCTCCGCACTTTAAAGACAGAGTAATCGTCGGCGGTATGGGGCCTGTGGCGTATGAGTTTGATAATATCTTTACCGGCGCGGTCATCAACCAAGGCATACCGAATCTAAAACTAACCGGCGCATACGCTAGAGTGACCGATCTTAGACGTGGCGCTTTGCAGGGCGACATCAACTTTTACCTGGCCGAAGCAAACTACAAAGTACCCGTCGGCGACTTTAAGCTCGGATTTGACGCGATGTATAAGGGCTCTCGCACTACAAGAGGCTTAGAAGATCTAAACTACGACGGAAATATGATCGGTCTAAGAGCGGGGATTTATGATTTTGTGGGATTTAGCGCCTCTTATGCCTATACGACCATCGGCGACAACGACGCTTTGGCGTTTGGTCTAGGTAACGGCCCTGGCTCATACACGCTGCTTCCTATCCGCGGACCTTTCGTGTTTACAGGATATGCGGGCATGAATACGCATAAACTTTTGTTTGAATACGACTTTAAAGAAGTGGGCGCCGAGGGCCTAAAAGCAAAACTACATCTAGTAAAAGGCAAACAAGACGCCCCTCACCGCAATGCAGGTCCGACCGCGGCTAATACGCACATGAACGTCAAGGGCTGGGCGGCTCAGGCTAGCTACGATATACCGTGGGTCAAGGGGCTAAGCGCAAGCATCACCTACACGGCTCTTGAGAGAAAGAACTTTGATGCTATGGGTGCAGTCAAAAAGACCGATAACAACGAGCTTTGGCTGCAAGTCGGATATAAATTTAACCTTCTAAACTAGCTACTCTAATGCGGACGCAAATTTGACGCGTCCGCGACTTCTTTTTTTGTGTTATCGTCGCAAATTTAGCTTCGTAAAACCGGCATAAATTTGATCTTGTTGAGCAAATTTGCACCTAAATTTAAAAGATAAAATCAAGAACAGTTAAATTTGATAAAACGAGATTTGAAAAAATAGCGTGGATTTAAAGGCTGAAATTTGTCCGTAGCGATCTAAATTTACTTTCGCGCTTTGTGTGGATCTGTCGAAAATAAAAGCAAATTTAAGCTTGCAAGGACAAATCGTTCGCCCGAGCAAGCTATAAATGAAGGCCTATCTTTCGTAAAATTTACCGAGTACGCCGCTGCCGATCTCCTTGCGTTCTCCGTCCTCTATCATCACGGCTTTGCGGTCGATATCGACGGTTTTATCGGTGTTGATGATAAATTTGAGCTCGTACGAGCGCGAGTTTATCTGTTTTGGCATATCTCCGAAAAATATCGGTTTTGGCGGGCGTTGCGAATCAAGCGCGGCCCATTGAAACCGGCTTACGAAGGTGCTAAATAAAAAGGCATTGCCGTTTAGCTTGTATTTGTTTGCGAGCTCGTCCGCGATCGCATCGTTATCGCAGTTTACGGGCGCGCTGAAGCTACTTTTCTTTGCTTTTTCTTCGTCGTATTTGCAGAATTTATTTGCCAGCGCCAGCATCTCCTCTTTGTTTGCGTCGCTGCTACCTTCGGTTTTTAGTTCGTTGTAGTTATTCATTATCCGCTCTAGCGTCTTTTCTAGGCTTTTTTGCGCGTCGTCTTTGGCTTTTTGCACGGCCTCTTCGTAGCGAGCGTTTTGTTTGTCAAATTCCGCCTTAAGCACGTCGCTACTAACCTCGCAAGTTACCTTGACTAGCTTTAGATCGTTTCCGCTAACGTCTTCCCATTTTACCTTTTGGCAGCCCTTGTAGCCGTCAACGGCGGCGCCTATCGTCATTGATTTTTTATCGGTAGCGTGTAGTTTTTGACGATATCGATGTTGTTATCGCCGCATCCCGTTAGCGTCAAAACGGCAGCTATGAGAGAAAATTTTATTTTCATTCATTCTCCTGAAATTTAAAAGTCTAAATCTAGCTAAATTTAGCTTAATGTTAAGACGCATTTAAAGCGATGGGCGACCGAATTTGGCGAATTTGCCTGCCTAAATTTGACTAGTAAAGCGGCAGATCACAAGCTAGTTTTTAGACTTCTTTTGTGCTTTCTTATCTTTTTTATCGCCCAGTCGTAGTGTGATGAGGTGCTGCCGGTGACGTAGGCGGCGAGGTTTAGATTGCCCGTGAAGTTAAAATGTCCGCGCGCAAAAAGCTCCTCGTCGCTAAAATTTGCCGTAAGCTGCATTGCTTTTTCGTGTGTTTGCGTTAGTAGCGCTTTAGCCTCGCAAAGCGGTGTATCTTGGTGCTTGCGCCAAATTTGCACGTTCATCTGCGGGTATGTTTTCCAGTTATACGGCTGCGGTAAAAACGCAGTCCGCTCACCGCTTATGTTCTTTTGGATAAAATTTATCAAAAGCAAGTGCCACTCGTAAAGGTGCGCAAGTACGTCTCGGACGCATTTATCTCTATCCTCGAAGTCAAATTTGGCCTCTTGCTCTGCCTCATTCATGCTTTCAACTAGTGATAAAAGCTTTTTAAAATTTGCCTCTGAAGCACTTAGTAAGTCTATTTTATTCGTAGGTCGCGGCATTTTTATCCCTTGGCTAAATTTGAGCAAATTATACAGCACATTTTCAAATTTGCACTTTAAAGATACGGGTATTACCAAAAGCTACAAAATATAAAAGGTAAAATTTAATTTATATTTGTATTTTAAAAATTAAAAATAAAACTTAAATATATAGCTCAAATTTGATCAAATTTCAATTTTGTGAGTTTTATGGTCTTGAATTTTAATCAATTTTATACCTATGATAATTTAGCCTAAAATTAGCGCTTTTAAAAGGTTAAATTTAAAAATAGACCACTGTTTTTATACTTAATATATAGCTTTATATTTACAATGCAAAAATGTTACGATTTTACACGTTAAATTTATATTTTAAAAATAGTTTCTAAAATATTATGGGTTTTGTTATCAAAAAGCATATTGATTTTTGTAAATATAAAATTTTATATTTATACATAATTTTAAGCATTAGCCCTAAAATATGCAAAATAAAGATAATTTTGGTCTTAATTTAAACCCCAAATACTGCCAAAGAATTAATTATTTTTAATCAACTTAAATTTAGGTTGTAACGGTTAATATCTGCCTGATTTTTAAGAACTATCTTAAAAAATAAACGAGGAGAGAAAATGGATCGACGAGATTTTATAAAAAGCGCCGCCGCTTCGGCTGCTTGCGCGAGTGCCGGTATAGCGCTGCCTAGCTCTATGGCAGCTGCGCAAAACGCAGCTGAAAAGGGCTGGCGCTGGGATAAGGCTGCATGTAGGTTCTGTGGAACTGGCTGCGGCGTAATGATCGCAACCAAAGAGGGTAAAATCGTAGCCGTCAAGGGCGACCCTGAAGCACCCGTAAACCGCGGCCTAAACTGCATCAAAGGCTACTTTAACGCCAAGATCATGTACGGCGCGGACCGCATCACTCAGCCGCTTTTACGCGTGAACGAAAAGGGCGAATTTGATAAAAAAGGCAAATTTAAGCCTATTAGCTGGGAAAAAGCCTTTGACATCATGGCGGAAAAATATAAAGAGACCATGAAGAAAAACGGCGTTCATTCAGCCTGCGTTTTCGGCTCGGGTCAATACACTATTTTAGAGGGTTATGCAGCCGTCAAACTATGGAAAGCGGGTATTAGAAGCAACTCTATTGACCCGAATGCTCGCCACTGTATGGCGTCCGCGGTCGTCGGATTTATGCAGACGTTCGGTATCGACGAGCCTGCGGGCTGCTACGACGACATAGAGCTAACCGATACTATCGTGGCTTGGGGCGCTAATATGGCCGAGATGCACCCGATACTTTGGGCGCGCGTAAGCGATAAAAAGCTAAGCAATCCCGAGCGCGTAAAGGTCGTAAATTTAAGTACGTATTCGACTAGAACCTCAAATATCGCCGATTCCGAGATTATTTTCGCTCCTTCAAGCGACGTTGCTATCTGGAACTACATCGCTCACGAGATCGTTTATAATCATCCTGAAGCCATTGATTGGGACTACGTAAATAGCCACTGCGTATTTGCGACGGGACCTGCCGATATCGGCTATGGGCTTAGAAATAATCCAAATCACCCTAACTACAATACCGAAAAAGACGTCATCGAGACCGAACTTAAAAAGACTTTAAGCAAAAACGAAGGCGTGACTCTGGGCTATCTAGGCTATAAAGAGGGCGACGTGATGGAAAATAAAAATACGGCTACCGCGGGCAAACACTGGCAAATCACGTTTGAGGAATTTAAAGAAGCTCTTAAACCTTATACGCTTGATTTCTCCGCTCCGCTAATAAAAGGCGATCCGAACGAGGATTTGGAAGAATTTAAGAAAAAACTAAAGCAACTAGCCGACTGGTACATCGAAAAAGGTAGAAAAGTAGTTAGCTTTTGGACGATGGGCTTTAACCAGCACCAACGCGGCACTTGGGTAAACGAGCAAGCCTATATGGTGCATATGCTACTTGGTAAACAAGCAAAACCGGGCGAGGGTGCTTTCTCGCTAACCGGACAACCAAGCGCATGCGGAACGGCACGTGAGGTCGGTACTTTCGTTCACCGCTTGCCTGCGGATATGGTCGTAGATAACGCCGAACACCGCGAAATAAGCGAGAAAATTTGGAAACTGCCTAAAAATACGCTAAATCCGAAAGTCGCCTCCCACTACGTAAAAATGATGCGCGATATGGAAGATGGAAAGATGAAATGGGCGTGGGTGCAGGTAAATAACCCGTGGCAAAACACCGCAAACGCAAACCACTGGATCAAAGCCGCTCGCGAGATGGATAACTTTATCATCGTCTCAGACCCGTATCCGGGCATCTCGGCAAAAGTTGCCGATCTAATCTTGCCTACCGCGATGATTTACGAAAAATGGGGTGCGTACGGTAATGCCGAGCGCCGAACGCAGCACTGGCGTCAGCAAGTCCTTCCGGTAGGCGAAGCGATGAGCGACACGTGGCAAATGCTGGAATTTGCTAAGCGCTTTAAGCTAAAAGAGGTTTGGGGCGAACAAAAAGTAGACGATAAGCTAACGCTCCCAAGCGTGCTAGACGAGGCAAAAGCCATGGGTTATAGCGAAGAAGATACGCTATTTGACGTGCTTTTCGCAAACGAAGAGGCTAAGAGTTATCCTGCAAAAGACGCTATAATGGAAGATTTCGATAACTCTGAAGTTTTCGGCGATAGCAGAAAAGTTGTCGGCTCGGACGGCAAGGTATTTGAGGGATACGGATTTTTCGTTCAAAAATATCTTTGGGAAGACTACCGCAAATTTGGCTCCGGTCACGGACACGATCTGGCGGACTTTGATACCTATCACAAAGTGCGCGGACTAAGGTGGCCCGTCGTAGACGGTAAAGAAACTCAGTGGAGATTTAACGCCAAATATGATCCGTACGCGAAGAAATTTGCCGAAGACGGCAAGCAGTTTGCATTCTACGGCAATAAAAAAGCCAAGTTGCAAAAAGGCGATTTGACCAAAGTAACTAGCGGAGACGAGAAATTTTCTATCGCTAATAAAGCCAAAATTTTCTTCCGTCCTTATATGGATCCTTGCGAGATGCCCGACGATACCTATCCGCTATGGCTATGCACGGGCCGCGTGTTAGAACACTGGCACTCAGGCACTATGACGATGCGCGTTCCTGAGCTTTACCGCGCCGTACCTGAAGCGCTTTGCTACATGCACGAGGGCGATGCGCAAAAGCTAAATTTACAGCATAACGACGTCATTTGGATCGAGTCTCGCCGCGGTAAGGTAAAAGCAAGAATCGATCTGCGCGGACGAAATAAACCGCCGATGGGTCTAGTTTACGTGCCGTGGTTTGACGAAAACGTATTTATTAACAAAGTTACTCTTGACGCGACTTGTCCGCTATCAAAAGAGACCGACTATAAAAAATGCGCGGTTAAAATTTACAAGGCTTAATAATGCAAAATAGAAGAGAGGCTTTAAAATTTGGGTTAAAAGCGATTAGTTTGGTTCTCGCAGGCGGCTTTATCTGGAGTACGCAAACGACGGCTAAAGCCCAAACTCTACTCATCAGGCCGCCGGGTGCTTTGAAGGAGAAAAATTTCCTTAGCGAGTGCATACGCTGCGGGCTTTGCGTAGAAGCCTGTCCTTGGGATACGCTTAAGCTTGCGGATTTAGACGACGGATTGCCTTACGGCACTCCGTTTTTTACCCCGCGAAATATCCCTTGTTATATGTGCCCGGATATCCCGTGCACGGTCGCCTGTCCGACCGGAGCTCTAGATACGAAGCTGGTGAGCGAGGATAACGGCAAGCTAAATATAAACAAAGCGCAGATGGGTATCGCGGTGCTGGATCCAAATTTCTGCATCGCTTACGAGGGGCTTCGCTGTGACGCTTGTTACCGCGCCTGCCCTTTGATAGATAAAGCGTTAAGGCTTGAATATGTCCGCAACGAACGCACGCAAAAGCACGCGTTTTTTAAACCGGTCGTGGACGCCGACTACTGCACGGGTTGCGGTATGTGCGAGCAAGTTTGCGTGACGCCAAAAGCTTCCATTTTTGTGCTTCCGCGCGAGATAGGGCTAGGCTCTAGCAACGAACAGTACGTAAAAGGCTGGGTCGAGGGCGCGGATAAAAAGCTAAAAGACGCTGAGCCAAAAGAGTTTAAAACCGACGAGAAAAAGCTAAACGACTATCTAAATAGCGGAGATTTGCTATGAAATATTTGATTTTAAGAAGGATAAGTCAAATTTTAATCCTAGGGCTGTTTTTTGCGAGCAACTACTACGGAGTTAAAATTTTACAAGGCAATCTCAGCTCGTCTTTGCTTTTCGGAGTCGTTCCTCTTAGCGATCCGTTTGCCGTTTTGCAGTTATATTTAGCTAGTTTTAGTATCGCTTCGGGTGCACTTGTGGGGGCCGCTATCGTGTTTGCTTTTTACGCGATCGTCGCTCCGCGCGCTTTTTGCAGCTGGGTTTGTCCGGTAAATATCATCACCGAAACCGCTCGCTGGGTCAGAGTAAAGCTTGGCTACGACAAAGATAAAAAATTCGTAAATTTCACGCGAAGCGCTAGATATTACGTTTTAGGATTTACGCTTTTTATCTCGCTAGTCACTTCAGCTCCGGCGTTTGAGGGCGTTAGCTTTATCGGCATTATTCAGCGCGGCGTCATCTACGGCGGAACACTGTGGTTGTTCGTGGCGTTTGGGGTGTTTGCGATAGACGCGTTTATCGGCGATAGATTAGTCTGCTCAAAGCTTTGCCCGCTGGGCGCTTTTTACGCGATAGCCGGCAAATTCGCCCTTATCAGAGTAAAACACGATGCGGCTAGCTGTACTAACTGCATGAAGTGTAAGCTGATCTGCCCGGAAAACCAAGTGCTCGGCATTATCGGCAAGCAAAGCGGGTTTATAACATCGAGCGAGTGCATCAGCTGCGGACGCTGTATCGACGTCTGCGATGACGACGCGCTCAAATTTAACATTAGAAATTTACTAAAGGAGAAAAATCAATGAAGGCGAGAATTTTGGCGGGATTGGCGTGCGCCGTCCTCGTATTTTCGGGATATGCCGAAGCTAAAGAAGAACAAAAAACCTCTAGCTCCGTACAAACTCAAAAAGTAGAGCAAAAAAATAAATCAAAATTAGCCGATGGCAAAGAAGCTAAGGATCTAAATATCTTGCGTTCGGCTAGTGATGTTATGGATGAAGAAGAGGTAAAGTTGGTCGATATAAACTGGACGAAACCTGCCGCGGGCGAAGCGCAAAGATACGAGCGTTCTTTTGAAAACGCACCGCCGATGATACCCCATGATTTAGAGGGTTTGATACCGATAACTGCGGATAATAATATGTGCGTTACATGTCATATGCCTGAAGTCGCAAAAGACGTCGGCGCGACCGCGATCCCTAAATCGCACCTTTATAGCATAAGGAACAAAAAAGACCTCGACGGTAAGCTTAGCGACGACCGCTTTAACTGTACCGTTTGCCACGTACCGCAGGCGAACGTAGAGGCTAAGTTTAAAAATAACTTTAAGCCGGAGTACCGCGACGCTAACTTGTCTCAGCATTCCAATCTGTTAGACGTACTAAACGAAGGCGTTAGGTGAGCGTATCCAGACGCGAGCTATTTACTAAATTTTTGGGCGGCAAAACCGCTCAAAAATTTATCGCTCCGCCTTATTTTTGTGGAGAATTTAACTGTGCTGATTGCGAAGCGCCTTGCGTTAGTGCTTGCGATAGAGAGCTTTTAAGCTTTGAAAATGAAAGAATAAATTTTAAATTTAAGTCCTTGGGTTGTAACTTTTGTAAAGAGTGTGCGCTCGCTTGCGAAGAGGCGGGACGAGAGGTTTTAAATTTAAAATTCGCAGCTACTATAGAAGCTAAAATTTTTATCGACGTGCATAGTTGTCTTGCTTGGAACGGCACAATTTGCTGTAGCTGTCAGGATATTTGCAAATTTAGAGCGATCGATTTTTTAGGCGTTTTTCGTCCGAGCGTAAATCAAAAATGCACGGGCTGCGCGCAGTGTATGGAAGTTTGCTTCGCGAATAGTATCAAAATGGAGGCGTTATGAGAAAATTTATTTTATTTTTTACGGCGATTTTTTGCTTAAATTTGACCGCAAATTTGGCGGCCGCACCGCTTGAGATATCACAACCTGATAAGGTCATAAAAGCTGGCGCAAACGTGATAAGTTCAAATTTGATAGATGAAATTTTATATCTAGGTACGGACGGCGGCGAGCTTGATATCTACGACATAAAGGCGGATAAATTTTTAGAACCGATCAAATTTCGCACGGTCAAAACGCACTTTAGCGACAAAGAGCCAGCAAAAATTTTTAGCATCGACCGGCTGGGCGACATGCTTTTGGTTTTAACCGAGATGGATTACAACGAGCGATATTTGTACGTTTTTAAAAAAGAAAATGATAACTGGAGCGAGGTTGGCAATATGCACCTAGCTAACAAATCCGCCAAAAAAGCCTTTTTCATAGATGAAAAAACTGCGGTTGTGTCGGACTTTGGGAATGAAATTTACTACATCGACCTAGAGAGCAAAAAGGCGGTCTTTAAACACAAATTTTCCATCGCGCTTTACGTTGATTTTGAGATCAACAAAACCCGCGACAAAATCGCTATCGGGGCTGAAAGCGGCGTGATTTATATCTATAATCTAAAAACTCGCCAAACCGAGCAAACTCTAAATTTCTTTAAAGACAATATGTACGACATCGACTATAAAAACGATGTCGTGGCCGTGGGCTGCATCGACAAACAAGCAGGCGTTTTTAACGGTTCGATGAGCTATTTTAAGTCTGATTTTATCGTTTATGCGACGGGGCTTAGCGACGACGCCAAAACGCTAGCGTATATGAACGGCGAAGAGAGCGATATCTTGGTCTACGACATCGCAAGCAAAACAAAACTCGCGACCGTAAAAACCGGACAGCAAATTTTAAATGAAATTTACCTCTCCGATAGCGGCAGGCTAATCAGCGTCGCGTACGAAAAAGAGGTTAAATTTTGGAGCGTAAAATGAACATATCAAGTGCGATAGTATATACCAAAGACGGAAACGAAGCCGCCGAGGTAGCCAAAAGAATCGAGCAAGTAAAAGGCTGCGAGGTCATCGCCGCGCAAGACGGTAAGATCGTAGTCGTGATGAGCGCTGAAAATTTAGACGGCGAGATAGAGCTCTTTAAGGCGCTAGAGGGCGTAGAGGGCGTAGCTGGGGCTGCGATGATATACAGCTATCAAGAGGATTTGCAACAAGATATCGAAAGCATTAAAAAAAGCGGCAAGATAAGCGAAATTTTACTCGACGAAAACGTCGATGCTAAGAACATCGTATACAACGGCCACGTCGGCGATAGGGTAAAATAAATTTTTACCCGTTAACTTTATCCTAAATTTGACGATATATAATATGGATAAAAATTTAAAGGATAAGACATGCAAAGCATCAACGGTTTAAGCCAAAATCCATACATCCCACAACCTCGCTATGACGTGCAAAACGTCCAAAACACGGCAAGCGTAGATCAAAACGAAAATATAAAAAGGATGCAAGAAGCCTACGCAAATATCGACGTAAAACAGCTAACAAATAGCTATTTGTCGCATTTTCAGGCTAGAGCGGACTCAAATTCGAGTTCAAATTTCTTATCTCAAGTTTCGGCCTTTAACGGCTCTGCAAAATTTAGCGACATTTTCGGCGCTCAAAACAAAAGCATAAATTCTCTAAACGATATCTTGTCTGGCGTCGATTTTAAATCTATCGGCTACGAGGGCAAGCCTATAACACAACTAAGCCAAAGCGAAGCCAGCGATCTAGTGAGCGAGAATGGATTTTTCGGTATCGCAAACACCGCGGATAGGATTTCAAATTTTATTATTAGCGCCGCAGGAGACGACCTGCAAAAGCTCGAAGCCGGAAAAGAAGGCATGCTAAGGGGCTTTAAAGAGGCTGAGAAAATTTGGGGCGGTAAACTGCCTGAAATTTCGCAAAAAACGATAGAAAAAGCGACGCAAGCCGTAGATAAAAGAATAGCCGAACTTGGTGGGAACGTGCTCAGTGTTCAGGCTTAAGTTTTTAAATTTAGCCGCCGTTTTGCTGGTTTTTAGTGGTTGCGCATTTTTTGAGCAAAAACCGCCACCAAAAGTCGTCCAAAAACCAGTTGTTCAAAAACCTGCGTCCGTTAGAGGCTCATTGCGTGGCGTGATATCAAGCGTAACCTACGACGGTGGCAAATACTGCTACGATATAAAATCAATCGACACTTCAAACGGCAAACTGCCTAGCGGTAAGTACTGTGCGGATAAATTTTACTTTTCTAGCGGAGATACCGTTTATGCCGGCGTTTCGGGCGGACTCGTCACTGAAATGCTGCTCATAAAAAGCGGAACGCACCACGTTACGCATAAAGTAAATAAAACGCCGAAATTTAAAAGTACAAGTCCTGCAAAAAGCCCACAACAGCAAGAAAACAACAAGAAAATCCTAATCGAAGTTCCGAAAAGTGAAAATATCAGCTTTGATTAGCCGTTGATTTACCGAAATGTTTTATAATTCTTACAAGCAATCAAAGTTAGAACTCCTTTTAAGAAGGGGATGTGCGTCCCCTTTTTTATCTTTTTATTTCGCAAAAATCCTTGAAATTAAGCTTTCATATTTAAGCTTTGTTGGTAGTATTCTTATTTTAATAATATTAAGTATCAAAAATAGCCTTGTAATAGCTTGATATATTCGTGTTTTATGATTATTTATGTTAAATTTTTGCATTAAGCTTACCACGATCGATTTTGTGCTAAAATTATGCCTATAAAACTTTTATAAAGGAGAACTTATGAAACTCGCTAAAATTTCTTTAGCTGCTTTGGTTGCGCTAGGCGCTTTCTCTACTTTAAATGCTACTCCACTTGAAGAAGCTATTAAAGATGTAGATTTTTCAGGATTTGCAAGATATAGATATACTCACAATAAAGTCCGCTGGAATGGTATGCCAGGCGCATTCAATAAAAATAATGCAAATCATAACTTCAGATTCGTAGGTACTTTTAAGGCTGCTCTTGACGATAACTTCTTTGGTGTTTTGGGTCTAAGATATGCAGCAAATGACGGTTCTGGATTTAATGGCGATACCACCAATACTACAAGCTCATTTGGTGTAAGAGAATTTTATCTTGGCTACAATATAAACAATACTACAATAACAGCTGGCAAGCAATTTGTTAAAACATATTTTGACGATGATTTGGTAGGAACTGGTTTAAGAGTACAAAACACTGATATATCAGGTCTTACTTTGGTTGGTGTTGCTTTTGACGCACTTGAAACAGATAGCATTGACTATGACGGTCGACTACTATCAGGCCTAGCAGGGTCAAAAAGCCTTAACTACTATGGCGTGGGTGCAATGGGAAGCTATGATCCTGTAAACTTTAAAGCTTGGTGGGCATATCTTGAGGATACCGCAAATTTATTTGCAGCTGATGCGGCTTTGAAATTTGACCTAGATGCAGTAAAACTAGGCTTACAAGCACAATATGTTCACAATGAGTCAGACGACAATAACTTTGGTGATGCAAATTTCTTTGCAGCTAAAGGTGATGTAGGATTTGCCGGAGTCGGTTTAAATGCAGGTTATATCTACTATAAGGCTAAAGACGATAAAACATCTTTCGTAACTGTTGAAGATAACGGCAAACTAATCAACCCAGGCAAACTACTTAACTCGGTCATGAACGGTAGCGCTCAATACTATAATAACATTAAAGACAAAAACGACTATTGGTTTGTCGGAGCGTCATATAAATTTAACGAGTTTGGCTTGTATGCTAACTATATAGACGGTAAGGGCTATAGCTATAGATATAATAAGAGAGTTGATAGAGACGAGTGGAACGTCGGCGGTAGCTATGCTTACAGCAAAAAACTTAATTTCTCTACATTCTATGCAGCAGCTAAAGAAAAAGACGGAGATCATAAAAATAAACACGACCGCATAAGATTTGAAGCCAAATACAGCTTCTAATCAAAAAAGCTAGTTTTATGCTATAATCCCAAGCAAAATTTCCCTTGCTTGGGATTTTTAAATTTATCAAAAAGGTTTTTCATGAAATTTATGCATTATTCGCTTTTAGCATGTCTTTTGACTTTTTCTTTAAATGCTGCAGACGAGCCGAGTTATATATTTGAGGCAAAGGGTGAATTTGCAAAAGAGCTAAAAAGTTTGGTAGAAAAATATTCTAAAGACGAAAATATAAGTATAAATGTTTATGAAAAAGCTCCTGAGACTGATGGTGGCGGCAAGTTTTTAAATATCGGCGTAGATACCAAAAGAAGGTATAGTGTGGAAAAAGGTCGCGAACTGTATGCTAAAAATTGCGCTTCTTGTCACGGCGAAGATGGGAATAAAAGAGCTTATGGCACATCCAAAAAGTTAACTAAAGTAAGTGCAGAGGATATAGAGGCTGCTTTTTCTGGTTATCTAAACGATTCTGACTATGGCGGAGATATGAGAAATCTAATGAAAACCGTTGCCGCCAAAACAAAATATAGCGACCTTGGGGCAATTATTGCCTTTTTAAAGGGCAAAGATGCTTTGCAGTACAGGGGAAGCGAACAGGAAAACTCTGACGTCTCTACTACTCCTACTCAAGGAAGCTACTTAAAATAATCCAATTTGCCGAGTCGATTTGGCTCGGCATGTTAAAAATATTTCAAATTTTAAATCCCTATAGTATATTTTAGTAAACGCTCGGTAATATTCCAAAGAAATATAAAATTTTTAAGCTTATTAAAGGCTAGATTATGTTAAGATTCTAAAATATTAAATCTTATTTGAGGAGAAAATAATGGAAATTGCTAAAATTTCATTGGCTGCTTTGGTTGCACTAGGTGCTTTTTCAACTGTAGCGAGTGCTACGCCGCTTGAAGAGGCGATCAAAAATGTAGATCTTTCTGGATATGCAAGATATAGATATAATAACGTTACAGTTAAGAAAGCTAACGGTGTAAAAGATAATACGACTGCACATCACCAATTTAAATCAGAATTTTCTTTTAAAGCTGCTTTAGATGATAATTTCTTTGGTGTTTTAACACTTAGATATAATTCCAACGACAGCTCTGCTTTTAATGCAGATGGACGCAGCGATAGAACAGATACAACAAGTCCATTTAACGTAAAAGAATTTTACCTTGGATATAACGTAGGTAACACTACAATAACTGCAGGTAAGCAAACCATAGGTTCATTCTTTACTGATGATGCTGTAGGCACTGGCGTCAGAGTTGAAAATAGAGATATTACAGGCTTGACTCTAACTGCATTTGCTTTTGATGCATTAGAAAATAACGGCGAGAGCGATGGCGCTATTTACACTAATGCCCCTGGTATCTTTAATAACAACCTATATGCGGTAGCTGCTATCGGCTCTTATGATCCGGTAAGCTTCCAACTATGGTATGCATCTTTGGTTGATTCTGTTAACCTCATTATAGGTGACGTAAACTTTAGTCTTAATATTACTGATGATGTAAATATCGGTGCTCAAGTTCAGTATGCACATGCTGATATAGACAATAATGTTGGCGTAAACTTTAAAGATACGGATTTCTATGCAGGTGAACTTGGTACAAAAGTATTTGGCGCTGATGTAGCTGCTGGTTATATCGGATATAAAGTTCATGACAAAGAAAAAGGTTTTGTAAGCCTAGAGGATCAAGGTTCATTTATAGATGTAGGTGAGATAAAATCTGCTCTTGATTATACTGCTCTTGAAGGTAAAGCTAACTTCTGGTTCTTGAAAGCAGGATACACTTTTGCTGAGAAATTTAGAGTCGGTGGCGATTATTCTAATGGTAAAGTTAAACTTGCTTCAGGCGATAAAGAGAAATATCAAGAGTATGTAGCAAGACTAACTTATGACTATAGTGCTAAACTTCAGTTCTCAAGCTTCTATGCGTATGAGATTAACAAGCACCAAGATGACTCAAAAGATAAAACTAAACAGCTAAGATTCCAAGCTAAATACACATTCTAATTTTAAATATCTCGGGTTTATCCCGAGATATCTCCTTTCTATAGGTCTTTATGTTATACTTTTCAAAAAATAAGGCACAAATCCTTACTTGACTTTTAAAGTTATCTAAAAAGTATTTGATAAAATTTGCAAGCAAAAACACCCAAATAAAACATCCAAATCACTACATTATATGATAAAGTAATTTTAGGCTCAAGATAAGGAGGATTCTCTCTTGTCATCTTTGGTAAAATATGATAGAAAGTTTTTGTATTTTTACTGTTATTGAGCCCAAATTCACGCTCTTTTAATGAGGCAAAAACTCTCTTTCTCTTAGCCTTTCTGTAGTCGCTATGGTATTGCTACGCTTTAGAGAAGATTCTTTTAATTTAGACAATCCTAACATAATCCCAAAAATTTTCTCGACCTTTTATGTGGTTTTACTGTTAGCTTCTTGCAAAATAGTAGGCTAGTTCATTCTTTGAATATTTTACTCTACAACGAGTCTTTGCTCGCTAATCAACCTAACCATCATAGGCTTTTCCAATGGTCTCAATAAATTATAGTATCGGTATTAGTTCATTTGTAGAGTAGTTTTTAATTATTTGGTATAGATCTTGCCGTCATGCTTTGGCATTCCGAATACATGTGTTTTTTACCCCTACCTTTCTTGCTTTTAAATGGCTATAGTAAATCTCTATCTTGTCGCTAAAATTACTTATTTTAGCTTCGCTACGCTCGTTACTCTTCAAGAGCTCGCACTTTTTTAATAATAAAAATTCTGATGTTTTTAGTTATTTTATCGATTCTTTTTTCTAAGATTTTAGTAAATTCTGCTATTTTAGTATCTTCTGTACTAAATGAAAAATATTATAAAATTCTCTAAATTTCGTCTCTGAAATTCTGGAACGAACCATATGCTTATTTTTAACTTCGCTACGCTCGTTACTTTTTAAAAATATAGTTCTCATTGCAACTCAATGCTATTTATGTTTATATTAAGTTTCTGCTTGTTTTGAAAATGTTAAAGATAACTAAGTTGATATTTTGTAGAAATTAAAATTTGAAAGAAAAAAGAATAGAAAAAGGGGCTTGCGCCCCAAAAATTAAGCCAAAGTAGCCTTTAGCATCCAGATAGCTTTTTCATATTTTGCGATTTGATCTTGCGCCATAGTTACGGTCGTGCTGTCTTTTGCTTCTTCAGCGACTTCTTCTAGCTTTTTAAATTCGCCCAGCAAGTGCTCGTACTCAGCCAAAACGCCTTTTAAAACCTCGGTCGGAGTGTAACTATCTTTGTTATCTGTTTTTGGATGAGCTAGCTTGTTTAGCTCTTCTATTTTGGTGATAGCTCTACCGCCTAGTTGTATAGCACGCTCAGCGACGTCGTCGAATATCTCTGCCATATCTTCGTACGCTTTTTCGGTGTATTCGTGTACGCTAAAGAACTGAATACCTTTTACATACCAGTGGTAGTCGTGAAATTTAACGAATAACGCATGAGCGTCAGCTTGGATTTGATTTAACTGGGTAACAACTTTTGACATTTTGTCTCCTTTGATTTGATTTGTGATGAAATTATAGCATATAAAACTTAAAGAAAAATAATTTGCAAATAATAAAAATTATTGTTTGTGAAGAGTTTTTGATAATTTAGAATACATTACTTTGTCAAGTGTTGATAAAGATTACTACGGGGTATAAAAATTTTTTTGATCGAATAGGTCCACGTTCTTTGGTAGGCCTTTAAATTTCACTAAATATGCCAAAAATACCCAAAAAGAAAGTTTTGGTAATGAGAGGACAAAAGACTAGAAGTTTATATTGCAAATTATAGGATGATATATAGTGGAAGCTGTTAAATTCGTCTATAAGCGCGTTTGCTAAATAATATTTATGATCAAATCAGCGGTATCAGAAAAGTAAAATCTAGCAAATTTACCGATAAATTTTATTCGCACGACTTTAGTAAAGGCTAAAGATCACACAATATTGCGCCAAATTTACGTCTCGAGTTATCAACACTACAAAAATGAATAAAAAGTCGCGTCACAAAGAAGTAGCTTGTTGTTTATTTGCCGGCATTGATGTATGGGCATTAAATTTCCGCCTAAAATTTGCCAAAATAAAGCCAGGGCAAATTTAAACTCAAATTTACCAAAAATACCGCAAATTTGAGCCGTCAGCTCAAAAAATTACGAGACTAACGGCTTATTTGCCGCAGCTTCATAAAGCAAAATCCGCATAAATTTACGCTGCGGCTCTTTATTTTCCGGCCGTTAGCATCGTCTTTAGTATGCGCTTACCGACCTCGACGCCCGGCTGATCGTAAGTGTTTATGCCTAGCATTATGCCCGTAGCAGATGTGAGAAGCTCGAAATAATAAATCAAAAATCCCGCACTCGCCTCATCTAGCCGCTCAAGCTCGATGACGTCCACGCTGATGCCTTCTTGCACGAGCGCATGCATGGTGGCGCTGCACTGAGCATTGATTAGCTCGCCCAAATTTAGCCCGTTTACAAAGTCGCAGCCCTCAAGACCGTTTAGGCTTATGCTCGGCACTGCTACGTCAGCGTCCGCGCTCGCTACTTTGATGAATGTTACCGTCTTATCCTTCACGCCGTCCATGATGAGCTGCAAAAAGCTGTGCTGATCGCGCGAGCCGATGAGTCCGACGGGTGTGAGTCCGTATCGTTTGTAGCCTTTTTTCTTGCCCAGGCTCTCCGCCCACAGTTGCACATACCAGTCGTTAAACTCCAAAAACCTATCGCCGTAGCTAAATATCACGTTGATCTTGGCGTTTTTATGCGTCGCGTAGTGGTAGGCTTTTTGCAGTAGCGTATCGTCGCCGTCCTCTAAAAATCGTTTTTTACACGCCCGCGCGCCCTCTAGTAGAGCCGCCGCGTCGTATCCGCATAGCATTAGCGGCACGAGTCCGATCGCGCTAAGCACGCTAAATCTGCCGCCGACGTTTTTAGGGATATTAAAAAATTTGATGCCGTTTTGCTTGGCGTAGGCCTCTAGCGGCGAGGCGGGGTCTGTTATGACGATGAAATTTTGGCTCAAATTTGAGGGCTTAAAGCGCTCCAAAATGCACTTAAATAGCGTGATCGTCTCGATCGTGGTGCCCGATTTTGACGAGATGATAAAAAGCGTCTCGTTAAATTTGATGCTCTCGCAAACGCTCTCAAAGCTAAAGGCGTCGACGTTATCGAGAAAATAAAGCTCTCGCTCGCGGCTCCTTTTAGCGCCCCCAAGCATCGTTTTTAGCGCCTTGACGCCCAGACTGCTACCGCCGATGCCTACTAGCACGACGCTTTTTACGTGCGCGAGCGTCGTTTCAAACTCGGCTATTTCGCTGAGTAAATTTGCGCCGATTTCGGGCAGGTGATAGTAGCCGATCTCGCCGCCTTTTAGTTCGTCGTTCATTCGTTTGGCGTAGGAGCCGATCGCGCTTAGCGGCGTTTTTTCGAAAAATAACTCATTTTTTAGCATTTTTGCCTAGCTCGTAAAAGAAATTAGTCGCCTGCACGAAGCCATCGACGCTGCCGCAGTCAAAGCGCTTACCTTTAAATTTATATGCTAACACCATGCCGTCTTTGGCTTGCTCTTTTAGCGCGTCGGTGATTTGAACTTCGCCGTTCTTGCCGGGTTTGGTGCGCTCTAGGATCGTGAAAATATCGGGCGTCAGGATATAGCGGCCGATGACGGCTAGGTTGCTCGGAGCTTCTTTGGGATCGGGTTTTTCGACCATGTCGCTAACCATGAGCAGATCGTCCTCGATCGCGCGACCCGTGACGATGCCGTAGTTTTTGCTTTGCTCGATCGGCACTTCCATCACGGCGACGATGCTGCAGCGGTATTTCTCGTAAATTTTTACCATTTGAGATAGCACGCCTTCGCCATCTTCGTTGATGCACAGATCATCGGCCAGCACTACGCCAAACGGCTCGTCTCGCACGAGGACTTTGCCTGTGTGGATGGCGTTTCCTAGGCCTCTCATGCTTTCTTGACGCGTGAACGAAAACGTGCAGCGCGCCATTAGCTCTCTGATCTCGGTTAGCAGGTGTTCTTTATTGGTGCCCGATATCTGATGCTCTAGCTCGTAGCTAATATCAAAATAATCCTCCAGCGCGCGTTTGCCGCGACCGGTTATAAACGCCATGTTTTTCATGCCCGCCTCTAGCGCCTCGTCCACGCCGTAATGGATCAGCGGTTTTGTGAGGATCGGCAACATCTCTTTTGGTAGCGATTTGGTCGCAGGCAAAAATCTCGTGCCGTAGCCCGCAGCCGGAAATAAACAAGTTTGTATCATAATTTTCCTTTTGATTTTTTACGAAATTATAGCGAGTTTTGTCTTATATGGAGTATTAAGGAGGATTTGGCGGATAAATTTACGGTTTGCCTTGCGAGGGCAACGAAGCGAAATCGCTAAAAGCCACCTCACGATACGTTGCCTTAATTTTTGATGTTCAAATTTGAAGTTAAAATTGCAAATTTTACTTGCCGAGATTTGCATCTTTATGGCGCTATTTATTTTTGCCAAATTTAACGTTACGTATTTGTAGCTTCTATAAAATTAAAGCTTTCCTCTTTTATTGGGAGTGGAAGGGGATTCTACTTACGGTCTGCTTGCAACTGCTAGCGCAGCGACTCAGATTTTGGAAATTTTGTTGGAATTAAATTTGCAAATTTATAGTTTTCAAGATGCGGGTCTGGGTGAGTAAAATTTAAAGTAAAGCCAAAAATAGAGCGCAAATTTACAAATTTAAAATGCACCGAATTTGACTAGCAAATTTGACCGCCAAGCGGCGGCAAATTTATATCCCTTTAAACACTGCTTTTGCGTTTTCTAGGTCGTTTGCGTCTGGGTGAGTTGCGGCTCTAGCCCATCTGGCTTCGCGCTCCGGAGTTACGGCGTAGCGCGGGTCGTTTGGCGCTGCTTCGCCCATTTTGCGTAGTTGCTCGATGACTTTTGGATCGATGGCGCCTTGACAGTAAAACTCGCGTAAAATTTCATTTTCGCCCTCGCGTAGCACGACTTTTGCCTTTTCTAGGCAGTTCATCGCGTGCTCGTGCTCGGGATCCATACCTAGCGTCATAAACAGGCCGACTTTTTTGCCCTTTATCTCGCGCAAAAAGCGTTTAAATTTAGGCTCCGCGTCGCCCTTATCGACGTAAAATCCAAGCGCGATAAAGTCGTAGCGATCCAAATCTAGATGCAGATCCTCGCTAAATTTGACCGCCTCGCAGCCAAGCTCGTTTGCGATAGCAAGACCGACTTTCTCGGTATTTCCGGTCGCGCTCGTGTAGATAACTATTTTTTTCATTCAAAGTCCTTTTGTGAGATATTTGCTACTTCGGTGCCGATCGACATGCCCCAAAATACGCCGTCCGTCGTGTAGTTTAAAAAGCCGTTTTCTATGCGCATATAGCCTTTGCTTTCGCATTTTTTGAAAAACTCCATTAGCGCGCTAAAGGTCTCATCGCTAACTAGGCTTTTAACCTGCGCTAGGTCGATTTTTGGGTACATAAAGAGGCTTTTTAGCCGTCCTTCGGCACGCTGTTTGTCGTCTACTTTATTTATCATACGCATTTTTTCTTTTGCGTTGTAGATGTCGTAGTAGCCTAGCTTTCCGCCAGAGCCCCTACCTAATGGCAGGATATCGGCGCCCTCGTGGCTTAGGCGGATATACTGATAGCGGTCGCGGCCGATACGGTTAAATTTAGTATGCTCTAGCACCTCGTAGTTGCCAGTGCCTAGCAGCTTTTCAAAGAAAGCGTTGTGCAGCTTGTGCTCGTAATTTACGTCGTAATAATCCTGCGATACGGTCTTTGCAAGTTCTGATTTTTCAAAAAGCTGAAGCGAATAAAAGCTCGTGCTGTCGATGTTTAGCTCATCGACTAGGCGGGCGTCTTCTAGCACCTCGTCTATCGTTTGCTCGGGGTAGTTAAATATAATATCCGTGCAAACCATGCCGCTAAAATTTTGCCTGATCATTTTTAGGTGCTCTATCGCGCCTTTTTTGTCGTGGACGCGGTTTAGTAGCTTGCGGCCTTTGTCCGAAAATGTCTGCACGCCGATGCTAAAGCGGTTTACGCCTAGACTTTCTAGTAGGCGCACTTTGCTCAAATTTAGATTGTGTAGCGTGGTTTCTAGACTAAATTCGCAGTCCTCGGCGATATTAAAGCTCGAGCGCAGAGCCGTGATGATCGGTTCTAAGTGCTTTTCTTTTAGTATCGTAGGAGTTCCGCCGCCAAAATAGACGCTGCGGATATTTTTAGCTTGCAGATACGGAAATTTGCCGTATTTCTTGATCTCGCCCAGCAGATACTGCGTGTAGCTGTCTAGCTCGTCTTCCAGCTTTGTGCGGTTCATCGAGCAAAACGAGCAGATATTATCGCAAAAAGGCACGTGAATGTATATCACGCCGTCCTTTTGCGCAGGTAGCTCCTTGTTTAGAAATTTCTCCACCTCGGCGTTAGTCGCCATTTTTATTTTTTTGGGGCGCGTCGGTCCAGCGTGCCCTTTTTGCCTGGTTTCAAACATCTATTCCTCCGTTTTGAATTCGTAAGGTTTGGTAATTATACAATTCGAAATATTTTTTAACGCTTTAATTTCTAACTCCTTTGTTATTTTTACGGCTTCGTCGTTAAAAATTTTATTTTTCCCGCGAACGGCTATTATCTTTATCTCTCCGTCAAATTTAAAATCTACTTCGACTCTAAACATCCCGCTTAGCCGCAGCATGAGCGCTTTTTTGGGATATTTGGCCTCCGGCTCGCGCGCCACGGTAAAGCCGACGCCCTCTTTGCACGCGTTTTGCTCTTTTGCTTCGCCGCTATCTTGCGCGGCGGGCTGCTTTGCGGGGGCTAAATTTGAGCTAGGCTGCGCGCTTTGCTCGGCGGGTAAAATTTGAGTCGGTGCGGGTGCCGGTTCAAATTTAGGCTCCTCTTTTACCGCTTGCGCCGGCTTTGGCGAGATTTGCTTTTTTATTTTTGGCTTTGGCGGTTGCTTTTTCTCCTCCTTTGGCTTTTTGGGTTCCGGCTCTACCGGCTTTGGCTCGGGCTGTAAAATTTCGGGCTCGGGCTCAAATTTGACCGGTTCGGGTTGCGTTTCTTGCGGCCTTTCAAATGGCTCTGCGCTTTGAGGCGGGATTTGCTCTCTAGTCTCTTTACTAGGCTCCTCTTGCGTCAAATTTAGCTTTATCTTTATCGTTTCTTGCGGCTTTGCGCTCTCTATTGGGCGCGAGTTTAACGGCAAAAAAAGTAGAGCTAAATTTAAGACGAGCGAGACTAGAAAGTAGCGCATTATTTGCTTAGCATCTCGTAAAATTTATCTACGGCTTCGCCTATGCGAGGCGTTCCTCTAAGTAGTAGCGAGGAGGGCACGGTGAGTACTTTGCCGTTTTTTGCGGCGGTCGTTTTTTTAAGCACCGGATTTTGTTTTAGGAAATTTTCGCCGTCGCCGCCCATGCCGCCGATAACGACGATGAAGTCCGGATTTTGCGACAAGATAAACTCGGTCGAGACGATCGGAGTCGAGCCTTCTACGTTATCGGCGATGTTTTTTAGTCCGAGTTTGGTAAAGATATCGCCCGGCAGCGTCTTTGAGCTAAAGCCAGTAAGCGGCGTCGAGGAAAATACCGCTAGTATCTTTTTGCCCTTTATCTCGCTGTTTGCGAAAGAGTCGATTTTGGATTTTATCTCGCTTACGACTTCGCTCGCTTTTTGTTCCTTGCCCGTTACTTTGCCGATTTCTTCGATATTTTTGTAGATATCGCCGACGCTATCTGCTTTTAGCGTGAGGGTTTTTAGGTTAAATTTAGCAAGGCTCTCGTTTACGTTTGCCGAGTGAAAGCTGGTGATAACAAGATCAGGCTTTAGCTCGACGATCTGCTCGATATTTGGCTTTGTGTATGTGCCTACGCTTTTTAGCTTTACGGTTTGATCCTCCGGCCAAATTTTAGAAAACTGAAGCGTAGCGATGGCCGCTAACTGATCCTGCGCGCCTAGCATATAGACTATCTCGACGACTGATGGGTCTAGTACGACTAGTTTTTTGGGCGAATTTGCGGTTAAATTTGCCAAAAGACAACTGGCTGCAAGCAAAAGTGCGGCTATTTTTTTCATAGAAAATCCTTTCAAATTTGATTTGTAAATTTATCGCTTTACGGGCACGACGAACGGCATGCCGTCGTGTTCTAAAATTTCGCAGTTTAGCCCGTAAATTTCATGTAAAATTTCTTTCGTATAAAGCTGCTTTGCCGTGCCTGCGTAGCGTATCTCGCCGTCTTTTAACATCACGATCTTGT
Organism: Campylobacter showae; assembly: GCF_004803815.1. Classification (NCBI taxonomy): domain Bacteria; kingdom Pseudomonadati; phylum Campylobacterota; class Epsilonproteobacteria; order Campylobacterales; family Campylobacteraceae; genus Campylobacter; species Campylobacter showae. The sequence continues at coordinate 1,460,925 of NZ_CP012544.1, read as the reverse complement.
CGCAAAACATAGCGGCTAAATTTAGATCGTGTAGCACGGCTACGGAGAGTAAATTTAGCTCTCTAGTTAAATTTTCGCAGATCTTTAGCATCTGAACCCCGTAGTTTAGATCTAGCGCGCTCGTAGGCTCGTCAAGAAGTAAAATTTTTGGTTCGCTAACTAGCGCTCTAGCTAGCAGCACCCGCTGAAATTCTCCGCCGCTTAAGTAGTGGGCGCTGCGTTTAGCAAACCGCTCTACGTCAAGCAGGCGCATGATCTCGTAGGTTTTGGCTACGTCGTTTGCGTCGTATCCGCTAAACTGGCTTTTTAGATGACAAAAGCGCCCCGTTAGTACGATATCCTCGACCGTTAGCGGCATACTTAGAACCGTTTTTTGCGGCACGAAGCCTAAAATTTTAGCCAACTCTTTTAGCGAATAATCCTCCAGCTTTTTGTTTTTTAGCGTGATCACGCCGCTATTTGGCGATAAAATTCTTAGGATATTTTTTAAAAGAGTGGATTTGCCGCAGCCGTTTGGACCCAAAATCCCTACGAACCTACCGTTTTCAAGGCTCAAATTTACGTTTTTTAGTATCTCTTTTTTGCCGTAGCTAAAGCATAGTTTTTCTACTTTCACTTTATATGCTCCTGCTTGAGCGGATAGCTAAAAATAGAAAAAACGGAGCGCCGAAAAACGCCGTAACCACGCCGATAGGTACCTCGGTCGGGCTTAGAACGCTTTTGCCTATCGTGTCGCAGGCCAGCAGGAAAAACCCGCCCGCAAAGGCGCTAATAGGTATCAAAACGATGTTGCTCGAGGTTTTTAGTATCATGCGTAGCGTGTGCGGGATGATGAGCCCCACAAAGCCTATCATGCCCGTAAACGCGACCGAAAACGCCACGGCTAAGGATGAAACGATAAGTAGGCGTTTTTTCATCTTTTCTACGTCCACGCCTAGGCTTTGAGCCTCCTCGTCGCCGCTTAAGATGACGTTTAGCTCAAATCGCTTAAAGTAAAAATACGCCATAGATAGCACGAGAGGAACGCTGATGTAGGCGATCTTTTCCCAGTTTGCCGAGCCCACGTAGCCCATCATCCACGCTACTATCTTAAAGCTATCCTCGCCGATGAGGTAGGTCGCAAAGCTCGTAAACGCACCCAAAAACGACGAAAACGCGATACCGATGATAAGAAGCGTGGCGATGGATTTGCCTTTTTTGGAGAGTTTAAAGATCAGCACCGAAAGTATCGCCGCGCTAAAAAAAGCAAATACGCCGTAGTAAAAATCGGGAAGCTTTAAAAGATAAGCCGCCACGGCGCCAAAGGTCGCAGCAGAGGCGATGCCGATGATGTAGGGGTCTGCTAGTGGGTTTAAAAATACGCTTTGCACGACGACGCCAGAGCTTGCTAGCAGCATACCGATCAAAAATGCCATGATGACGCGCGGCAAGCGGATTTCTAGCAGGATAGTTTCCTTTATCTCGTCTATCTCGCTGCCGCTTGCAAATTTGATGATATCTTGCCACGAGATATCGGCCCCGCCTAGGCTAAGCGAAAATATAAAAAGCAGCGCCGTAAGCGCCGCCAAAACCGCCGTAACTCCGTTTTTAGTAGGCATACTTAAACTCTACGTAGTAGTTTCTCTCGTCTGCGGGCTCGTATATATCCTCTAGCTCGCTTTGATAGGAGTTGTATTTTTTGTTGAATAAATTTTTAACTCCTGCAGAGACCGAAAATCCGCCTTTAAATTTATACTTTGCGCCAAGATCCACTAGCGTTCTAGATACGGTTTGCGTCTCGTAGCCGGATATGTCTGTCACGCCCGAGTAGATCGCTCTTTTTAGCTTTGATAGGTATTTGACGTCAAGGAGTAAATTTAGATCTTTGATCGGCTCGTAGTCGATGCTGGCGACAAATTTGCTCTTTTGTACGGTCGGCACCTCCATGCCCTTGTTGCTACCTTTTTTAAATTCGGCTTTTACGTAGGAGAAGGTCTGGCTGGTTTTTAGATTGTCTAAAATTTGCTGTTCGGCGTAGAGCTCGGCTCCGTATCTCCTGACGTCGTCTAAATTTATAAAAAACCAGCCGTCGGTTATGTTATTTGTGAGCGTTCTGGTGTAGATTTCGTTTTTCGTATCGGTTAAAAACACGGTCGCGCTTATGAAATTATCATAGATCATATCTCTCACGCCAAGCTCGTAGGTTTGGTAGGTTTCTGATTTTAGATTGTTTACTACGTAGTCGGTTCTGTTTGGCTTATCCACAAACTGAACGGGCGAGGGCGAGACGAATCCGCGCTCAAATTTAAAATAAACGTTGCCGGTGTCTGAGTATTTAAAGCTAGGCGTTATCTCAAAGGCGTGGTTGTCCGAGTTTTTCTTGCCTTTAAAGGACGAAGCGCTAGTTATCGTCCGGCCAGGCGTCATCTTTACTACGGAGTTTGAGCGCCTATCCATATCGTTTCTAGCTAGCTCGAACCTATACCCCGCGCTCAAAGAAAACTGATCGGTGAAGTCGTGCTTTTCTAACACGTAAAACGAATGCGTTTTCTTTTCTACGTCAAATTTGGTCGTGACGTCGGCGCTTACCGTGATAGGGCCGCGTCTGCTCGTAGATTTCGAGAGTATAGATCTTTTGGCCTCTTGTCTTAAAAAGTCGTAACCGAATATAAAATCTCCGCTGCCGTAGCCGTATTTGCCCTTAAATTTAGCTCCGGCTTGTTTATCGGTTAGCCCTAGCGCTCCGCTGCCGCCGTCTTTGTAGGCGCTATAGGAGTCCATGGTTAGTTTTTGATAATAAGGCGATAGATTAAACGTCAGCGCATCATTTAAATTTATAGAGTAGTCGGCGTTTACGCTAACTCTTTTGTTTAGATAGTCGGTTTTACTTGATCCTGCTTGTCTTCTGTCTTGCTCTAGCTGAGCTTTGCTTAGAGCACCCGTGGTGCGGCTTTTGTCTTTAAAATAGCTTGAGTTTATAGATAGCGCCTGATCGTCCGTTATCTGATAGGTTAGGCCGCCCGAGACGTAGTCTTCTTTGGTTTTATCTCCGCGTCTATATCCGTTTGAGTCAGATTTTTTCGCGTTTAGTTTTAAAGATAGCGCGTCGGTTACTCCGCCGCCGACGTTTAGGGCTACGTCTTTATACGAGTAGGAGGCGAGCTTGCTAGAGACGCCTGCGTAAAATTTCTTTTTGCTTTTTTTGGTGATGATATTTATCACGCCTCCCATCGTGCCGCTGCCGTATAGAACGGTGCCGCCTCCCGGGACTATCTCTATCCTATCTACATCCTCGATAGGTATCATATCTACGGGGATCCTAGTAGGCGTAGTGTCGATCATGTTTAGCACGACGCCGTCCACCATCACCTTTACGGTCGTGGTCGATCTAGCCGACGAGCTCCTTCTGGAACCTTGCCCGCGCATATCTACGTTGTTGCCGTTTAGGCTGACGCCCGGAGCTTTTTCGAGAGCTTCTTTGATATCGCGGTATCCCCTGTCCTCTATCTCTTTTGCGGTTATAACGGTTACGTTTCTAACCTCGTCTTTTAGCGCGCTCTCAAAGCCAGTCGTAGTTATGACGGTGGCGTCTAGTCTAGTGGAGCTATCCTCCGCGGCGTATAAATTTATACTTGCTATCAGCGAAAGCGCGATAGCTCCTTGGCTTGATTTAGCAATCATAGTTGTTCTCCTTGGTTAAATTTACAGGGAGATAAAACCGGGTTCATTTTCTATCCTTTCGGCTTTTTCTTGATATTTAGCTCGACGTTTTGCGTGCCGCTATCTTTTAAAATAGAGATCAAATTTACGACCTCGCCGTAGTTTATAGCTCCATCTGCGTTTAGTTTGACGCTCTCTTTTTGCTTTGGGGTTAAATTTGCGATTTGAGCGGCTAGATCTGCTAAATTTAAGCTTTTTTGCTCGCCGTTTATACTCAAAAGCACTTCGCCGTTAAGCAAATAAAAAACCTCGACGTTTTTGGTGTCTTTTTCGTCTAAATTTGACGTGCTTTGGGGTAGGGCGATGTCGATGTGGGCAAATTTATTAAAAGAGGTCGTAACCATGAAAAATAGCAAAAGTACGAATATCACGTCGATCAAATTTAACATAGAGATGCCGGCGTATCTGGCCTTATCTCTGCGGACATACTTCACAGCTTCTCCTTTCAAAACTGCGTCCAAACAGGCTCATAATGCGGTTTAGATCGTTTAGGATGAAATCTATTTTCTTGCTAATCATGAGAAAAAATATCACGCAAGGAATCGCCACTATAAGCCCAAAAGCCGTCGTATAAAGCGCCTCGGAGATACCGACTGCAACGAGCGGAGCGTCTACTCCGCCACTAAGTCCGCTAAAGGCCTTTATCATACCAACTATCGTGCCAAGCAGCCCTAACTGCGGGCTCGCGCTCGCGCAAAGTCCGAGTATCCACGTGCGCCGTTCAAGCGAGGTTAGCTGCATGGATACGGCCTCCTCGGCGATGTAGTCGATCTGCGTTTTACTCGCGCCTTCGCCTAAATTTTCCGCGACGAAAAGCGCGGTTTTAGCAAGCGAGTTTTTGTAGCCTTTGCAAAATTCTTTGATTTTTGCGTAGTCGCCTTCTAAAATGAGATTGCAAAGCTTGATCTTAAACGAACTCGTCGCGTCTATCTCGGTAAATAAAAAATACGCTCCCTTTTCAAGAAGCACCGCGATACCGAGCACCGAAAGGCAAAATATCGGCCACATAAATATACCGCCGACTTCTATATACTCAAACATTTTAATCCTAATATTAATTATCAAAAGCAGTTTATTATACCACCGCTATCATTAATCGGTAATAAAATTTGACGAGATTTCATAGCGTTAGATAATAAAATCCTAATAACGTTTCGCAGAAAAACGTAGCGTCCAAAAAGGCAAATTTAGGGCATAAAGCCCTAAATTTAACGGTTTAGTAAGCGTATTTAAACTCTACGTAGTAGTTTCGCTCGTTTGCCGGGCTATACTCGTAAATGCAGGTTTGGCTGTTTTTGCCTTGGTAGTCGTAGTATTTTTTGTTAAAGAGATTTTTTATGCCTCCCGTTATGCCAAACCCGCTTTTAAATTTATACGAAACGCCTGCGTCCACGATGCTGCGAGATGAGATATTGTCGTAGTTTACGCCCTTTTTCTTTGAGTAAAATTTATAGTCCGCAAACAAGTGCAAGTCGCTCACGATCTCGTAGTCCGCGCCGAATATAAATTTGTGTTTTGAAACGTAGGGCACCTCTTTGCCGGCGTTATCGCCTTTTTTGATCGTGGCGTTTACGTAGGCGTAGGACTGGCTCAAAATCAGTCTATCAAAGACGTTTTGCCTGCTAAAAAACTCAAATCCGTAGCGTCTGGTTTTTGCGATGTTGTAGTATTTCCAAGCGTCTCCGTGATTGGCCTCGAGCTCTGCGTAGGCTATCTCGTCGCTAGTATCGGTTAAAAACACGGTAGCGTTTACCGGCATGCTTGCGACGTGATCTTTTAGTCCGATCTCGTAGGTGTTAAATTTCTCGGATTTTAGGTCGTTAAATTTGTATTGCTTGGTTACCTGATCTTTGTCGGTTACCTGAGAAGGCGAGGGTGAGATGTAGCCGCGCTCAAATTTAAAATATACGTTTCCGGTGTCGGAGTATCTGAAATTCGGCGTAAACTCAAACGCGTGGTTGTCGATATCTCCGCCGTCGCTTATGGCGTTGTAGCTAGTCATCGGAGGAAAAGGTATGCCGTTTCTAAAGCCCTTCATATCAGAAACCCTGCTGGCCTCGTACTGCGCGCGCTCAAATCTATACCCGAAGCTCAGGTCAAAAACCTGCGTAAATTTATGCTTTTCCATAAAATAAAGCGCGTGCGTGGTCTTTTGTAGATCTAGCGTCGTATCGTGTTTTAGGCTTATCACGGGCGACGTTTTTACCTCGTAGTGCGACTCTCTATCGCCTTTGTTTTGCTCGTAGTCGTAGCCGAAGATAAACTCGCCGCTGCCGTAGTCAAGCTTGTTTTTAAAATTTACGCCGTATTTTTTATCGCCGAAAAGTCCCTGCGACGGATAGCGCACGCCGCGAGCCGACTCGGTCGAGGAGGTTTTGATTTTGATTTTTTGATAATACGGCATCAAATTTACCGAGTAAAAGTCGTTAAATTTGCCCTCGTAAACGGCGCTAACGTCGATTTTCTCGTTTTCAAAAAGCTTTGTTAGGCCGTTATTGGCGTTTTGTCTGCGGTCTTGCGAAACTTGATCTTGGGTTAGGGTGCCCGGATCGTTTCTTTTTGATTTAAATACGCTAGGCGTCAAATTTAGCGAGTGGGAGTCGTTAAATTTGTAGTTTAGCCCGCCGCTTACGTAGTATCCGCGCTCCTTGTAGTCGTGTCTGTAGCCTTTTTGACCGAACGCTTTGCCGCTAAATTTTAAAAACAGATCCTCGCTCACGTTTCCGCCGACGGTGGCTGCGGCGTCGCGGTAGCTATACTAACCTATCTTGGAGCTCACGTTTGCGAAAAAATCTCGCGGCTTTTGCTTGGTGATGATATTTACCACGCCGCCTCTAGTGCCGCTGCCGTAGAGCACGGCTCCGCCTCCCGGCATTACTTCGACCTGCTCGATGTCCTCGATCGCGATCATCTCAAGCGGTATTATGCCATGCGCCGCATCGACCATATTTATCGGTACTCCGTTTAGCATGATTTTTACGGCCATAGTCGGCGTCGCGCCGTCTCCGCGCATGCCTTGTCCGCGCATGTCTATGTTTTCGCCTAGGCTTGATGTGCTGACGAAATCGACGCTAGGGGTCTTTTCTACGAGTTCTTTTACCGAGCGGTAGCCGTAGGCCTCGACGTCTGCTTTGGTTACGACGAATATATTTCTAGTCTCTTCTTTTAGCGCGCTTTCAAAACCCATCGCCGTTACTATGGCGGCGTCTAACGTGACGTTTTGGGTTTGCGCGTTTAGGCTCGCGGCTGCTACTAGCGACAAAAGTATAAATTTGCCGCCTTGCGCGCCTAATCTTTTTTTGCTCATTTTAACTCCCTTCGATTTTATCATAATTAATAATAAAAATCAATTTATGTAAGTTTAATTTATAAAATAGAAATTCGAGTGGGATTTCGGGTTTAAATTTGCAGACGATTTTGAGCGTTTAAATCGTAAAATTTAAAGAACAAATTTTAAAGGCTTTAAAAATAAATTTGATGCGAGGTAAAGCTTGGAAGGGTTTAAATTTGAGGGTTAAATTTGGCGTAAAAACAAGCGAGCGCGCTAAATTTACGCTCCGGCTAAAGAGGCGCAAGGGGAGGATTCAGCCCTCCATGCTGTTTACGATGTTTATGACCTCGTCGCGTAGACTCTCGACCGTTAGTTCGGCTTTTTTCTCAAACGGCACGAAGACTTCGCCCTCGTCGCAGGCGATGTGCATGCCGTCCTCGGTGATATCGGTCATTTTGACGTTTTGCGGGTTGGTAAAGCCGCCAAATTTTGCGCACATATCCTCTGTAAGGCCGATGAAATTATCATTCATCATGCCTAGCGCCATCTCTTTGGCTTCTCTTGCTTCCTCGCTTAGCTGCATTATGTCTCCTTGATTTAAAAATGATATCCGTTATTTTAACCGTTTTTAGCTGAATTTTAGCCCTTAACGAGCGCGATCTGCCCGTTTCGTATCTCGTAAATTTTATCCGCCGCGTCAAAATACGCATCGTCGTGGCTGATCGCAAAAACAGTGTAGCCTTGCGCCTTTAGCTCAGGCAAAAACTCAGTATAAAAATGCCGCCTAAACTCGGGGTCTTGATCAGCCGCCCACTCGTCAAGGATTAAAAATTTGCGATTTTCAAGCAGCGTTGCGACCATGGCGAGACGCTTTTTCTGGCCTTGAGATAGATTTAGTGTGCTAAAATTCCCGTCTTTTACGCTTACTTTATTTTCTATCGACATCTTTTTTAGTAGCCCCTCTATCAGCGCCCCATCGTCGCTCATCACTTCGTCAAAGAGATAAAAGTCGCTAAACACCGCGCTGATCGTGTTTGCGTAGCTTTTTAAATTTGACTCGGTGATTTTGACGTCATCTGCGAACATCTCGCCGCTTTTAGGCGCTAAAAGCCCCGCTAAAATCATAAATAGCGTACTTTTGCCGCTACCGTTTTTACCGATCAAAAATACCGTCTCGCCGCGTCTAATCTCTAAATTTATATCTTTTAGCGCAAATTCGCTCCCCTCGTCGTAGGCGAAATTTATATCTTTTAGGCGTAGTTTTTGCCAAATTTGCGGAGCCGTCTCGCCTAGCTCAAATTCCGGCTCAAATGGTGCTAGGTCTAGCTTTTTTAGCCGCTCGTAGGCGATGCGCGCGCGAAAGACGCTAGGCACCGAGTAAAGCAGCATCATGAGAGGCGCTCGCAAAAAAAGTATCGCTAGCGCAACCGTGATTGCATCTTGCAGGCTAGCAGCCTCATAGGCTAGGCAAAAATATATCTCGATGCCAACGGCGCCTAGCATCACGGTGTTTAGCCAGTTGCTCATAAAGGACTGATGGATCTCGGCTTTTACGATATTTGTGCGCAGGCTTTTTGCGTTTGGTATAAAGCGCTCCAGAAAAAGTCGCTTCGCGCGGGCTAAATTTAAGCTAAGCTCCCTATGCCCCTCGATGCAGGTTTGATAGTCGCGGTATAGCGCGTCCTCGCACTTGCGGTATTGCTCGAAGTATTTGTGGATGTTTTTGATCGAGCGGCGGCAGATCCACGTCGCCACGCTCGTCCACAGCACCAAAAATACGAAAATCTCGGCCGAGATATACAGTACGTAAGCGCCCGTCGCGCCGATGATGAGCACGCCTTGGATGATGCTTGGCACTTGCATAAAGCCGTCTGTTAGGCTGCGCACGTCGCTTGAGAGCGAGGCGATCAAATTTGATTTGCCGGCGGCTACGATTTTTTGATTTGCGGTATCTAGGATCCGTTTTATCGTTTTGGTGCGCAGCTCGTAGACAAAATCGTTGCCGATCACGCTAAGAGCGATGCGCGAGAGCACCGAAAAGCCCAAAAACAAAATCAAAATCGCGAAAAACGCGAGCAAAATTTGAGCGTCTTTTTCTTTTAAATTTAAGAGGTATTTGTTGATAAAGGCTAGTATCAGGATCCCAGAACCGCTAAAAACGGCGCTGGAAACGATCATGGCGATGATTTGCCAAAGCGTTTTTTTTGAGATTTTTTTAAACATTTTCATTCTTTTTTGAGAGCTTATTTCATTTTAGCCGCCATTTTATAAGAATATTTTTAAAATTTCGCTAAAATCGGGCTTTATTTAAAGGAGAAAATTGCAAACGGTTTTGCGGGTCGTATCGACCAAAACTGAAGCCAAAAAATCGACGTTTTTGTGTTTTTTGTGTCCTATCTGCGAGTTTAAAGCCTTGCACGAACAGCTAAAAGCGGAGCATCCAAAGGCCGCGCACGTCGTGTGGGCGCTGCGCGAGCGAAACGGCTACGGCCAGATAGTAGAAAATCAAAGCGACGACGGCGAGCCAAAGGGCACGAGCGGGCAACCCTCGCTAAACGCGCTTAGAGGCGCCCAGCTCGTAAACGCAGGCGCGCTAATAGTTCGGTATTTTGGCGGGATAAAGCTAGGCACGGGTGGACTCGTGCGAGCGTATGGCGCAGCGGTAAATGCGGCTATAGAGGAGGCTGAGGGCTGCGGGGCGCTGGCTAAATTTGAGATAAAATCGCTTTGCGTGTTTTTTACGCCATACGCGCTGGGCTCGCGCTTTGAGCACTATTTTGAAAAGCGAAATTTGAGTTTTGAGCGCGAATTTAACGAGGAGGGTACCATCTGGCGAGCGGAGTTTAACAGCGCCGAATTTGAGGAATTTCAGGCATTTGCGAGCGGGTTTGAGCAGGAGGGGTTTAAATTTTACGCCTTGCCGTTGGCCGCGAGAGAGTAAATTAAGAGGTGAAATTCACGTTGGGTTTATGCTAGACGGTTATAATTTCGCTGATTTTGGCTAAGGCTTGTCTCGCGAGTGCTTTTCCGAGATTTTGCAAAATTTTCGCTCCGCAGGCTATATGCCTAGCGCACGCTCAATTTTGCTTCAAAACTCGAAAAATCATCTCGCGATACTTCGCCTTATCGTTTTATGTTCAAATTTGAGTCACCGAGACCTGCATCTTAAAAATGCTAAATTGAAACCTGCGCATAGCGCAGCAACTTATAACGTGCAGTGGGGTTGGTGGGGGTTTGGGGGCGGAAGGGGCGACGCTTCGTAAGTAGAAACCCCTTCCGTCTCCCAAAAAAAGAATTTGAAAATCTAACGCCTGATGACAAATTTTGGAGTTTAAAGGCGCGGGTCTCGGTGCGTAAAATGCAAAACCGTCAAATTTGAAGTCAAATTTGCCCGAATCAAATTTAATCAAAAATTTAAGCCATAAGGAGCGAAAATGCTTGGCAAAACGTTAAAAACAGCAGGAATAGTCGGCGCTTTGGCGCTATTTTTAGGTATATTTTTAAATTTACAAGGAGAACAGATGAATCATAAAACAAAAGAGTCTGCGGCCGCGAACAAAACGATCGTGCTAGCCGGCGGTTGTTTTTGGGGCACGGAGGCCTATCTCAAGCAGCTTCCCGGCGTGGTTAGCACTTACACTGGCTACGCAAACTCAAAGGTGCCAAACCCTAGCTACGAGCAGGTCTGCACGGGCGACACGAACGCCGCTGAGGCCGTCTGGGTCGAATACGACGAGTACGTGATCGATCTGCCGCATTTGCTGAAATTTTACTTTAACACCATCGATCCCACCAGCCTAAACAAGCAAGGCGGCGACCGCGGCACGCAGTACCGTACGGGCATCTACTACACCGATGCGGCGGACGAGCCGGCGATCAAAGCCTTTATCGCCGAGCAGCAAAAAAACTACAAAGCACCCATCGTAACGGAGGTTGCGCCGCTAGAAAATATCTACAAAGCCGAGGAGTATCACCAGGACTATCTAGACAAAAATCCGCACGGCTACTGCCACGTGACCTTTGAGAGCCTGCCTAAAAAGGGCGAAATTTTGAGCGATAAAAAGCGCGATATGAAGCAAAATTTGCAAAACTACAAAAACAAAGACGACGCAACGCTAAAAAATGAACTAAGCGCCATCTCATACGACGTCGTAAAGCACGCCGCGACCGAGCGCCCACACAGCAGCGAGCTAAACGACGAGGAGCGTATCGGCATCTACGTCGATATCACTAACGGTCAGCCGCTTTTTAGCTCGTACGATAAATTTGACGCGGGCTGCGGGTGGCCGAGCTTTACGAAGCCGATAGATGCTAGCCTGATCGCCGAAAAGTCCGATCTATCGTACGGTATGGTGCGCACCGAGGTCAAAACCGCGATGTCGGATTCGCATTTGGGGCATGTATTTGACGATGGTCCGCGCGATAAAGGAGGGCTAAGATACTGCATCAACGGCGCCGCGCTGAGGTTTGTGCCAAAGGAGGAGATGCAGAAGCAGGGGTATGGGTACTTGATACCGTACCTCGACGCGCAGTATTCTAAAAAGTAGCGGCTTGTCTCGCGAGTACTTTTAAATGATTTCGTAAATTTCGCCCTGCGACAGACTATATGTCTAGCCTTGGGACGAAATTTACTTCAAAACATTTAAAATCATCTCACGATACTTCGCCTTATTGTTTTGGGTTCAAATTTGAAGTCAAATTTGTAAATTTCGGCTTCAAATTTTACCCACCGAGACCCGCACCGCAAAAACGTTAGATTTTGTTTTTTATGCCTTATTGCGAGTAAAACCTTCCTCGTCCCTAAAGAAAGAATTTAAGAGATTTAAATTAGGCGGAAGTTTATCCTTTATACTCTTTTAGCGCCTTTATCCCTTCACACTCTTTTAGTTCCGCAAAATCGGCGTGTAGTTTTTCGTGGATTTTAAAAATTTGCACGCCGACGTCGGTAAAATCGCGGTAATAATCCTTAAAATTGGGGTCGCTTTTTGATAGCTCAATAAAATTTTTAACCAGCTCGCCAGCTTCTTTTACCATATTTACTATCAGTTCATCGATTTTTTGCAGTAAATTATTTACGCCTTCATTCATTAGCATTCTCTCCTTATGCTGCTACACTCGCATCTATTTGCTTTTATATTTAGCTGGTTTTTCGCAGTAGTAAATGATATGGATAAATGTTATCATAGAAATATTTATCTCATTCTTAAGAAACAATACGCGGCAGTAAAATTGAAAAATATGTCGGCGTTTTCGTAGCGCAAGCTTTAGCGAGTAAATTTAAAAATAGTCGCTAAAAAGATAAGCGGTAAAATTTAAATCCAAGCAGTAAAACGGAGCTAAATTTGCTGCTTGGATTTGCTTTCAAATTTAGCGAGCATCAAATTTCCCGCCAAATCAAAAGCAAAAATCAAAATTTAAGCCGTCGTTCCCTCGTTCATCGCGGCGTATTCTTCAAAAGTTCCCTTAAAATCGACAACCTCGCCGTTGCCTTTGAGGTGGATGATGCGGTTGGCAAATGCATCGATGAGCTCGCGGTCGTGGCTCACGCAGATGACGTTGCCGCCGAATTTATACAGCGCCTCGCCTAGAGCGATGATGGCTTCGAGGTCTAGGTGGTTGTTCGGCTCGTCTAGCACGAGCAGGTTGCCGCGCTCTAGCATCAGGCGGCTTAGCATCAGGCGGTGTTTCTCGCCTCCGCTTAGGCTGCCGACCGATTTTTCCTGCTCGGCGCCGCTAAATAGCATGCGGCCTAGGCACTTACGGATCTCGTCTAGGTCTTTGTTGTTTTCGTCTTGCAGCCACTCGTAGAGCTTTAGCTCGCCCGTGATTTTATTTGTCGTGTCCTGCGCAAAATAGCTAGGCTCTATCGTCGCGCCCACGTGCACGTCGCCGCTATCTGGAGCGACCTCGCCGATGATGATTTTAGCTAGCGTGCTTTTGCCTACGCCGTTTGCGCCGATGATGGCGACCTTGTCGTTCTTTTCGAGCTTGAAGCTAAAATTTTCAAACAAAACCTTGTCGTATTTTTTGCTGACGCCGCGCACCTCCAGGATCTCGTTACCGATGTCGCGTTTGATGCGGAAAAGTATGCTAGGATCGCGTCTGCTTGATACCTTGATCTCCTCGATGTCGAGTTTGTTTAGCTGCTTTTGGCGGCTGGTTGCTTGGCGGGCTTTGCTCGCGTTTGCGGAGAAGCGCGCGATAAATTTCTCCAGCTCCTCTTTTTCTTTTAGCTTTTTGTCGCGCTCCATCTCGTGCTGTTTGGCTACGAGCGTCGAGGCGATGTACCAGTCGTCGTAGTTGCCCGCAAACTGCCTGATTTTCTTAAAATCCACGTCTAGGATGTGCGTGCAAACCGCGTTTAAGAAGTGGCGGTCGTGGCTGATTAGCACCATCGTGCCTTCGTGGCGGTTTAGCTCGTTTTCCAGCCACTTTATACTCTCGATATCAAGGTTGTTGGTCGGCTCGTCGAGGAAAAGGATGTCGGGCTTTGGAAATAGCACTTGAGCGAGCAGGACTTTAAATTTATCCGAGTTTTCGACCTCGCTCATCGGCTTTTCAAAGTCGCTAAAACCAAGCGAACTTAGGATTTTCTCGATCCTGACTTCGTACTCGTAGCTAGGATCCTCCTCGGCGCTTATCATCTCAAGCTGCGCTAGGCGGTCGTTTATAGCGTCGGTAAACTCCTCGCTCATGTAGAGCTGCTCTTTTTCTTTGACGGCGTCGTATAGGCGTTTGTTGCCGTATAGTACGGCGTCTTTGACGCTAAAGTTTTCAAACGCGAACTGATCTTGGCCTAGCACGCCTACTTTTAGTCCGTTTTCGATCACGATCTCGCCGCTGTTTGCCTCGATCTCGCCTGAGAGGATCTTGAGAAACGTCGATTTTCCCGCGCCGTTTGCGCCGATGAGACCGTAGCGGTTGCCGCGCGTGAGTTTTAGATTTACGTCCTCAAATAGCAGCTGTGCGTTAAATCTCATTAATAAATTTTTGACTTCAAGCATATTTTTCCTTAAATTTGACTTTTTAAACCGTAGATTTTGCCAAAAAGTCGTTTAAAATCAGTATAAACTTCGGCAAAACGGCGTAGTGTGCTATTTGGGCCGGTTATAAAACGAGCTTAGATTTGATAAATTTATCTTTTTATCGGTAAAACTGCGTCGTTTTAGCTTAAAGTCTAAATTTTCGCTAAAATCTCCACTAAAATCCGAGCAACTAAAAGGCAAAAGTCAAAATGCAAGTCGCAAAAGTCCATGCCAAAAATATCCTCTCACGCTCCGAAATCGGTAGCGGCGGCTACGCGATCAACCCGTACGTAGGCTGCCCGCACGGTTGTATCTACTGCTACGCCGAGTTTATGCGCGGCGTCACGGGGCACAAGGAGGCGTGGGGCGAGTTTTTGGACGCGAAGGATTTTGACGCGGCGAGCCTAGTTAAATTTGCGGCTTCGCACGGCGGCGAGCGCGTATTCATGAGCTCGGTCACCGACTGCTATAATCCGTACGAGGCGCGCTTTGGAGCTACGCGAAAAGTCCTTGAAACGCTTGCTGGCTCGGATGTAAACCTGCAAATTTTAACCAAATCAAGCCTCGTGACGCGCGACATAGACCTGCTGCAAACCATGCCAAACGTCCGCGTAGGCGTGAGTTTGAGTGTGATAGACGAAAGCTTACGCCGCATGCTCGAGCCTAATGCAAGTTCCGTCGCAGCAAGGATCGCAGCGATAAAAAAACTGCGCGCCGCGGGAGTGAAAACATATATCTTCGTCGCGCCGATTTTCCCGCAGATCACGCCCGTTTTTGATATCATATCCCGCTACGGCGACGCGGCGGATGAAATTTGGTTTGATAGGCTAAATCTCTATCCGAATTTTCGAGATAAAATTCTAGCCTTTGTCGGGCGAAATTTCCCGGCGCTTTTGCCGCTTTATAAGCAAATTTATCTATTTGGAGATGACGGCTATTTCGAGCGGTTAGCTGGCGAGATCAGGCTGGCGGCGCAGGAGAAATTTGGAAGCGAGAGCGGCGAGAGGGTTAGGATATTTTTTGAGCGGAGAAAATCCGGCGCAGGTAAATTTGAAAGGTAAAAATGAACGTAATTTTACGGCTCGGCATTATGGTTTTGATCCTATATATGGCGCTTTTGGCGCTGCTTTATTTTTTTCAAGAGAGGCTGATATTTTTCCCGAGCAAGCTTGAGCCAAACCATGAGTTTAGCTTTGATCAGCCGTTTGAGGAGATAAGACTGGACGCAAACGGCACGCGGATAAGCGGGCTTAAGTTTTTAGCGCAGAATAGGGACGGCGGGCAAATTTACGGCGACGCGCGCGATGCGAACGGCGAACGAAAGTCAAAAAACGGCGCGGCGATATTTTTCCACGGCAATGCGTGCAATCTGCAAGGCTGGGGCAAGTATGCGCGGTATTTTACGGATTTGGGCTATGATTTTTATCTGTTTGACTATCGAGGCTACGGTAAGAGCGGCGGCGAGATAGGCTCGCAGGAGCAGCTTTACGCGGATGCGGACGCGATGATGCAGCTGGTTTTAGGGGAGTATGACGCGGGCGAGGTCACGGCGGTCGGGTACTCGGTAGGCAGCGGACTGGCGGCTCGCGCGGCGCAAAAATACGGCGCTAAGCGGCTGATTTTGATTGCGCCTTATTTTAGCCTAGAGGAGCTGGCGCGCAAGAAAATACCATTCGTGCCGAAATTTTTAATCAAATACAAAATCCCTACGTTTGAGTTTGTCGGCGGTTTTGGCGGGCCGGTGACGATATTTCACGGCGAGCATGACGAGCTAATCGGCGTGGATAACTCGCGCAGGCTATTTAAATTTCTAAAACCCGGAGATCAAATTTACGAGCTAAACGCCGGACACAACGATATCCTAGGCCTAAGCGAGCTTTGGGGAAAATTAGCGCAGAAGCTGGGCGAGTAGGGCGGGGCTACGGCGGTAAATTTGATAAATTAGGCTGGAGTTTGGCCGTTTAACGGTGAATTTGCTCGCTTGGGCTATCCTTGTCCTTGCAGCGCAACGGCTAAATATTGGCGAACAAGGAAACAAATAAAAAATCCTAAATATATTTGGAAGCTTAAAAGACGAGGCTAAACTCGCCGCGTGGGTGATGGCGGCAAAGATTTTCGTTAAATTTAGACAAGCCGTGCGGCGTGGTGAATTTAACCAAATCGCAATAGCGACCTAAAATCAAGACGATAAATATTAAATTTTACCGCATAAGGCGTCCAAAATAATTTTAAACCAATGTTTAGTCTAAGGCTATTTTGTATAGATAAAAAGGCGAGCTAGAGTATTTTGGCTCGCCCGCAAGCCTTTAGGCGTAAATTTAGCTTTTAAACTACTTAAAAGCGTCGTTTATTTTACCACTTTTTCGGCATTTTTCGCGCTCGGCTTCGATTAACTTTTTTGACTCTGCACCCTTAGCTAATACGCTTTCATCTATCAAAACGCTCGGTAAATTTAGCATAATAGCGTTATAGGAACCGCTAAAACCGCCTAAATTTTGTCCGAAATCTTTTCTGACGCGATCGTTTTTGCTATTTATGTCTCCGCCTTCGCAGTGAAAGTGCGCTCCGCCGTTTGAACAATGGCATTTTATCTCCATATCTTCGTCGTATATGCGTTCATCCATAAAGTAAACATTTTTATTTAAATTTATGCTACTGATTGGATTATAAACTAGTGCGGCCAAAATTTTATTGCCGTGCGGATTTGACACCTCCCAGCGCACGGCGCGATAGGAGCTTAACATCACCACGAGCGGTTTTTGCGATTTGTTTAGCGTTACGACTACCTTATTATCCTGTGCGTCGCTGTCGTAAACGGCAGCGAGCCAGATATCAAATTTTTGACCTTTTAGTTGCGCGACTACTTCGCTTTGTTTGTAAAATTTCGGTTCATCTTTAAAATCTACTAAAAGGCTAGTCGTGTGCCAGTTGTTGACGAACCAAACTTCTATCTTGTGGCGTCCCTTGTTAAATTTATGCACAAGCGCTTTGCTTCCGGCGTTTTCGGAGTCAAATATCTGCTTGCCGTCTACCGCGATGCGTAAATTTGCCCAGCTAAAATCGGCTAAAATCATCTTTTGCACGTCTTGTTTGAAATCGAAATTTCCAACCCAGTAGGCGATAAATTTTTCGGAAGGTATCTTATGAAACTCGTCGTAAGCAAAATTTAAATTTATATTTTCGACCGTTTCAGAAAAAACTACATTTTTTGAATCGTCTTTATTGAGATAAAAGGCTAAAAATTTACCCGTAGGTATCTGTTTGCCCGCCGTGATCTCGCTCGCCCATTTTTGTGCGTCGTTAGCGTTTACATAGGCAAGAAATACGCAAAAAGCCAGAAAAAGCATCCGTAAAATTTTCATTTTTTCTCCTTTTAATTTCATTTTGCGTAGTTTATCAAAACGTCGTTTAATGTTAAATTTTTACGTACGGCTCGGTTGTGAATCTTATAGATTTATTTTAGTGCATTTAAATTTGCGCCCAGTCGTAAATTTATCGTTTGGTTATGTTTGCGACGCGTATAGTAAAGCTAACTTAGGGAGTGATCTCGGGCTGGACGGATGCAGAATCGTATAAAATAAAAATCTTGATAATTAATATTCATCAAAGCAAAAAAGAATGCTATACGCCTTGTTTTTTAGAAAGGTGTAATTATGAATTCGCAAACTAAAGAACGCTTTGGTTTAGCCGCTCTAATCGGCCTAATCGCAGGCGTGGTTTCAGCCTTTGTTAAGTGGGGAGCAGAATTTCCACTTCCGCCAAGAAGTCCTATGGATATGTTTGACGCCGCTTGCGGGCCAGAAAGCACGATCAGATCGGCCGACACGATCGACTGCTCGAGGAATTTCCTAAATCCGCCTTATGTCTTTTTAAGAGATTACATAGGCATCGCCGATCCAAATGCCGCGATCTACGAATTTGCAGGGCATGCGTTTAACTACGTGATGTTTACGCATATCATTTTTTCGATCGTTTTTGCCGTCGGATACTGCATTGTAGCTGAGAAATTTCCAAAGATCACGATGTGGCAAGGCGTACTAGCCGGTATCCTAGCAAACATCGCCGTTCACGTGATATCACTGCCTATTTTGGGCCTTACGCTGCCTCTTTGGACGCTACCTTGGTATGAGCATGTGTCTGAATTTATGGGCCATATGATATTGTTTTGGCGGGTCTAGATCATCCGCCACGACCTAAGAGCTAGGATCACGAAAGAAAAAGACCCGAGCGATTGCTGCTGCAACGCATAGCTTGCAAATTTACGCCGTTTTAGTAAAATCTAAAACGGCTTTTTGGGTTTTTAAAAACAAAATCTCTCGTCGGCTTTGTTTTGCTTGCGCATAGCTTTAAATTTGGCTAAATTTTCCTCGTTTAAAAAATAATCTTTTTCTTTTTGCGCGCGTGTTTCTAGAGCTTCTATTGCTTTTGCAAGAGCCGCTTTTCTATCTGCGTGAGGCGACGCAAACTCCGGTAAAAACATAGCTTCGTAAACGTTTGCCTTACTCCACTCAAGTGATTTGGCGGCGATATCTTGCTGCTTTTTGATATCGCAAAATGCGTATGGATTTACCACGTCGCCCACTAGCTTTATAAATGCTCCTATCGCGCTTTTAACCTCAAAAAATTTATCGTCATCCAAATTTATAACCTCCCTTAGCAAGATCGCGCGATTTTTGGCGTTGTAAAACCAAAATACCGCTTCGTCGCGCAGACCAAGGTCGTAAGCGCGGGCCGAAAGCACGAAAAGAGTCATTGGCGTGACCGTCTGCGGAGCGTCCTGCACGATCTTTTCCGCGCTCCTAAAGTCCTCTAGCGTGCCGCTTTTTAGCAGCCCGTCTATCTTGTCGTAAACCTTTACATGTTCAGCCTTGCCGGCATTTGCCGAGTAGTACGGCGTCACGTAAATATCGATGCTCGTTACCTTGCCGTCACCAGCCGCCGATGCTACCGCCGTGCCAAAACAAAGCGCCGCTAAAAAACGTAAAATTTTCATTTTTTCTCCTTTTAATTTTATTTTGCGTAGTTTATCAAAAAGTCGTTTAATGTTTAAATTCGTGAGTGCGGCGCGGACGCGGATCATATAGATTTGTTTGCTGGTATCTAAAATTTGATACCTAGCGGCTTTCTTGTTTTGTCATCTCTAGATATAGACAAATGGAATCGGCGTGCGCGGTAATACATTTGATTTTAGACTGATCACGGCAAGCCTAAATTTAATTTTTTATGGATTGCTCTTATTGATATACTTTATCGGCTCGGATTTAGGTTTGCTAAGTAAATTTAGGTCCAAGCTTGGTATTTTATTTATAAAAATCCGCTTTTGGTATTTGCTTTTATTTTTTGTAAATTTTAAGCCCATCGTTAAATTTGACGTTGGCCTTTTTTTGTCGCCGCATACTAAATTTCCTTAAATAAATCTATCTTCATTTTTAGATAAATTCCGCCGCTTACAGCCGTTAAGTTGTTTGGTTTTATTGGAATGTTAGTTGAATTGGAGCTAAATTTAACCCTGAAGTTTTCGCTTCAGGGTTAAAAATCATCGGTCCGATCTGCTTCGGATTTGGTTTAGCCGTATGTTGTGCATATGTTACATATGGGTTATTTGCAGATACGTATCGCCGCCTTCGGTTATTATGTTGCCGTTTAGCAGGTCGAAATTTGACAATCCCGCAAGCTTTACGAGATTGTCTCCGTTGCTTACGGTTTTATTGGCATCGACATCTCTTACTAGATATGTTTCGTTATTGTAGTAGACTGCATACATAGTATTTGCGTCGGTAGAGCCTAGAGAGTCTAGGGCTGCATTTATGGCTTCTTTTAGATTGGTCTTGCCGTTTGCGGCATTTTGATCTATCTTGACGAAATTTGCAACTGCACTACCTAAGCTTATCTTATCGCCTCTATTTGCGTCGGTTATGGTTATGTATTTACTAGCGTTAGCATCGGTAGTAGAAGCTCCTAGATTAAACGTATCGTTACCCGCTCCGCCGCTGATTTCAAATTTCTTATTAGCGGTTAATGCCGCAGTAGTGACGGTATCGTTGCCTTCGCCGAGGTTTACGGTTATATCTTTGGTTTGGGTTATCGTAAAGGTTACTTTATCGTCGCCCTTGCCGCTATCGACTAGTTTTAGGTTTTTAGAGCCGATCTCTATCTCGTCTTTGGTTTTTGAGCCTTTTACCGTGGTTACGTTATCGTTATAGGCAGCTCCGTCCATGGTGGTTATTCTTGTAGTTCCGCTTGCGTTGTCGTATTCGCTTAGGTCGATGCTTTTTAGATTGCTAGCACTTAGCCCGTCTACCCAAAAATCCGTAATCGTGCCTAGCGCTAGTAGGCTATCTGGATTTGTTATTCCACCTTTTACGGTGATAGTTTCTACTTGATCGTTGGAATAGGCCGTTATGCCGGTTATTACGTTTGTTAGATTTGCTACGAAGTCCTTGGCACTGTCCTCCATACCCCAACCTACATCTATCATATCAAAAGTGATCGGAGCGCTACTGCCCGAACGGATTGTTATGCTTTCTCCTACTTTCCAGCTACTAACGCCTCCAAATGTCATAGGCGCCGTCAAATTTGACATCTCAAGCGTTATATTTTTAGCAATTATATAGCCGTCAAGAGTAACACTTTGTAGATAGTTGTGCGTTCCAGTATTTATCGTAACGTTGCCAAATTTAGTATGGCCTTCTATGTCAGCTGCGAGAGTTTTTAAATTTAGTTCCTTAATGTTGCTTGCGTTAATCGTAATATTGCGACCCGTTATAAACTTGAAATCGGCTGTCGAGTCTGGCCCGTTACCCTTGATATCGATATTTACGTCGCCTACGCTATCGATACTGTTTGTTTCTATGGTTTTTTGTCCGTAAGCTTTTATGTTTATATTTTTAACTTCCACTTTATCTGTCGTACCGGTGGCGGAGCCTATGCCAAAATCGTGAGTTAGGTCTTGCGTCCCTATCTTTACTCTAGCATCAGCTACGTTTGTATTTAGGTTTATGTTTACATCGCTTTTCTTGCTGTTATCATTGGTATTAAATCCTCTTAGCCAGCCTATATCGATGTTTTTTTGATTATTTGCCGTTATGTCGATGTTTCCGCCTAAAGACTCGTAGTTGGCTAGCTTTAGAGTAGAATCGGTTATGCCTGAAGCTGCGTTAGCGTTTATACTTAGGCTCTTTGCTTTTACGGCCACTGCGTCAGGGGTTATTACAGTAGGACTAGGTTGATAGCCTATCTCTGTGGAGGCGCCAGCTACGGTTGCAGTCGTATTAAATTTAGCATCTCCACCTACGTTAATCTTTTCCCAATCGGTTATCGGGCTAAAGGCCGTTATCGGCGTTACGCTCATTTTGAGCGTTTTATAGCCGCTAGCGTTTACGTTTAGATTGCCAGTGATATCTAAATTTCCGTTAGTTCGTATAATGCCGTCTGTTATATCGGAATTTGCGCTATGGTTTAAAGAGAAATTCCTAGCCTTTATGCCACCTGTTACGCTAGTATCGGTCGATACGGTCTCTTTGGCGTAGATTGCGCTTGACCCCTCCTGCGTAAATTTACTCGTCAGACTTACATCTCCCACTGCGGTTATATTTCCTACGGTTAACGTTTTTTGTCCTACGGCGCTTACGGTTACGTTGTTTACCTTTTTATCGTTATCTCTATCTCCTATCTCTCCGTACGCTACCGTAGAGTCCTCTTTATCGGTAGTAGAGGTTAGGCTTACGTTTCTGGTGGTATATATTTTATCGTTTGCGGCTACGCTTAAATTCTTTAATCCTTCGGCTTTTAAAGAAATATCTTGAACGCCTTGAAGAGGAACCGGAAGATAGGTCTTATCGCCTACTGCTCTAAGAGTTACGCTAGTGTCGTCGCCTGTACCTTTTAGATTGATTTTACTGATGCCGCTTAGCTTATTGTTTATAGTATAGTCTCCCTTTGTCTCCACGTTTAGAGTCTTTAGGTTGTAGGCATTCGTATCGTGGCTTCCCGAAGCGTTTAACGCCGTAATACTAGCCGTTATATCTTTATCGGTCTTATTTACTACGTTTAGCGTTTCAAGAGCAAATACGCTGTTTATATCTTGATAAAAAGTACTACTGTTAGCCGTAGTATTTTCTAGGGTAAAGTCTAGCTCTTTTACGGTATTTGAGACTACGCTTGCACTAGTGGTGCCTTGGCTTGCAGGTACGTCGCTAGCGTTGGCTACTTTGACGTTTAGCTTTTCTGTTCCGTTTGCGGTTATGCTGCCGTTACCTTTTTCTATAACGAAATCTCTTATATCGGTACTATTGTTTATAGTTACGTTTGTAGAGTTGGTAGCTTTTGCGTTTACTTTTGCTATCTTAGAGTTAAGTATATTTACGGTGGCGCTAGTTCCGTTTATGCCAAGCTCGGTTATCTCTTGCGCTCTGGTAAAGTCTAGCACTGAAGCGTTGGTGTTGATATTTAGTACTTCCACTCCCGTCATCTCTACGTGTTGGTTTCCGTTTATAGCGTCTATGAAGTTTACCGTATCCTTGCCGGCTCCTCCGTCGATAGGTATGATTCTTCCGCTGGCTCCGGTTACGTTAAATACGTCGTCTTGTCCGCTGCCTTTTATGCTTTGAACGTATCCGTTGGCTTTTACGTTTGCGATTAGTTTGTTGCCTTTATATTCGGTAGCGTCAAAGCTATATAGCCCGCTCGTAGTATCTACCGTTAGATCAGCCGTTCCTTTTATATGCATAGTCTTTATGCTTGCAACTTGGTCTGGTTGTCTAATCGTATTTGATGTAAAATTAGTTAGCTTGCTAGCTCCTCCTACGGCGTTAATGGTTAGAGCTTCTATATGGTCTCCGTTAACGGTAGTTATGTTTATTCTAGCGTCTTTATCCATGTTTACATTATTTACGACGATTTCCTGGTTATCGTTGCTTCCGGCTAATACGTCGGTATTATAGATTAGATTTAATCTTCCCGTATCGCCGTTTCCGCTTAGTTTTAGATCGTTGACTAAAAGTTTTACTTTGTTCTCCGGGTTAATAACGTCTACCTTATTCTCGCCGTTTAAGGTGATGGTTTCTAGGTTATGGATATATTTAGTGTCAAATCTTAAATCGCCGTTGGTCTTGTTGGTCAAATTTAGATTCTCTATATTTTTAACCTCTCCGGTTCCGTTAGTCATTCCGTAGAAGTTAGTGTATAGGTCTAAATTTAAAGTATCGTTTCCGCCCTTGCCGTCTAGCTTATCGGTAGCTTTAAACGTAGTTTGTCCTACGGTAGCAGATACTGCTCCGTTAAATACGTCTGATTTGCCTGTTCCGCTTACGTCGTTAGCGTCTGCTGAAAGATTGTGGATAGTAGGAGCTATAAGAGCGTCTATTTTTGCTTTTTGCTCGTCTAGGTTGGTATTATTCGTAGTCGCTATTATCTCTTGGAATAAAGAGTAGTCGTAAGCTCCGGTTTGATCGGCCGGAATATCTGCTATCTTCTCGGCCATATACTGAGAGATGGCCGTTTTATTTTCAAATACCTTAGCGGCTACAGGGTCGGCTGCTTTTGCTATAGCAGAAGTAGCTACTTCAAATAGTTTAGCTACGGTATCTCCTCTTGAGTTACCTAGTTGAATGTGTTTTACCCATGCGTTAATACCGTCCGGGTCTTGAGAATAGTCTTTGCCTAAGATATTTTTATAGAGCATCTCTACGAAATCTCTATCGTGATCTATGCTGCCGTTAAAATAGGCTAGGGCCGCCGGAGAAGATAGCATATCGTTAGCCATCTTAGCTATCGTACTGTTTGCTCCCGCGTTTACCCATGCGTTAAAGCCTGCTCCTTCGGGTGCGCGGTTAAATAACGCTACGTAAAGCTGTGCTACTTGCGCTTGAGTTACTGCCATTGAGGACTCCTTGTTTAGTTACGGTTATAGGTTTAACGTTTTAAATACGATTTACGAGTTTAAAAAGTAAGCCCGACTAGGCTTAATTCGCGGGTAGATTGCGGCGCCTAATCGGGTCTAGTTTTAGGATAAAATTTACTGCACCGAAATTATGATCGCTCAAATCTAAACGCAGAAAAAGGTACACTTATCTTTAGGCTTTAGCGATTAAATCGCAAATCTTAATTTTAATGATATTTATAAATTTAACTAGATGCTATAAACTTAAAAATCGATTTAAAAAGTCGGGGGATTATAGCGAAAAAATATGAAAAATAGAAGGTATGGATAAATAAAAAGCCACATGCGGAATCTTAATTAAAAACAATTATGCTCTATTTTACTATAAAGTCCGCAAATTTGAGCGGACTTTATAAATTTAGTTTTTAAAACTATGAATAGGCGCGGGGATCTGGCCGCCGCGGGCGATGAAGCCCGCTGATGAGTTTTTATTTACGCTCATTACGGGCGCGCTGCCGAGTAACCCGCCAAACTCCAGCGTGTCGCCCTCTTTGCCCTTTGGGATGATGCGCACGGCGGTCGTTTTTTGATTTATCACGCCGATCGCGGCCTCGTCGGCTATGATCGCGGCGATCGTCTGCTCGGGCGTATCCTGCGGGATCGCGATCATATCGAGCCCCACCGAGCAGATCGCGGTCATCGCTTCGAGCTTTTCTAAATTTAACGAGCCTGCGCGCACTGCGGCGATCATGCCCTCGTCTTCGGAGACGGGGATAAACGCGCCGCTAAGCCCGCCTACTTGGTTGCACGCCATCACTCCGCCCTTTTTGACAGCGTCGTTTAGTAGCGCTAGCGCAGCCGTAGTGCCATGCGTGCCTACGCGCTCTAGTCCCATCTCCTCAAGCACGCGCGCGACCGAATCGCCCACCGCCGGAGTCGGAGCTAGCGAGAGATCGACGATACCAAATTTTACGCCCAGCCGCTCGGACGCCATTTGACCGACGAGCTGTCCGATACGCGTGATCTTAAACGCCGTCTTTTTAACGGTCTCTGCGACCACGTCAAAGCTCGCTCCTCGCACCTTCTCAAGCGCGCGCTTAACGACGCCCGGGCCTGATACGCCCACGTTTATGACGACCTCGGCCTCTCCCACGCCGTGAAATGCGCCCGCCATGAAGGGGTTATCCTCGACGGCGTTGGCAAACACGACTAGCTTTGCAGCGCCAAGGTCCGAAAGCTGCGCGGTTTCTTTTATCACGCGTCCCATGTCGGCGACCGCGCTCATATTTATGCCTGTTTTGGTCGAGCCGATATTTACCGACGAGCAGACCTTTTGCGTCGCGGCGAGCGCGGCGGGGATGGAGTCGATTAAAATTTTATCGCCCTTTGCGTAGCCCTTTTGTACTAGCGCCGAAAAGCCGCCGATAAAGTCGATACCGACCTTTTTGGCAGCCTCGTCCATCGCCCTAGCAAGCGGCACGTAGTCAGTAGCATCCGTCGCCGCGCCGATGATGGCGATAGGCGTTACGCAGACGCGCTTATTTACGATCGGGATGCCGAGTTCTGCTGAAATTTCATTGCCGACATTTACCAGATCGCGCGCTTTGTCTGTGATCTTGGCGTAAATTTTCTCCGCCGCTTTGTCGATATCTGGATCGATGCAGTCAAGCAGGCTGATGCCCATCGTGATCGTGCGGATGTCGAAATTTTGCTCCTCGATCATCGCGATCGTTTCGGTTACGTTTTTGATGTCCATATCGGCGCCTTAGATATTGTGCATGGCGTCAAATATCGCCGAGCTTTGGATGTTTATCTTTACTTTTAGCTTTTCGCCTAGCTCGTTTAGCTCCCCCTTTAGAGCCGTGAAGTCCTGCTTTTCCTCGCTGGAAACCACCGCCATCATCGTAAAAAACTCGTCCAAAACCGTCTGGCTGATGTCGTCTATGTTTAGCCCAAGCTGCGCGAGCTTAGCCGAAACGCCCGCCACAATGCCGACCTTGTCCTTACCGATCACCGTTACGATCGCTTTCATTTGTCGTTCTCCTAAATTTGTAAATTTGCGAGAGTTAAAGCCCAAATTTGAGTAAATTCGGGCTTTAGATTTTAAATTTTACTTCGAGCAAGCGCTCCTGCCGTCCATCACGGGCTGGATAGACGAGTTGTCCGCGCCGCCGCCGTCGTTTATATTTTCGATTATCTCCCACAGCCTAGCCGCCGCTTTTTCGTAGCGTTTAGCCGTGACGGAGTTTGGCTCGTAAAAGCTCACCGGCTTGCCGCTGTCGCCGCCGACTCTAACGGCAGGCTCGATAGGTATCTCGGCTAGCACTTCAGTACCGTAGGCTTTTGCCACTTCCTCGGTCGTGCCTTTGCCAAATATATCATACTCCTTGCCGCTTTCAGGGCAGATAAATCCGCTCATATTTTCTATCACGCCGGCGATTGGGATGTGAAGCTTTTCAAACATATCAAGTGCTCTTTTGCTATCATCAAGCGCTACTACTTGCGGCGTCGTGACGCACACGCCCGCAGTCACCGGTACGCTTTGGGCTAGGGTTAGCTGCGCGTCGCCCGTTCCCGGAGGCATATCGAGGAACAACACGTCCAGCTCGCTCCAAAATACGTCTTTTAGCAGCTGCTCGATAGCTTTCATTATCATCGAGCCGCGCCAGATGAGACTCATGCCTTCTTCCATCAGCACGCCCATACTCATCATCTCGACGCCGTGAGTTAGGATCGGTTTTAGCTTGTTGCCGACGACTTGAGGCTGCGTGCCTACTTCGCCGAGCATTCTTGGGATGTTTGGACCGTAGATGTCGGCGTCTAGGATGCCTACTTTTTTACCTAGCTTTGCCATCGAGATAGCCAAATTTAGCGTCGTAGTGCTCTTACCCACGCCGCCTTTGCCAGAGCTTACCATTACGAAATTTTTGATCTGCGGAGCGATGTTTTTACCGCTTTGGCTGTTGCTTTTTTCCTCGGGGATTTTTGGCTGGATGATGTTGATGACGCATTCGTTTGAGCCCATCACGCGCTTTATATCGGTTCGCAGCTCGTTTGCTACGTCGGGATTTGAGCTT
This sequence comes from Campylobacter showae, assembly GCF_004803815.1. Classification (NCBI taxonomy): domain Bacteria; kingdom Pseudomonadati; phylum Campylobacterota; class Epsilonproteobacteria; order Campylobacterales; family Campylobacteraceae; genus Campylobacter; species Campylobacter showae. The sequence continues at coordinate 1,433,973 of NZ_CP012544.1, read as the reverse complement.
ACGATCTCGACCTCGATTAAAATTTTCTCGCCGATTTCGACGTTTTTTACGAATCCAAAGCTCACGATATCTTTCTCAAAGCCGGGATATATCACGCCTTTTAGTCTGTTTAAGACATCCTCTTTACTTAACATTTTTCTCCTTCATTAGATTTTTTGAAATTTTATACGCGCAAAATTTAGGCCCGCACATCGAGCAAAATTCCGCCTTTTTAAACGACTCTTGCGGCAAGCTTTCATCATGCAGCTCGCGCGCTCTTTCGGGATCTAGGCTTAGCTCAAACTGCCTGTTCCAGTCAAAAGCGTATCTAGCGTCGCTCATCGCGTGATCGCGCTCTATGGCTCCAGCCTTGCCTAGCGCGACGTCGGCTGCGTGAGCGGCGATTTTATGCGCTACGATGCCCTCTCTGACGTCGTTTGCGTTAGGTAGGCCTAGGTGCTCTTTGGGCGTCACGTAGCACAGCATCGAGGCTCCGTAAAAGGCCGCTATCGTCCCGCCGATAGCCGAAGTGATGTGATCGTACCCCGCGCCGATGTCCGTAGGTAGCGGCCCTAGCACGTAGAATGGCGCGCCGTGACACAGCTCGCGCTCGATTTTCATATTATACTCTATTTGGTTTAAAGGAATATGACCCGGCCCCTCGATCATAACCTGTACGTTTTTCTCCCATGCGCGCAGCGTCAGCTCGCCCAAAACCCGCAGCTCGCTAAGCTGAGCTTCATCAGTCGCGTCGTATAAGCAGCCAGGACGCAACCCGTCGCCAAGAGATAGCGCGACGTCGTGAGCGGCGCAAATTTCTAAAATGTCATCAAAGGCCTCATAAAACGGGTTTTCTTTATGATGATGCATCATCCAGCTAGCAGTTAGGCTGCCACCGCGGCTAACGATACCCATCTTTCGCTTTGCGACCAGCGGCATAAATTTGAGCAAAAAGCCCGCGTGTATAGTAAAGTAGCTAACGCCCTGGTGTGCCTGCTTTTCAAGCGTTTTTAGGATGTCATCCGTCGTTAAATTTTCGACCTCTTTTATATCGTGGATGATCTGATACATCGGCACGGTGCCTATGGGAACGGTCGAGTTTGCGATTATAGCGCTTCTAATGGCATCTAGATCGCCGCCCGTGCTTAGATCCATGACCGTATCGGCGCCGTATTTTAGGCAAATTTGTAGCTTTTCGAGCTCGGCGCAGATATCGCTGCTTAGGCTTGAGTTGCCGATATTTGCGTTGATTTTGGTTTTGGCCTCCCTGCCGATCGCCATCGGGAGCAAATTTGCGTGATGGATGTTAGCTGGGATTATCATCTTGCCCGCGGCGACCTCGCTCCTAACGAGCTCGGGATCTAGCATTTCAGCTTGCGCTACGTAGTTCATCTCGGGCGTTATGACGCCTTTTTTAGCGTAGTACATCTGCGTCGGAGTTTTGTCGGTGGAGTCAAATTTGACCCGAAATTCTTTCATGTTTCGCTCCTTAAAATTTTGGTTCTAATCTTACTCAAAAAAGATAAAAACAAGCTTTTGGGATGTATAATATCGTAACACTTCGCCAAAGGAGAAATTTTGCTAGACGTTACGCTGATAATGCTCGGAGCCGGAAGCTCCAGCCGTTTTGAAATGCCCGTTAAAAAGCAGTGGTTGCGCGTCGGGAGCGATCCGTTATGGCTCTTTGCGGCTAAAAATTTAAGCTCGCACTATGCTTTTAAAGAGATAATCATCGCCTCAAACGAGGAAAAATATATGAGCAAATTTGCCCCGTCTTATCGCTTCGTAAAAGGCGGAGCGACGCGTCAAGAGAGCCTAAAAAACGCTCTTAAACTCGTTCAAAGCGAATTCGTTTTAGTTAGCGACATAGCTCGTCCTATGATTAGCGCCGAGCTTTTTTCTCGCATAATAGGCGGCATCCAAAACGCCGACTGCGTCGTGCCTGCGCTAAAAGTACCCGATACCGTTTATCTGGGCTCCCAGGCCGTCGATAGAGAGCAGATCAAGCTCATCCAGACTCCGCAGCTCTCGCGCACGGCAATGCTAAAAAGCGCGCTTGAATCAGGTCAAATTTACACCGACGATAGCTCGGCGATAGCGGCTGCGGGCGGTAAAATTTGGTACGTGCAGGGCGATGAAAACGCGAGAAAAATCACATTTAAAGACGACCTTTCTAAAATTTGCGGCCTTGGTGCGCCGTCAAGTGAAATTTACGTGGGAAACGGCTTTGACGTGCATGCCTTTGAAGAAGAGAAAAAAGAGGGAAGTTTCGTAACAATCGGCGGCGAGAAAATTCCTTTCGAGCGAAATTTAAAGGCTCACTCCGACGGCGACGTAGCTATCCACGCGCTCATAGACGCCATACTTGGAGCAGCTGGACTTGGCGATATAGGCGAGCATTTCCCAGATACGGACGATAAATTTAAGGGGGCAGACTCTGCTATGTTACTAAAAGAAGCATATAGGCTCGTTCAAAGCGTCGGATTTGAGCTTATAAACGCCGATGTCACCGTCATAGCTGAGAGGCCAAAGCTTAGTAAATTTAAATCAGCGATGGAAATAAACATCGCAAATGCGCTAAGTTTAACCCCGAGCCGCATAAACGTAAAGGCCACGACGACCGAAAAGCTGGGCTTTACGGGGCGAGGCGAGGGCATAGCTGCCACGGCGTCAGCGAGTCTAAAAATTTACGACTGGACGCAAAAATAAAACGACGAAAGTAAAAAAATGAGAGTTTTGATAATAGAAAACGAAATCTACCTAGCCCAAAGCATCGCCTCGAAGCTGGAAAATCTAGGCTATGAGTGCGAGATCGCAAGAAGCGCGGCGGAGGCGATGAAAAGCGAGCCTGGGCAGAGGGTAAAGGAGGGCGGCAAGGACGTGCACTTTGACGTGGTGTTGCTCTCTAGCGCGTTTGCGGGCGACGAGACGCTAAAAATCATACAAAAATTTAAAGACTCCGTCGTTATCCTGCTCATCACCTATATCAGCAACGACACCGTCTCGATCCCGCTAAAAGCTGGTGCAAGCGATTACATACAAAAGCCGTTTATGATCGAGGAGCTGGTGCGAAAGATCAAGCATTTTGAGGAGTTTAGGCGGCTGCAAACATTTATAAAGACCTATCAGGACTACTTAAACTATCATTTTAAGGCCGTTTCGGCGCTAAATTTCGACTTTAAGCGCATAAAGCTGCCGCTTCTCATCAAATGCAATAAAATGATAAACGCCGATAATTTTGTTTTCGAATACGCAAAGGCGCTAAATTTGAGCTTCAAATACGTCCCGCTAGAACCCGGCATCGACGTGGAGGCAATAGCCGCGGCAAATCCGCGCACGCTTTTGTACTTTTCAAATTTTCAAATTTTACGCCAAGAGGCCAAAAATCAGATCGTCTCTCTCGCGGCCAAACGCAAGATCATCGCAAGCTCGACCAATCCGAACGAAGAGACGCCGATGGAGACGCTAAATATCACAAGCGATGAGAAAAATTTCCAAATCGACGAAATTTTGACGATCGACGACTACATCAAGCACATCATCGTAAACTATCAGGACAAATACCCCGACACCGAGCTTAGCAAAAAGCTAGGCATCTCGCGAAAATCGCTTTGGGAAAAGAGGAAAAAATATGACGTCGTCAAGAAAAAATAACGCCGTTTGGATAAACGACGAGGCTTTCGGCGCGCTTGATCTCATAGAAAATCAAATTTTTAGCAAATTTAACCGCTTGATGAACGAAAATGAGGCGAACGAGATCTACGAGACGGGCTTTTTAGCCGGCGAGCCGATGCCATATACTTTCGTATTTGCGCCACACGGCAAGTGTAATCAAGAAACGATAAAAAACGCCTCAAAGGGCGATCATATCGAGCTTATCAACGGCGGCAAGGTCGTGGGGTATATTGAGGTCGGCGAGGTTTTTAAATTTAACGCTGAGAAAAGCTCGCAAAATATCTTTCGCGCTAACGAAGCCGCGCCCGCACAGCAAAGCCAAAGCGGCGAACTAGCCGTAAGCGGCGAGATAAAAATCTACGACGACAAGCTAGCTGAAGTAAGAAAGCTGATCGAAGAGGTCAAAAGGGAGCAAAATGTCCGAAAAATCTCGGCGATCATGCTAACCGCGGAGCCATTTAACCGCGCGCACGAGCGCCTGATCAGGATGACGATAGACAGCTCCGATCTGGTGCTTTTGTTTTTACTAAAAAGCCACGGCGCGGACGAGATGATGAGCTTTTCTCTCAAAAAAAGCGTGCTGGAATACTTCATCCAAAACTACGTCCCCAAAAACCGCCTGATCATCGTGCCTTTTGAGAACTCAAATCTCTTTAGTTCGCACCTAAATCCGACGCTCGAGTGTATCGCGGCGCATAGGCTAGGCGCCCATAAGCTCATAGTCGGGCAAAATCACGCGGGCATCGGTATGTTTTACGATCACAACGTCGCTCACACGGTGCTGGAGCGATACAAAAACGATCTAAATTTAGATATCGTAGTGCTGCCCGAGCTCGTCTACTGCGACGAGTGCAAGACGCTAGTTAGCACCAAGACCTGCCCGCACGGCCAACATCACCATATCAAATACCACGCCCAGACGCTAAAAACCTTGCTACTAGCGGGTATCCTGCCCCCTGCGATCCTCATGCGGCGCGATATCTCGGCGATGATACTGAGCGAGCTTTTTCCTAACCGATTTGAAAATATCCAAAAGCTTTGCGACGATCTTTTTCCTAGCAACGGACTGCTCGAAAAGCAGACGGAGAGGGAGTTTTACGAAAATTTGATGAAGCTTTATCAGACGACGTCGCTGACTTAAATTTGCTTTCGGCTTTTGCTGCGTCGAAATATCGTTTATTGCTGTATGCATGCGTTGTTTGTTTGGCACTTTTTGCCTATTTGGCACAGACGTATGGTTCTTTTCTATTATGGCTCGTTTTGTGGGGAGTGTGCTTTGCAGCTTTGTCGCGCTTGCAGTTGCTTCCCAAGAGCCACAAATTTGCAGTGCGAAGCAGGGGAAGAGTTAAATTTAGCTTGGGAAACTTCGCGTTTTATCGCCGCTAAAATTTACTGAGTGACTACTTTGCATTAGCGTTGCGAGCTTATCGTTTTGCGGTATCTTATCTTTGCTTTTGCGTTCAAATTTGCAAATTTTACTTGCCAAGACCCGCACCGCAAAAACTCTAAAATTTGGCACTTGGTATTTATGGCGCGAGGCGTTACGTTACTGCAGCTTGTTTGGTACAAGGCATAGTGCTCGGCTTTGGCGTCAAATTTAACGTTTTTAGGTATACGTCTTAACGAGTGATATGCTTGCTATCAAAATTTGAGAACCAAAAAAGCCTGGGTAAAATTTGCGGTTTTAGTTCAAATTTAGCGGCCCATGCGTCCAAATTTGAAAATATCCGAAATCCGCGAAAATTTGACGTCCGAATTTTGAAATTTGCGCGTTAAATTTGCTAAAATCGCACTAAAAATCGGCGAGTAAAAATGCGCCGATTATGATTTAAATTTGATTTCAAGGAAAAATATGCAAAGGTTATTTTTAACGTTTTTTGGCGCAGGTCTTAGCCCTAAGGCTCCCGGTACGGTGGGCTCTATTGCGGGTGCGGTAGCGGCGTACGAATTTTTGATATTTTTGCCCGCTTCCACGCTGTTTTTAGTTTCGATTTGCCTTTTTTTATATAGCATTAAGATTATCGACGACTATGAGGCAAAAACTGGCATACACGATCACGGCAGCATCGTGATAGATGAGGTTGCTGGCGTTTGGCTGGCGATTTCTATCAGCGGCGCTACGGCGGTGCAGTTTGCGCTCTCGGTCCTGTTTTTTAGGGCGTTTGATATCCTAAAGCCATCCGTGATCGGCCGCATCGACAAAAACGTAAAAGGCGGGCTGGGCGTGATGGGTGATGATATGCTAGCAGGGCTTTTTGCGGGGCTTCTTAGCGCGATTTGCTACGAGGCTGTGACGAAAATCGGACTAGACTACGAGTGGATTAAATTTGAGTTGCCGTTTGTGAAGTAAGTTTATTTGGCGATTTTTAGGCGGTTATTAAAATCAAATCCCGTTAAAATTTATCGCCTAAGTACTCTATATTAGTTTGTGTGTTTTTAGGAGGGGGCTATTTACGGGAGTCTTTGGTTATCTAAAATCAGAACTCAATAGTAAATTTAAAACAAAATAAATTAGCTAGAGTTTATTTTTTTGTTTGCGACATACCTTTTTGCTCGTAGGCATCGATCTCTCTTGCGTATTCAGGATTTTTCTTTTTTAGTTCGTTAGTCATAAAAGCTATTAGTTTGGCGTCGGCATTTTTATGTGAAGCTATAGCTAGAATAAAATTTAAATACTCTTTTGCATCCTCGGGCGCTACGCCGTCTTTTTTGGGCGGTAACCTAAAATTTGAAGAAAATGTCCTCAAAATAGAAAATAACTTATTTTTGCTAGTGCCTGGATCGTTTGCTACGGCGAGTAAATCATCTAGTGTGATGCCTCGATTGGCGACTTCTTTTGCCGCATTGTTGGCTGCAATTTTGTCGCTACCTAGCTTAACCGCCATAAAAATAAGGGAAGCGACGAGCATCAAAAGAATCGTCGCTAGAATTATTACTATAGTAGTTTGATTCATTATAGTTTCACCGTTTTATCTGGTTTTCTAAAATACGCCAAAACAGCTATCAAGACCATCAAAAGCGCGCCCACCCACACAAAAGTCGGCACCGGTATCGGCTCGCCAGCAGCATACGAATGCATACCGCTTAGGTAGAAGTTTACGCCAAAATAGGTCATTATGATCGACCAATAAGCAAACATCGAAGTCACGGCAAATGCGTACTGGCTGTTTAGCTTAGGAATAAATCTGATGTGTAAAACCGCCGCGTAAACGAGAATAGAAACCAGCGCCCACGTCTCCTTACTATCCCAGCCCCAGTAGCGACCCCAGCTCTCGTTCGCCCAAACGCCGCCCAGGAAGTTTCCCATCGTAAGCAGACTAAGACCCAGTATCATCGCCATCTCGTTTATACGCGTGGCCTCTAGGATATTTCGCGAAATTTCCTTATGCTCTTTGCCGCCTTGCAGGGCAAAAAGTACGAGTGTAAACATACCCAGTAGTGAGCAAAGTCCCAAAAATCCGTAACTAGCGGTGATGACTGAAACGTGGATCGTTAGCCAGTAGCTCTGAAGCACAGGCACTAGAGTAGTGATCTGCGGATCCATCCAGCTAAGGTGCGCGACAAATAGCGTAACGCCGGCTAAAATCGAGGTTAGCGCCATAGCTATCGGGCTTTGGCGTGAGAACACTAGACCTGATAAGCTAAGCGCCCAAGCGATGTAGATCATCGACTCGTAGGCGTTGCTCCACGGCGCGTGCTCGGCGATATACCAGCGTATGCTGATACCAAAAGTATGCAGTAAAAACGCTAAGATATTTACGCCGTAAACGATACCAAATAGCCATTTGATATTTAGTTTAGGCTTTGCCATCTTAGCAAACACGAAGCATAAAAGGCCAAACCCTGCCAAAAGATATATCGGCGTTAGCGACTCGAAAATTTTATATTCATTAAAAAATAGCTCCATCTCGATGCGTTTTTCGCCCGGGATGACCGCTTTGCCGTGTTCTTGCTGATAGGTTTTGATCTCGGCTAGAGCTTGATTTGCTCGGCGCCAGTTGTTGTTTTCTGTAGCTTCGGCAACGCTAGTGAAATAGCTTCTTAGCATTCTGCCGATCGGCTCGCTCTCGTTTTTAGGAAGATACATCATGGCTGAGGCTATACCGTACCATTTGTTATTCGGGTCGTCCATTTTTGGGAACATCGTAAAGACTTCGCCTATAAACACCATGTAAAGGATATTTAAGCGCTCGTCCACTTTTTGCAAGTCTTTATCAAACGTGCCTCGCTCGCCCGGAGTTTTGCGGTTTGCGGCTTCGGCAAATTTGTTTAGTTTGTAGATGATTTTACCGTCTTTATCACTTGCAAAAAAGTCGTTATAGCTCGCGTATTTAGCCTTTTCGTCTATGCCGATTAGCTTTTTTAGCTCTTTATTTCCGACGTAGATTATCGGCACGTCGCGCCAGTACGGGGCGTTTATCATCATAGAAAGTATGGCTTGGTTTGCATTTAGGCCGTCTAGCGTATCGCTGCGGTGGATCTTGTTTAAAATTTCTCTTGCTACGGTGTCAAAAGGCTTCATTCTGCCGTCGGCGCTTTGGATGATTAGCGTAGAAAGCTCTTTGGCGTGGTTTGCATCGATGTTTCTAGCGTTATCGGCCGCGTAGGTTTTGCTTGGGGCAAATGCTGCAAAGCAGGCTACCAGAACAAAGCTCGCGACTTTTTTAACGGCATCCTCGTTTATCATTTTAGCTAGTTTTCTAAAGCGCGAGCGAGGATTTACGACGTTGAAAAATAGTCCCAGTCCCAGCAAAAAGTAGCCGATGTAGGTCGGAATCTTACCCGGATCGCGGTTTACCGATAGTACGGTGCCAAGCTCGTCTTGGTCGTAGCTGCTTTGAAAAAATCTATATCCGTCGTGATCTAGTACGTGGTTCATATAAATTTTATACGGATAGTTTCCGCTCCTAGAGTCCTCGACGATGACGTCGCTAGAGTAGCTCATCGGCGAATTTGAGCCCGGATAGCGCTTAAGCTCGAAGTCTTCAAGTTTTAAAGAAAATGGAAGCTCGACCATCTTTGAACCCCAGTAAACGTTAAAAAGTACGCCGTCAATCTTAGCTTTAGCCGGTATGTAGCTGTTTTCGTAGAGCATGAGCTGCTGCGTCTGGCCGTCAAACGTCAAATTTGCCACCAATGCGTCATACTCGCCGTTTTTGCTCACGACTCGTTTGGCAGCTTTTGTTAGCAATGATTTTGGTACGAAATTTACATCCGTGACCGTATAGAGCTGCATCGGTAAAAACTCGGTCGCTTTGTCTTTTTCGTACTCGCCTTTTTCATTCGTCGCCATCGTAAAGTAGCCGATATTTTGGTTTGAAGTTAGATAAAATTTGCCATTTTTTAGCTCGATTTTGACGAAATTTTCAAGTAGCGGCTGCGCGTCGAATGCAAAGCTAACGCCGCCCACCTCGCGAGTTTCGCCCGCTTGCAGGCTTATTTCTTCTTTTGAGTCGAGGCTTGATACTGCAAGCCTAACGAGCGGCTCGCCTTTGTCTGCTTCGTAGTACTCGGTTTCGGCCTTTTTGTAGTATCCGTCAAAGGTTAAATTTGCTTTTTTGCCCGCGATTTCAAGCGGCAAGTTAAAATCGTTTGAACCGATGGAAGTGATTTGTTTCGGGATTGAGTTTGAGTAAATTTGACCGTCTTTTTCGGCGGCGATTTCTATCCTGGATATGGATCCGAATACCGCGTTTGAGGTTTCGTTTTCTCTGATGTGGATGTTGCCCTCAAAGCCTAGATATCGCGTCATCGCCGCGCCTAAAAGCATAAACAAAAAACTAACGTGAAATATCAAAACGGGTAGTTTTTCTTTTCTTAAAAGGTTGTATCTAAAAATATTGTAAGCTAAATTTATGCCTAAAAGCACCTGCACCAAAGCAAACCAACTCGCTCCGTAAACCGCTGCCCACGCGCTTTTTGTGTCGTAGTAGCTTTCTATTATCGTTGCCGCGCCGCTACCGATAGCAAATATAATAAGTAGCACGACGGCCGACGTCATACTGAAAAATAGGGATTTTAACTCGCTCAAAACATATCCTTGAACATAAATTTAGTAAATCAAAATGCACATTATAGTAATTTTTTTTAAATAATCTTACTTTTTAGTTATTATTTTATGATAATTTTTCGTCTTTAAATTTAAATAAATTTAATATAAACTCAAATTCGTTAAAGCCGTCCGCGCCCAAAAAGTGTCCGCCTTTTTCAAAGATATCGGGCGTTACGCCTAAATTTCGTGCGACCTTTAGGCTAAGCTCGCAAGGCACGATATAATCGTCTTTTGCGGCTATTACTTTTATAAAATTCGCTGCGGGTTTTATCTTTTCGTAGTCGATTTGCGGCTCGCAAAACTCATCCAAAATCGCAAATTCCTTAATCGGCTCGTCAAACGGCGAGATGAGGACTAGACCGCCAAATTTTGGTAAATTTGCAAAACTGCTAAGAAAATTTAGGCTAGTTATCGTGCCTAGGCTATGGGCGATGATAAATGAATTTTCGCCTAAATTTACGTTTTGCTTCATCGTTTCTAGCCACTGGTTTAGCTTTGGCGTTTGCGGATTTGGCATCTTTAAAATTTCCACCTCGGCAAGGCCGCGCATCTTTTCTTTAAACCAAGAAAACCAGTGGCTTTGCGGCGAGGCGTCGTAGCCGTGAATGATGTAAATTTGCTTTTTCATTAATTTTGCCTTTTTGAAAAAATACGCGAATTATATACAAATAAAATTAAAATAATTTTTGACGGAAATCGCAAGAATACTTTTTAAGTTATAAATTTAAGCAAACGGCGGATCAAATATCATCATCCGTTAAAATTTGATATTTGTAAATTTGACAAATTTAAAATTAAATTTAAGCTTCTCCCCTAAAAAACGAAATAATCGTTATCAATTAAAATTTATATTGATACGAAAAATTTACGTATAATTTACATTGATTATTTAAGATTTCATCAAATTTATTTCAAAAAGGGAGAAAAAATGGATACTTCAAGGCGAAATTTCTTAAAAGCATCCACCGCCACGGGCTTGCTTGCGATGACTTACGCGCCCGGTACTTTAGGCGCCGTCGGCGCCAAAGCGCTAGAAGGCGGCGATAAGACCGTTTATAGCTTTTGCGAGATGTGCTCTTCTCGCTGTCCTATCGAGGCCAAGGTCGTAGACGGCAAAACCGTCTTCATCCAAGGCAACGGCAAAGTAGGCGGCACGGCGACTTCCGTGTGCGCTAGAGGCGGCAGCGGGCACAATCAGCTCTACGATCCGCAGCGTCTTGTTAAGCCCCTCATCAGAGTAGGCGAGCGCGGCGAAAATAAATGGCGCGAGGCGAGCTGGGACGAGGCGCTTGATCTTGTGGCTAAGAAAATGCTAGAAATCAAGGAAAAATACGGTCCCGAGAGCTTCGTGTTTACGGCAAAATCGAGCCAAACGCACAAGCTAATGACGACCTTTGCCAGCGCATACGGCTCGCCTAATTGCTTCTCGCACCTGTCCTGTTGTCCCGTGACCTATCAGATGGTTTGTACGCATATGTACGGAGATGCGAAGCTAAAAAGGGACTTCGCTAACGCAAAATACGTTGTAAATTTCGGGCACAATCTCTTTGAAGGCATCGTCATCGCCGACGCTAAAAAGCTGGCTAAGATGGCTGCTAAAGAAGATACGAAGCTGCTGGTTTTAGATCCACGCTTTAGCGTCGTGGCCTCAAAAGCCGACGAGTGGCTACCGGTAAAACCCGGCACCGATCTGGCCTTCGTTTTGGCGCTCATTCACACGTGGATCAAAAACGACGCGTACGATAAAGAATTTATAGAGAAATTTACGATTGGATTTGATAAAGTCGTAGAAGCGACCAAAGACACAACTCCGCAGTGGCAAGAAAAGATCACGGGAATACCTGCAAAAACGGTTGAGCGAATCGCTGGCGAAATCTGGAAAGCGGCTCCTAAAGTCATCATAGACTTCGGTCACAACACGACTACGACTAGAGCCGAATACATCCGCACTAGAGCCATAATGACGGCAAACGCGATGATGGGTAACTGGGAGAAAAAGGGCGGAATTTTCGGCGGCAAAAAGGCTAAGCTATATAATACTTTAGCAGGCGAAGAGCTAATCCCAGAGATCACGAACCCGGACGCCGCGATAAAAGTGCCTAAAACTCCTAGGATAGACGGCGCCGGCGAGGACGGGGTAAATAAATTCGTCGGCAGGAGTCATGGCGTTTTGATGCAAATTCCGCAAGCTATACTAAGCGAAAAGCCTTATCCCGTAAAAGGCTGGTTTAGCATAAGATTTAATCACCCTATAAACGTCGCAGGTACGCAAACTACGATAGAAAGCCTTAAAAAACTTGATTTTATCGTTTGTTCGGATATTTATATGAGCGATTTTGCGATATGGGCGGACGTGATACTGCCTGAGAGCACCTATCTGGAGCGCGACGAAGGCATCGAGGATAAATCAGGACTAAAACCCGCGTATATGATAAGAAATAAGGTCGTAGATCCTATAGGCGACACCAAAAACGGCTACGATATCTTTAGAGGGCTAGCTCGCAGGATGAAGATAGACGAGCAGTACTCCGCAAATACTATGGACGAGTGGAGAATCAAACAAGTAAAAGGAAACGCCGAGCTGTTAGCGGAGCTAGTTAAAAAAGGCTACGTCACGTGGAAGGTACCGGGGATTTTGTTTAGAGAAAAAGATAGCGTAAAAGAATTTACTAAAAAATTTCCTAGCGCGGCACAGTTCGTGGGCGAAGACGGGCTGATGGAGTCGCAGGTCAAATTTAAAACCGATAGCGGCAAAATAGAGCTTTTTAGCGAAAAAGTGGAAAAACAGTTTCCCGGATACGGCTGCTTAAACGCCGAGGGCATGGACGTATTTTTCGGCGAGGAGCTTTGTCTAATGAGCGGCAAAACGCCGATACACACCAACGGCCACACGCAAAACGTCGAATTTTTAAACGACCTGATGAGTAGCGCGCCCGTCTGGATACATCCTAATACCGCGAAAAAATACGGGCTAAAAGACGGCGATAAGATAACCCTTCAAAGCAAAACCGCGAAGGAAAAGGCAAACGTGATGCTGACTGAAGGCATCAGGGAGGATACGCTTTTCGTCTATCACGGTTTTGGTCACGAAAGCGCCGGACTAAAGCGCACGAACGGCGCGGGAACTAATCAAAGCAAGCTGCTAGATCCTACCGTGATCGGCCCCGTCGCCTCTACGATGGTGCGAAACGTCGGCGTCAAGATAATAAAAGCGTAAAGGAAAAAAGATGAAAAAAGCGTATAGAATGATACATGACGAAAACCTCTGCATAGGCTGCCAAGCGTGCTCGGTGGCTTGCAGGAGCGAAAACGAAGTGCCTAGAGGCGTTTTTAGGCTCCAAGTTCATTCGCAGATAAAGGGTAAATTTCCAAATTTAAAAACCGATTTTAGTAGACACAGCTGCGTGATGTGCGAGGACGCTCCGTGCGTGACCGTTTGCCCTACGGGAGCTAGCTTTCAGACGGCTGAGGGTATCGTGCTGCTAGATCACTCTACCTGTGTATCTTGCAAATACTGCATCCTAGCCTGTCCTTACGACGCTCGCTACGTCGAGCCAAAAACCGGCGAGATAGGCAAATGTACGTTTTGCTTTGAAACTAGAGTGAGCGTAGGCGAGCAGCCTGCGTGCGTAACCGTTTGTCCGACCGATGCTTTGGCATTTGGCGATATAAACGATCCAAACAGCGAAGTAAGTAAAATTTTAAATACCAAAGCTCACTACTATCCTAAAGCCGAGCTTAAAACCAAACCCAAGCTTGCTATGATAGCTAACCGCAAAGGAGGAAGCCATGAATAATATGTGGGGAAGCGTAGCGCAATATAATGAAATTTACTGGCCGTGGCCGATAGCGGTTTATCTATTTTTGGCGGGTTTGTCCGCAGGCGCGATGATGGTTGCCTTGCTGGTTAAGTGGAACTACCACAAAAAACAAGACGGTAGCATCTGGGACGCTATGGTAAAGGCGGGCGCTCTAGTGGCTCCTATAACGATCACCGTGGGCCTTGCGCTTTTGGTGCTTGACCTTGGCAAGCCGCTTAGTTTTTACTGGATTTTGATTAAGTACAACTTCGGTTCGGTTATGTCTATCGGCGTTGCGCTACTGCTACTTTATACGCCGCTAGCTTATCTTTTTGCGGTAATTATTTTCGAAGAAGAGATAGAAAAGTATAAAATTCTAGCGATTTTACGTCCTATTTCTAGACTGATTCGCTCTTTTGCGCCTCTTTCAAAGATAGTCGAGATGGCGCTTTTCGGCCTTGCGATCGGCGTAGGCATATATACGGGCTTTTTGCTTAGCGCGATTACTAAGCTTCCGCTTTGGAACACGCCGATTTTGCCGATCTTGTTCCTAACATCAGGCTTTAGCTCAGGCGTAGCGACAAACATCCTAGTTGGACTTTTGTGCTTCAAACACCTTCTTAACGAAGACAACGTGAAGTACCTTTTGGTTATGGACTTGCGCGCCGTACTTTTTGAGATACCGCTTATCGCGATACTATTTTTGGGACTATATTTCGAGGGCGGAGCGAGTGCGGTCGCAGCTAAACAAGCTCTAAGCACCGGACAATACGCGCTAATCTTTTGGATAGGCGTCGTGGGTATCGGACTTTTGACTCCTATCACCATAGCGCTAACGGCTCTTAAAAATCACGCTTATAGAGTTGGCTACATCATAGCAAACTCTCTTGTAGTTATCTGCGGCGTCGTAATGCTAAGATACTACATCGTTTATGCGGGTCAAGTTTTCACGGGTGCGTGAAATTTAGGTTAAATTTGACCATATTGGGCTCGGTAAACTCGCCGAGCCTTTTTAAATTCAGACGATCCAAAATCATTTTTAGCTATCATCTCCCTTAAAATATTGCGATAAAATTCGGAGAATTTATGAAAATTTTACTGCTTGAAGACGACTTCGTATATCGTGAGAGCGTTAGCGAATACCTAGAAAGCCTAGGCTACGAGGTCGATGAGGCGCCAGACGGCAAGATCGCCTGCGATAAGATAGCGGCGGGCTTTTATCACCTGCTGATCCTTGACATCAAGGTCCCGCATATAAGCGGACACGAGGTGATAAAATATGCCAAAGATATCGGCTGTGAAACGCCCATAATGATAATGACCTCGCTCGTGGATATAGACGATATGGCGGTCGGATACGAGCTAGGCTGTAACGAATACCTAAAAAAGCCCTTTGAGCTAGCCGAGCTAAAATTTAGAGTAAACGAGCTAATGCGAAAATATCACGGCAGAGACGATAAAAACTTAATCGCGATCGATGAAAACTTTAGCCTAGATACCGCTAAAAAGCGGCTCAAATTTAAAGGCGAGCCGGTTGAGCTAAGTACGAGAGAATTTGCGATCATCGAGTGCTTGCTGTTTCATAAAAACAGCTTCGTAGGTATCGAAAGGCTACGCGCCGAGGTGTGGAACGACAAGGAAATCGACCCCGCCGACGTGCGCATGCATATACTAAAAATCCGTCAAAAAACGACTCCAGAGTTTATAAAATCAGCGCGCGGACTAGGCTACAAAATAGATGTTTCAAAATCTTAAAATCCCTATCTTAGCCACTTTTATCATCATGGCTTTGTTTATATTTCAAAGCTACGAGATCATAAATTTAAGCTCCAAAGACGAATACTCAAAAAATATGTTCGAGCTGCTGGAGTACGAGGGTAAAATCCGCAAAGCGCTCGATAAAAACGAGACTTTGCCTATTTCGCTTACCTATAGATACGGCGTTTTTGATCTCAAAGAAAAGCAGATCGTCTCAAATTTGGACGCGCGACCGAGCGATTTAAAATTTATCACCCGCCAAGAAAACGGCCATCTTTTTTACAAGACCTATTTTAGTGCGGACGGCGAGTTTTATTATCTCGTGCTAGCCAAAAAGCAAAACGCGGCTAGGATTTTATTCGTCACGGCTCTAACTCTAGCATTTGCACTCGTGGTCGTATTTTTCGCGCTTTATCTGTCGTTTATTAGCGGTATAAAGCCGTATAAAGACGCTAAAAAATATATGAATAACTTTTTTAACGACGCGATGCACGAGCTAAAAACGCCGCTGGGAGTCATCGGCATAAACCTCGAGATGCTGGGTCTTGATAACAAATACGTCACCCGCATGCGCTCGGCCCTAAAACAGATGCAAGTCACCTACGAGGACACCGAGTACTACATCAAGCGCGGATATATTTTATTTCCGCCGGAGATTTTAAATTTGAGCGAATTTAGCCTCGAGCGAGCGCGGTATCGCGATGGCGAAAAATATCAAAATTTACGACTTCGTCGAGCCTGATTTGCAAATTTTTATGAGCAAGATAGAGGCGGGCAGACTGATCGATAACAACCTAAGCAATGCCGTAAAATACAGCCGCGAAGGAGGAATAATAAATTTACGTCTTTTTGAAAAAAGCGGCAAAATCGTGCTCGTAGTCGAGGACGAGGGCGAAGGCATAAAAGATACGAGTAAAATTTGGAAACGCTACGTTAGAGACGAAGGCGTGCAGGGCGGCTTTGGACTAGGGCTAAATATCGTGCAAAGTATCTGCGTGAAAAACGGCGTAGAGTACGGCGTGAAAAGCGAACTGGGCAAAGGCAGCGTCTTTACCTACAAATTTTCGCCGTACTCAAAAAGCCTGCTTGACTAATCAAACCAAACGCCCAGCTTTGCTAAATTTCGCTCCTTTGAGTCGGAGTTAAAATAAATCACGAAATACCCCACGCGCTCGCCCTTTGCGTCGTTCATCGGCTGGACGGTAAAGGCGTGCGAATCCGTCTGATAAAATCCTCCGCTTTTAAATTTTATATCCTTTAGCATCGGCAAGACGTTTAAATTTGCGTAACTCTTGTTTACGAAATGAAAGCCGTCGATAATGCCCTCGTCGCTGCTGTTTTGATACGGCGAGTCGCCGCCGGCGTCGAGTAATACGAAAAGATCAAGCCCTTGCTGCGCGAAAAAGTCGCTCAAATGCTTAAAATCAAGCAGCACTTCGATACTGCCGAGCATCTTTTTATCATCAAATATCGGCGCGACCGACCTAATGAAAACTCCAGCGCGACCGACCTCGATGCCTGCGGCTACGCCGTTTTTAGCCTCGGCTAGCAAGTGGCGAAAGTTCGTTAGATCGTCGTTATACATCGGTATCCAGCTCCTAGCAAAGCTCCTCATCTCAGGCGTATGGATGTGAAATTTGGCATTTTCGTAAATCGGCACCTTGCTTAGCGTTTTGGTAAATTCGCTAAGCGTCTCTAGGCACATTTGGCGGTTATTTTGGCCCATGCACTTTTTTACGTGTTCGTTTTGCGCTAACAGCGTAGCAACCGTCATCGCGGAGAGTTTTTCTTCTTCGATATTTTTATTTAAAATTTGCGTTTGAAAGTCGAGAAATTTTTTGATATTTTCCGTCTGCGTCTGCTCGTCCCAGCGCGCCTTATAAACCGCCAAAACGCCTGCTACTACGATGATCGCGAGCGTTAGAAGTATTTTTTTATTCACGTGTTTTGCCTAGCTCGCGCGCTAAAATTTGAGAAAATTCGGCAAAATCAGGCAAATTTAGCTCGCCCTCGCGCTGTTTTTTGCCCCACATTGACTCCGGGAAAAAGCTATCGCTCTCAAACCTCGCCATCACGTGAAAATGCACTCGCGGCACGTAGTTGGCAAAGCTTGCGATGTTTATTTTTGTTGGATTATAAAATTTTCTCATTACTTTTTCGGTCGTTAAAACCGCTTCAAATACCCTTTTTTGCGTCGCTTCGTCGCAGTCTGTTAGCTCCTTAAACGGCGTTTTGGTAAAAATTTTTACCCACGGGATTTCGCTCGTCTCTCGCTCGACGAAAATCAGCTCGTCTTCAAAAATCATTTTAAGCTCCTTTTTGATAGCGATTTTAGCCAAATTTGAATTTTAATCTTTTTAAATTTATACTTCGGACATTTTGGCTTCGGCGCTTTACGGCGGTAAATTTATAAAATTTGAAAGGAAATTTGAGCTTATGAGACGTTTTATTTTACTTGCGTTTTTTGCGGCGCTGGCTTTTTGCGGCGAGCTAGCCGATTTTAGCAAGGAGTGCAAAAAGGGAAACGACGAGATTTGTAAAAGGCTCTCGCTCGCGATTAAAAACTTAGAGCTTGCCTGCGATGAAGGCGGCGAGAAAAACGCGATGTATTGTGCGGGGCTGGGGTATTTTTACGAATTTGATAAGGTATTTACAAAAGCCGTGCGATACTACGACAAGGCTTGTGAGTTGGGCGCGGATAAAGCCTGCGTGTATTTGGGGCTTCTTTATCAAAGCGGGCAGGGCACAGCGCAAGATCATAAAAAGGCAAACGAGCTTTTTGCTAAAGCTTGCGAAAAAGGCGTAGGCGAGGGGTGCGCGAGCCTAGCGTATAGCTACGGCAAGGGGCTTGGCGTCTATCCTGACGGCAAAAAAACGAACGAGTTGTTTGCTAAAGCCTGCAAGCTAGGCGAGGAAACGGCGTGCTATAATCTCGCTCTAAGCTACGCGCTAGGTGGCGGCGTAGAAAAGGACGCGGCAAAGGCGGCGCAGATGTATGCGGCCTCTTGCGAGCGCGGGCACGTGGAGTCTTGCGCCGATCTTGGGGTTTGCTATTTTAAGGGCGAGGGTGTAGAAAAAGACTACGAAAGAGCCGTTGTGCTCTTTACTAACGCTTGTTCGGGTGCTAGCGCGCTAGCCTGTGCAAATTTGGGCTTTGCCTACGAAAAAGGCATGGGCGTAGAAAAGAATAAAAACGCAGCCAAAGAACTTTACGACAGGGGCTGCAAGCTCGGGGAATTTAGCGCGTGCCAGTATCTAAAAAATTTGCGTTGAGATGAGCTGACAAATAAGCCTTGTTGCTATAAATTTTAAAATACAGCTAGCACAGAGAGATCTAGAGCTACATGCGCTGTGATGTTTGTTAAATTTTGCTTTTGAGCTAGCAGAAATGGGCGGAATAATCCGCCACAACCAATATCAAAAAGTAAAATTTAGCGCCAAAATTAAAATAGTGCGGGCGTGCAAAAGCTAAATTTAACGCCCGCGGTTAAATTTACCGCTTAAAGTCGTGAATTTCGATACTTGCGCCATATTTTTTGCAAAGCTCGCTTACTTTTTCTTTTAGTCTTTCCTCGTCATAGCAGATGAGATCGATGTATGCGTGTCTCTGTCCCGTGGCGCCGCCGATTATCTCTAAAAACGAGCCGCAGCTCTCTAGCTCCTCGTCCTCGATTTTATTTCGCAGATCAAAGCCTGCCTGCATATCGCCGCCGTTACCTATGCTAAGAAAGCAAAATTTGATACCAAGTTCGTAAGCTTCATTGTAGATGTCACGCTCGCCGTTTAGATATTGATTTACGATGTTAGTCAGGCAGGTGGTGCCTACGATCACGTCCTCGCGCACCTCGCTTCCGCGCGGCTCCATCTCGTAGCTGAAAAAATTCTTTAGTGGTTCGCGCGCGGCTTTTTCACCGAATTTCTCATCGATCAGATCGGCAAATTCGCTTAGCGGCACGCCGCTTTCCTCGGGCCCGGCCAGCACCTCAAGCTCGCCTAGCGTATTTATGATCGCCGTTTCGCCGATCATATTGTCAAGCAGGATAAAGCTAAGATTGTAGGCCTTGCCCTCGTCCTGCGCGAGCAGAGTGGCTAAATTTGCATTGTAAATTTTGATATCCACGTCGCTTTCGTTAAACTGCGCATAGATCATCGACTCCTCGGCGCTTACGCTCGTATCGTACATCTCGATCCCGCCGATACCTCTCGGCGCACGCGGCTTGCCGAGCGTGCAGAGCATTCTCTCCTCGAGCTGCTTTGGCATAGCGTTTTTGATGAAGCTTAGCCAAAATAGGCGATGCCTCATACCCTCGGGAGTTAGCACCAGATCGAGCTTATCGCCCACGAGCCCCGTCATAAAGTATGGCTCGGCAAGGCAGATGCGAAGCTTTTCGTCCGTCTTTTGCATCGCCTTTTCAAACTCTTTTGCCGCCAGATCAGCCTTGATCTCATCTATCACGCCGCTAAATTCCGCCCAAAATGTATCCACCCTGCCCGCGAACGTGCTTGGAATTTGCGCTTTTTCAGCCTTTTTACCAAAACTAAATAACCCCATATTTTCTCCTTAAATCAAATTTTACTCGCATTATAGCTAATTGGTCCGCCTCACGTGCACTGAAAGCAGCCGCCCAAAATCTCGCATTTCTCGCAAATTTGCACGTATATGACTCCCTCGCCTTGTATCATCTCGCCAAATGGGATTTGCGCTAGGTGTTTCATCGTCCCGCCGCAACTAGGGCAGGTCAGATACTCGGCGTCCTGCACCCACTGCGGATAGCCGCCCACGGTCGTATCAAGCTCGCTAAAGCAGCCGTAAAACGGCGACACTTCGCCGCCTAGCTTAAATTTCATACCGCATAGCCGCGTCATATCCTGCTGCGAAAAGTAGCTTTCGTCAAAGCCTTCGCCCTCATAGCTTAGCTCTATCTCGCCGTCTGGGCCGCGTTTGCAAAAATATCTGACCGAGCCGATGCAGGTCGGGCAACAGCGAAATATCGCGTCGTGCTTTAAATTTAAAAACGCAAGCCGCGGCTCAGTGGCCTTTAGGCGCAGCATATCAAGTATCTCGCAGCCGCAAAACTCGCACTTTTGGCCTGTAGGTTCGCCGATTTGTACGGGCTCATCCGTGTTTTGGTTTGAGTTTAAATTTGCGCTTTGGCTCGCGCGCTTGCCATCTTTTATGCGCACCGCGGTAAGACATTTATCAAAAACGAGCGATTTTCGCTCGCCCGTCTCGTCAAACGCCCAGCCGCCGATTTTTGCGTAAAATTCGGTACCCACGTAGAGTTTTTTGCGCCACGGCCACGGGTTTTTATACAGCTCGTAAAAAAGCTCAGCCGTCTGCTCGCCGCCCTGCCAGGCAAGCGCGCAAAGTAGGTGGTTTAGCACGTTTTTGGAGTTGTCCTCTAGCGAGTTTAGTTTTGTTATGAGTGCGTCTTTTACGTCGTCCGGCGCGCCGAAGTAGAGCTCTGGCGGATAGTAAATTTCCTTTGCCGCCGCAGCTCGCGCGATCCTTGGATCGTGGATGCTCAGCAGGCTAAAAAGCGCCCAAAAATCATTGCAAATCTCATTCCATTTTTCGATCTCATCGATTCGCTCCGCGATTTTTAGGATCATCGCTTCTACTTCGTCCGCGCTTAGGTTTAAAATTTCATCCCGCCTCTGCTTTTGGCGGCACGAGTGGCAGATGCCGTCGAAATAGATCGTATTTTCGCCGCATTTTGGGCATAGATGAGCGCTCATTTTTGCTCCTTTTGGTTAAATTTCGTCAAATTTTATCAAATTTCGCCGCATTTGGCGAGCAAGCGCGCTTTAAATTTGACTTCGTTTGCCTGTGCCAAATTTATCTATATCCGTAAATTTTTAGCCCGCTTTCGTCTATTTCGTAGTCAAATTTACCCGCCTTTGTTATGGCGTCTAGCACCGTTTCAAGCGGATTTGGGATAAATTTAGAGGCGAGCTTTTCGGTTCTGTTCATACGCGTTTGCTCGTAAAATTTAGGCATGAAAATCTAGCGCAGATTTTTAAATAAAATAACTCCGTTGGCGCAGTCAAAATACCCGTCCTGTAAACACCCAAAGCCGCAGACGAGCGCGATCTCCTCGTCGCTTGATAGCAGCTTTACGCGTATACCCTTGCACTCCGAGGCATCTAAAATTTCGCAGAGCTTAAGCCATTTTGCATCGTTCATCAGCGACGCGAGGCGGCGCACTTTTTTATCAACTCTTTTTTGATAAATTTCGTATTTTTCGTTTAAATTTTGCATGATACTCCGGGGTGCCGATAAATTTGTATTTAAATCGAGAATAAAGTTTGAGAGAAATTCAGGCGAGTGGCTTCTAGCCTAAATTTACAGATTAGGATTAAAAGCGAAATTTAGCGTCATCCGTCAAATTTCGCCTATTAATTTACTCTACAGTTACGCTTTTAGCGAGATTTCGCGGCATATCTACGTCGTTGCCCAGCCTCACGGCGATTTCCAGCGCAAAAAGCTGCAAGATAATCATCATCTCGAAAAACTCGCTCATCGGGTGAGCTTGCTTGCTCGTTTTGATAAAATCGTCGCTAAGCTCGAACTCCTCGGGGCTAATCGCAAGTATGTAGGCGTCGCGAGCGGCTAGCTCCTCGACGTTGCTTTTGGTTTTGTCGTAAAGGACGGTTTGCGGCATCAGCGCGATCGTAAATAGCCTCTCGTCGGCAAGCGCGATAGGACCGTGCTTCATCTCGCCCGCAGGGTAGCCCTCGGCGTGCAGATAGGAGATCTCTTTGAGCTTTAGCGCGCCCTCGAGCGCAAGCGGATAAAATATATCGCGCCCGATAAAAAAGAATCCGTGGCCGTGCAAATAGTGCTTGGCTAGGCGGCGGATGCGCTCTTGCGGCTCTTTGCTGATGTTTAAAATTTGCGGAACGTGCAGGAGTGCTGCGATCTCGTTTTTTAGCTCTTCTTTGCTTATGGAGGCTTTAGCTTGCGCGATTTGCAGCGCTAGCATCCACAGCGTTACTACTTGCGTGGCGAAGGCTTTGGTGCTGGCTACGCCCTTTTCGATGCCCGCGCGAGTTAGCAGGGTGTCGTCCGCTAGGCGCACGATCGAGGAGTTATCGACGTTGCAGATAGCTAGCGTCTTTAGCCCCGCTTGCTTGGCGATTTTTAGCGCCTCTAGGGTATCGGCGGTTTCGCCGCTTTGCGAGATGACGATAAAAAGAGCGTTTTTGTTTAGTTTCGGGCGTCTATAGCGAAATTCGCTCGCGATCTCGACCTTGGCTCTCGTGTCTGCTAGCCTCTCAAAAAGATAGCTAGCGGTAAGGGCTGCGTGGTAGCTCGTGCCGCATGCGCAAATCACGATATCGTCGATATTTCGTAGATACTCGTCGGTTAAATTTTCAAGCCCTACCGCATCCTCTTTGACGCGTCCCATTAGAGTTTCTGAGACTACCGCGCTTTGTTCGTAGATCTCTTTTTCCATGAAAAAGCGGTAGCCTTCTTTTTGCGCGTAGCTTTTATCCGCAGGCAGCGCGGCAAAGCTCGGGCTTAGTTTTTTTGCGTCTTTAAAAACCGCGATCTCGTCAATGCTAACAAATCCGTAGCTTTTGTCGTCAAGGTAGCATACCTCTTTGGCTAGGCCGATCAGCGGGGCGTCAGAGGAGGCGAAAAATACCTCTTTGCCCTCGCTTTTGCCGATGGCTAGCGGCGCGGCGTCCTTAGCGAAAAATATTTTCCCAGGAGCCGTTTTGGTGATAAGCAGCGTCGCGTATGCACCGTGTAGGCGCGCGACCGTGGCTTCGTATGCCTTAAAAGGTTCGCCGATAGCTTTTAAATTTTCTTCAAAAAGATGCACGATGACTTCGGTATCGGTTTGGCTAAGGAAGCTAACGCCCTTTGCCTCGAGCTCCTCTTTTAGCTCTTTGTAGTTTTCGATGATGCCGTTATGAACGACGAAAGAGTGCTCGCCTAGATGCGGGTGGGCGTTGATCTCGGTAGGTTTGCCGTGCGTAGCCCAGCGCGTGTGTCCGATCGCGACGCCTTCGCCGCTAGAGCTAAAGCCCTCTGATTTTTTGGCTAAATTTTCAAGCTTGCCGGTGGCTTTAAAAAAGGCGATCTCCTGCGTGCATTTGTCGCAACCGCCATCCAGGCTCATCACCGCCATGCCTGCGCTATCGTAGCCGCGGTACTCAAGCTCTTTTAATCCGTTTAAAATAAACTCCCTTTTTTCTCTATTGCCGACGTAACCGACGATTCCGCACATGTTTACTCGCTTTCTAATAATTTTAAAATTTCGCCCAAATCCACGCCCTCGCGCTTTTCGATAAGCAGCAAATTTCGCGTCCTGTTTTTTACGGTTTGGATTCTGGCGTTGGCTATTTTTACATCAAATTCCTTAAAAACTCCCAATACGTAAGCCATCAGCCCGCGCTGATCTTTTGCGTTTATGCCCAGTTTTGCGTACTCTTGCGAGTGGTTTGGGTCAAAATTTAGCTCGCCTTTTAGTATTGTCGGGCGATTTATCTGCGCTGAGGCGCCGCTTTTTAGCGAGATCTCGATGAGGTTTTTTAAAGTTTCTAGCTCGCTTGATTTTACGTTTTTGTTAAACTCTAGCTTGACGTAAAATTTACCGTCAAACAGCTCAAAAATCTCCATAAATCCAAGATCAAGGTGCGCCAGAGCCGAGAGCAAAACGGCTAAATTTGGATAGTTTTGCGCGTAAATTTCGATGCTCAGGCTTTGGTGATTTTGCACCTGCACGCTTAGTTTATCAGCGTTTTGCGCGGCCCAGGCGATGCCGATGATATCTGCTGGTTGGTATTTAGCAAAGAGCAAATTTGACCTGATAGCGAAAATTTTTTCTCTCAAATTTTCGTTTAAAGCCGCAAATTTAGCGTTTCTCCTGATACTAAGCTCCTTTTTTACGCGCCTTGAAGCTTCATCAAGCAGATTTTCATCCTCAAAGCTTTGTAAGCAAATGCCGTAAAGCTCGCGCAAAAGTCGCGCCAGATAGGGCGTATAGAGCTTTTCGTCGGTCGCGTTTATCACGCAATAAGCGACGATATAGGAGAGTTTTAGCGTTTGCGGATCGCCTAGTTTTGAGATAAAGCTAAAAATCGTGCGCTGATCGTAGATGTCCTCGCGGTTTGCCACGTCGTTCATCAGCGTGTGGTAGCGCACGAGCGTAACGCCGATATTTACGGCTTTTGCGCTCAAATTTAGCTTTGCGGCGTAGGCGCGAAAGATATTTGAACCCACGACCGAGTGATCGCCGCCTAGACCTTTGCCCGCGTCATGCAGGAGCAATGCTAGCTTTAGCAGCGTGCGCCCCTCGATGCAAAGCTCGTCGTAGAGCGATTTTACGAATTTATCTTTGATATTTTCGGCAAATTTGACGCTTAAAACGCAGTGCTCGCCGACGCTAAATTTATGGTAGCCGTCAAATTCGGCCAAATTTACGGCGTGCTCGAGCGGTTTAACCAAAACGGGCAAAATCTCCGCGTCCAAAAGCGCCTTGATGATGCAGTGAGCGTGGTTTCGCATCAAAATTTTTCTAAAAAGCGCGAGCGAATCCTCGGCATCCTCTTTGCTGATTTGCGCGCGTTTTAGGTAAAAGATCGTACCGACGTCAAATTTATACTCCGCATCGCCAAGAGTCAAAAGCTGCTTTAATACGGCGTTTAAAGGGCGAGGGCGGACGTGCAGCGGGACGTAAATCGTATTTTCAAATCTATAAAATCCGTTTTTTAGCCGCGCGGCTCGTAGCTCGCTAAATTTCGCCCCGCTTTTAAATTTGCTCCTGTAAAAGCTAGCGACCAGATAGCGCGAGAAAACCGCGACTGAGTGCATGCAGAAAAAGAGTTTTTGCGAGATGACGCTGCTGTTTTCTTGCGTCTTTTTGGACTTGGTTTGCATGAGCGCGGTGATCTCGTTTAGCTTGGCAGGGGCGAAAACGTCCGAGCCCAGGGTTAAATTTTGAGCCGATTTTACGCAGAGAATAAAATCAGTCGCCAAATTTAGCGCGCTAAGCTCCTTTTCGTCGATAAATTTTAGAGCCTGCGAGCGCATGCTGATCTCGTTTTCAAAGCCGTTTAGAGCGCAGTTTAGATAGTAGATGTCGTTCGTGCCGCCAAGGTCGTTTTTTAGATCGGGCTCTTGCTTGATGTTTGGGATCTCGTTAAAGGCGCCTAGATTTTTGGCGTAAAATTTGAGATTTTCTTGCGCGTTAAACTCGCGAGTTTTATAAATCTGTGAGCGAGCGGCTTTGTAGAGCGTACGCGAGCCGCAGATGTAGCGGATACGGCTAAATGCGGCCTTTGCTTTATGGTCGTTTTTGTGCGCTTCGTAAATTTCGCCCAGCTCGCAAATTTTAATATTTAGCTTTAAATTTGAGCCTTCCAGCGCGGCGACTAGCTTTTTTAGGATAAATTTGACGTTAAAGCCCGCGTTTTCTTTAAAGACGATTAAAATTTCTAAAACCGAGCTTGTGGAGATGAGGTTGTCGGCGTATTTTTCGGTAGCGATGACGCAAAACGGGATAAAATCGACATCTGGGTTAAAGTCCGCAAAAATCTCGTCCAAAACCCGTGCGCACAGAGCTTTTATCAGCTCGTCGCTTTGCTTTGCGATGAAATTTGCAAAGCCCTTGCCCTGAAGCTTTTTTAGCTGCGAGGCTAAATTTGCGCATCCTAAAACGCCGTTTAAATTTCCTTTTAAAGCCATTTTTTTACCGCCGTCTTTTTGTGTAAATTTTATCCGATGATACTAAAATTTTGCAAAAACAAAGCTTTTTTAACATATAATCGCCGTTTAATATCTATTTTCGGAATAAAATTTGACAAATTTAATAGACAAACTCCAAAGCGGCGAACGTCTGGACGCGGACGAATGCGCCGGCTTGTACGACCTAGACCTTTTTACGCTGGGCAAATTCGCAAACGCCAAACGGCAAAAACTGCACGGCAAAAAGGTATTTTTTAACGTAAATCGCCACATAAACCCGACTAATATCTGCGCGGACGTGTGTAAATTTTGCGCATTTTCCGCAAACCGCAAAAATCCAAACCCATACACGATGAGCCACGATGAAATACTAAAAATCGTCGAAAAAAGCGTTGCCGGCGGCGCAAAAGAGATACACATCGTCTCGGCGCACAACCCTGAGACGCCATGGCAGTGGTATTTGGAAATTTTTAAAAAAATTAAGGAAAAATATCCTCAAATCCACGTCAAGGCGCTAACTGCGGCGGAGGTTGATTTCCTCTCGCGAAAACACGGCCTTAGCTACGAAGAAGTCGTGGAAAAAATGCTCGAATACGGCGTGGACTCTATGCCAGGCGGCGGAGCGGAGATCTTTGACGAAGAGGTTAGACGTAAGATCTGTAAAGGCAAGGTGAGCTCGGAAAACTGGCTCAAAATCCACCGCCTGTGGCACGAAAAAGGCAGAGAAAGTAACGCTACGATGCTGTTTGGCCACGTAGAAAGCAGGCAAAACCGCATCGATCATATACTAAGGATTCGAGGTTTACAGGATACAACGGGCGGATTTAACGCCTTTATCCCGCTGGTTTATCAGCGCGATAACAACTATCTAAAAGTGGAAAACTATCCCGGCTCGGCCGAAATTTTAAAGACCTTTGCTATCTCGCGTCTGGTGCTTGATAATGTCGCGCACATCAAGGCATACTGGGCGACCTCGACTATAAATTTAGCGATGGTCGCGCAGGAATTTGGCGCTGATGATTTAGACGGCACGATAGAAAAAGAGAGTATCCAAAGCGCGGCCGGAGCGAAGTCGGCAAGCGGTATGAGTCTTAGAAATTTTACCGATCTCATTCAGACGTCGGGCTTTGTCCCCGTAGAGCGAGATAGCTTATATAACGAACTAAAAATTTACGATAACTAAGGAGGCGGAATTGGATTTTTTTAAACTCAAGCAAAACGGCACTAGCGTAAAGACCGAGTTTAGCGCGGGACTCACGACCTTTTTAACGATGATGTATATCGTGCCGGTAAACGCGATAATCATGAGCAAAACCGGCATGCCTATGGATGCGCTCATCACGGCTACGGCGCTCATCACCGTGATCGCTACCGTGCTAAACGGCGTATGGGCGAACACGCCGGTGGCCATGAGCGTGGGAATGGGACTAAACGCGTATTTTACATTTGGCCTCGTGCTTGGTATGCAGATACCGTGGCAGACGGCTCTGGGTGTAGTTTTCATCTCGGGTATAATTTTCGTCGTGCTATCTTTTACAAATTTTAGAATCTGGGTCTTAAAATCAATTCCCGATGACGTCAGACGCTCGATAAGCGCGGGCATAGGCGCCTTTATCGCCTTTGTGGGGCTTCAGCAAATGGGCGTAGTCGTAAATAACGACGCCGTGCTGGTCGGACTTGGAAATTTAAAAGATCCAAACGTTATTTTGGGCTTTGTGGGACTATTTTTCGTTATACTTTTTTGGGCGTGGAAGGTTAAGGGCGCCTTTATCATCGCTGTATTTACGACCTCGGTGGTCGCTTGGATTTTTGGTATCGCGCCGTATCCGAAAGAATTTATCTCGCTACCGGCTTCGATCTCGCCGATATTCTTAGAGCTTGACATCATGGGCGCGCTATCTTTCGCGCTGCTTCCGGTGATCGTTACATTTTTCGTAACCGATCTTTTCGACTCTATCGGCACGCTAGCTGGCGTGGGAAATAGGGCGGGAATCTTTGACGAGAGCAACCAAAAAGGCGTCGAAAAACTAGAAAAAACCCTCGAAGCCGATGCGGTAGCTACGGTAGCCGGCTCGTTAGTAGGCGTTAGCACTACGACGTCGTTTGCCGAGAGCGCTAGCGGCGTAGAAGAGGGCGGCAAGACGGGACTAACGGCGGTATTTTGCGGACTATTTTTCGTGCTTACGATTTTTATGCTGCCGCTTTTTAAAGCTATCCCTTCAAACGCGATATATCCGATACTCGTGATGGTGGGCGTGCTGATGTTTAGCGAGCTTGGAAATATAAATTTTAAAGATCCGGCCATCGCTATCTCGACGTTTTTGATAGTTATTTTGATGCCGCTTACGTACTCGATCACGACGGGGCTTTCGTTTGGATTTATGGCGTATTTGCTGGTTCGCATCATGAGGCGCGAGTGGGAATACGTAAATATCGGCGTCATAGTGCTTGCGCTCATTAGTTTTATTGTATTTTTAGTGCATTAAGGAGAAAATATGCTAAAGTATCCGTTTGAGGAATTTCACAAAGACGTAAAAATAATGGTGCGGGATATCAAAGCAAATTTCGAGCCCGAGGTGATTTTGGCGATCGCCCGCGGCGGGCTTACTTTGGGGCACTTTTTAGCGAGCTTGCTAAATAACCGCAATCTTTTTACGCTAAACTCAATCCACTACGAAGAGACGCAAAAGCTCGATACCATCGATATCTTTAACATCCCTGACCTATCTAAATTTAATAAAATTTTGATAGTGGACGACATGATCGACACGGGAGAGAGCATGGTAGCTATCAAACAAGAGCTTTTAAGGCGCTTCCCGCATATCGAGCTAAAGATCGCGACTATATTTTATAAACGAAAAGCGCTTTTGTTGCCTGATTTTACGGTAAGAGAGGCACACGAGTGGATAGAGTTTTTCTGGGAAGAGCAAATTTAAGCCCAAATTTTAGCCATGTTGCGCTCGGAAACGTTTTTACTTTTTATCATCTGCCTTATAGATTTTTGCTTTTTGTCGTACGCGATTAGCACGCTTAGCATTAG
Organism: Campylobacter showae; assembly: GCF_004803815.1. Lineage (NCBI taxonomy): Bacteria > Pseudomonadati > Campylobacterota > Epsilonproteobacteria > Campylobacterales > Campylobacteraceae > Campylobacter > Campylobacter showae. Next base: position 1,404,970 of record NZ_CP012544.1, on the reverse strand, counting down.
CTACTACGAGGCGGATGCGTTTTATAACTCGCCTAAAATTTCAGCCGTTTTGGCTAGAGCTTCGGTTGAGATTTTCGGACAAAACGACTATGCCTTGCGCCTTCCTTTTGTTATTTGCCACATTTTTAGCGTCGCGCTGCTATACAAGGTCTCAAAGCAAATTTTAAAACGCAAATTTGACCGAGTAGTAAGCGCGGTCGTGTTTATACTGCTTCCTGCGACGATGGCGTCGGCGATCTTGGTAAACGACGCCGGCATCATAATTGCGCTTTCGCTTTTAAGTATTTATCTTTATCAGCTGCGCAAAATGCTAGCTTTTTACGCGCTTTTATGCGTGTTGCCTTTTGTTAGCGGCGCGTTTTTGGTTTATTTTTCGGCGATTTTTATTTTCGGAGTTTATAGACGCGACGCTAGGATGGCGTGGACCTCGGCGCTGCTTTTCGCGCTTTGTTTCTATCTTTACGGATTTAACTCCGGCGGCAAGCCTAGCGGCCATTTGCTTGATACCGTAAGCATCTTTGCAGCCGCATTTTCGCCTTTTATTTTTGTCTATTTCGTATATGCTATGTATAGAATTTGGATAAAAGAGGCTAAAAATTTACTCTGGTTCGTCTGCATAACTGCATTTTTGTTTTGCTTGTTTTTGTCGATCAGACAGCGCCTGGAACTCGAAAACTACTTGCCTTTTTGCGTTATTTCGGTGCCGATTTTGGTTCGGGTATTTTTTAGCTCGTACCGCGTGAGACTACCGATGTTTAGACGTGGGTATAAAATTTTAGCTTCATTTGCCGTGGTTTCTTTGCTCGTTGGGTTTTTGTTTGTACTTTTTAACGAAATGCTTTACGGCGTGCTAAAAGATCCGACCAAGCATTTTGTTTACAGATATCACGTAGCAAAAGAGCTTGCAAGGGAGTTAGAAAACGAAGGTGTGGAAAAAATTTTCACAGACGATAAAAAGCTAGCCTTGAGACTTAAATTTTACGGCATAGATACACAGCCGGACTCAAATTTGCGATTAGTAATTTTGGACCAGAAAGATAATTATGGTAATATAGCGGTCTATAAATTTGGCGTAAAAATCGCAAATTTTAAAATTATAAAAGATGATTAGGGGATAAATTTAATGAAAAAAGCCTTTACTATGCTAGAGCTTGTTGTTGTGATTGTAGTAATAGGAATAATAGCCGCCGCTGCGCTACCAAGAATCAACGATGATCATATCGCCGAAGCTGCCGATCAAGTGGTGTCTCATATCCGCTATACTCAGCACCTAGCTATGCAGGATAGCAAATTTGACCCTACTGATGCCAACTGGTTTAGAAAGAGATGGAGTATAACTTTTACTCAGGCTGCATTTTGCGGGGGTGCAAACGAATGGAGATATAGCGTATATCATGATGATGGAGCTACAACGGGTAATTTAAATTCGGCAAACGAAGTTGCAAGAGACCCATTGGATCCGAATAAATTTATGAGCTCAGGATGGGCTGGTATCCCGAATGCTGATTGCGCAAATGTCAGCAATAAATATAATTTGACGACAAATTTTGGAATAACTAATGTTCAGTTTCGCGGTGTATGTGGACAGGCTGGCTTGCAGACTTTATCTTTTGATGAATTTGGAAGACCTATGAGAAGTGTAAGTACTCCTAATGGCGGTGGTGCAACTAGGGGTTATAATAGGTTGGTTTACAATGGACAAAACTGTCAAATAGTTTTGAGTACGGCACGAAGAACCGCAACTATAACTATAACACCTGAAACTGGTTTTGTACAGGTTACTTTTCCAAACCGTCCACAAAATTAAAAATTATACAATTTTGGTTCATTCCTTCAGCTTCTTTTAAGCATATTGCTTGTATAATTCCAGCTCACGAATTGAGAAACCACCTTTAACTTTCACGTTAATAAAGCCTTTTCTTTTAATATCGTAAGTTTTAATTTTGAGTTAAATAAACAACTCTCTAATTTTTGAGAGTTTTTGAAACTAGCTCTTAAATTATGTTTTTTAAATTAACACTGTTAAACTAATTAGTCAATCTTTGAAATCTAAACAAGTGATCGATTGAGCCAATCTTTTATCAGGCTTTCCTTGGAAAGTAGATAAGAGATAAAACTAATTAATAAAATTAAAGTTTTTTGATTAAAACTTCATAATAAAATCCTAATATCTTTAATGATTTAGGTAATTTAATATGGAGAGTTTGATCCTGGCTCAGAGTGAACGCTGGCGGCGTGCCTAATACATGCAAGTCGAACGGAGATTAAGTAGCTTGCTATTTAATCTTAGTGGCGCACGGGTGAGTAATATATAGCTAACTTGCCCATTACTAAGGGACAACAGTTGGAAACGACTGCTAATACCTTATACTCCGTATCTATATAAGTAGATACGGGAAAGTTTTTCGGTAATGGATAGGGCTATATCGTATCAGCTAGTTGGTAAGGTAATGGCTTACCAAGGCTATGACGCGTAACTGGTCTGAGAGGATGATCAGTCACACTGGAACTGAGACACGGTCCAGACTCCTACGGGAGGCAGCAGTAGGGAATATTGCTCAATGGGGGAAACCCTGAAGCAGCAACGCCGCGTGGAGGATGACACTTTTCGGAGCGTAAACTCCTTTTCTTGGGAAAGAATTATGACGGTACCCAAGGAATAAGCACCGGCTAACTCCGTGCCAGCAGCCGCGGTAATACGGAGGGTGCAAGCGTTACTCGGAATCACTGGGCGTAAAGGACGCGTAGGCGGATTATCAAGTCTCTTGTGAAATCTAACGGCTTAACCGTTAAACTGCTTGGGAAACTGATAATCTAGAGTAAGGGAGAGGCAGATGGAATTCTTGGTGTAGGGGTAAAATCCGTAGAGATCAAGAAGAATACCCATTGCGAAAGCGATCTGCTGGAACTTAACTGACGCTAATGCGTGAAAGCGTGGGGAGCAAACAGGATTAGATACCCTGGTAGTCCACGCCCTAAACGATGTATACTAGTTGTTGCTTCGCTAGTCGAGGCAGTAATGCACCTAACGGATTAAGTATACCGCCTGGGGAGTACGGTCGCAAGATTAAAACTCAAAGGAATAGACGGGGACCCGCACAAGCGGTGGAGCATGTGGTTTAATTCGAAGATACGCGAAGAACCTTACCCGGACTTGATATCTAACAAATCATCCAGAGATGGAAGAGTGTCTGCTTGCAGAAATGTTAAGACAGGTGCTGCACGGCTGTCGTCAGCTCGTGTCGTGAGATGTTGGGTTAAGTCCCGCAACGAGCGCAACCCACGTCATTAGTTGCTAACGGTTCGGCCGAGCACTCTAATGAGACTGCCTTCGCAAGGAGGAGGAAGGTGTGGACGACGTCAAGTCATCATGGCCCTTATGTCCGGGGCGACACACGTGCTACAATGGCATATACAATGAGACGCAATATCGCGAGATGGAGCAAATCTATAAAATATGTCCCAGTTCGGATTGGAGTCTGCAACTCGACTCCATGAAGCCGGAATCGCTAGTAATCGTAGATCAGCCATGCTACGGTGAATACGTTCCCGGGTCTTGTACTCACCGCCCGTCACACCATGGGAGTTGATTTCACTCGAAGCCCAAATACCAAACCGGTTATGGTCCACAGTGGAATCAGCGACTGGGGTGAAGTCGTAACAAGGTAACCGTAGGAGAACCTGCGGTTGGATCACCTCCTTTCTAGAGTACAACGAATATTCTCTCACAAGATATTCGTCAAAGGAAAATTTAGGTTATCGCTATAGATAATCTACTCAATCGACCTTGTTTAGTTTTGAAAGATTGACACAAACCTTTAGGGGCCTATAGCTCAGCTGGTTAGAGTGCACCCCTGATAAGGGTGAGGTCACAAGTTCAAGTCTTGTTAGGCCCACCAGAGAATTTAATTGGGGAATTAGCTCAGCTGGGAGAGCGCCTGCTTTGCACGCAGGAGGTCAGCGGTTCGATCCCGCTATTCTCCACCATGATTAGTTTAACATAATAGATAAAGTTTAATTAGAGGACTTTTTACTCAAGCTTTCTAATTAGACTTTAGGAAACGACTATTCTTCTAAATTTACGAAATTGCGTAAGCAATTTTGTGCTTTAGGTGGGTCAAGGGAGCGAAGCTCCTTGTCGCAAGCTTGGCTTTACCAAGCTGAGAAGTCTAAACGTTATTTAGTTTATCATTGTTAAAAGTCACAATCAAGTTTTAATAAATAAAACAATTTTACAGGACTTGTTAAAGATTTAAAGATCTTGCTTATTTGCTTAATGCAGAAGTTTGACGTCACAAGATATCATAGGATTTAAAACTTACCTAGGTATTAGTCAATGCTTTCCGTCTTAAAAGCCAGAGATTTAAATTTCGTAATAGATATTGGGTTTGAGACTTCGTTTTTGAAATCTTAAATTTACAAGTTACCTTTAACAAGGAAGTGATGCGAATTAGAATATATTATATACTAATAAAAGGTAAGCTACTAAGAGTAAGTGGTGGATGCCTTGGCTAGTAGAGGCGATGAAAGACGTGCCAGGCTGCGATAAGTCTCGGGGAGCCGTCAAGGGGCTTTGATCCGGGAATTTCTGAATGGGGCAACCCAGTTAAGCGCGAGCTTAACTACCTATTATGGAGCGAACGAGGGGAATTGAAACATCTTAGTACCCTCAGGAAAAGAAATCAAAAGAGATTACGCTAGTAGCGGCGAGCGAACGCGTAAGAGGGCAAACCGTTAGTTTACTAACGGGGTTGTAGGACTGCGATATAGACTAAACTTAGCTAATAGAATAATCTGGAAAGATTAAGCACAGAGGGTGATACTCCCGTATATGAAAGCTTTGTTTTGCTTAGCAGTATCCTGAGTAGGGCGGAACACGTGATATTCTGTCTGAAGCTGGGTCGACCACGATCCAACCCTAAATACTACTACTAGACCGATAGTGCACAAGTACCGTGAGGGAAAGGTGAAAAGAACTGAGGTGATCAGAGTGAAATAGAACCTGAAACCATTTACTTACAATCATTCAGAGCACGATTCTTTATGACGTGTGATGGACTGCCTTTTGCATAATGAGCCTGCGAGTTGTGGTGTCTGGCGAGGTTAAGGAAACCCGGAGCCGTAGCGAAAGCGAGTCTTAATAGGGCGTTTAGTCAGATGCTGCAGACCCGAAACGATGTGATCTATCCATGAGCAGGTTGAAGCCGGTGTAAGAGCCGGTGGAGGACCCAACCCGCTGGCGTTGAAAAGCCATGGGATGACTTGTGGATAGGGGTGAAAGGTCAATCAAACATCGTGATAGCTGGTTCTCTCCGAAATATATTTAGGTATAGCGTCATGTAGTAACACTGGGGGGTAGAGCACTGAATGGGCTAGGGCATACACCAATGTACCAAACCCTATCAAACTCCGAATACCTAGTGTGTAATCATGGCAGTCAGGCGGCGAGTGATAAAATCCGTCGTCGAGAGGGGAACAACCCAGACTAACAGCTAAGGTCCCTAAATCTCATTTAAGTGGAAAACGATGTGGAGTTACTTAAACAACCAGGAGGTTGGCTTAGAAGCAGCCATCCTTTAAAGAAAGCGTAATAGCTCACTGGTCTAGTGATTCTGCGCGGAAAATATAACGGGGCTAAAATGAGTACCGAAGCTTTAGACTTAGTTTTACTAAGTGGTAGGAGAGCGTTGCATTCAGCGTCGAAGGTGTACCGGTAAGGAGCGCTGGAGCGAATGCAAGTGAGCATGCAGGCATGAGTAGCGATAATTGGGGTGAGAATCCCCAACGCCGTAAACCCAAGGTTTCCTACGCGATGCTCGTCATCGTAGGGTTAGCCGGGTCCTAAGCAAAGTCCGAAAGGGGTATGCGATGGAAAATTGGTTAATATTCCAATGCCAACTATAATGTGCGATGGAAGGACGCTTAGAGTTAAGCAAGCTAGCGGATGGTAGTGCTAGTCGAAAGGTGTAGGTTAAGATCCAGGCAAATCCGGATCTTTTTAAGCCGAGACCCCACAGGCGTTTGAAGTTCTTCGGAATGGATAGCGAATTGCTGATACTGTCGAGCCAAGAAAAGTTTCTAAGTTTAGTTATAGTTGCCCGTACCGTAAACCGACACAGGTGGGTGGGATGAGTATTCTAAGGCGCGTGGAAGAACTCTCTTCAAGGAACTCTGCAAAATAGCACCGTATCTTCGGTATAAGGTGTGCCTAACTTTGTGAAGGATTTACTCCGTAAGCATTGAAGGTTACAACAAAGAGTCCCTCCCGACTGTTTACCAAAAACACAGCACTCTGCTAACTCGTAAGAGGATGTATAGGGTGTGACGCCTGCCCGGTGCTCGAAGGTTAATTGATGACGTTAGCTCTGCGAAGCGTTTG